>NZ_MAXA01000113.1 GCF_001854695.1 Parafrankia soli
CCCGGCTCGGCCGCGCCGCCCGGCTCGGCCGCGCCGCCCGGCCCGGCCGCGCCGCCCGGCTCGGCCGCGCCGCCCGGCCCGGCTGGTCCGCCGAGGAAGGGGAGCGCGCGGCGTAGCGCCAGCGCGCCGCGGACGAGCACCCTGGTCGACATCGGGTCCACGGACTGGGCGGACGCGGTCAGCGTCGCCCAGTCGGGCGGTTGCGGGAGCCACGGCTCGGCTGCCCCGGCGCTGAACCCGTACGGAGGCGCGTCGCCGGACCACGGCAGCGGCACCCGTGCGCCGTCCCGGCCGGGCGAGGTGTGGCCGGACCGTTCCCAGACCGGGTCCTGGCGGGCCTCGGGCGGGACGTCGACCTGCGGCAGGCCGAGCTCGTCGCCCTGGTACAGGTAGACCGTGCCGGGCAGCGCCAGCAGCGTCAGCAGCGCCGCCCGGGCCCGGCGCAGGCCGGTCTCACCGCCGCCGTAGCGGCTGACCGGACGGACGACGTCGTGGTTGGCCAGCACCCAGGTCGGCGGCGCGCAGACGGCGGCTGTCGCGGCCCGGGCGGCATCGATCGCCGCCCGCCACGCCGGGGCGGAGAACGGCGCGTACAGCAGCGAGAACGTGAAGGTCAGGTGCAGCTCGTCGGGACGGACGTACCGGGCGAGGCGCCCCGGGTCGGCGACCCAGGTCTCGCCGACGAGCACCCGCTGTCGGCCGTCGCGCCGGTCGTGGGCGTCGACGATCGCCCGCCACTCGCGGTAGATCTCGTGGACGCCGTCCTGATCCCAAGCGTGCGGCTCGATCTCCTCCCGGAAGCCGGTCTCCGGCGTGGGGAGCGCGTCGGTCGGATGGTCGCGCAGCTCGCCGTCCTTGACCAGGCCGTGCGAGACGTCGATCCGGAAGCCGTCGACCCCCCGGTCGAGCCAGAATCGGATGATCTCGGCGTGCGCCGCCCGCACCCGCGGATGCTGCCAGTTCCAGTCCGGCTGCTCCGGGGCGAACAGGTGCAGGTACCACTGGCCGTCCGGAACCCTCGTCCAGGCGGGGCCACCGAACACCGAGATCCAGTTGTTCGGGGGGAGCGCACCGTCCGGGCCGCGCCCGTCCCGGAAAAGGTAGAGGTCCCGCTCCGGCGCGCCCGGCCCGGCCGCGAGCGCCGCCTGGAAGGCGGGGTGCGCGCTGCTGGAGTGGTTCGGGACCAGGTCGACGACGACCTTCAGGCCGGCCTCGTGGGCGTCGCGCAGCAGCGCGTCGACGTCCGAGAGAGTGCCGAACAAGGGGTCGACGTCGGTGTGGTCGGCCACGTCGTAGCCGTGATCGGCCATGGGGGAGCGGTAGAAGGGGCTGACCCAGATCCCGTCGACGCCCAGGTCGGCGAGGTCGGGCAGGCGCCGGCGGATGCCCTCGATGTCGCCRACCCCGTCGCCGTCGGCGTCGGCGAAGCTGCGGACGTAGACCTCGTACATCACGGCGTCGTGCCACCACGTGGAGTAATCGGTCTCCTCGGTTCCCGCTGGTGGCGCGGCCGGGCYGGAGCGGCCGCCGGGCTGCCCGGGTTCGCCCGCACGGTATGTGACAACGGGATCCATGCCAGCATCAAACCCTCTCTGCGGGCATGAAGTAAACGGGATGCTCTGGTTACGGAAAGTGTCCGTCGAGCGGCTCGGCGGGCGCGATGTCCGACTCTCGAACTACACTTCCGCGAGTGGATGACGTCACTGTCCGTTATGGTGCGCTTCCTGGGGGTAGATGTGTCCCGGTGGCTAAACGTCCCCTCGGTGCCGCGGCCGATCCGGTCGAGGCGTCCGGACGGGCGGCATCCGGACCGGCGACGTCCGGGCGGGCGACGTCCGGATGGGAGAGTCGAGGCCCGGTGATCGACACGGAGTCCCGCTCGGCGGGCTGGGCCGCCACGACGGCCACGGTTGGCCGCGCCATCGTCCGCGAGCTGTCGAGTACCCGGCGCCGGCGCCGCGCGCACGTCACCGAGGAGGCGACGCTCGAGCAGCTGTCGTTCCTCGCCGACGCGAGCCTGGTCCTGAGCAGCTCGCTCGACCCGCAGCGGATCATCGACATGATCGCATCCCTGGTTGTGCCCCGGATGGGCGACGCGGCCGTGGTCTGGCTTCGCGGCGACGGGGACAGCATTCGGATCGCCGGGTCGCGCTTTCTCGACCCGAAGACGGCGGACTTCGTCCGGGCCATCGTCCAGATCCACCCGCCGACAGCCACCGAGGACATCCCGCCGGGCGTCGTCGTCCGGACCGGCCAGTCGTACTACGTGCCCCGCTACACCGAGGACGTCGTCCGCCGGCTGTTCCCCGGCGAGGCCGCTGAGCGGTTCGGGGAGATCCAGGCAGGAGCCGCGATCACCGTGCCGATGTACGCCCGGGGGAGGGTGTTCGGCGCGCTGACGGTCGGCCGGCGCGAATCCGTCGAGTACACCGCGCTCGACATCCGCCTCATCGAGGAGCTGGCCCGGCGCGGCGGCACCGCGCTCGACAACGCGCAGCTCTTCCGGGATGTCGAGGAGTCCGCGCTGACACTGCAGCGCTCGATGCTTCCCGCGCACCCGCCGGCCCTGGACGGCATGGAGATCGCGATGGAGTACCGGCCCGGCACGGCCGGTACGGAGGTCGGCGGGGACCTCTACGACGTCATCCCGCTGCCCGGCGGGCGGGTCGGCGTGGCGATCGGTGACGTGATGGGCCGTGGCCTGCACGCGGCCGCGGTGATGGGCCAGCTGCGGGCCGCACTGCGGGCGTACGCGCTGGAGGACTGGGGGCCCGCCGAGCTGCTGGCCCGGCTCGACCGGGTTGTCGACTCGCTGCCCGGCCTGCAGATGGCCACCTCCATGTACGCGGTGTACGACCCCTACTCCGGCCGGATGACGATCGCGAGCGCGGGCCATCCGCCGCCGCTGTTGCTGCTGCCCGACGAGGAGCCGGACTACCTCGTGCTCGAGCCCGGGCTCCCGCTCGGGACGGGTGAGCAGGGCACCTTCTCCGAGCTGACCGTCTCGCTCCCGTCCGGCTCGGCGTTCGTGATGTTCACCGACGGCCTGGTGGAGTCCCGGCGCCGGCCGCTCGCGGACGGCCTGGAGCACCTGAGGTCGGGCCTGGGCGAGCAGATTGCCCGTCCGCGCGCCGTTCGGGCGTTCGCGCCGCCTTCGGATGATCCGTCTGTGGACGCGGCGCCTGCCACGGGTGATCCGTCTGTGGGCGCGGCGCCTGCCGCGGGTGATCCGCCCGCAGCCGCCGTGGCGCTGGCGGCCTCCGCGCCGGCCGCCGCGGCTGGCGGAGCCATGGTCACGCCGGAGCGGCGGATCAGGGAGCGGCGGTCGGGCCGGGACCGCCGCGGGGGCTACCGCAGGACGCGGGCGAGCGGTGACCGCCGCCGCACCGGCGGTGGCTTCGCGGCCCGCAGCTGGTCCGGCCCGGACGCGGTGAGCGGCAGCGGATCGGGCCCGAGCGAGGAGAGCGCCCGGACCCTGCTCGAGCGCTGCCTGCTGGCCGCGGATCTCCCGCCGCGCACGGACGACGACATAGCGCTGCTCACGCTGGTCACCCGGCAGCTGCGCCCGCCGCTGCTCCAGCTCGCGCTGCCCGCCGTCGCCGCATCGGCCGGACAGGCCCGCACGGCCGTCCGGCGCTCGCTGCTCGACGCCGGGATCGGATCACTCGACGACGCGATCCTGTTGGTCAGCGAGGTGGTCACCAACGCGGTGCTGCACGCGCGCAGCGATCTCGTGCTGCGGGCCACCCTGGAACCCGGGCGGCTGCGGGTGAGCGTCGAGGACAGGGAGGGCACCGCCCTGCCCCGGCCCGGCGGCAACTCCCCGGACGATCCGGAGGCCGAGCACGGCTGGGGCCTGCTCCTCGTCGAGGCGCTCGCGCAGGCCTGGGGAGTCGAGACGACACCGGACGGCAAGCGCGTCTGGTTCGAGATGGAGATCCCCGACGAGGCCGACCACACCTGAGACCACACTTGAGGACGAGGCGGTGTGCCGGTCGGTGGCCGGTCACCGGCCGGCCGGCGTGGTCGGCTCGATCGAAGTCGACTCCGTCGGGGCTGTCACAGCCGGCGCGGCCGCGGCCGGGGCGGATTCGGCCCGGCGGACGATAGTGCGCAGCATCCCGCCGAAGACCACGGCGTGGAACGGGCTGACGGCCCGCCAGTAGAGGTGGCCCGGCAGCCCGCGCGGCAGGAACAGCGCCCGCTGCCGGTAGACCGTCCCGCCGTCGGGGCCGCCTGGCTCGACGCGCAGTTCGAGCCAGGCGTGGCCGGGCAGCCTCATCTCGGCGCGCAGGCGCAGCAGCCGTCCGGGGACCAGCTCCTCGACCCGCCACAGGCCCCCCGCCGGCGCGGCCACGGCCTTCGACCGCTCGTCGGTGTAGAGCGAGCTCCCGGCCCAGGCCGGATCGGTCGGGACGGGCTCGCCTGGCGGAGCGCCGCCGGCCAGGATTCCGTTGGACGGGGCGTTGTCCGGCGAGCCGCCGTCGGCCGCGGTCCGGACGTCCGCCGCGACCGGGCGGTGCCCGCGGCGGCCGGCCCGGTCGGCGGAGAGGTACGCGGCGACCTCGGGGAACGGCGCGGCGAGCGGGCTGCCCGGCCAGACCGCAGTCGACCACCGGGTCTCCACCGTCCGGTCGCGCACCCGCGCCAGCGCGTAGGCGACCGCGGTCTCGAACGGCAGCAGCCCCTCGGGCGGGTCCGGCACCCACCGCGCGATGTCGTGCTCGCCGACGACGACCTCCGTCCGCAGCGAGCGGACCAGCGGCCGCGCGATCGCCCGGGGGACCGGCGTCACCACCCCGACCCACAGCGACGACAGGCCGGGGGAGAGCACCGGCACGCGGATGATCACTCGGCGACGCAGGCCCTCGACCGCCGCGAAACGCTGCATCATGTCGGCGTAGGTCAGGACGTCCGGCCCGCCGATGTCGAACGAGCGGTTGATCTCGGCCGGCAGCTGGAGACATCCGATGAGGTAGTGCAGGACGTCCCGGACGGCGATCGGCTGGATGCGGGTCCGCACCCAGCGTGGGGTGAGCATCACCGGCAGCCGCTCGGTGAGGTGGCGCAGCATCTCGAACGACGCGCTGCCGCTGCCGATGATGATCGCGGCGCGCAGCACGACCGTGGGCACCCCGGAGTCGAGCAGGATCCGCGCGACCTCCTGCCGGGACGCCAGGTGCGCCGACATGCCGATGCCGGTGGCCGGGCTCAGCCCACCCAGGTAGATGATCCGCCGGACGCCGGCGGCCCGCGCCGCCCGCGCGAACGCCGCGGCCGCCCGGCGGTCGACGGCCGAGAAGTCGCCGCCGGTGTCGATCGAGTGGATCAGGTAGTAGGCGACGTCGACATCCTCCATCGCCGCGTGCAGCGACTCCGGGTCGAGGGCGTCGGCACGGACCACCTCGATGTCGGGATGCCGGGCCCAGCCGACGTCGGACAGCCGCGCCGGATCACGGGTCATGCAGCGGACGTGATGGCCCTGGCCGAGCAGGCGGGGTGCCAGCCGACCACCGATATACCCGGTCGCACCGGTGACGAGTATGCGCACCCCGGGTACCTGCCCCGGCCTGGCGGCGGGTACCGCCCGCAGACCGGGTGGGACGGGTCAGGCGCTCGCGGCCTCGGAGACGTCCCCCACCGTGCTCAGGTACCGCGACCACCGCGGGTCCATGCGACGGGACCCCAGAATGCGCCAGGCGGCTCCGCTCGGCGCTCTGGGCGCCGTGCGAAGCCGCCAACCGAGGTCCGCGACGGCCCGGTCGGCTTTGACATGGTTGCAGCGGCCGCAGGCCGCCACGACGTTCTCCCATACGTGTGGCCCGCCGCGAGAGCGGGGGATCACGTGATCCAGTGATGTCGCCGGGGCGTTGCAGTACACGCACCGGTGATGGTCGCGTGCCAGTACACCCTTGCGGGTGAGTGGAATCTGTGAACGGTAGGGTACGCGCACGAACCGTGCCAACCGCACGACGATCGGAACCTCGACTGCGGCCGTCGTCGAACGCAGCACCTGGCCGGCGGATTCGACCATCACGGCCTTGTCGGTCAGAACGAGCACCAGTGCTCTTCTTTGTGACACCACGCACAGAGGCTCGTACGTGGCATTGAGAACCAGCGCCTCTGCCACGCGCCGACCTCCTGCCCACCCGAGGGTCCTCGCGGACCGTCCTACCCAGCGTCTCCGGTGACAATGGACAGTCAACCTTCTTCGGCGGCAGAACGCGAGCCTGTTTGCATGGTCATCCGTCCCGGCAAAGCGTCGATGTGCATATCCGGCGTGGTTTGTGACGAACAACAACCTCATTCGACCGTGTGTCGTGACCGAAAAATTACACTGTGTGACTGACTGGCGGGCCGTGTCCGTGTGTGGCCGACACGGGGGTGCCCGCCGTCCGGGTCCGCCGATGGGCAAGACTGTCAAGGTCGACTCGGCGCTGCGCCAGCTCGCTGCGCGGGCTACGGAGCGCCGCCGGGGGATGGGTGCCGGCGGCCTTGCCGCGGCCCGGCCGGGGGGCTTCCAGACGCACACGGCGCCCGATCGGCGTCGATCCGACTGAGAGACCTGCTTACGGAGGATGGCCGGCGTTGTGTCCATCTCACGTGTCCCGTTTGGTGCTGTCCCGTTCGGTGGCGTGCCCGCCGAACCAGTCGCGGCCGGGCTGCCCCCGGCGGTCATGGGCGCGGAGCCGTCCCTGCTGGCTCAGCCCGTGATCCCGATGCTCGGCGCGATCCTGTCGCCCACCGCCGCACCGACGACCGCGGCGACGGTCTCGCCCAGCCCCATACCCTCGGTGTCGATCTCGCCCGGTCCGACGACGGATCCGCTCGTCTCGATCGAGGGCGTCGCGAACGCGCTGCGGGACGCCTGCGGCACGGACCCCGGCCTCATGTGCCGCACCGTGTACGACGTCACGGGTAGTAACTATCTTGCGTCCGGCGCCGAGGTGTTCCTCGGCACGCCGATCAAGATTCTGCTGATTCTGCTGTTCGCGATGGTGATCCGGACGCTGCTGCACCGGTTCATCCGGCGGACCACCGAACGGGCCGCCTCGGGGCGCAGTACCGGCATGCTGCGCGGGCTGCGGTCGAACACCTTGCTGGGCGCATTCGGTGATCCGACCGTTCTGCTCGAGCGGCGGCGCCAGCGCGCCGGAACGGTCGGATCGCTGCTGCGCAGCGTGACGTCAATCTTTGTGTTCGGGCTGGCTTTCCTCACGATCCTCGGCGAGCTCGGCCTGAATCTAGCCCCGATCGTGGCCAGCGCCGGAGTGCTCGGCATCGCCGTCGGTTTCGGTGCGCAGAACCTCGTGCGCGACTTCCTGTCGGGCATGTTCATGCTGCTGGAGGACCAGTACGGCGTCGGCGACGTGATCGATGTCGGCCCGGTCTCGGGCACCGTCGAGGCGGTGAGCCTGCGGATGACCCGAATGCGCGACGTCGAGGGGACGGTCTGGTACGTCCGCAACGGCGAGATAACCCGGGTCGGGAACAAGAGTCAACAGTGGGCCCGCACGGTTCTCGACGTCCCGCTCGACTACGACACCGAGGTCGCCGCCGCGAAACGGGTGCTCGTCCGGACGGCCGACAAGCTGTGGAAGGACGAGGCCTGGTCCGGCCTGATCCTCGCCGAGCCGGAGGTCTGGGGCATGGAGACCATGACCGCGGACGGCTACACGCTGCGGATCGCCATCAAGACCCAGCCGCTCAAGCAGTGGGACGTCGCCCGCGAGCTGCGGGAGCGGGTCCGGGCGTCGMTCGGCCGGGCCGGGATCGAGCTCGGCACCGTCCAGCGCAGCGAGGTCGTGGTCGTCGACGACGATGACGACGACAAGCCCGCCGAGGAGGAGGAGGAGACGCCGGGCGGCACCGGCGGCTCGCCGGGCCAGGGCGCGAACGACGTGCCGACACCCAGGATCGATCCGCCCGCGCCGGCCCCTTCCAGGCACAGCGCCTGAAGCGGGGCTGAGGATCGGACAAGGTCTTGCTGAGATGCGCGTCCGGAGCATGGAACTGTCGGGCGAGCGGGGCAGACTGGAGCCGTGCGAGTACTGGTGGTGGACGACGACGCGGCCGTCCGCGAGTCGCTGGAGCGGTCGCTGAGGTTCGAGGGCTACGAGGTGCGCACGGCGCCCGACGGGGTCGCCGCGCTGGAGGTGGTGGCGCGCGACCAGCCGGACATCGTCGTGCTCGACGTGATGATGCCGAGGATGGACGGCCTGGAGACCTGCCGCCGTCTGCGGGCGCGCGGTGACGACGTCCCCGTCCTCATGCTGACTGCCCGTGACGGGCTGGCCGACCGGGTCAGCGGCCTCGACGTGGGCGCCGACGACTACCTGGTGAAGCCCTTCGCGTTGGAGGAGCTGTTCGCCCGGCTGCGGGCGCTGATCCGGCGGTCCACCCTCGTGACACGGGCCAGCGTGGGCCACGGCCCCGCGCAGGGCGCCGAGCCGGGCCAGGGCGTCCCCCCCGCGCTGTCGTACGCGGGGGTGGCGCTCGACCCGGCGAGCCGCCAGGTCCTGCGGGAGGGCCGGGAGCTGACGCTGACCAAGACCGAGTTCGAGCTGCTCGAGCTGTTCCTGACCCATCCGCGCCAGGTCCTCTCCCGATCGATGATCATGGAGAAAGTCTGGGGCTACGACTTCGGACCCTCCTCGAACTCCCTGGAGGTGTTCGTGAGCTACCTGCGGCGCAAGCTCGAGGCCGGCGGGGAGCCACGGCTGCTGCACACGGTGCGCGGGGTGGGTTACGTCCTGCGTGAACCCGCCGCCGACCGGGTGTGAGCCCGCTGCCGCTGTCAGGGCCGACGATGCCGACGAAACCGGCCAGGTCGAAGAGGCCGGCAAGGCCGGCAAGGCCGACAACGCCGACGAGGTCGGTGTGACCGGGCCGGAGCAGCCGGCGGACACGCTGGTCGAGGGCCGGCGGGTGGGGGGTCCGTCGTCCCGGCCGGCGGCGTCGCGCTGGCCCAGCCGGCTCCCGCGGCTGACGCTGCGGGCCCGGATGGCGCTGCTCGCCGGGGTGGCCGTAGCCGCCGCGGTCGCCGTCGTGGTCAGCGTCGCCCTCGGCGTCACCCGGATCGTGCTGAACCAGGCGATCGACGACCAGCTCCTGGAACAGGCCAAGGCGTCGGCCGGCAACCTGCAGGCGAGCCAGATCAGCGTCCGGGCCCTGAACTTCGGCATGGAGCTGCAGTTCCTCGACGGCGACGGAGTGCCCCTGGAGAGCGCCTTCCCGTCGCTGGAGACCTTCGCTATCCCCGTCGACGCGGCCGACGCCGAGGTCGCGCGGGGCCTGCGTGGCAAGAACCTGCGCACCGTCACGGTCGAGGGCCAGCGGTACCGGGTGGCCACCGTCCCGCTGCGCTATCCGCCGCCACTCACCGGCACCGGGGCCCTGCAGCTGGCCCGGTCCACCTCCGACGTGGATCGCACGCTGCGCGATCTCGGGCTGGTGCTGTTCATCGTCGGGCTGGTCGGCGTGGTCGGCTCGGTGATCGCCGGCCGCCTCGTCGCCCGCGCCTCGCTGAAACCGGTGGACGCCGCGGCGGCCGCGGCGGAGGAGGTGGCACGTACCCAGGACCTCTCCGCCCTGATCCCGGTCACCGGCTCGGACGAGATCGCCCGGCTGGCTACCAGCCTCAACAGCATGCTGCGGGCGCTGGAGGCATCCCGGCTGCGGCAGCGCCAGCTCGTCGACGACGCCGCCCACGAGCTGCGCACGCCGCTGACCAGCCTGCGCACCAACATCGAGCTCCTGATGCGGGCGGAGACGACTCCGAACCGGGCGCTGCCCGCGGCGGACCGCGACGCGCTGCTGCGCGACGTCGACGCCCAGATGCGCGAGTTGACCGCGCTGGTCAACGAGCTGATCGAGCTGGCCCGCGACGAGGTGCCCACGGAGGAGATCGAGCGGCTCGACCTCGCCCAGGTCGTGCGGGCCGCCGCGGACCGGGCCCGGCGCCGGGCGAACACCAAGGGCATCCGGATCGAGGTGAGCGTCGAGCCGTCCCTGGTGGACGGGCGGCCGAGCCTGCTGGAGCGGGCGGTGACCAACCTGCTGGACAACGCGGTGAAGTTCAGCCCGCCGTCCTCGACCGTGCGGGTGGTCAGCCGGGCCGGCGAGGTCACCGTCGCCGACGAGGGCCCGGGCATCGCGCCGGCCGACCGGGCCCGCGTCTTCGAGCGCTTCTACCGGGCCACGGCGGCGCGCAGCCTGCCCGGCTCCGGCCTCGGCCTGGCGATCGTCGCGGACGCCGCGGCGATGCACGGCGGGACGGCCGAGGCCGCCGAGTCGCCGTCCGGCGGCGCGCTGCTGCGGATGACATTGCCCTGCGTGGCGGCCTGGGAGCGGGGGGTTCCCTGGGACGGCGACGATCCCGTCGGGTACGGCGGGTTCGTCTCCGACGGCGGGACCGCCGGCGCGAACGGCTCCCTTTCGGCAGGCGGCCCTCCTCCGAGGGGCGGCCCTCTGCCCATGGGCGGCTTCGCTCCGGCGGGCGGAGCCGCGCCCGTGGGCGTCTCCCCGACGCGCTCCGGGCCCGCGGCTGCGGCTGCGGACGCGGACGCGGACTCGCCGTGGCGGCGGCCGGCCGGCGGCTCCGCGGCGGCCGCCGAAGCGGAGCAGGCGGTGGCCGAGAGAGCGGAGAAGGCAGAACAGACGGCAGAGCGGGCGGCTGGGCGGAAGGCGGGCGGGGCAGGCGCGGGCGGTCCGGCCACGGCGCCCGGCGTTGGCGCGGAGCGGCCCGGGGGGCGTCCGACGGTCCGCCCGGGGCAGCGGGCAGGATCAGGTCCGTGACATCCGCGACCGAGCGCCCCGACCAGCCCGCCGCGCCCCCCGCTGCTACCGCGGCGCCTACCGCTGCGGCGCCGTCCACCGCCGCATCGTCCACCGCCGGGCCGTCAGCCGGCGGCGCGGTCGGAGCCGGTGGGCAGCCGGGTCCGGCGTCTGTCTGGTCCGGGCTCGGTGACCTCGCGGCCCTCGCCGCCGAGTTCGGAGTGGCCACGTCCTACGACGGGCAGGACGGCACGCCGGTCACGGTGCAGCCGACGGCCGTCCGGGCGGTGCTGGGCCTGCTCGGCGTCGACCCGTCGGACCCGGCCGTCGCGCTCGCCGGGGCACGCGAGGCGCGTCGGCGGCGCCCGCTGCCCCCGTGCGCGGTCGTCCGGGCGCAGGCCCCCGCGCCGGTCGCCGTGCATGTGCCGGATGCCGCCGCGGACGCCGTCACCGCCGAGGCCGTGCTGGCCGGAGGGGAGAGCGTGCCGCTGTCGGTCGGGCTGCGCGGCACCGTCGGGGAGGTCGACGGCCGTGCCGTCCGCGCCGGCACGGTGGACCTGCCGTCCGGCCTGCCGCTCGGGGATCACCGCCTGCGGCTGAGCTTCGGCGGGAGCACCGCCGAGTGCCCGCTGATCGTCGTCCCGGAGCGCGTGCCCGACTTCGCGGCCGCCCCGAGCCCGGCCGAGGCCACCGGGCGGGCCTGGGGCTGGATGATCCAGCTGTACGCGCTCACCTCCGCGGGATCGTGGGGGATGGGCGACTACGCCGACCTCGCCACCCTCGCCGAGTGGTCCGCGCGTGACGGCGCCGACGTTCTGCTGGTGAACCCGCTGCACGCGGTGGCGCCGACCTTTCCGGTCGAGCCGTCGCCGTACTCGCCGGCGAGCCGCCGCTTCGTCTCACCGCTCTACCTGCGGCCCGAGCTGACCCCGGAGTACCGGCACGCCTCCGAGACGGTGCGGGCGGAGGTCGACCGGCTGGCGGGAGTCGCCCGCCGGGAGGGGACCAGGGACGGCCTGATCGACCGGGACGCGGTGTGGCGGGCCAAGCTCGCCGCCGTCGAGCTGCTGTTCACCTCGTCCGGCGGCGGGACGGGCGACGGGCCGGCCGGTGGGCAGGAGGCCGACGGCGCGCTGCGCGACTTCGCGCTCTGGTGCGCGCTCGCCGAGCGGCACGGCCGGGACTGGCGCACCTGGCCGGAGGACCTGCGCGATCCCGCCGGGCCGGCGGTCGACGCCGCGCGCGCCGGGCTGGCGGATGACTCCGCGCGCGCCGAACTAGCGGAACGCGTCGCGTTCCACGTCTGGCTGCAGCGGCGGTGCGACGACCAGCTCGGCGCGGCGCAGGCCGCGGCCAGGGCGGCCGGGATGCGGGTCGGCGTCGTTCACGATCTGGCCGTCGGGGTCGATCCGGGCGGCGCGGACGCCTGGGCGATGCGCGGCGTGCTGGCCACCGGTGCCTCCGTCGGCGCCCCGCCGGACGGCTTCAACCAGCAGGGCCAGGACTGGGGCCTACCGCCGTGGCGGCCCGACGTCCTCGCGGAGAGCGGGTATGCCCCGTTCCGGGCGATGGTCGCCGCGGTGCTGTCCCGGGGCGGCGGGCTACGGGTGGATCACATTCTCGGGCTGTTCCGCCTGTGGTGGGTCCCGGACGGTGCCGGTGCTGCCGGCGGCACCTTCGTCCGCTACGACGCCGAGGCGCTGCTGGGGCTGCTCGCCCTCGAGGCGCACCGGGCCGGCGCCCTGGTCGTCGGTGAGGATCTCGGCACCGTCGAACCGTCGGTGGCCGAGGCGCTCGACGGCGCTGGGATCTTCGGCTCCTCGGTGCTGTGGTTCGAGCAGGCGGCGGACGGCTCCCCGCTCCCGCCGGGCGAGTACCGGGCCCGGACCATGGCCAGCGTGACCACGCACGACCTGCCGACCGCCGCCGGCTTCCTCGAGGGCGAGCACGTGCGCGTGCGTGCGCGGCTCGGCCTGCTCGCCCGCACCGACGAGCAGGAACGCGCCGCCTGGCTCGCCGAACGCGCCGGACTGCTGCGGCTGCTCGCCGACGAGGGCCTGGTGAGCCCGCCGGCGGGGGTCGTGGCGGCGGAGGAGGATCGCCTCGATCCGGAGCTGCGTGCGGCGGCCGCGCTCGGCCTGCACGTCCTGCTTGCCCGGTCACGCGCGCGGATCGTGCTGGTCGCCCCCGGCGACGCGTTCGGCGACGTCCGCCAGCCGAACCTGCCCGGGACGGTCGACAGCTATCCGAACTGGCGGCTACCGGTCGTCGACGATGCCGGGGAACGCGTCACCGTCGAACGGCTGATCACCGATCCCCGGTCGCGTCGGATGGTCGAGGCACTCGGGGCGATCACCGCCGATCGGGCGGGAGCCACCACCACCCGGCGCCCCTGAAGCGCTGTGGCACGCGTCGCCGGGACGCAACCGTGCTCGTCGGCGGTGTGGGCGAGCTAGCTCGCACCCCTGGGCACGGACCGTGCCGGCCGTTCCCGGTACCCTTCCGGACGTGATTCCACGTCGTCCGCGCCGTACGTCTCGGCGGTCCGCCGCGGCCGGCGATCTGCCCCCGACCTCCAGGTCGGGTCGGCGGGTCGCCGCGCGCCGCGTTCTGACCGTCGCTGCGTTGTCCCTGTTCACGGTGCCCTTCCTCGCGGTGTCGGCCTCCGCGCAGGATGTGGGGACTCCCTACGACCCCGACCCGCTGTCGGCTGTCCATGCCTGGGCGCTCTACGGTGGAACGGTCATCGGCGGCTTCCTGCTGGCGTTCCTCCTCACCGCGGTGACGAGCCGACTGAGCCGCCCGTCGCGCTACCGTCCGGGCCAGCCTTGGGAGCACGACGAGATCTGGATCGGCGCGAAGCCGGAGGACATCGAGGCGAAGCGTTCGCGGGCCGCCGTACCGGGTGCGGGTGGTGCCAGTGGCACCTGGTGAGGCATTCACCCACGAGCAGACCGAGCGGATCGAACGTGCTCGGCAGTCCGCGCAGACCCAGACCGGCATCCGCTTCGCTGTCCGCGTCGGTGCGCTGGACGGCGATCTGAAGCTTGCCGCCGAGCGGCTGCTGGGCGGCCTGGCCGATCCCCGCAACGACGAGGCGGTGCTCGTCGCCGTCTCCCCGGGGCAGCGGTTCGTCCGCGTTGTGACCACGCCGGCCGCGAAGAAGCGCATCAGCGACTCGGCCGCCGGTCTGGCGGCCCTGGCCATGACGTCCAGCTTCGCTCTCGGTGACCTGGTGGGCGGTGTGATCACCGGGCTGCGTCAGCTCTCCGACGCCGCCGGCGCGCCCGCCGCGCCGACCGGGTCCCGCCGCTGATCTCGACGGTTCCCGCCGCTGACACCGGCCGCCGCGCCGGGCGCAGAGAGCCCGGCGCGGCGGACCGTCAGCCCGCGACCGGCCCCGCGGTGTCCTTCGCCCGCGCGGCGAGTGCCCGCACGAGCCCGTCCCGGCCCTCCATCAGTGCCCGGCGCAGCGCGGGCACCGGGTCCCGCTCCGCCAGGTAGGCGTCGGTCAGATCCACCGTCGACTGCTCGATGACCCCGGACGGGAACAACATCTGGGTGATCGTCTGAGCGGTGTCGAACGAGCGGGTCTCCCAGATCCCACCGATCTCGGCGAAGAACCGGTCGACGTACGGCCGGGTCAGCTCGAGCTGGTCGGAGATCCAGAAACCGTTCATCGTGGCGACCGCCAGGTGGTTCGACAGGGCGTCCGAGTCCATGACCGCCGACCAGGCGTCCGCCTTGGCCTGCGCCGTCGGGCGGGCGCTGCGCGCGGTGGCGGCGCGCTTCTCCCCGGTGGCGGTGTTGTCCCGGGCGAGCTCCGCGTCGATCTCGGCGTCGCCGTAGACCCCGCGCGCGACGAGCTGGATGAGCAGGGTCCAGCGCAGCTCGGTGTCCAGGGCGAGCCCCTGCACCACGTCGGTGCCCTCGAAGATCGCCTTGACCCGGGCGATCTGCCCGGGCTCCTCGGTCTGGGCGAAGGCGGTCGCGAAGACGAGTTGCAGGTCGCCGCCGGGCTCGGCGGAGCGCATGAGCTCCTCGGCCCGGGTGGTCAGCTCGCGCAGCGCCGCCGGGCGGTTCGCCGGGTCGCCGTAGCTGTCGACGGTGAGCGCCGCCTTGGCGACCAGCGACTGCACCACGCCGATGTCGTCCTCGGCGTCGATGCCGGACAGCACGAGCCGGACGTAGTCGCGGGCCGCGAGCTCCGCGTCGCGGGTCATGTCCCAGGCCGCCGCCCAGCACAGCGTGCGCGGCAGCGAGGCCGAGATCGTCCCGATCGAGTCGATCAGGGTCCGCAGCGACCGCTCGTCCAGACGGACCTTGGCGTAGGTGAGGTCGTCGTCGTTGAGCACGATCAGGTCGGGCTGGCGGACCCCGACGAGCTTCGCGACCTCGGTGATCTCCCCGACGACGTCCAGCTCGACCCGCTCGCGGCGGACGAGCGCGCCCGTGGTGTCCCGGTCGTAGAGGCCGATCGCGATCCGGTGCGGGCGCAGCGTCCGCGACGCGGTCGCGGGGGCGCTCGCCGGCTCCTGGACGACGTCGAACGAGGTGAACAGGCCCGACGAGTCGGTGAGGAACCGCGGCCGCAGCGTGTTCGCCCCGGTGGTCTCCAGCCAGTCGGCCGACCACGGGCTCAGATCCCGCCCGCTGGCCTTCTCCAGCTCGACGAGCAGGTCCTTCAGCGAGGTGTTGCCGTACTCGTACTTGCGGAAGTAGCTGCGCAGGCCGGCGAGGAACTCCTCCTGGCCCACCCACGCGACGAGCTGCTTGAGGACGGAGGCGCCCTTGGCGTAGGTGATGCCGTCGAAGTTCGTGCGCACCGCGTCCATGTCGGGGGCGTCGGCGACGATCGGGTGCGTCGAGGAGAGCTGGTCCTGGCGGTACGCCCAGCCCTTCTCCGCGTTGGCGAAGGTCGTCCAGCCGTTGGTGAAGCGGGTGGACGTCACCTGCGCCAGCACGGACATGTAGGTGGCGAAGGACTCGTTGAGCCACAGGTCGTCCCACCAGCGCATGGTCACGAGGTCGCCGAACCACATGTGCRCCATCTCGTGCAGGATCGTCTCGGCCCGCCGCTCGCGGCGCGCCTCGGTGACCTTCGCCCGGAAGACGTACTCCTCGAGGAAGGTGACGCAGCCGGCGTTCTCCATCGCGCCCGCGTTGAACTCCGGCACGAACAGCTGGTCGTACTTCCCGAACGGGTACCGGTAGTCGAAGACCCGGTGGTAGAAGTCGAAACCCTGTTTGGTGATCTCCAGGATCTCGCCCGGGTCGAGGAACTCGGCGAGCGAGCGGCGGCAGTACACCCCGAGGTCGATGCCGTCGTGGTGGTCGCGCACCTCGTGGTACGGCCCGGCGACCAGCGCGGTGATGTAGGTCGACATCACCGGGGTCGGGGCGAAGGCGGTCCGCGTCGCGCCGTCGGGAGCGGCCGTGGTGCCGGTGACCACGCTGTTGGAGATGATCCGCCAGTCGGCGGGCGCCGTCACCGCGAGGGTGAAGGCGGCCTTGAGATCCGGCTGGTCGAAGCAGGTGTACATGCGGTGCGCGTCGTACGTCTCGAACTGCGTGTAGAGGTACACGGCGCTGTCGACGGGGTCGACGAAGCGGTGCAGGCCCTCGCCGGTACGGGAGTAGGCGCACTCGGCCACGACCCGGAGCTCGTTCGTCGCGGCCAGGTCGGGCAGAGCGATCCGCCCGCCGTCGAAGACCACCGCCGGGTCCAGCGACCGGCCGTTGAGGACGACCTCGCGCACCGCCGGGGCGGCCAGCTCGACGAAGGTCGACGCGCCGGGCTCGGCGCAGGTGAACGACGCGGTGGTGCTGGACAGGAAGGTCTCGTCGCCGACCGTGAGGTCGAGCTCGACGTCGTAGGACGAGACGGCCAGCAGGCGGGCGCGCTCGCGCGCCTCGTCGCGGGTGAGGTTGTGAGGCACCCGGATCCTTTCGCAGAAACGTCGCGGAGTCGGCGAGGACGCGCGGCCACTGGGCATGCGGCCCACTGGGCCGGCGAACCACTGGACGTGCGCGCCGCGTCGCGGTCGCACGCGGCCATGACGTTGACCTCGGTGACCAGTCTCCCACGCCCGGACGCGGGGCCGGCGACGTCCGGACCGCACGCCGACCCGCCCGCTTCCGGCCCGGCGGGGCCCGCCGGGCCCGTCCTGTCCTGGCACCTCCGGCCTGGTCCGGCCACGGGATCGCGTTGTTCGGACGTGTGCTGAGTGCGTTGTTCTCACCCTTGGTGGAAGCTTGCGCCGACCATCGGGTTGGATGTCCCGAAGGACGGAACCTTCAGACACCGGACGTAGGGGGTAGCGGTGCGGCGGGTGGCGGGACTGGGCCGGGTCCCGGTTCGGCGTGGCCCGAGGAGGGCGGCCGCGGACGCCGCGGCCGACTCCGGGGCCACCGGCTCCGCCACACCAGGCTCGGCGGGCCCGGCGGGCCCGGCGGGCCCGGCCACACCAGGCTCCGCGGGTTCCGCCGGGGGCCCGGGTCCCGACGGCCGGCCCGCCCCGGCCGGCCCGCGCCAGCGCATCCCACGCCGGCTGCGCCTCGCCCGCTCGGGGGCCGGTGCCGGCCCGCCCGAGCAGGAGCCACGCCGGGCCGGTCCGGCCGGAGCGGCCGGAGCGGGCAGCGCCGCCGCTGGCGCCACGCAGGGCTCGACGGCGCGCCGTGCCGAGCAGCACGTGCCGGTGTCCCTCCGCGTCGCCTCCGCGTGGTCCTGGCGTCTACTCATCATCGGGACGGCCGTCTACGTGCTGGCCATGATCGTGGGACGGGTGCGGATCGTCGTGATCCCGGTCATCGCCGGCCTGCTCATCGCGGCTCTCATCCACCCGATCGCGCACCGGTTCCAGCGGATGGGCGTGCCCAGGCTCGGCGCGGCGTTCGCGGCCCTGCTGATCTTCCTGTTGCTCGTCGTCGGGGCCGGTGTCGCGGTGGGCTTCAACGCCGCCAACGAGATCCCCGCGGTGGCCGACCAGGTCAGCGAGGGCGTGGACCAGGTCCGGGACTACCTGACGGACGGCCCGTTCCACCTTTCCCAGGGCCAGATCGACAACCTGGTCGACGACATCCGCAGCAGCCTCACGAGCAACCGCGGCCGGGTGGTCTCCGGCGTGCTGTCGACGGCGTCGGTCGCCGCGGAGGTGCTGACCAGCATTCTGGTCGCACTGTTCTCGACCTTCTTCTTCCTCTACGACGGCGAGCGGATCTGGAGCTGGATCGTCACCCGGTTCCCCAGCGGGGCCGAGGACCGGGTCCGCGGCGCGGGTCGGGAGGCCTGGCTCACCCTCACCGGTTACATCCGGGGCACGGTGTTCGTCGCCGCGGTGGACGCGGTCGGCATCACGATCGGGTTGGTCGCCGTCGGCGCCCCGCTCGTCGCGCCGCTGGCGCTGCTGACGTTCTTCGGCGGCTTCATCCCGATCGTCGGCGCGACCGTCGCCGGCATCGCCGCCGTGCTGGTCGCGCTCGTGTCGAACGGCGTGCCCGACGCGCTGATCATCCTGGGCGTCGTGATCGCGGTGCAGCAGGTCGAGGGCCACCTGCTGCAGCCGTTGGTGATGCGTCGGGCGGTCCGGCTGCATCCGCTGGCCATCGTCATCGCGCTGTCCGCGGGTGGCGTGCTCGCCGGGATCCCGGGGGYGATCGCGGCGGTGCCCTTCGTCGCGGTGGTCAACCGGGTGGCGACATACCTGGCCTCGGCCGGGAAGGATCCGCAGCCCGCGGATGGTTGACGTGGGAACGAGGCCCGATGGCCCTTCCGGGCCATCGGGCCGGACCCCGTCCTGTTCCGTGCGCCACCTTTGGAGCTGCCATGTCAGCCGACGTCGCCGTCTCGGTAGATCCTGTCGCCGACGGGCCCGCCGCACCCGCCGACCGGGCCGGATCCGTGGATGCCGCCGGCACCGCGGTGGGCAATGTCGAGGCACTGCCCACCCCCGAGCCGGCGGTCGTCGACGCGGACTTCTGGTTCGACCCGCTGTGCCCCTGGGCGTGGCTGACCTCGCGCTGGATGCTGGAGGTCGAGAAGGTCCGCCCGGTCCGGACCCGGTGGCACGTCATGAGCCTGGCGGTCCTCAACGACGGCCGGGACATGCCCGAGCAGTACCAGGAGCTGATGAAGCAGGCGTGGGGGCCGGTGCGCATCTGCATCGCCGCCGCCGCGACCGCGGGGGAGGAGATCCTCCTCCCGCTCTACACGGCGCTGGGCCGTCGCCGTCACCTGGAGAAGGCCGAGCTGACGGAGGAGACCTTCGTCGCCGCGCTGGAGGAGGTGGGCCTCGACCCGGCGCTGGCGGCGGCCGCGCACTCCACGGAGTGGGACGAGCGGCTGCGGGCCAGCCACTCCGACGGCATCGGCCGGGTCGGCATGGACGTCGGGACGCCCGTCATCGCGATCGGGGACAACGCGTTCTTCGGCCCGGTGATCACTCCGACCCCGCGCGGCGAGGCCGCCGGTCGGTTGTGGGACGGCGTCCTCCTGGTCTCGGAGACACCTGGCTTCTACGAGCTCAAGCGCAGCCGCGAGCAGGGTCCGATCTTCGACTGATCCGCGAGGGGTTGGTCACCCCCGCGCGGCGGTGCGCGGTGACCGGGCATGATGGCGCATCATGCGCGTCCATCTGGGTTCTGATCACGCCGGGTTCCACCTGAAGAAGGCTCTCGTCGCGCGCCTCGCGGAGCTCGGCCACGCCCCCGTCGACCACGGGCCTGTCGAGTACGACCCCGACGACGACTACCCGCCGTTCGTCATGGCCGCCGCGGCCGCCGCCGCGGCGGAGCCCGACAGCCTGGGGATCGTGATCGGCGGCTCGGGGAACGGCGAGGTCATCGCCGCCAACAAGGTTGACGGGGTGCGTGCGGCCCTGGTCTGGAGCGAACAGACGGCGACCCTCGCCCGCCAGCACAACGACGCCAACGTGATCAGCGTGGGCGCCCGCATGCACTCGCTGCCCGAGGCGGTGGAGCTGGTCGAGATCTTCCTCGCGACGCCGTTCAGCGGAGAGCAGCGTCACCTCCGCCGACTGCGGATGATCTCCGCCTACGAGCGTTCCGGGGAGATCCCCGAGCCGTCCCCCTCCTCGCCGGCGTCCTGAGCGCCGTTCGGCCCGCGGCGGGCCCCACCGGCCCGCCGCGGCCGTCCGGCGCGCCCTCGGCCCGCTGACGGGTCCGACGGGTTCGCTGACGGGCCTGACGGGCCTGACGGGCTCGACGGGCCGGGGCTGTCGGCGGAGCGCGTGGCGGCGCGGCCTGCCGCCGGATCCGTGGCGCCGCCGGGCCCCGCCGGCGCGGGGTGGGCGTGGCGCAGCACGACCGCCTGCTCCGCCCAGGCCAGGTCCGCCTCGGTGGGGCGGGAGACGTCCCGCGCGCGCATCGCGGCGCTGAGGCTCAGCCGGGAGCGCCCGGCGCCCACCAGGCCGCGCAGCATCGCGTCGGCGCGGTGTTGGTCGTCACGTGGCATGCCGCCTCCCGTCAGGTCCGCGCGCGGTGGCCGGCGGCCGCGGTACGTCGGGCGCGTGCGGGCCGCCGGAAAGGCCTCGAACCGTATGGTGCCCGCGTGCGTGCGCGGATGCGCGGATCCCCGCGCCGTACGGCCGGCGGAACGCACGATGGTGGTATTCCGCGGACGTAGTGACCACCCGCATCTCCGGTGCCGGCGCCCCGTGGCCAGGGGGCTGTTCCCATTGGGAAATCTCCTGGTGGCCCCATGTTCGCGGGGTGGTCGAGAACCGGGTCGTACCGGGCCCCGGGGCGGCGGGTGGCCCCGTCGCGGGGTGCCGCCGGGGCCACCCGCCGGACATCCCCGCCGCGGTTCGTGCGACCGTCGACACCGACGTCGCCGTCAGGTCCCGAAGTTTCGTGCTGTTTCCGGGTCCAGGTACACATGTGACGATCCGGGGCTTCTCGGGAGGTAGATGTGAACGATGAGTAGCACCTTGGTGCCGTTGCGTACAATGTTCCCGGTGTTGCCGCTGACCATGAAGAACCCCGTCTGCCCAGCGGCGTCGATCTTCAGGCCATTCCGTATGCTGAGCGCCGATCTGCGGCGATCGTTGCGCGGGTATGGCCGGTAAGCGAGCGGATCTGTCGCCCTCTGGCGTACAGACGTCGCTAAGACGGGAGGAAGTTGACAGAGCATGCAACTCCCCCGAAACTCGGCGATTCAGACTGGTCGCCACGGACAGACTCCATCCGGTGAGGGTCCGGTCATCGCTCCTGTCGTCACAGCCGAGGGGTGAGTAATGGACCTTGTGCCCGTGAGCGTGGTCATTCCCGCTTACAACGAGGCACTTCGTCTTCCGGCGTCCCTGCCGCGGCTGCTGGCTGTCGTGGGCAAGATCCCCAGGGCTGAGGTGATCGTCGTCGACGACGGCAGCACCGATGGCACCGCCGGGGTCGCCGAGGACCTGCTCGAGGGCTTTCCGAACCACCGTGTGGTACGCCTGCCGTGGAACTGCGGAAAGGGCACCGCGGTAAGGGCGGGCGTGTCGGCCGCGCATGGCCGGTCGATCGTCTTCATGGACGCCGACGGGGCCTCCGACGTGAACGACCTGCCGTTGCTGCTCGCCGCGCTCGAGCACGCCGAGGTGGCGCTGGGTTCGCGGCGAATCGGCGACGGAGCCACCCGGACAAGCGGCCGCAGGGCCGGTAGCTGGGCTTTCAACCAGATTACGCGTTCACTCGCGGCGCTGGATGTCGCTGACACGCAGTGTGGCTTCAAGGCGTTTCGGCACGCGGAAGCCAAGATTCTTTTCAGTCTCGCGCGCTCCACCGGCTTCGGATTCGACGTCGAGGTGCTCTCGATCGCGCGCTCGGTGGGCTATCGCATCGCCGAGGTACCCGTGCGCTGGGAGGAGACGCCCGGCGGCACCTTCCGGATTACCCGGCACACCCCCGCGATGCTCGTCGACGTCGTCCGGGCCCGCCGCTATCTCAGCCGGGTCGGGCTCCCGCCGGTCAGCCGTCGCCAGCGGCTGGGCGAGCTCGGCGTCGTGGACGCGTCCGAGCTGCTCGGCCGGCCGGCCACGCCGCGCGGTGCGGGGGAACCGCAGGGTGCCCCGCCCGGCCAGCTGCCAGTGCCCGCGACCCCCACCCGGCCCGGCACACCGGCCCGGCCGACGGCTCGTACCCGGCCCGGCACACCGGCCCGGCCGGTGCCTGTCGCCCGGCCCACGACCGCCGCCGCTCCCGCCCGGCCCACGGCCGTTCCCGCGCTGCCCGCGGCTGCTCCGGCCCGGCCCACGGCCCTTCCCGCGCTGCCCGCCGCCCCCGCGCGGCCCCCCGCGGTGCCCCGCCCCATGCCGCGTCCCGCTCCCGCGGTTCCAGCCGTGAGCGTGGCGCACGGGACCGGGCGGTTCACCCCGTCGCCCTCCCGCGGTGAGATCCCCGGTCCTGCGCCCGCACCGTGACCAGCGGAGCCTGCCCGGGCCCGGTCGCGCCGCCGCGGGAACCGGCCGCCGCCCGGGCGTCACCGGCTCCCATCGGCCGCACCGGTCCCCAGCCCTGTCGGTGCGAGGTTGTATGAAGGTCGGGCCAATCCCGACTACCGCCTGGAGCCTCCCATCTCCTCCTCGCCGGCCGGACACGCCGTCCGCCCGGGTCCGACCGACCCGGCCGCCGATCACACGTCCGCGGGAGCCCCTGCCCGCGGCCTCCGTGGGGCGGGCCGGTCACGGTCCGACCGCCCCCGCGCGGCGCCCGGCCGGGCCTCCCGCCGGCCGCTGCTGGCGATGTTCGCCGGCTTCGTCCTGCTGTTCCTCCTCCAGGCACCGGGGAAGCTGACAGCCGACACCAAGCTCGACGTCCCGCTCGAGCCGTGGCGGTTCATGTCGGCGGCCACGCACCTGTGGAACTCGACGTCCGACTTCGGCTTCCTGCCGAACCAGTACGCCGGCTACCTGTTCCCGATGGGCCCCTTCTTCGGGCTGGGGAACCTGCTCGGCGTGCCGCCGTGGATCACCCAGCGGCTGTGGATGGCGGTGCTGCTCACCACCGCCGCCTGGGGCACGGTCCGCCTCGCCGAGGCGCTCGGGATCGGTCGGCCGAGCGCCCGGTTCCTGGCCGGCCTGAGCTACGCCCTGTCGCCCATGTTCCTCGGCAAGGTCGGCGCGACGTCCGTCGCGATGGTCGGGGCGGCGATGCTGCCCTGGATCACCCTGCCGCTGATCCTCGCGCTGCGCCCCGACGGCGCCGGCGGGGCGGACACGGGCCACCGTGACGACACCGGGGAGCGGGCCCGGGAGTTGGCCGCCGCGCGTCTGTCGCCGCGGCGCGCCGCGGCCCTGTCGGGGCTGGCGGTGCTGTGCACCGGTGGCATCAACGCGACCGTCACGCTGTGTGTGCTGCTCTGCCCGGCCGTCGTCCTGGTGTTCGCGGGCGCGACACGGCGGGCCTGGGCACTGCGGGCATGGTGGTGTGTGTGCGTGGTGCTGGCGTGCGCCTGGTGGATGCTCGCGCTGGCCGTCCAGGGCCGCTACGGGCTGAACTTCCTCCCCTTCACCGAGACCGCCGACACCACGACGGGAACCACCTCGGTCGGCGAGACGCTGCGCGGCGCCGCGGACTGGATGGCCTACCTCTCGCTGCCGACCCCCTGGCTGCCGGCGGCCCAGGAGTACGTGAGCACCCCGCTGGCGGTCGTCGCCTCGGCGGTGGTGTCCGCCTTCGGTCTCGCCGGCCTGGTCCGCCGGGATCTCCCAGCCCGCCGCTTCCTGCTCGTCACGCTCGCCGTCGGGGTGGTGGCGGTGGCGGCGGCCTACCCGGGCCAGCCGGGCAGCCCGCTCGCGGACGGCGTCCGCTCGCTACTGACCGAGCCGTTCGGGTTCCTGCGCAATGTCTACAAGTTCCAGCCGGTCGTCCGGCTGCCGCTGGCGCTGGGCCTCGCGCACCTGCTCGGCGTGGCCCTCTCGTGGCGTCCCGGCGCGGTCCGGGCCGGCGCCGCCGGCCCGCCTGAGGACGCCGGGCCCGCGGGCAGGGCACGGCGCGGCGCGGAGGGCGCCGGCGATGATCGGCGCAGGCTCGTCCCGGTGCTGGCCATCCTGGTGACGGTCGGGACGCTGGTCGCCGGGATGGCGCCGATGCTGCGTGGCCAGGGCCTGCAGCCCCGCCCCTTCACGAAGGTGCCGGACTACTGGGCCCAGGCGGCCGACTGGCTCGCGGACCATCCCGAGGRCGGGCGGGCCCTTGTCCTGCCGGGCGCCCCGTTCGGCGAGTACCAGTGGGGCCGCCCCCTCGACGAGCCGCTGCAGTGGCTCGCCCGCACCCCCTGGGGGGTGCGCAACATCATCCCGCTGGGCGGTGTCGGGACGACCCGCCTGATGGACGGCATCGAGCACATGATGGCCACCGGCTCCACCCCCGGGCTCGGGGTGACGCTGGCCCGCGCGGGGGTCGGCCAGGTGCTCGTGCGTAACGACATCGAGCAGAAGGACTGGGACATCCCGCCGTCGACGGACCAGCTACACCGCTCGCTGGAGAGCTCGGGCCTGGTCCGGGCGGCGTCCTTCGGGCCCGAGGTCCAGGCCCGCACCACCGCCAAGGCCCGGCTCGTCGAATCCCTGAGCGAGTCCGCCGAGAAGGTCCCGGCGATCGAGATCTGGACGGTGCCCGGGGGAGCCAGCATGGTTCAGGCCTACCCGGTCGACACCGGGGTCGTCGTCTCCGGCGGCCCCGAGGCCACCGTGCAGCTCGCCGGCCAGGGGCTGCTCAGCGCCGATCGAGCCGTGGTGCTGGCCGGGGACCTCGCCGAGCCGGACCGCCCCGCCGGCGGCACGGCGGCCGGCGCGGCCGACGACACCGCGATCACGCGGGCGCCCATCGCCGATCCTCCGCCGGCGTCCCAGGTCGTCACGCCCACGACGGCCTGGGCCGTCACCGACACCAACACCCGCCGTGACTACACCTTCGGCATCGTGCACGACTCGGCGTCCTACCTGCTCGGCCCGGACGAGACCGTCGCCGGCCGGCCCGGCGCGCCGAGCCAGTGGGTCGACCGGCCGGTGGTCGGTCACCAGACCGTCGCCGGCTACGCCGACGGGATGTCCGTGCAGGCCTCCTCCTACGGCTACGACCTGCTCGCGGCTCCTGACTTCGCGCCGTCCGCGGCCGTCGACGGGCAGACCTCGACCTCCTGGACGGCGCGGCGCCGTCAGGGCGCGACCTCCCAGGGACAGTGGATCCAGCTCGACGTCGGCCGCGAGATGTCCGTGCCCTACATCGACATCCGGCTGCTGCAGGAGGGCGGCTGGCGCCCGGAGGTCGAGGCGCTGCGGGTGACCACCGAGCGTGGGTCGGCGGTCACCCAGGTCTCGCCGATCGAGGACATCCAGCGGCTGGCGGTGCCCCCGGGGATGAGCCGCTGGTACAGGATCACCTTCGACAAGGTCAGCCGGGAGACCGACCCCGTCCTCGGGGCCGGCCTGCGCGAGATCGAGATCCCCGGCGTGCGGTTCCAGCGGTACGCCCAGGCCCCGGCCGACATGGTCGACGAGTTCCAGGCACCGGACGAGGGGCTGGTCGCCTACTCCTTCGAGCGGACCAGGGTCGACCCGCTCCAGCCCTTCGGCGGATCCGAGGAGATCACGCTCTCCCGGCGGTTCGAGGTGCCCCGCCGCCTCACCTTCACCCTCACCGGCACCGCGAGCGCCCTCCCGCCGCCGGCCGGCGCCGAAGTCGACTCCTCCGACGATCCGCTGGTCATCCCATGTGGCCAGGGGCCGGCCCTGACGATCGACGGAGTCCGCCACGACATCCAGGTCGAGGGCAAATACAGCGACCTCGCCACCGCGCGGCCGTTCCGCATCAGCCTGTGCTCGGAGGGCCACCAGATCACCCTGGACCCGGGTCAGCACCTGATCACCGTCGACCTCGGCCAGTCGACGATGCTCGTCGACTCGCTCAGCCTGGTCGGCACCACCGCCGCGACCAGCACGGAGAAGCCACGGACGACCCGGATCGGGGAGTGGGGCGCCGAGCGGCGGACGATCGAGATCGGCGCCGGCGCCAGGTCCTTCGTGTCGGTGCGGGAGAACGCGAACGCGTCCTGGACGGCGACCCTGGACGGGAAGCCGCTCACCGCGGTCCGGCTCGACGGCTGGGCGCAGGGCTGGATCGTGCCGGCGGGGGCCGCCGGCACGGTCGTGATCGAGAACCTTCCCGGCCAGGAGTACCGGCGCAACCTGCTCATCGGGCTCGCCCTGGTCGTTCTCCTGATCGTCCTGGCGGCCGTCCCGGGCCGGCACCGGCTCCGGCGCCGCTCCGACCCCGACGGGTACCCGCTGGGCCTCGAGCCGGGGCGCGTCCCGCTGGTCGGGCTGCTCACCCGCGTTCCGGGCGCCTGGGCGGGGATGGCGCTGGCGACAGCCGCGGTGTTCCTGGTAGCGGGCTGGCTGGCGCTCGCGGTACCGGTCCTGGTCCTCGTCGGCCGGCGGTTCCCGGTGATGCTCGGCGTGCTGGCGGTGGCTGGCATGGTCGGCTCCGGCATCGCCGTCGCGGTCAGCCCCGACAGCATTCCGTTCTCGGGCGAGGGCGCGTTCGGCTGGCAGGCCCAGACCCTCGGATCGCTGGCGTTCGCCGCGACGGTCGCCGCACTCGCGCTACGCCGTGCCGAGCCGGCCCGGCCCGCATCACCCGGACCGACCTCGGACGGCTCAGCCGGCCATGTCCCGTAGCCGTACGCCGCCGCCGCCGGCGGCGGCGGCGCTGGCGCGGTTCGGGCCGGCGTGCGTGGCGGCGAGGAGCAGGTCCTCGCCGGTGGCCGCGCGGGGCCGCTGCGCCGGCCGCAGCCCGCGACGGGCCAGCGCGGTGCGGGCCCCGGTGCTGTCGGCCCCGTAGAACAGCGCGACGAACCGGCGCCCCGGGCCCGGCAGCCCCGGCTCCGGGCCGGCCGCACCGGATTCCGGGGCGATCTCGAAGACCAGATCGGTCCGGCGCAGCACGGGAACCTCCGCACCCGGCGCCAGATCGAACTCGACCCAGGTCGCCTGGTCGTCGCGGCGCCGCCGGTCCCGCGGCGGGCGGGCGGCGAGTGGGCGTGCCGGCGCGTGCCGGGCCGGAGGCTCGCCCGGGCCCCCGGCCGAGCGGCCGCCCGCGCCGGCCCCGGCGAGCCGGTCGAGCTCGGAGCCGATGACGGCGGCCAGCAGATCGGCGCTGGTGTCCCAGCTGAAGCCGCCGGCCCACGCCCGCGCGGCCGCGCGGATCTCCCCGGCCCGCGTCGGGTCGGCGAGCAGGGTCAACGCGCGGTCGACCGCGTCGGCGAGCTGCCCGGGCTCGTCCACCAGCCAGCCGGTCACCCCGTCGCGGACGGAGTCGCGCAGTCCCGGAACCCGGAACGCGACCGCCGGTACCCCCATCCCGTTCGCCTCGAGTACCGACAGGCCCCATCCTTCGCCGTGGGAGGGGTTCACCGTCAGCCAGGCCGACGCCAGAACGGCGTCGCGGACCTCGGGAGCCGCGAATCCGTGCCAGCGCACGGTCGCGTCCGACGAGCCGTCGCCCTGTGTGAGCATCAACCGGGCGGCGATGTCGGCGAGGCGGCGGCGGTCCGGCCCGTCGCCGACGAGGTGCAGGCTGAGGCCCGGGTGCCGCCCGACCAGCACGGGCAGCGCCTCGATCAGCAGGTGCAGGCGCTTGTGCGGGACGAGCCGGCCCACACACACGATCGTGGGCGCCGCCGCCCTCGCCCCGATGGCGCCCTCGGTACCGAACGGGCCGTCTGTCCCGCCCGCGCCGCCGGAGGCGACGGCATCGCCGCCGGCGTCACCATCACCGTCGGCGATGGTGACGCCGTTAGGGACGAGGAACCGGGCCCCGGGCAGCGCCAGCACCCCACGGGCCTCGTCCCTGGTGGACGGCGAGACCACGGCCACCGGCCGGCGGCCGTAGACCCACCGGCTGCCCGGGGTCTCGAGCAGCTGGCCGATCCGCGCCACCGGCCGCGGGAAGTACAGCGGGAACTGCTTCTGGTGGACGTGGTGCAGCACCTGCACCACCGGAATCCGGCTCGGCAGCACGAGCGGGCTGAAGAACGGGATGCCGTTCTGGCAGTCGACGACGGCGTCGACCCGCTCCCCGGAGCGGACCATCCGCGCCAGCCGGGCGAGCACCGACGGGTACACCCCGAAGGTGCCCCCGCCGCGGCGCACGGCGACCCCGCCGTCCGTGGTCGCGGCGGCGGCGCCCGGTGGGCGGGAGGTGAGCAGGGTGACGCGGACGCCGGCGGCGGCGAACCGCTCCGCGACCGAGTGGCAGAACAGCTCCGCCCCGCCGGCCTGCGGATGGGCGTTGTCGCGCCAGTTGAGGAAGACCAGGTGACGCCCGGTGAGGGCGTGAACGGGCCGGGGCGCGGCTGTGGTCACCGGATGTCTCCCATCGCTGGAGGTCTCGCGGCGCAAACCTACTGGCCGGCCGCCCCCCACCTTCGGGGGGCGCTACGGGACCGCCGCCCGCGRCGACCCGTTGTGTGTGGTCGTACGATTACCGGCAATTCCGCCCGCCAGCCGGTGGCCCGCCTCGACCGGCGCGGAGTACCAACCAGCGCGGAGCACCGACCGCGGCAGGAACGCACGGACCCAGGAACACGGACCCAGGAAGAGGCAGATGGCGACGCGCTCCCGGGCGATGATCGCCGGGATGTTGGCCGGCCCGGCGGCGCTGGCGGTCGCGGGTGTCCTCGTGAACGGTCTCAACCTGTTCATGAACCTGGTGCTCGCGCGGGTGCTCGACCCGGCCCGGTACGGCGCGGTGGTCGTCCAGGTCAGCATTTTCATGATCCTCTCGGTGGTCGGCAACGCGCTGCTCATCGCCGTCGTGCAGCGGGAGACCGCCGATGACGGCGACAGCCGGCGCGCCCAGCGGGCCTGGATCAGGCGCCTGCGTGGTGTCTGTGGCATCGGTGTGGTCGCCGCGTCGGCCGCCGCCGTGCTGCTGTGCCGGCCGGCCGCGGCCCTGCTCTCCTACGCCCACCCGCTGGCCGTCGCCGAGGCCGTGATCGGCGCGGCGGTGTGGACGTTGCTGTGCGTCGAGCGCGGAGTGCTCCAGGCCCGGGGGGCCTATCCGCGCCTGGCGGTCAACTTCGTGGTCGAGGCGGCGCTGCGGATCGGGCTGATCGTCGCCTTCGTCGGCGCGGGCCTGGGGGTCAACGGCGCGGGGCTCGGGCTGGTGCTGGGCATCGCGCTCGGCGCCGAGCACGCCCGGCTGGGGGTCGCGAAGGTCCCGCGCCCGGCGAGGGCCGCGAAGCCCCACGCGGCGGCACCACCCTCCACCGGCCCGCTGCTCATCCCCGGGCCGACGCGGTCCGGCCGCAGCGGGCTGTTGGCCGACACCTGGGTCGCGCTCGGCGCGCTCGTCCCGCTCGCGCTGCTGCAGAACATGGACGTCGTGATCGTCGGCTGGCTGGACCACGACGGGGCCGGCGCCTACGCGGCGATCTCGACGGCGTGCAAGATCCCGGTGTTCATCGGCCTGGCGGTGGCGAACTTCCTGCTGCCCGAGGCGGCGCGCAGGCGGGCCGCCGGGCACGGCACGGCCCCGGTGCTGGCGGTGGCGCTCGCGTTCGTCGTCACCCCGGGGCTGCTGCTCGCCGCCCTCGGTTCGGTGGCCGCCAGGCCACTGCTGTCGATGGTCTTCGGACCCGACCTCGCGGGCGCGGCCTCCTCACTGTCCGTGCTCGCGCTCGGCATGACCTGCCTGGCCGTGACGCTGATGTTCACCACCTACCTGCTCGGCGCGGCCCAGCGGCAGGTCGTCGCGGTCCTGACGGTGTGTGCCGTCGTCACGGCAGCGGCGCTGGGCCTCGCCGGCGGGGACCCGATGCGGACCTCGCTGGCCGGGCTTGCCTGCCATGCCATGACGGCGCTGGTCCTCGGGGCCCTGGTACACCGCCTGCACCGCGCCGACGCGCGGGCCGCCACGGCGCCGGCCGCCGCCACCGGCGAGGCGGGTACGGTCCCTCCGGGTCAGCATCCTCCCGGCGGGGAGGCACAGCCCGTCGGCGTCTGGTGACACCTGACAGCGCACCGCTCGCCGCACCGCTCGCCGCGTCGCCGGCAGCCAGCGCCCACCCGTGCCGGGCGTCCGTGCCCGGCGAACGTTCCCACCAAGGCCCGAAGCAGCCCGCCGGACGGCGGGCCGGAGGCCCATCGCGACCCGCCCTCCGGCGGGCCGTCCGAACGGAGTATCCGTGGCCCTGACCAGTTCCCTCGCCGAGCGCATCCCCGACAAGGTCTTCGCCTCGGCCATCGCATACGCCCACCGCCGCTTCGAGCCGATCCTGAGCCAGGTCCGCATGTTCGTCGACCCGCACCAGACCGCGGTCGACGTGGGTGCCTGGTACGGCCCGTGGACGTACTGGCTGTCCAGGGTGGCCCGGTCGGTGGTGACCGTCGAGGCCAACCCGGAGCTGGCCGACTTCGTGGCCAGGACGGCGCCGTCCAACGTGACCGTGGTGCCGAAGGCGGCGTCGGACACGGCCGGGACGGCACGGTTGTGGCTGCCCCCGGGCGGCCGGGGCACCGAGGGGCGTGCCTCGCTGCTGCGTCCGACCGGCCGTGACGCGGCCGGGGCCTCCGCCGCCGAGGGCCGGACCGTCGACGTGGAGACGATCCGGCTGGACTCGCTCGACCTGCGGGACGTCGGCCTGATCAAGGTTGACGTCGAGGGGCACGAGCTGGCCGTCCTGCGCGGCGCCGAGGGCCTGGTGCGCCGGTTCCGGCCGGTGCTGGTCGTCGAGGTGGAGGACGCGCGGTCGCCGGCCGCCGACACCCTCGACCTGCTGGCGAGCTGGGGCTACGAGGGCACCTTCCACCTCGACGGGGTGTGGCACCGGCTCGAGGGTTTCGACCTGGTCGGTCACCAGCGCGGGATGGAGGCCGTCGCCCAGCACGGGTACCTGCGCGCCGTCGCCGAGGGCACCGGGGACAGCTACGTCAACACGATCGTCTTCCGTCCCAGGGCCGCCCGCATCTGATGCCGGACCCGACCGACGCGGCCGACCGGACCGACGCGGCCGAGCTCGACCCGGACGCCACCAACGATCTCGGGAGGCCCCGCTCCGGCCGGCCGGGCGCCCCCGCTCCGGCGTTCACCCGCCGGCGGCTGATCGCCGGCGTGGCCGGCCTCGGCGCGCTGTCCGCCGCCGGGGCGGCCGCGTGGCGCCTGCTCGACGACGGCTCCGGCCCGCCGTCGTGGCTGCCGTCGCCGCACGCGTCCACGCCGGTGGGCGGGGCCACCGCGGCTCCGTCCCTGCCCCCCGGCTCGCTCAAGGAGATCCCCGAGGACCTGCTGACGATCTTCGGCGCGCCGGGCACGTTCGGTGATCTCGGCTCCGCGTCCAGGATCGACGTCGTCGACGTGCCTGGCTGGGGATTCGGCCCCGGGCAGGCCGGGTTCATGTCGGCGGTCGCGGCGGACGGAACGGTCTTCATCGGCACGACGCCGTTCACCGACGACCAGTCGAAGCTCACCGGGACCGGCATGGAGCTCGGCCTGTTCGAGCCGGAGGGGCGCCGTTTCACCCGCCTGGTCATCCCGTCCTCCACCGGCAGGGAGGCGCAGCCGCGCGCCGACCCCGCCTTCGCCGGCATCGGCGGCGGCGACGTCTCGGACGTCATCGTGGTGCCCGCGCCGGCAGGGGAGGAGGGCGAGCGGGCCGTCTTCACCTCGCTGATGCCCTACTACAACTGGGACGTGCGGACCTACGGCCAGATGCCGGCCTTCGGGCAACTGCGCCGCGGCGGCCCGGGCGGCGCGTGGCGCTACGACCCGGGGCTGTCGCGCACCGCCGACGCCCTGGCGGGCACCCTCGAGCCGCACATCGCCGCCACCGCCTTCCCCGTCATCTACCAGGGGCAGCCGCGTTCGCCGCGCGGCCCCGCGTCCATCGCCAGGCTCCCGCGCAGCGGGCACCTGGTCGTCGCCCAGTACCTCGGTACCGGCTACGGCGGGACGGAGAACGGCGCGCTCATGGTCCTCGACCTCGACGGCCGCGTCCGCGCGTACTGGCAGTACCCGCAGGTCCGGCCGCTGGGCGTACAGGTGGTGGTCAACCCGCGGGAGGTCGTCGCCGACCCGACCAGCGAGGCCGACGACGAGCGCTTCGTCCTGATCAGCGACTGCCGGGGCGCCGACTACGTCACGCATCCGTTCCCGATCCAGGAGTTCTCGTACCAGGCGTCGACCGGCCGGATCATCCCGCGCAGCACCGCGGTGCGCGCCGTGCAGGACGGCTCGCGGATGGAGACCGCGGGCTTCGGCGCGGACGGCACCCTCTACGTGGCCCGGACGAAGGCCGACGGGCTGCGCGCCGACCGCCTCGCGGTCTACCCGAAGCTCGGGCGCGAGCGGGGCCTGGTCACCCGGACCCCGGCCACCGGCAACTGGCCGGTCGCGACCTGGGGCCAGGACAACCGGCCGGACTTCCTCGTCGCCAACACCGACCGCGGCGGGCTGGTGCGCAGCCTGACCGTCGACCCGACGACCGGGACGGTGCTCCTCGCCGGCCTGGACGGTTTAGTGACGGCGGTGCGCCCGGCGGGCCGGGGCAGCCGGATGACCTTCCGGACCCTGGACCCGGTGGACGTCGGCCTGGACCACCTGCGCGGGCCGGCGACCCGGTACGTCGGGATCCGGCGGGGGGCGGTGGACGCGCGGCGCCGCGTGCTGTGGCTGCCGGTGAACCAGATGGTGCTCGACGGCATCCGTTGGCCCTACCCGCCGTTCAAGCTGGACCAGTGGCTGCTGCGGGTGAACCTGGACGTGCTGCTCCGCGAGTGAGCGTCGGCCCGCGCGCCGGGCGGTTCCGGTCCGGTCGGACGGGCGGGCCGGCGCCCTGGTCGTCAGGCGGTGACGTCCCGGCGGCGGAACAGCACCGCCGTGACCGCCGCGGCCAGCCCGCAGAACACCAGCACCCGCACGCCCGCGGCGGAGTACGCGGTCGTGTACCCGTTGCCGCCGACGGCCACGATCTCCATCAGGTGCGCCGGCAGCCACCCGCCGGCCGGGGCGTAGATCCGGGACACCAGCATCTCGACCGGCAGGGCGTAGGCGACCCCGACCGCGATCGCCGCGGCGGGGGAGCGCAGCACCACGGCCGCGAGCGCCCCGACGGCGGCGTAGCCGAGGGTGCCGAACGCCACGTTGGCCAGGCCCTTCCCGAACTCGGCCAGCCCGGGAAGGGACAGCCACGCGTCGGTCGGGATGTTGTTCAACGGCGCCAGGGCGAACGACAGCCCCACCGTGACCAGCGCGGACACGGTGACCACGAGCACGAGGAAGACCACCAGCGCCAGCACCTTGCCGGCCAGCAGCCGCAACCGGTGCGGCTGCGCGACGAGCTGGTTKCGCAGCGTCCCATGGGAGTACTCGCCGGCGATCGCCGAGGCGGTGACGGACAGCGCCACCACACCCAGCAGGATCGTCACCGCCTCCAAGCCCTCGATGACCCCGGACGGCGCGGCGAGCATCGCGACCGACACCGGATCGCCGTCGAAGTCGGTGCGGCCCGCCGAGAAGATCGTCAGCGCCGTGCCCAGCGCGGCGACGGCCGCGACGGCGACGAGAGTGCCGACCAGGAACCGCCGGCGCAGCAGCGGTACCCACTCGGAGCGGAAAGCGTCGATCATGTGGCACCACCTCGCATCGTCAGGTCACCGTCGACGTCCCCCGTAGCCTTGAGGAAGGTCTCCTCCAGGTTCGGCCGGTGCGTCCGGATCGACCGCAGGGTGATCCCGGCCCGCATGGCCAGCCGGTTGATGTCCGGCGCCAGCCCTTCGGGCGCGTGCGCGACGACCACCGGGTGCCGTTCGACCATCGCCGGCATGGGCCGTGACCCGCCGGCCATCTCGATCTCTATGCGCAGCCCGGCCGCGCCCAGCACCCCGGCGAGCCGGACGGCGTCGTCATCGCGCTCGGGCACCATCAGGATGCGCGGATCCTCGGCCGCCAGGAGTTCGGCCACATGCCCCTGGAACAGCATCCGGCCGTTCCTGATCATCACCAGGTGGTCGCAGATCTGCTCCACCTCCGAGAGCAGGTGGCTGGACACGAAGACCGTCATCCCCGTGCCGGCGAGATCCCGCAGCAACGTGCGGATCTCCCGGATGCCGGCCGGGTCCAACCCGTTCGTCGGCTCGTCCAGGATCAGCAGGTCCGGGTTCGGTAGCAGCGCCGCCGCGATACCGAGCCGCTGCTTCATCCCCAGGGAATAGGTGCTGAACCGGTCGTCGGCCCGGGTGGAGAGGCCGACCTGGTCGAGTACCTCCGCCACCCGATCGCGCCGGCCCCGCCGGCCGGGGCCGGCCGCTCCCGCACCAACCGCTCCGTGCCTGCTGGCTCCGCCCGCCCGGTGGGATCGGCCGAGTCCGCGCAGCAGAGCGAGCTGGTCGAGATTGCGCCGACCGGACAGGCCCGGATGGAACGTCGGCCCTTCGATCATCGCCCCGGTCCGGTCGAGGTACTGATCGGGCGCGCTCACCGGCTCGCCGAGGACGTAGGCCTGGCCCTCGGTCGGGCGGACCAGGCCCAGCAGCATCCGCAGCGTCGTCGACTTGCCGGCGCCGTTCGGTCCGACGAAGCCGGAGAGGGCGCCGACGGGAACGCGGAGGTCCAGGTGATCCACGACGCGGCGTTCGCCGTACCGCTTGGACAGGCCGCGGGTCCAGACCGCGGTGTCGGACGGCACCGGCCGCGAGCCACGGTGCCGGCCGCGGGCGGGCGCGGTCGACGTCGACCCGCCCCTCCGCCTGGTGTCGGACGGGACGGTCGACGTCGCCCCGCCCCGCCCGGTGTCGGACGGGGCGGCCTGGCGACGCGCCGGCTCGGCGGGCGTGCTCGCCGTCATCGCGTGCCTGATGAGGTCGTCGTCGGCATCGTCGGAATGATCTCCTTCGGGCGAGTGGACGTCATGGTCGCCGAACGGCGACGAGGAGGGCGGTACGCCCACGGGATGGGCACGGCCGCGGACGGCCGTGCCGGGACCGGGTTCGAGTGACCGTGCCTGGGCCGGCGGAACGCGAGGCGTCTTCCGTCGGGGCTGATGCTCCTCACCGCGCCGCGGTTCCTCACCACCACACGGCCTGCACTGACGAAACAGTCGGGTGACGACAGGTAACCACCAGTCGCGCCGGTGGGTTCCGCTCTTTCTGCTCGGTTACTCGAACGAACGCACGGTAGCCGAACGTTCCTGGCGGTGTCCTGTCGAGACGAGGAGTCCGGGGCCGGACCCGGCCGTGCCCGCCGTGCGAATCGGGTGGGACCACCAGAAAGGACGAAATCCCGGCGGGGGACGTCCGCCACGCTTGGTTCCCGAACGTGTTGGCAGGGTATCTCAGTGTGATCGTGGTTCGCCCAGGGCCCATCCGGGGCGGGCGGCGGCCGGCGGGGGGCGATCGGTGCTCTGGTTCGTGCTCACCTCGTTCGTGCTCGGGATGCTCGCGGCGGTGGCGGCCCGAGCGGTCCTTCCCGGCCGCCGCCCGCTGATGCTGAGGACGGCCTCCGTGCTGGGCGTCCTCGGCGCGCTGCTCGGCGGAGCCGTCGGTCAGGTCGTGCTCGCCCACCCGGCGGGCGCCGAGCCCACGTCACGGGCGGTCGTCGGGTCCCTCCTCGGCGCCCTGTTGATGATCACGATCGGTTGGGGTGTGCGAGCGCACCGTTACCACAGTGGCCCGCGTCGAGCCGGATCCCAGCGGCCGAAGCCCGAACGCGTGGGCCCGCGCCGTTGACGGCTACCGCGCGCGGTGTCCCGCGCGGACCACCACCGTCTGCCCGATGCCCGGCCGATGTCTCGCCGATGCCCGGCGTGCCGACGGTCAGAGGTGTGCCGGCTCCCGGCCCCCACCCGCTGCCCGGCACCATGGTTACGCATGCAAACCATGCATACCCGACACCGGAACTACCGGCGGTCGACACCGAACGATGTCGGGATCTGGTGCCCCGGCGTTGCTGATCGGATGGCCGCTGGATGGGCGTCTCCCGACCTGGACGACAATGTCTCCTGAGGACAGCGCGTCGTGGCGGGACGGCCTCCCCGGGGACACCCCCGGGATCACCGCGGTCGTGCGCCGGAGGAGTGACGGGTGGGTGAGACGGCGGGTCTGCGCAGCGGTATCCGCGTGCTCGTCACGATCTCCACGATCGCCGTAGCCGTGATGCTCGCGCTCGCCGTGTTCGCCGCGTTGCGCGCGAACAACGCGGCCGCCGAGCGCGGCGAGCGGCTCGACCCGGCGGCGACGACCACCGCTCTTCTGCTCGCCGACTTCGTCGACCAGGAGAGCGCCGTCCGCGGCTATCTCATCACCKAGGAGCCGAGCTTCCTCGGCCCGTACAACGAGTCCGATCGCACGATTCCCCAGCAGATGAACCGGCTACAGCAACTGCTGGCCGAGTTCCCCGACCTCATCCAGGGCACCGCCGAGATCGAGGCCGCCTACCAGGCGTGGCGCAGTGATGTCGCCGAACCCGAGGTCGCCGCGATGGAGGTCGGCGACGTCCAGATCGCGCGGAACATCGAAAAGGCCGGCGGCAGGGTGCGCTTCAACGAGCTGCGCGGCCGGGTGGCGGATCTCGGGATAGCGATCGACAACGAGCAGACCACGGCGTCCGGGCGGCTGGAGAGCGCCGCGGTCCTCCTCCTCAGCTCACTGGCGAGCGCCGCGTTTGTGATTCTCGGCGTGGTACTCACGGTGTTGACCGTGCTGCGCAGGTGGCTGCTGCGCCCCATCGACGCCCTGCGCCGGGCGGTGAACGCCGTCGCTGCCGGCCGATACGACACCAGGATCCCCGAGGTCGGGCCGGAGGAGATCGTCGAGCTCGCCGGCAACATCGAGGCGATGCGCGCGCAGCTCGTCCGGCTCGTGCGGCAGAACGAGCGGTCATGGGAGGCCCTCGCCCAGCAGGGGCCGGCGGTGGTCGCGTTGCGTGACGCGCTCACACCGTCCGTGCTGCGGGCGCCTGGGCTGGTGCTGCGGGGACGGGTCGACCCGGCGCAGGGCGRGCTCGCCGGCGACTGGTACGACTCCTTCGAGCTCCCGGACGGACGGGTCGGGATCGTGGTCGGTGACGTCTCCGGCCATGGCGCCGTGGCCGGTGTCTTCGCGTTGCGCCTCAAGCAGCTCCTCGACGCCGCCCTGACCCGGGGCGCCGATCCCGGCCAGGCGATCGAGTGGGTCGTCGACAGCCTCGGGGAGACCGACGAGATGTTCGCGACCGCGGTGGTCGCGGTGGTCGACCCCGCCAGCGGGGAGGTCCGGCTCGCCAACGCGGGCCATCCGGACGCGCTGCTGCTGCGCCGGGCGCGTCGCGCCGGGACCGCGGGCGACGTCGGAGAGGGCGCGCCCAGGGCGGGGGAGCCCGCCGGTCCGCGGACGGTTGTCGCCGTCGCCGGCACGTTCGTCGCCGGTGCCGTCGTCAGCGAGACCATCGAGGGCGAGGCCGTCGAGCGCGATGCCGCCGCAGCCGATGCCGTTGGAGCCGGTCTCGTCGGAACGGACACTTCTGGAGTGGACGCCGTCGAGGGCACGGCCGGCGCGGGGCGCGGGGCGCGCGCCGAGGCGGTGAGCCGGTCCGGGCGTGGTGCCTCCGGCGGGGAGGCGCGGGAGCCAGGACTGGCCTCGGCGGCGGCCCGCGCCGGGTCCGCCGGCGGAGGCGTCGGTGACGGCGCTGGCAGCCGCGCTGGCAGCGGCAGCGGTGGCAGCGGTGCTGGCGCGGGCAGCGGCGGCAGCGGTGGTGGCGGGGCTGGGGGCCCGGGACTCCCGGAAGCGGGGCCGGGACGGCCACAGGCCGCCGGCCGCCGCGCGGAGGTAGCCTGCCTGGCCGCCACCGGGCCGATCATGTCGAGCCTGGTCGCCGCCGACGGCGCGTGGCACACCGACGTGCTGCGGCTGGAACCCGGCGACGTGCTGTTCGTGTACACCGACGGGCTGGTGGAGGCCAGGAACGCGGCCCACCAACAGTTCGGCGTCGATCGGCTCGTCGCCGAGCTGCTGCGCGACCCGCGGCGGGCGCCGGCCGAGCTGTTGGACGACGCGTTCGAGGTCGTGCGGCGCCACGCCCCGGGCCGGCCGAGCGACGACCGCACCGCGATCGTCGTCGCCCGCACCACCGAGGTCTCCCGCCCGCGTCCCTGACCGGCCCCCGCGGCTGGGAAGCGACGAGCGGCACGATCGCGACAACGATTGATCGCAATCTTCGTCGGGTACATGTCCGACCATGAGTGACGAGTCCGGTTCCGCCCTTCGGGACACGCCTGGTTCCACCGAGCAGGACGATTCCGGCGCCACGCGACGTATCCGCGCGGTGCGCTCCCGACTCAGCCCCGTCCGCCTGATCGCCTACCTCGTGCTGGTGCTCCTCGTCATCTCCGGCCTCGCGTTCGTCACCGGTTGGCGGCCGTCGATACCGAACCCGTTCGAGGAGCGGACGATCGACCGCAGCTCGCCGGCCGTGCTCCGCTCGCTCGAGGATCTCAGCGAGTACCACGCGGCGAGCGCGCACTTCGAGGTCGTCGTCGACCTGGAGGAGGACAGCCGCTGGATCCCGGACGCGCTGCGCGGGGAGCGCACGCTGTTCGTCGGGGTCGGCACCGTCGACTCGGTCATCGACTTCGGCAAGCTCGGGGACGGCGCGGTCACCGTCTCCGCGGACCGGCGGTCGGTGACCATCCAGCTGCCCGCTCCCACCATCTCCGAGCCGCGGCTCGATCTCGCCAAGAGCTACGTGGTCGCCCGCCAGCGGGGCGTGCTGAACCGGGTGGGCGGGCTGTTCGGCGGCCAGAGCAATGACTCCGAGCTCTACCAGACGGCGTCCGCGAAGATGGCCGACGCCGCGAATGCCGACGGCCAGGTGCTCGCGCTCGCGAAGACGAACACCACGGCGATGCTGCGCGGCCTTCTCGGTGCGCTCGGCTTCACCGATGTGAAGGTGACCTACGCGGAGGACCCCAAGTAACGCCCCGGGCGCCGAACCCCTCCTGCCGGTGGTCTCCCGCCGGCGGGACGGAGCAGCGGTGGGCGGAGACGCGGCCCAGCGCGATCCGGGACGACCGGACGCGCTGGGCCGCTCGCGCGTTCGGCGGCCTGCCCGCCCATGGGTCCGGCTCACTGGTGGTCAGGCGGCGTCCTCGCGCGAGGTTCCTCCTGGTCGGCGCCGTAACGCGGGTGACTGTCGGAGCCCGCAGTGGTTTGTCCTGCGCGGTGGGGGGTGGCGCCGCAGGAGGAGAGCCTCCCCCCACAATGGTTCTGCACATCAGTGGCATGCGAGTTACTGAGCTCACTTGCCTTCGTAAGATTGAGTCGTCTAGACTCATGAACGTGCCCGACGGAGAGGTCGATCGGGCCCGACGACGAGAGGCTTCACGCACGAGGCCCCGCCCAGAGGGGAGTACGACCCAGATGAGCACCTACCTGTGGGACCCGTTCGCCGCGTTCGAGCGCATGGACCGTGAGTTCAACGAGATCGTCCGGCGGTCGTGGGGCTCGCGGGAGCGCACCGTGCGCCCGCTGCGCGCGACGAACCGTCCGCAGAGCGTCGTGCCGAGCGCCGATGTCCTGGTCGACGGGGACGACGTTCTGATCAATCTCGAGCTGCCGGGTGTCGACGTCGAGAAGGACGTGACGGTGGAGATCGACCGCGGGGCGCTCGTCGTCCGCGGTGAGCGTTTGTCCACCCAGGAGAAGACGGTCAACGGCCGGGTACACCGCGAGCGGTGGCACGGGTCGTTCCGCCGGGAGTTCGCCCTTCCGGAGAACGTTGACGCGACCGGGATCAGCGCGCGCTACGACCGCGGTGTGCTGACCGTCCGGCTGGCGGGAGCGGCGGCGGCGCCGCGCAGCACGCGGATCCCGGTCAGCGCCTCCCCGGCGGCGGCGCAGCTGCCCACGGCGGAGGGGAGCGCCGGCACGGAGAACAGCTCCAGCGCCCAGAACAGCTCCGTCGCCGAGAGTGGTGCCCTGCGTGACGGTGGCGCGGCGGCCGAGTCGCCCGCGTCCTGACCCAACGCGGCACCGGTCGGCGCGCTAGCAGCGCCTGACCGGAGAACGAAGCATGATCGCCCCCGGTGTGCGGACCCTGTCTGGTCCGTTCGCCGGGGGCGACTGCGTTACGGGCCGAGCCGGCGTCGGCAGCCGGCCGGGGAGCGGTCAGGTGGAGGCGCGACGGCGGGTGCCCGCCCCGGCGCGGGAGGACGACCCACGCGCGGAGGAGCCGCGCGAGGACGGGGGCGGCACCATCGGGCCGATGTCGCCGTCCGGCGCCTCGTCCAGGTCGACGACGACCGGGGCGTGGTCGCTCGTCCCGGTGCCCTTGCGGGCGGCCCGGTCTACCCACACCGCGCGTGCCCGGGCCGCGACGTCGGCCGTGGCCAGGGTCAGGTCGATGCGCATCCCGTAGTTCTTGGGGAAGCAGAGCTGACGGTAGTCCCAGTAGGTGTAGACGGTCTCGTCCGGCCAGCGCTCGCGCATCAGGTCGAGCAGGCCGGCGTCGTGCAGCCGCCCGAGCGCGGCGCGCTCGGCCTCGGTCACGTGGGTCGCGCCCTCGAACTCGGCGATGTCCCAGACGTCGGCGTCCGTCGGCGCGATGTTGAAGTCGCCGAGCGTCATCACCGGCCCCTGCGGGGCGAGCTCGGCCACGACGTCGCGCAGTGCGGCCAGCCAGGCCAGCTTGTAGGCGTAGTGCGGGTCCTCCACCGTGCGCCCGTTGGGCACGTACAGCGACCAGATCCGGATCCCGCCGCAGCTCGCGGAGATCGCCCGCGGCTCGGGCCCCGGGAACCCGGGGTCGCCGGGCAGCCCGCGCCGTACGTCCTCCAGCCCGGCGCGGGAGAGGATCGCCACCCCGTTCCAGCGGCCGTCGCCGTGGTGCGCGACCCGGTAGCCGCGGCGGAAGAGATCCTCGTCGAAGAGCTCGAGGAACGCCTCGTCCGAGAGCTTGGTCTCCTGCAGGCAGACCACGTCGGGGCTCGCGCGGTCAAGCCATTCGATCAGCCGGGGCTGCCGGGCCTTGGCCGAGTTGATGTTCCAGGTCGCGATCCGCACACCGTGAGACGGTAGTCCTCACCTCCGACAGATCTCCGCACCGACCGGTCCGTGCCATCCTCGGAGACATGACACCGATATCCGCTCCTGGCAGGAGCGCGCGGCCTGGTCGGCCGGGATTCGCCGCGGCGTTGTTCGTCGCGGCGGGCGCCGCCGGCCTCGCCGGCTGTGACCAGGTCTCCGAGGAGACCCGTGCGGCCGGCGCGACCGTGGTCTGCTCACAGATCAACATTCAGCCGAGCGAGATCGAACAGAATCCGGAGTCGGCGCGCCTGGTCGCCCTCCTCGTACGCGACCTGGCGCCCGAGGACGACATCCGGGCCATCGCCGACCGCGTCGCGGACGATCCGACGGTGCTCAGCCCCCGCGCCCAGCTCGCGGACTGGGTGGACCAGCGCTGCGGGAACGCCGTCGGCGGCTCTGGCGGCTCTGGCGGCTCCGGCGGTTCCGGCGGCTCGGGTGGCGACGGGGCAGGCGGCGGGGACTCGGACGGCGAAGACTCCGAGGAGTGACCGCGCGCCCGTACGTGCTTCTGAGCTGCGCGATGTCACTGGACGGGCGGATCGACGACTGCTCGCCCCAGCGGCTGGTCCTCTCCAGCCAGGCCGATCTCGACCGCGTGGACGAGGTCCGGGCCGGTTGCGACGCGATCCTGGTCGGTGCCCGTACGCTGCGCCGCGACAATCCCGGCCTCGCGGTCCGCTCGGAGCTCCGCCGAGCCGAGCGGACGGCGGCCGGCCGGCCGGCGACGCCGCTGCGCGCCGTCCTGACCAGCGGCGGACGGCTCGACCCGGACGCCCGCTTCTTCCTGGACGGCGCGGAGAAGGTCGTCTACCGGTTCGCCGGAGCCGCGCCCCGGTCCGCGCCTGAATCTGGGCCCGGCGCTGGAGCCGGGGCGGGTACCGGGACCGGGACGCCGGCGCCGGCCGTCCCCCCGGATCTTTCCGTGGTGGCGACCGTCGTCGATCTCGAGGCGCCGCCGCTGGAGCACCTGCTGGACGACCTGAGCCGGCGCGGCACGCGGCGCCTACTGGTCGAGGGGGGCACCACCGTGCACACCGCGTTCCTCACCGCGGGCCTGGTGGACGAGCTGCACCTGGTCATCGCGCCGTTCTTCGTCGGTGAGGCCGCCGCGCCGACGTTCGTCGGCCCGGGTTCGTTCCCGTTCGACACCGCGCACCGACTGCGGCTCGTGGACGTCCGCCAGCTCGACGGCGTCGTGCTGCTGCGTTACCTGACACCGTCCGTGACCTGATGTCGTCCAGCTGACGCCTATCCGTTTTGTGGGCCTCCCGTCGGGCAGACGGCCTAAGGGCGTTCCGCCCGAACTGTTCGTCGAGGAGGACCCGTGTCCGTACCCAGTGTCGCGCGACCAGGGCGCGCGGCCGCGTCTGCCGGCGGTGCCAAGGCCCGGCGTGCCCACGACAGCAAGGCGGTCGACCTGACCGCGCGCCTCGGTTTCGCAGCCCGAGGACTGGTCTACGTCCTGATCGGGATCATCGCCCTCCAGATCGCGTTCGGCGGTTCCGGGGAGCAGGCGAACCGGCAGGGCGCGCTGCGGGAGATCTCGGACAAGCCCTTCGGCACGGCGGTGCTGATCCTGCTCGTCATCGGATTTGTCGGATATGCGCTGTGGCGCCTGCTGGAAGCGGCCGTCGGGCACCACGAGGAATCCGACGAGAAGAAGCGCACAGCCAAGCGGGTGGTGTCCGGTATCCGCGGTGTGATCTACCTTGTGATCGCGGGCAGCGTCGTCGCCTTCCTCACCTCGGGTAGTTCGGGATCCGGCTCTGGCGAGCCCGCTCCGTATACGGCACGGGTCATGGATAACACCGGTGGCCGGTTGCTGGTCGGCGCGGTCGGCCTGATTGTGGTCGGTGTCGGCATCGGCATGATCGTCAAGGGTGTGACGACCAAGTTCGAGGAGAAGCTCAGGAGCGGGGAGATGAGCCCCGCGATGCGCGCCGCCAGCAAGCGCGTCGGCCAGGTCGGCTACGTCGCGCGCGGCATCGTGTTCGGCCTGGCCGGGGTGTTCGTGGTCAAGGCCGCCGTCGAGTTCGACCCCGACGAGGCCAAGGGCTTCGACGGCACGCTCCGCACGATCGCCGACCAGGCGTACGGCCAGGTGCTGCTCGTCGTCTGTGCCGTCGGCCTGGTCCTGTTCGGCGCCTACTCCTTCATCGAGGCGCGGTACCGCAAGCTCTGAACCAGCTCCCCGCACGGCCGAACCGCCCGCCGGACGAAGGCGGGCGGTTCGGATCATCCGCCCTGGTGGTTTGCTTTGTCGGTCGTCGCCTTCCGGACATGTCGCGGATCAGTGCAGAATCCGTCGGGTCGGGAAGGCAGACTAGGTGTCGTCGAGCGGACGATCAACGTCGTCGCGCGGCCACGGCGTCGCCTGGCCGGCACTGACATCGCAGCCGGCACCATGGCGGTAGGGGCAAAGGGGAGTACAGGTGGATCGGACCACGCTGAGCGTGATCAGCCCGGCGGGCCACAACACGCTGACGGGCGACGCTCCGTGCGTGGTCGGTCGAGCGCGCGGCGCGGACATCGTCATCAACGACGCGCGGGTGTCCCGGCGTCATCTCGTGCTTGAGCCGGTCGCCGGCGGCTGGCATGTGCGGGACACCAGCGCCAACGGCCTCTGGCAGGACGGGCGCCGGATGGGGGACACCACGGTCCGCTCGACCGAGGTCCGTTTCCGGCTCGGCGCCGCGGACGGCCCTGAGGTCGTGCTGGTGCCCTCGTCCGTCGGGCTGGCCTCCGGTGCCGGAGCGGGCTCCGCGCCCGCCGCCTCGGCACCCGCTCCCGCGGTCCCGGCCGGGCCGCCGCCGCGCGTGGCGGGTGCGCCGGGATGGTCGTCGCCCAACCCCGGTCCCGCGCCCGTCGGCCCAGGTCACACGCCTACTCCCGGCCACGCGCCCACCCCCGGTCAGGTGCCTGCCCCCGGTCGCGCGCCCGCCTCCGGCCGGGCCCGGGTAGCGGCACCGCCGACGGCCCCGGCATCGGCCCGCCCGCCGGTCCCGGGGGGCCACCAGCCACCGCACGCCGGGGGCCCGGGCGCCGCCGGCCCGGACACCGCCTCCGCGGCGCTCGACCTGGAGACGGCGCAGAGCGCCATCGTGCACGCCCGCCGCAAGATGCACCCGCTGCGGCCCGGCACGCTCCGGCTCGGCCGCTCGCGCGACAACGACATCTCCGTCTCGGACCTGCTCGCCTCGCGGCACCATGCCGAGCTGCTGGTCGCCCCCGGCAGGGTCGAGGTCGTCGACCTCGGGTCGGCGAACGGCACGTTCCTCAACGGCCAGCGCATCGGGCGGGCCCAGGTCGGGCAGCGCGACGTCATCGCGATCGGGCACCACCTCTACCAGCTCGAGGGCGACTCGCTGGTGGAGTACGTCGACTCGGGTGACGTCGCCTTCGAGGTGCAGGCGCTGTCGGTGTTCGCCGGCACCAAGCAGCTCATGCACGACATGACCTTCCGGCTCCCGGGCCGCTCGCTGCTCGGGGTGGTCGGTCCCAGTGGCGCGGGCAAGTCGACCCTGCTCAACGCGCTGACCGGCTTCCGCCCGGCGGACGTGGGCTCCGTCCGCTACGCCGGGCGGGATCTCTACGCCGAGTACGACGAGCTGCGCCGGCGCATCGGCTACGTCCCGCAGGCCGATCCGCTGCACGCCCAGCTCACCGTGCGTGAGGCGCTCGAGTACGGCGCCGAGCTGCGGTTCCCGGCGGACACCACGGCGCAGGAGCGGCGGGCCCGGGTGGCGGAGGTCATCGGCGAGCTCGGTCTGACCGCGCACGCCGACACGGCGGTGAGCCGGCTGTCGGGCGGGCAGAAGAAGCGGACGTCGGTGGCCCTCGAGCTGCTGACCCGGCCGTCGTTGCTGTTCCTGGACGAGCCGACGTCGGGGCTGGACCCGGCGAACGACCAGTCGGTGATGGAGACGCTGAAGGGCCTGGCCAAGGGCGGCGGGGTCGGTTCGGCGGACGAGAGCGGCCGCACGGTCATCGTCGTCACGCACAGCGTGCTCTTCCTGGACCTGTGCGACTACATCCTGGTGCTCGCCCCGGGTGGGCACGTGGCCTACTTCGGCCCGTCGGACGGGGCGCTGCGTTTCTTCGGCAAGGAGGACTTCCGCGAGTTCGCGGCGGTGTTCCGGGAGCTGGAAAGCACGCCGGGTGCGGAGATGGCGGCCCGGTTCCGTGCCTCGGAGTACTTCGTGCCCTCCGCGGTCGTGGCGCCGATCGTGCGCAAGGCGCCGGCGGAGCTGCCGAGCGTGCGCCAGCAGCCGGTCACCTCCCAGCTCGCGACGCTGACCCGGCGATATCTGCGGGTCGTGCTGGCGGACCGTTCCTACCTGCGGCTCATCGCCGCCTTCCCGTTCCTGCTCGGGATCATCCCGCGGGTGATCCCGGCCCCCGACGGGCTGAAACCCTTGCCGGACGCACCGAACCCGGACGCGATGAAGGTCCTCGTGGTGCTGGTGTTGTGTGCGTGTTTCATGGGGATGGCGAACTCGGTCCGCGAGATCGTCAAGGAACGCGACATCTACCGGCGGGAACGAACGATCGGCCTGTCCCGGACGGCCTATCTCGGCTCGAAGATCATCGTTCTCACCGGTATCACGACCCTGCAGTGCGTGATCTTCACCCTGATCGGCCTCGTCGGCCGCACGCCGCCGGAGGCGTCCCTGCTGGGCTCGCCGCTGATCGAATGCCTGGTCGCGGTGATCGTCGCCGCGCTGGCGTCCATGATGATCGGGCTGCTGGTGTCGACGCTGGTCGACAACGCGGACAAGACGATGCCGATCCTGGTGCTGGTGACCATGGGGCAGCTCGTGCTCTCCGGTGGGCTGGTGTCGCTGTCCGGTCGACTGGTGATGGAGCAGGTCGCGTGGATCGCCCCCGCCCGCTGGGGCTTCGCGGCGCTGGCGTCCACCGACGACCTCAACGAGGTCTCCAAGCTGGGCAGCGAGGTGTTCCGCACGGATCCGGCCGACGGGCTGTGGGAACACAGCGCGGGCATCTGGGTGCTCGACGTCGTCCTCGGCCTGGTCCTCGGCGCGGCGGCGCTCGCGCTGACCTCGATGATGCTGCGCCGGATCGACCCCAAGGTGACCCGGCCCGCCGGCCCGCCGCCGGGAGTCGGCCGCCCGCCGCAGGCCGGGCAGGCACCGCCGGCCGGCCCCGGTGGCCCCGGTGGCTACGGTGCCGCGCCCGGCGCGCGCCGCTAGTACGGCAACGGCATTTGGGTGTTCCGTGCTCCGCACGCCGCGGTCACCACCAACCTCAATCGATCTTGGTGTTCCGCGGAAACTCCACTCGGCCGACGTCGTCCGGGCCTGGTCGGCCTGGCGCAGGCGACACCGACACCAGGCCCGACGCCGCCATTACCAACGACGAGGTCACGCACAAGTGCCGTTGCAACTAGGCGCGTCCCGCTGGGCCGATCCCGCAGGGTCCGGGGCCTAGGTCCGGGAGCGGCGTGGCGGGCGGGTCTGGCCGCCCAGGCCGCGCCCGGCGAGCAGATCGGCGACTTCCTCGCACCAGAACGCCAGCCCGCACAGCTGGTAGGTGACGAAGCCCTTGGTCAGCGTAGGGCTGTTCTGCTCGAAGACCGAGTGCCCGGCGACCTGCAGTGCCCAGCTCGCCACGAACATCGGCAGGCCCACCTTGGGCCGGCCGACGAGCAGCGGCAGGGAGAAGGCCACGCCGGGGATACCCACGAGATGAGTTGCCCGGATTCCCCGCGTGGTGTGCTGGGACCGGTAATAGGCCATCTTCTCGGCGAACGGCGCGGACGCCGGCGGCGGCTCAGGCTCCCGGGAAGTCACGGGCCCCCTGGAAGTCAGGGGTTCCCGGAAGGGCCCGGGTGCTGGCGCGGCCGGCCTGCCGCCGAGTGGTGAGTCGGCAGTCGTCATGGACGCCCCCTCGCTTCGTCTCGTCCCCGAACATCATCGGCGACGAGGGCGGGCAGCTCCAGCCGAGCTGGTGGGTCGCCTACGTCCGGCACGGCGGGCGGCGGCGGGGATCAGCGGGCGGCCTGCTCCGCGGCCGTGCTCGGCCCGAGCGCGGGCGTCCCGGGGGCGGGGGCCGGCCCGCCCGGGGTGGCCATCGCGCGCAGAGCCTCGAGCATCTGGCGGCGCAGCTCCCCGGTCGGCGGGGCAAGCCCGAGCAGCTCGGCCAGCCACATCCCGTCGGCCGCCATGCGGATCAGCGTCGCGGCCGCCGGGTCGATGCGGTCCTGGACGAGGCGGTTCTGCCAGTGCTCGTATCGCTGGCGGAAGCGTTGCAACCGCTCGGGATCGGCGATGAGGGCGGCCAGGAACCCGACCTCGGCCGTGCTGTCCCGAGGCTGGACGCCGGCCGCCGTCGTGGCGTCCAGGTAGGCACGTGCCCAGCCGCCGGGCCGGTCGTCCAGCACCGCCCGGGCGGTGACCTCCGACTCGAACTCGTCGTTCCACCGGTCGTAGAGCGCGTCGATGAGCGACGCCCGCGTCGGAAAGTGGTGTAAGAGGCCGCCCTTGGAGACCGCCGCCTCGCGGGCGACGGCGTCCAGGCTGAGTGCCTGACTGCCGTGCCGGGTGAGGACACGCCAAGCCGCGTCCAACAACCGTTGTCGCGTCGCAGCCGGGTCCGAGGCGGGCACGAGCGCCATTGTGCCGCACCGACCGGCCCACCTGGCACTTCGCACCGCGCTGCCTATGCTACCGGGTTGACCGACCGTCCGGACGGACGGTAGTACTTCGACGGGACGAACCGGGCGGAGGACCCGGAAGCGCGTCAGCCCGAGCCAGGCGCTCGAGGCGGTTCGGACGCGCGCCGACGGGGGCGACGGAGCTATGCGAAGAGCAACGGAAAGCGCGGGACCATCCAGTCGGCCGTGGCCCGGCCGAGAACACCGAACCGAGCCCGCGGACCGAACCGAGCCCGCGGGCGGCGCGGGGCCAGGCATGCCGGGCATGCCGGGTGGGCCACGAGGGCCGGACGGGCCACGAGGGTCAGCAGGGCCATCCGCGGGAACCGGTCCGGGCGGGCCACAGGCCGCCTCGCTGACCCACGGCGCCGTCGGACGTCTGGTGGTCGCCCTCGGCACGGCCACGCTGCTGCAGTGGCTCGGGGCGTTCGCGATCGCGCCGATCCTCCCGCTCTACCTGGAGGAACGGGACGTCTCCGCCGGCGGGGTCGGCGTGGTCATGGCCGCGTTCTTCCTCGGCGCGCTGCTCTCCCAGTACCCCGCGGGCCTGGCCACCACGACGCGGGGGCACCGCCCGGTGCTGGTTGCGGGGCTCGTCGCCTACGCCGTGGGGTGCGCCGGGCTGATCGTCTCACCGGGGATCATGTGTGACACGGCGATGCGGGTGCTACAGGGGGCCGGGGCCGGGGCGTTCGAGGTGGCCGTGCTCACCGCGATCGCCGCGACCGTGCCGCCGGACCTCACCGGCCGGGCCGTCAGCGCCGTCTACACCGGTCAGATCGCCGGCACCGCCATCGGTCCGCTGCTCGGCGGGCTGGTTGGCGAGCAGCGGATGGACCTGCTCTTCCTGGGCGCAGGGGTGGCCGCGGCGGTCGCCTCCGTCCCGGTGCTCGTCCTGCTCCGGCCGGACGGCCCCGGTCACGCGCCGGCGCTGTCTGTGGCCTCCACCGGCTCCGACGCCTCCGCTGTCGGTCCCACCGCTGTCGGTCCCACCGCGGGTGGGGGTGCGGGCGTCCCCGGTGGGCGGGCGGGCGGGGCGGAGGCGGTCGCGGCCGTGGCGGCAGTCGCCGTGCACCGCGACGGTTCCCCTGGTCATGCCGGCCGGCGGGCTCCCGCGTGGGCGTCCCGGCGGCGAACATGGTCACCCCTCGCCGTGGTGGGGCCAGGGATCGAGGGGCTGCTGCTGGTCGCCGCGGTGAACGGCCTGGCCGTCGGGACCTACGAGACCTGCTGGAGCCTCCTGCTGACCGACCGGGGCATCTCGACGGAGCTGGTCGGGCTCAGTTTCACTCTGTTCTCGCTGCCCTACATCGTCTGCGCCATGCCCGCGGGCTGGCTCGCCGACCACAACGACCGCCGATGGCTGGTGGTGGCGGCCACGGCCACGACGGGTGTCACCGTCGCCACCTACTCGTTCATCGGGTCGTTCTGGCTGATCGTCCTCGTGAGCTGTGCCGAGGCGATCGCGCTGGCCGTGAGCTTCCCATCCGCCCAGTCGCTGCTGGCGCAGGAGTCCGGGCCCGGTGGTGCCGGGCGGGCGCAGGGCCTGTTCACGACGACCCAGACCGCCGCGACGGCCGGGGCGGCGCTGACGTCGGGCGCCCTGTACGCGGCGAACGCACACCTCCCGTTCGTGCTGACGGCCGTCGCGGCGCTCGCGGTCGCCGGTTCGCTGCCGTGGCTGTGGCGCAGGGTGCGGGGGACCGTGGTGCCCGCCGCCGTGCCGGCGGGGGCCGTGCCGGCGGCGAGCACGGGACCCGCCGGCGGGGCGCTCGCCAGCCACCTGATCACCCGGTAAGGGGGTGCGCTGGCCGTTACGCTGGCCGCGTGGCAGGCAGCGAGGGGCTCATCCCGGTGACCGGCGGCGCGGCGTGACGGGCGAGGCGCCGCCGGTGGGCGGGGTCACGCTCGCCGGGGTCGCGCTCGAACACCCGATCATGAACGCCGCGGGCACCTGCAAGACCGTCGATGACGTCACCGCCCTCGCCCGCGGAGCCGTCGCCGCGGTCGTCGTCGGCTCGATCACGCGAGACGCCCGCACCGGCAACGGCGGCGAGGTCTACTGGTCCGGCGGCTCCTACTCGCTCAACGCGCTCGGCCTGCCCAACCGGGGGATCGGGTACTACGCCGAACAGCTCCCGGCGATGGCCGACATCGCTCACGGGTACGGCAAGCCGCTGGTGGTCAGCGTGGCCGGGTTCGCCGCCGAGGAGTACGCGACGCTGGCCCGTGTCGCCGCGGACACCGGTGCGGACCTGATCGAGCTCAACCTCGGATGCCCGAACGTGTGGGACGGCGGCTCGCAGAAGCGCATCGCCTGCTTCGACCCCGGTCAGACCGACGCGATCTGCGCCCAGGTCGAGGCCGCCCTCGCCGCCGGCCGGGCAGGCCCCGGCCACCGGCGCGCGCCCGCGTACGGGGTCAAGGTCTCGCCGTTCTCCGATCCCGAGGCCCTGGCGGATCTGGCCGCGCTGCTCGGCCGCCGATCGGAGGCCGACGGCGGGCCGAGGTTCGTCACGGCCGTCAACACCTTCCCGAACGCCTTGGTCCTCGACGACCGACGGCGCCCCGTCCTCGACGTGGCCCTCGCCGGGCTGAGTGGAGCCGCGCTCAAACCGGTGGGCCTCGGCCAGGTGCGCCAGCTCCGTGCCCTCCTGCCCGAGCAGGTGGACGTCGTCGGCGTCGGCGGCGTGCTGGGCGGCCGGGACGTCGCCGACTACCTGGCCGCCGGCGCCCGAGCGGTCCAGGGGGCGACGGCCTTCTGGAACCGGGGCGAGGACCCGACGGTCTTCGGCGACATCCTCAGCGACTGGATCGACGCCGGGAGCATGGCAGACACGAGCGCCGGGGTCGGCTGAGCGACTGGAGCGCGGCCGCCAGCGCCGCGCGAAAGGCGCCGCCAAGGCGGCTGAGCCCCGTGCAGGTGAGCCCGTGCAGGCCGTCAGTGCCGCTCGGGAAGCTCGATCACCACGTTCGTCGCCTTCACGGTGCCCACGGCGAGCACGCCGGGCTCCAGGCCCAGCTCGTCCGCGGCCTCGCGGCTCATCAGCGAGACCACGCGGTGCCGCCCCGACTGGATCTCCACCTGGGCCATCACGTCGTCGCGGCGCACCCGCGTCACGATGCCGGGAAAGCGGTTGCGCGCCGAGGCGCCGACGATCGCCGGTGGGGTCAGCGGCAGCTCGCCGGCGATGTCGATCGCGAACTGCGCGAGCACGGCTCCCTCGACGGCCTGCCGGCCCGCTCCGTCACGCACCGTCGGCAGCCGGCCGCCGTCGGCCCAGCGACGCACGGTGTCGTCGCTGACGCCGAGCAGTCCGGCGACCTCGCTGATCCTGAAGGTCGACATGCCGGCACCATATCCGGCCCCGCTGTCGGTGGCGTCGCGGCCGGTCGCGGCCCGATCCCCGTCGGGGGAGCGCGGCGTGGCCCCGTGGTGTTCCGTCTCATGACGGGAGCCGACCGGGGCCGGCCGCCTCGTATCGTGGTCCGCGTGAGGCGGGGTGCGGACGGGCTGGTCCCGGGGCCGCGGAAGCTGCCGGGGGGCCGGTGTGATGGACGAGGGTTCGGAGGAGCCGGAGCCCGAGGCGGTGCCTGCCGCGCGGCGGCGTCCACCCGGGTCGCTGGAGGAAGAGGTGCTCGGTGTGCTGCACCGCTCCGGGGAGCTCTCGCCGGGTGAGGTCCGCGATCTTCTTCCTGCCACCGCGAGGCTGTCCTACAGCGCGGTGGTCACCACTCTCACCCGCCTGCACACCAAGGGTGTGGTCACCCGTCGGCGGCACGGGCGGGGCTATGTCTACTCCGCGCCGGGGGATCCAGCCACGCTCGTCGCGTGGCGGATGAACCGGCTTCTCGCCGGGCAGGCCGATCACCGCCGCGCCCTGACGCACTTCATCGCCGCGCTCTCGCCCACCGACGAGGCGCTCGTCCGCGATCTTCTCGCCTCCGCGCCGGCCCCCGCCGAGCACGGTGAGCACGGTGAGCACGGGCGCGGCTCCGAGCCGCGCCGGCAGGGCTGAGCCCGGTGGTCGACCAACTGCTCGTATCCCTCGTCCTGGCGCCCGCGGCGGGTGTGGTGACGAGCCGCATCCTGGTCGATCGGCTGCCCCCGCGGGTTGCGGTGCTCGGGTTCACCGCCGCCGCGGTCCTGTTCGCGCTGGCCAGCGCCGCGAGCCTGCTCGCGTTCGGGATGCCCGCGGCGGCGGGCCTGATCGGGTTCGCCCCCGACCTGCGCGCGGTGGCGCGCTCCTGGCAGATCGCCGTGGCACCGCTGTGGGCGTCGTGGATGTGCCTGGCGCTCGGCGCGGCCGTGATCACCTCGGTGGCGGTGACCGGGCGGCGCCAGTACGACTCCCTGCGCGCGGCCCGCACGGAGGCGGCGGCGCTGCCGGGAACCGGCGAGGTGGTGGTGATCCCCGACGGCCGTCCGGACGCCTTCGCGCTTCCCGGCGCGCCGGGGCGGATCGTCGTCACGGAGGGAATGCTCACGGCGCTCGGTGACGGCCGCCACCAGGCGCTCCTCGCTCATGAGCGGGCGCACCTGGCCGGCCGGCACCACCGCTTCGCGTTCACCGCGCGCCTCGCGGCCGCTGCCCTCCCAGCGTTGCGCCCCATGGTCACCCTGATCGACTACGCGATCGAGCGCTGGGCGGACGAGCAGGCGGCACAGGAGGTCGGCGACCGCCGGTCGGTCGCCCATGTCGTCGGAACAGCCGCGCTCGCCGCGACGGAACAGGCCGACCGGCATTCGGCGGCCGCCGGGACGGGAAGTTCACGGATGGGGCGGCGGGTCCCGTCCACGCTCCAGCGGATCGTGCGCGGCCCCGGGTGGCCAGGCGAGCCCTGCCACGACCTCGTCCGCGGCGAGCACGCCCGGCACGCTCAGTCCGCCCCGCACGCTCAGCCCGCCCCGCCAGCCCGGCACTCCAAGCGCAGGGGCCTCGCCCGCAGTCGGCGCCAGCGGGCCGAGGCCGTCCCGCCGGCGATGCTGCGGGCCGGCGCGCCCGGCCGCGGTCCCCGGCCCGGGCCGGTGCCACGCCGGATCGCGGCCCTGCTCGACGCGCCGCTGCGGGGCAACCGCGGGCTGCTGCTGGTGGCCCTGCCGGCGGCCCTCGCCGCCGCGTCGTGCGGTGTCGCCGTCGAGGCGTTGCTCGACCTGCCCTACCGCCGCGTGTTCGCCATCGCCGAACCCTGAACAGCCGCCCCGAACCCTGATCGGCCGCCCTCGGACGAGGGCTCGGCGAGGGCCCGCGCCCGTCGGCTCACCCGACGATCGTGATCGGGGTGCCGAGCGGGACGACGTCCACCAGCCGGAGCAGGTCGGCGTTGCGCAGCCGGATGCATCCCATACTCACGTCCGAGCCGACCAGGTCCGGGCGGTTGGTGCCGTGCAGGCCGATGATGCCCTCGGCGCCGTTGAACTGGGTGATCACGTCGGAGAACCCGGACAGGCCGAAGGCGAACGGCCCCCAGGGGCCGTTCGGGTCGCCCGGGCGCAACAGCTCGGTCAGGTAGAACGTGCCGGTCGGGGTGGGGGTCGCCCCGGTACCGATCCCGACCGGCAGCTTCGTGACCACCGTGTTGTCGCGAAAGATCGTCAGCTGGTGCTCCGAGCGGTCGACGAGCAGCTCGAACGGCGTGGTCGAGATCGTCGTGTCCGCCGTGCGAACCCATCCCACGCTGCCGTTCGGCCGGACGGGAACCTTGACCCGCAGCCAGGCGGGCTGCCGCTCCTCGACGCCGAAGAGCAGCGGAACACCGCGGGGGTTCGGGCTCGCCAACGTCCAGCGTGGCTCGTCGTCGCCGGGCCGCCCGAAGATCTTGATCTGGGGGACGTCCGCGTGCGCGACCCAGCTCCAGCCGGCGGGCAGAGCCAGCTCGGCGCCGTCGCCGGCGGGCGTGCCGTCCTCGCGGGGCGTCGCGCCGCCGGCGCGCGGGCCGACCGAAGGGCTCGCGCCGGGCGCCGGGTGGGGGCGCGGGCCGGGATCCGGTGCGGGACTCCGACCGGACCCGCCGCAGCCGGCGAGCAGCGTCATGCCCACCATCGCGGACAGCAGGACAGCGGTGGCCGCTGCCGGCCCACGCCGCCGGCCAGCGGTGTCCTGCTGTCCCCGCCGCATCCTTTCAGCCATGCCCCCCACACCCCCCGAGACGCGTGCCTTGCCGTGCCGGCGTCACGGCCGCGGCTGGGCCGGGTGGTCCGGCGGGACCACGAGCGCGGAGATCGTCTGTCCCCCTGGCAGCCACCTCGCTACCCTGCGGCCACTGTCGTCGCTCAGAGTAATGAAAGGGAGGGGGGATCATGCGAACGCCAGCCCGGCGGATGAACCGCGCCGCAGCCATCATCGCCGGGCCCTGCTGCCGGGCGGGGCATCAGCGCCCGTCCGGCAGCAGGGCAGGCGGCTCAGGGCAGGCGGGCCAGGATCCGGTAGGCGTTCGAGCGCCTACCGGTGGTGAGGTACGGCCGGCTCGCCATGTCCCACGCGATCGCCGCCGGCATCGCGGTGAACACCGCCGCGCCGACGAGGGCGCGCCGGCCGCGGGCCAGGCCGGGCCGGCTGACCTCGCGCCACGGGACGGCCGGTGACGGTGTCGCGCGCTGCCACATCCCCCAGAAGACCACCGGGGCGTCCCCGCGCTGGTGCGTCTCGCCGAAGCGCACGTCCAGCACCTCGAGGCCGACCTCGCCGAGGGCGGCCGTCAGGTTGTCGGCCGGGACGAGATGCTGGTGCTGCGGCACGAACCAGCCCGGCCAGTACGTCCCGTACCACCGGGCGGCCGGGCTCTGCGCGTTCGGCACCTCGATGAGCAGGTGGCCGCCCGGGGCGAGGACCTCGGCGGCGGCGCGCAGCTCGGCCCGCGGGTCCCGGGTGTGTTCGAGGTAGTGGAACATGCTCACGACGTCGTAGCGCCCGCTCATCGTCCCGGCGAGGTCGGGCAGCAGCCCCCGGTAGGCCTGGTCGACCCAGCCCCGGCGCTCCGCCTCGCCGATGGCCGCGCCGATGTCCAGACCGTCGAACGAGGTCGTCGGCCACACCTCGCGCGCGGCGGCGCAGAAGTGCCCGAACCCGCCGCCGACGTCCAGCCAGCGCCGTGGCGTGGGTACGTCGATCCGCGCCCGTTCCAGGTAGCTGTCGGTGTTGCGGCGGAAGAGCTCCTCGGTCAGCCCGGAGCCCAGGCCGGAGTAGGTGTCCCGGTAGTAGAAGGCGAGGCCGTCGAGGGTCAGCCGCGGGTTCTGGAAAACGTGGCCGCAGCCGCCGCAGCGGTCGTACCGGAACACCCCCGGCTTGACCTGGATGGCGTCCGCGCCGCGCAGGGCCAGCGAGAGGTCCGTGCCGCCGCACCAGGGGCAGCTCGTCGTGGCCGGCTCCAGGAACCGGTCGATGCCCGCGGCCAGGTCGGCGGCGTACTCACGCCGCTTCGCGGCCAGCACGGCGGGCTCGGGGGTGGGCGGTCCCGGCCTGGGCAGGTCCACGCCCGAGCCCGTCACCGCGCCGCCGACCGCCGACGCGAGGGTCCGCAGCGCGGGCCGCCGGCGGGTCAGCGGGCTGCGGACGAGGTCGGCGGCGGGCACCCGGATGCGCCCGGCTCCGACGACCAACGGCTGCAGCCACGACAGCACCGCCGCGCCGAGCGCCCAGCCCGGGGCCGCGGTGGCCCCGGCGGCCACCGCGAGGTCGCGGGCGAGAGGGAAGAACGGTTGGCCGGGCTCCCACGGGCGAGCGGCGAACTGCACCGCGACCCGGTCCGACCCGTCCGCCGACCCGGTCGGCGGCCCGCCGTCCGCGGGTGTGAAGCCGTCCGCGGTGGTGAGGCTCGGCAGGATCGCCAGATCCGTCGACGCGGGCGCGAGCAGCTTGAGGGCCGCCGTCGCCGCGACCAGGTCGACGCGGCTCGGGTCCTTCAGGTCGAGCCCGGTGCGCTCCAGGACGTCCCGGTCGACCAGCAGCGCACGGAAGGCTCCGCGCCCCCGTTCCAGCCGCTGGGTGCGGTAACGCGCCGGATCGACCAGCCGCGCGAGGTCGAGCAGTTCGTGCGCGGGCAGCTCGGCCGGCACGAGGTCCAGGACGGTGAGGCCCTCCCGCAGCGCGTGCGCGCTCGCCGCCCGCCGGGCCGACTCGTCGAGGCGGACGCCGTCCGCCAGCAGAAAGACGTGCGAGGGGTGTACCGGCTCGTCGGCCGGTGCGATGACGGCGAGTGCCCGCATCCGTGCGCGCAGCCGCAGGCCGTTGATCCCGACGCCCGCGCATGCGGCGACCGGCAACAGCGCTCGACGGTTCATGACGCCTCCTGTCTTGGCACCTCCGGAGGCGCCGCGACGGTCACCTCGCAACGTACGTCCCCGGGCGCTCCGCTCCGCGCCCACCCCACCCCGCTTGGCGATCCAGGATGGTGTGTACGGTTCGCTCCCGTTGCCGGCTGGTTTCGGTTCCCGGCCGGTTCCGAGCGGTCCGGTCCGGGCAGGTGAGGTCACAGACGGTGCGAGGAGACGGATCGGGCGACTCGCGGACGAGGGGATGGTCAATGCGGCGTGTGCGGGTCGTCGGGGTGGCGCTCGCGGTCGTCCTGGCGGCGCTGGCCGGTGTCACGGCGTTCGCCTGGGCGGTCCGCGGCACCGACGCGGGCGGCTCGATGGCGGACCGGCTCAGCCTCGCCGACGGCGACACCGCAGGCGGCTCCGCCAGGGCGGGGGACCCGGGCGGCGGCGCGGCGGGCGCGGAATCCGGGCGCGGCACCGCGGAGCACCCCGCTGACGGCCCGGAAACCGGCGCCGACGAGCTGTCGGCCGCCGACCCGGGCGGCGCGGGGAGCGGCCCCGGCGCCGGTTCGGCCGAGGAGAACAGCTGGGTCGAGTCCACGCTGGCCGGCCTGTCGCTGGAGCAGCGCGTAGGCCAGATGATGATGGGATACGTCTTCGGTACCGCGGGCGCCGACCGGAGCCCGGCCGTTGTCACCGCGAACCGGCGGACGTCCGGTGTGGACACGGCCGCCGAAGCCGTCGCGAAACGGGGCCTGGGCGGCGTGATCTACTTCGACGCCGGCGGGACGGGCCCGGGGGCGCTCCCGGACAACATCGTCAACCCGAACCAGGTCAAGACGCTGTCCGCGGACCTGAGCGCGGCGGCCAGCATCCCGCTGCTGATCGCCGCGGACCAGGAGCAGGGAACGGTGCTGCGCGTCCGGGACGGCGTGACCCTGCTGCCCGGCCAGATGGCACAGGGCGCGACGGGACGTCCCACCGACGCGCGGGACGCCGCGCAGATCACCGGCGCGGACCTGCGCGCCCTGGGCATCAACGTCGACTTCGCCCCGGACGCGGACGTCAACAGCGACCCGGCGAACCCCGTGATCGGTGAGCGCTCCTTCGGCGACGACCCTGCGGCGGTCGGGCGGTTCACCGCGGCGGCGGTCGAGGGATACCGGCAGGTCGGGGTGGCCGCGGCCGCGAAACACTTTCCCGGGCACGGCGCGACGTCCGTCGACAGCCACGCCGACCTGCCGACGATCACCAGAGACCGGGCGGCGCTGACGGCGCTCGACCTGCCGCCGTTCCGGGCGGCGATCGCCGCGGGCGTACCGATGGTCATGGTCGGTCATCTGAACGTCCCCGCGCTCGACCCGGCCGCGCCGGCGACGCTGTCGAAGCCGGTGGTCGACGGCCTGCTGCGCCACGAGCTCGGCTTCGACGGCGTCATCGTCACCGACGCGCTGAACATGGCCGCGATCACCGAGCACAACACGCCCGGCGGCGCGGCGGTGCGAGCCGTCCAGGCCGGCGTCGACATGCTGCTGATGCCACCGGACCTGGCGCAGGCGCTTGATGCTGTGGTTTCCGCTGTGCGCTCCGGGGCGATCGTTCCGGAGCGGATCGACGCCTCGGCACGTCGAATCCTGAGGATGAAGTGGAGGCTGGCGCACACCGAGCCCGCCGCGGCCCGAACCCCCGAGGAGGCGGCGGCCACCGCAGCCGCGATTGCCGAGCGGGCGATCACGCTCCTTGACCAGCCGACGTGTGACCTGCTCCCGCTCAGCCGCGGCACCGCCGGCGCAGGTGCGGGCGGGAGGCAGCCGGCGGTGGAGGTCTCCGGGCCGTCAGGCGCCGCGAAGATGCTCGTGGACGCCCTGGGTGCCCGGGGGATCGGCGCCCGGTTGGCCGCCCAGGGCTCCGGCCGCCCGCCAGCGCCGCCCGCAGCGGGCGCCTCGGGAGCGGGTACGGCTGTGGTCCGGGTGGTGCTGGTCGGGAACTCGCCGCCGCCCGTCACCGATCGGCGGACCGTGGTCGTGTCGACCGGGACGCCCTACCGTCCGCCGGTGGCCGCAGGGGCGTGGCTGGCGAGCTATTCACGCGACCCAGCGTCGATGAAGGCGCTGGCGGCGGTGCTGGCCGGCGCGGTGCCACCCTCCGGCCGGCTGCCGGTCGTCACCCGAACCGCGACCGGCACCGCGTTGCCGCGCGGCGCAGGCCTACCGACCCCGCGCGCCTGCTGACCTCGGCCGCTCCTCCCGACCCGTGGTCGGTGGCGTGCCTGCCGCCGGGCCCCATCGCCGCAGGTGGTGGGCTGTGGTCCGCACCGGTCGGGGTCGGCGCTGCGCCCCGTCGACGTTGCCCGGCAGGAGCCCGGGCGGAGGCCTACCGCCCGGGCTCCTGCCGGGGATTGATAGCACTTTGCCCAGCGCCAGGGCCGCCACCGTGGACCCCAAGCCACCACAATCTGGTCGCTAGAAAACAACTGTGGCGGGTGAGTGAGTCCATGGACTCACTCACCCGCCACGCATCAATGCTGGGGCTGGTAAGGGTGCCGGGGAAGGTGTCAGGGGTGGAGTCGCCCTGGTGGTCGGGGGGAGTGGCATAGCGCCGGGGATGCTGTCGCAGGTACCTCTCGGGACCTGTGTCCGGGATGCCGCGTGGTGTCGGGGTTGCCGCCGCAGGCTGTGGGCTGCCCTCGGGAGCCGGTGGTTGGGGGGCGCAGCCCGGTGTCGGGGCTGTCACCGCAGGCTGTGGGCTGCCCTCGGGAGCCGGTGGTTGGGGGGCGCAGCCCGATGTCGGGGCTGCCACCGCAGGCCGCAGGCCGCCCCCAGAACCCCACCCGCCGAGGGGGCCACGGGGGGCACCGCCCCCCGGCAGACATGGCGAGTCGACCAGGCCCAGGTTCCCTGGGCACAGCAAACCCATCGACGAGCGGGTGACCGGGATCGAACCGGCATGGCCAGCTTGGAAGGCTGGGGCTCTGCCATTGAGCTACACCCGCGTAGGTGATGGAGGGAAGCTTACCCCGTAGGATGTGGGGGCAACGCCTCGGGGCGTAGCGTAGTGGCCAGCGCGCCTGCTTTGGGTGCAGGAGATCGGGAGTTCGAGTCTCCCCGCCCCGACCGATACCCTCGGCGCGTCACCCCGTCCAACGTCGTACCAGGAGACCGCCGCGCCGTGAAGGCCACCAAGGAGACCCTCAGCCCGACCCGGGTCAAGCTCACCGTCGAGGTGCCCTTCGACGAGCTCAAGCCGTCCGTCGATGCCACCTACCGCAAGCTGGCGCGCCAGGTGCGCGTCTCCGGATTCCGCCCGGGCAAGGTCCCGCCGCGGATTCTGGACCAGCGCCTGGGGCGCGGTGTGATCCTCGACGAGGCGATCCAGGAGGCGCTGCCGCGCCTTTACTCGGAGGCCGTCCAGGCCGAAGAGGTGGACGTCCTGTCGCGGCCTGAGGTGGACATCACCGAGTTCGCCGATGGCGTGCAGCTGGTCTTCACGGCCGAGATGGATGTGCGCCCGGAGGTGACCCTGCCGGAGTTCGGCGAGCTGGAGCTCGTCGTCGAGCCGGCGACGGTKACCGATGAGCAGGTCGAGGAGCATCTGACGAACCTGCGTGACCGGTTCGCCGTGTTGAAGCCGGTCGAGCGCCCGGTCCAGGAGGGCGACTTCGTCTCGCTGGACCTGTCGGCGTCGGTCGACGGTGAGGCGATCGAGGACGCGACCGCGACCGGCATGTCGTACGAGGTCGGCAGCGGGAACCTGATCGACGGGATCGACGAGGCCATCACCGGCGCGTCGGACGGCGATGAGCGCACGTTCGACACCGAGCTGCTCGCCGGTGAGTACGCGGGCCGCACGGCGCAGGTCACCGCTGTGGTGCGGGGCGTGAAGGAGAAGGAGCTCCCGGAGCTCGACGACGACTTCGCGACGACGGCCAGCGAGTTCGACACGCTGGAGGAGCTGCGCGCCGACGTCCGGACCAGGCTTGAGTCGAACCGGAAGGTCGAGCAGCTGGGCGAGGCCCGCGACAAGATGCTCGACAAGCTGATCGAACTGGTCGAGGTTCCGGTGCCGGATTCGGTGCTGGCCGGCGAGCTGGAGGCCCGTGAGCACCGCCTCGGGCACGAGCTGGAGCACATAGGTACGGACCGGGCGACCTACCTGGAGACGCTGGGCCAGTCGGCGGAGGAGTTCGACGCCGAGGTCCGCAGCTCGGCGGGTAAGGCGATCCGCTCGCAGTTCATCCTGGACGCGGTGATCGACGCCGAGTCGATCGGCCTTGACCAGGGTGAGCTGATGGAGCAGATCCTGATGCGCGCGCAGCGGGCCGGTGTGCAGCCTGACCAGTACGCCCAGCAGCTCGCGCAGGGCGAGGGGCTGACCGCCCTGATGGCGGATGTCCTCCGCACGAAGGCGCTGTTCCTGCTGCTGGAGAACGCGAAGGTCGTCGACACTGAGGGTAACGCGGTGGAGTTGAACCTGCCGCGCCGTCCGTCGGGCGAGGCCGAGGACGACGTCCGGGACATCTCGGACGAGCTGGACGCCGAGGAGCTTGAGGTCCCGGCGGCGGCTCCCTCGGCGGAGGTCACCGCCGCGGCCGGCGACGAGGCCACCGCCACCGCTACGGACGCGGACGGCGAGGGCGACTCCGAGCCGCCCGCGTCCGAGACCAAGTAACGACTGCCAGGTAACGACTGCCAGGTAGCGACCTCCAGGTAACGACCGCCGAGCAGCGGCCGCCCCTGTGACGACGCCGCCCTGCGCCACGGGCGCCGGGCGGCGGCCGTGGGGCACGGTGCGTGGCACAGCGGGTGGATTCGACCGACGGCCTCCGGAACGCGAGTTTCGGAGGCCGTCGGCGTGTCCGGTGCCACGCATGGACACCGAGAGGCACGCTGTCGCCCGGCACGGTGACGACGGGTGCGCGGCCGGGCCGGCGGCTGGTCACGGGCCCTCGACGCACATCGATGCCGGACTGGCTCGGCCTCACGCCGAGCGCGAACATCGAAGGAGAAGCACCGGAACCGGCTCGTGTCACAGATAGTGTCGAGCCGGTCAATCAGACGCCGCCGAAGGAAGCCGAGGATCCGACCGTGAGTGACATCGCCGCCCCTGGCCTGGCTGTCCCGGGCCCGAGTCTCCGCTCGCCGGGACAGAATGGCCCCGGCTTCGACGAGCAGGTCTTCAACCGTCTCCTCCGTGAGCGGATCATCTTCCTCGGTTCGGTGGTGGAGGACTCGATCGCCAACGCGATCTGCGCGCAGCTCCTGCTGCTGAACGCCGAGGACCCCGAGCGGGACATCTTCCTCTACATCAACTCGCCCGGCGGCTCGGTCAGCGCCGGYATGGCGATCTACGACACCATGCAGTACGTCGAGAATGACGTCGCCACGGTTTCGCTGGGGCTCGCCGCGTCGATGGGCCAGTTCCTGCTCTGCGCGGGCGCGCCGGGCAAGCGTTACTCGCTGCCGCACGCGCGGATCATGATGCACCAGCCCTCCGGCGGCATCGGCGGAACGGCGTCCGACATCGCGATCCAGGCGGAGCAGATGCTCTACACCAAGCGGATGATGCAGGAGCGCATCGCGTTCCACACCGGTCAGCCCGTCGAGCAGATCGAGCGGGACTCCGACCGCGACCGCTGGTTCACCGCGGACGAGGCGAAGGACTACGGCTTCGTCGACCACGTCGTCCAGCGGGCCCGCCAGGTCCCCAGCGAAGGACCGGTGAGCTGACGCCCGCCGCGGYAGCGAGCCGTCCCGACCCTCGTCACCCGCTCTCCTCGGAGGCAGTCACCATGCACGGACCACAGGGCTACTACGGAACGCAGAGCCGGTACGTCCTCCCCAACATCATCGAGAAGACGTCCCGCGGTGAGTACGGGATGGACCCGTACTCGAAGCTGCTGAAGGAGCGCATCGTCTTCCTCGGCGCGCCGATCGATGACACGTCGGCGAACGACGTGATGGCGCAGCTGCTGTTCCTCGAGTCCGAGGACCCGGACCGCGACATCTCGATCTACATCAACTCGCCCGGTGGGTCGTTCACGTCGCTGACCGCGATCTACGACACCATGCAGTTCGTGCGTCCCGACATCCAGACGATCTGCATGGGCCAGGCGGCGTCCGCGGCGGCGGTGCTGCTCGCGGCCGGTACCCCCGGCAAGCGGTTCGCGCTGCAGAACAGCCGCATCCTCATCCACCAGCCGTCGGCGCAGGGCGAGGGCCAGTCCAGCGACATCGAGATCCAGGCGCGCGAGATCCTGCGCATGCGGTCGCTGCTGGAGCACATGCTCGCCGAGCACACGGGGCGCACCGAGGAGGCCGTCCGCAAGGACATCGAGCGCGACAAGATCTTCAGCGCTGACGAGGCCAAGGACTACGGCATCATCGATGAAGTGATCAAGACCCGGAAGTCCTCGCGGCTCGCCTCGGCGCGCTGAGCCGGCGCCGAGTCGGCCCCGCCGGGCCCGGGCACGGCGGGGCTCACCGGGCCGCCCTCGGTGGGCGCCTCCGGGGCGCCGCTTCCTCCGTCGGACCCGGGCCGCGGGCCCGGCGGCCCTGTGGTGGCGCGGTACGCGAGAGGCTCGTCGGTGGCGGGCCGGGTGCGACGGGTTGGCATCCTCCCGTCCCCTTCCGGACGCCCGATCGGGCGGTGGTGCCGAACGGGCCGTCTGGACGAGCGGGGACGGGTCCGATGACCGTAGGCTGACCGGTATGAGCCCAGCGATTGGGCTCTCACCGGACGCCCCCGCGGGGTACCGTCCCCACGGGGACGGATACAGGCAGACACGCGACGACCGGGCGGTGCCCACCGCCCCCGACACGCAGGCGACACCATCGTCTGGACGAAGGGACTGAGTCCTCGGTGGCACGCATCGGTGATGGCGGTGACCTGCTCAAGTGCTCCTTCTGCGGTAAGTCTCAGAAGCAGGTGAAGAAGCTCATCGCCGGCCCCGGCGTCTACATCTGCGATGAGTGCATCGATCTCTGCAACGAGATCATCGAGGAGGAGCTCTCCGAGTCCTCGGAGCTCAAGTGGGAGGAGCTCCCGAAGCCCCGGGAGATCTACGAGTTCCTCGACGGGTACGTGGTCGGTCAGGAGGCGGCGAAGAAGACGCTGTCGGTGGCCGTCTACAACCATTACAAGCGGGTGCAGGCGGGCGGTGCCTCCGGCGGTGACGCCGGCAAGGGCGAGGTGGAGCTCGCGAAGAGCAACATCCTGCTGCTGGGCCCCACGGGGTGCGGCAAGACCCTGCTGGCGCAGACGCTGGCCCGGATGCTGAACGTCCCGTTCGCCATCGCCGACGCGACCGCGCTCACCGAGGCCGGGTATGTCGGCGAGGATGTCGAGAACATTCTTCTCAAACTCATCCAGGCCGCCGACTACGATGTCAAGAAGGCCGAAACCGGCATCATCTACATCGATGAGGTCGACAAGATCGCCCGGAAGTCGGAGAACCCCAGCATCACCCGGGACGTCTCCGGCGAGGGCGTGCAGCAGGCGCTGCTGAAGATTCTCGAGGGAACGACGGCGAGCGTCCCGCCGCAGGGCGGCCGCAAGCACCCGCACCAGGAGTTCATTCAGATCGACACGACGAACGTCCTGTTCATCGTCGGTGGGGCTTTCGCCGGTCTGGACCGCATCATCGAGTCGCGCATCGGCAAGAAGTCGCTGGGGTTCCGCGCGGTGCTGCACGGCAAGGACGACCCGGACGCCTCGAACGTCTTCGGCGACATCATGCCGGAGGACCTCCTCAAGTACGGAATGATCCCGGAGTTCATCGGCCGACTGCCGATCATCACCAGCGTCTCCAACCTCGACCGCGAGGCGCTCATCCGGATCCTCACCGAGCCGAAGAACGCGCTCGTCCGCCAGTACAAGCGGCTGTTCGAGCTGGACGGCGTCGACCTCGACTTCACCACCGACGCACTCGAGGCCATCGCGGACCAGGCCATCCTGCGCGGGACGGGCGCCCGCGGCCTGCGCGCGATCATGGAAGAGGTCCTGCTCTCGGTGATGTACGACATCCCGAGCCGTAAGGACGTCGCCCGCGCGGTGATCACCCGGGAGGTCGTGCTCGAGCACGTCAACCCGACCCTGGTGCCACGCGACGTCGCCGCGTCGAAGCGCGGCCCGCGCCAGGAGAAGTCCGCCTGACGAGATCGCGGCCGGCCGCCCCGGCACTGGTCGCCGTGGCCTCGGCGACGGCGAGGTGCCCGTGCCGGCCGCGGCCTCGGAACGGGCGTCCCGATGCCATAACCTCGGCTCCGTGACAGACGCACGCACGGGGCGCACGCCGGACGACGCGGCCGAGCTCGCCCGGGTGGAGAAGGCACTGGCCGGGCGGTTCCCGCACCGGATGCACCCGGACCTGGACCGGATGCGGGATCTCGTCGACCTGCTGGGGCACCCGGAGCGGTCCTTCCCGTCCATCCACATCACCGGGACGAACGGCAAGACGTCCACGGCGCGGATGATCGACGCGCTGCTTCGGGGCTTCGGACTGAGGCCGGGCCGGTACACCTCCCCGCACATGGAAAGCGTCACGGAGCGGATCAGCATCAACGGCGTGCCCGCCGACGCTGAGGTGTTCGCCAGGGCCTACGACGACGTGATCCCCTACGCGGAGCTCGTCGACAGCCGCCATCCCGAGCGGGTCACGTTCTTCGAGCTGCTCACCGCGATGGCGTTCTCCGCCTTCTCCGACTCGCCCGTGGACGCCGGGGTCGTCGAGGTCGGCATGGGCGGCACCTGGGACGCGACGAACGTGGTCGACGCGGGCGTCGCGGTGATCACGCCGGTCTCCCTCGATCATCCGGAGCTGGGTGACACCGTGGAGGCGGTGGCGGCGGAGAAGGCGGGGATCATCCGGCCGGACGCCCTGGTGGTGCTGGCGCAGCAGTCGCTGCCCGCCGCCGAGGTCCTGCTGCGGCGCAGCGCCGAGGTCGGCGCCACCGTCGCGCGGGAGGGCCTGGAGTTCGGCGTCGTCGGCCGGCGGGTGGCGGTGGGCGGCCAGGTGTTGACCCTGCGCGGTCTGGGCGGGACGTACGAGGAGGTCTTCCTGCCGCTGCACGGCATCCACCAGGCGCACAACGCGGCCGTCGCGCTGGCGGCCGTCGAGGCGTTCCTCGGCGGCGGGCAGGGCCAGCTGGACGCCGACGCCGTCCTCGCCGGGTTCGCCCAGGCCGACTCGCCCGGCCGGCTGGAGGTCGTGCGGCGCTCGCCGACCATCGTCCTGGACGGCGCGCACAACGTCGCCGGCGCGCAGGCCCTCGCGGCCGCGGTCGACGAGGCCTTCGGCTTCGACAATCTTGTCGGGGTCGTCGGTGTGCTCGGAGACAAGGACGCCGAGGGCATCCTCGCCGCCCTGGAACCGGTGCTCAGCAGTGTCGTCGTGACCCAGAGCACGTCACCGCGGGCGATGGGCGCGGACGACCTGGCCGCGATCGCGGTGGACGTCTTCGATGCCGACCGGGTCGAGGTGGCGCCACGGCTGGACGACGCCCTCGAGGCCGCGGTGCGGCTCGCGGAGGAGGAGGGCGAGCTGGGCGGCACGGGTGTGCTGGTCACCGGCTCGCTGGTGACCGTGGGTGAGGCGCGGCACCTGCTTCGTCGCTGACCGTCCGTCGGCCGGCGATGATCTGATGTGCCTGGTGATCCCGGTGTTGCCCGCGCGGTGCTCTGACGGGTGGTCCGGGGGACTGCGCGGACCGGTGGTGAACGCCGACCCTGTAGGTTTGCCAGGGGCCAACCGGTGTCGCGTAGACGCGGTCCGGGCGCCCCTACCACGTCGAAGATGACGAAACGATTCCGAAGGAGTCCCGTGTCCGCCGAGCGCACCCTCATCCTGGTCAAGCCCGATGGCGTCAGCCGCGGCCTCGTCGGTGAGGTCGTCGGCCGCATCGAGCGTAAGGGGCTGAAGATCGTCGCACTCGAGCTGCGCACGCTTGAGCGCTCGGTCGCCGAGACCCACTACGGCGAGCACGCCAGCAAGCCGTTCTTCGGCGAGCTGGTGGAGTTCATCACCTCCGGCCCGCTCGTCGCGCTGGTGGTCGAGGGGCCCCGCGCGGTCGAGGCGCTGCGTGGCCTGATCGGCGCCACCGACCCGGTGAAGGCGGCTCCCGGGTCGCTGCGCGGTGACTTCGCGCTCGAGATCGGCCAGAACCTCATCCACGGTTCGGACTCGCCCGAGTCGGCCAAGCGCGAGATCGACCTCTTCTTCCCCGGCCTGAGCTGACCCACCCGGCTCCGGCCGGCCCGTCCGAGGGTGGCCGGCGGCACCGTTGCGGGTGAACCGCCGGCCGCGCGGCGCCCCGTCGCGGTGGCACCCCCGTGGGGCCGCTGGCCGGGCGAGCCGTCCCGGCGGGCGTTTCGTCACCGATCCGGGGCGGTTGCGCTCGGAGCCCGGCGCCCGATCGGTGGCGCTGCGCCGCCCGCTCGGCAACCGTCCCGGATGGCCTGGCGCCGACCGGCGTGCCGTGCACGCCCCGCTACGCGCGGGGTGACACGCTTCCCGGTCGGCGCGGCGACCCCACCGGGGGCGGTCTACGCTTTCAACTGCCCGGAACGTGTCCGGCGGGCTGCGGCGAACGACCTTTCAGGCGGTCGCCGTGACCGTGTTCTCGCGCGGCGCATCCGGGCCGTCCCGCCCGCTCGACGAACTCTGTACGCGTTTCGCGCGTTGGTCGGAGACGGGCCGGTCGGTGACGCCCGCGTGCGCCGCCCGGACCCGTCCCACCTCGCGCCCCCCGGGAAGGCCGGCACCCGACGATGTCCAGTTCGCTGTCATTCCTCGGTCGTGACATGGCCGTCGACCTTGGTACCGCCAACACGCTCGTCTACGTCCGCGGCAGGGGGATCGTCCTCAACGAGCCCAGTGTGGTGGCGATCAATACGACCACCTCGGGCATCCTCGCCGTCGGCACCGACGCCAAGCGGATGATCGGGCGCACCCCGGGCAACGTGGTGGCCGTCCGCCCGCTGAAGGACGGCGTGATCGCCGACTTCGAGACCACCGAGCGGATGCTGCGCTACTTCATCCAGAAGGTGCACCGCCGCCGGCACTTCGCCAAGCCGCGGCTGGTGGTGTGCGTGCCGTCCGGTATCACCGGGGTGGAGCAGCGGGCCGTCAAGGACGCCGGCTACCAGGCCGGGGCCCGCAAGGTCTACATCATCGAGGAACCGATGGCGGCGGCGATCGGTGCCGGCCTGCCCGTCCACGAGCCGACCGGGAACATGGTCGTCGACATCGGCGGCGGCAYGACCGAGGTGGCGGTCATCTCCCTCGGTGGGATCGTCACCAGCCAGTCGATCCGCACGGCCGGTGACGAGCTCGACACGGCGATCATCTCCTACGTCAAGAAGGAGTACTCGCTGATGCTCGGCGAGCGGACCGCCGAGGAGATCAAGATGGCCATCGGCTCGGCGCACAAGATCCCGGACGAGCCGAGCGCGGAGATCCGCGGCCGTGACCTCGTCACGGGCCTGCCCAAGACGATCGTGGTGACCGCCGAGGAGATCCGCAAGGCCATCGAGGAGCCGGTGAACGCGGTGATCGACGCCGTGAAGGTCACCCTCGACAGATGCCCTCCGGAGCTCTCCGGCGACATCATGGACCGCGGGATCGTGCTGACCGGTGGTGGGGCGCTGCTGCGCGGGCTCGACGAGCGCCTGCGCCACGAGACCGGGATGCCGATCCACATCGCCGAGAACCCGCTGCACTCGGTGGCGATGGGCTCGGGCAAGTGCGTCGAGGAGTTCGAGGCGCTCCAGCAGGTCCTGATCTCCGAACCGAAACGCTGACCGCGGCCCGGGGCCGGGAACCCAGCCGGCCCGCCGCTCGTCCGACCAGGAAGATCGACGGTCGCGGGCGCGGCGTGTCGTGGCGGCGCCGGTCGAGGGTGTTGTGACAGCGCCGGCCAAGGCTTGCCCGGCCGTTTCGGCGGCCGGGCGGCCGGCCGGCCCCGGCTCGAGGGCTTGTCGCGGCCCCGGTAGAAACATCACCGGAACCTTGCGGCAACCGTGGGCCGGCAGCCATCCGGACCACACGGCAGGAGGACGGCACCGGTGACGGAGGACCGACGTGGGACGTGACACCAGGCGCTCCCGCCTCGTCATCGCCGCGCTGCTCGTCCTCGCCTTCACGCTGATCACGCTCGACTACCGGACGGGTGACTCCGCGACCGGGGTGCGCGGGGTGCTGCACTCGGCGGTCGGCGGCGTGGAGAACGCGGTCACGACGGTGACCCGCCCGGTGGGGCGCACCGTCTCCTCGCTGACCCACCCGAACCGCTACCACGACCGTGCCGACCGGCTCGGTGAGGAGAACGCCGCGCTGCGGCGCCAGATCGCCGACGGGGCCGAGATCGACCGGCTGGCGGGGGATCTGTCCGACCTGCGCCTGCTCGCGGACAAGGGCCAGTACACGATCGTCCCGGCCCGGGTCATCGCGGTCGGCGACGTCACCGGGATGGACTGGACGGTGACGATCAACGCCGGCCGCCGGGATGGCCTCGCCGTCGACAAGGTGGTCGTGAACGCGTCGGGCCTGGTCGGGACGGTCGCCTCGGTGACCGACAGCACCGCCGTGATCAAACTGCTCTGCGACCCGACCAGCCGGATCGGCGCCCGGCTGGAGACGACCCAGCTGCTCGGCGCGGTGGCCGGCGGGCAGGGACCGAGCTCGCTGACCTTCACTCTTTATGACGCCTCGTACCAGGTTAAAAAGGGTGACCGTTTGGTGACGTTCGGTAGTCTTGACTATGTGGCGGGCGTACCGATCGGTGAGGTGACCAAGGTGGTGGACGTCGGCGGGCTCTCGCGCACCGCGGAGGTCCGTCCCTTCGTCTCCGTCGGCACGCTCGACATGGTCGGCGTCGTGATCGGCGGCCCACCGGCGGACCCGGGTGACCGGGTCCTCCCGCCCCGCCCGGCGCCCGCGCCCGACGCCGCGCAGCCGCCGGCCGGCCAGCCGTCCGCGCCCGCCCAGCCCGACGGCGCCCAGCAGCCGGCCGGGCAGCCCCAGGCCGGGCAGCCTCAAGCCGGGCAGCCTCAGGGTGGTCAGGCGCAGGGCGGTGCGGGCGTCCCCGCGGCCGCGGGTGCGGGCTGAGGTCGGCCGTGTGGGATACCGGAACCTCCGAGGAGAGCCTGCATCCGCGCACGTTCGTGGCCGCGGTGGTGGTGCTGCTGGTCGCGGTCGTCCTGCAGGTCTCGGTCGTGGCGCGGCTCGGTGCGCCGCTCGGCCGGCCCGATCTGGTCCTCGTCCTGCTCGCGATCATCGCGTTGATCGAGGGGCCGATGCTCGGCGCGGTCCTGGGCTTCGCCGTGGGGCTCGTGGCCGACCTGTTGTCCACGCATGTGATCGGGCAGACCGCGCTTGTCCTGTGCCTGGTCGGGTATCTCGTCGGCCTGGTGATGAACGCGGCGGAGCGCTCGATCGTCGTGCCGCTCGCCGCGGTCGGCGCCGCGGCGGCGCTGGGCACCCTGGGCCACGCGGCGACGACGTCGATCCTGGGCGACGCGGCCCTCACCGGTGGCCAGGCCATCGTGCGCGCGATCGCCGCCGGGCTCTACGCCCTGCTCGTCACGCCGTTCCTGTTCCCGCTCGCGGCGGCGGCCTCCCGCCGCCTGCACGGGGATCGGAGGCGGGTGTGACCGACCGGATGCGCATCCGGCTGCTGATCCTGCGGGTCCTCGTGCTCTCCCTGCTGGTGACGCTCGGCGCCCGGCTGTGGGTGCTACAGATCCTCGACGGCGAGCGCTACCGCCAGGTCGCGGAGACCAACCGGGTCCGCGAGGTGGTCACCCCCGCCACCCGGGGCATGATCGTCGACGACGAGGGTCAGCCCCTGGTGCGCAACCGCACCTCGCTGGTCATCTCGGTCAACCGGTCGACCATCGACCGCCAGGCGGACAAGGGCAAGGCCGTCCTCGACCGGCTGGCCTCCGTCATCGGGGCGCCGCTGGCCGAGCTCGAGCAGCGGGTCCGCTTCTGCTCGGCCACGGTGCGGGCGCCGTGCTGGAACGGCTCGCCCTACCAGCCGGTGCCGGTGGCGAAGGACGTCACCCCGGCGCAGGCGCTCGCGGTGATCGAGCACCCGGACCGCTTCCCGGGTGTCTCCGCGGACCTGCAGGCCGTCCGCGAGTACCCGAACGGCCAGCTCGCCGCGCACGAACTCGGCTACCTCGCCCCGGTCTCCCAGGACCAGCTCGACAAGCAGGGCGACGAGAAGGGCTACCACCTTAACAGCCTGATCGGCGTCTCCGGCCTGGAGTACACCTACGACGACGCGCTGCGCGGCGCGGACGGGGTGGAACGCCTCGAGGTCGACCGGTTCGGCCGGGTCGCCGGCACCGCGTCGACGACCCCGCCGGTCAGCGGCGACCACCTCGTGCTCAACCTCGACCTGGACGTCCAGCGCGCGGCCGAGGAGGCGCTGGCCACGACGCTCAACTCGCTCGGCGGGGGAGCGCGGTCCGCCTCCGCGGTGGTGCTGGACGTGCGCACCGGCGGCGTCGTCGCGTTGGCCAGCCTGCCGTCCTACGACCCGTCGGTGTTCGTCGGCGGCGTCTCCCAGAACGACTACGCCGCGCTGTCCGACCCGGCCAACGGCACCCCGCTGCTCTCGCGGGCCTACCAGGGCTCGTCCGCGCCGGCGTCGACGTTCAAGGTCGTCTCCACCGCGGTCGCGCTGGAGCACCTGGGCGCGAGCGGCGACGACACATACGACTGCGCGCCGACGCTCCAGGTCGGCGACCAGGTTTTCCACAACTTCGACGGCTCGTCCGCGGGACCCATCACGCTGCACCAGGCGCTGGTGATCTCCTGCGACGTCATCTACGACAAGTTCGCCTACGACGCCTGGGTCGCCGACGGCGGGCTGCGCAACGGCCGCGGCCCCTACCCGGAGCCGAAGGAGTACTTCGCCCGAATGGCGGAGGGACTGGGCTTCGGCCGGCGCACGGGCATCGACCTTCCCGGCGAGACCGCCGGCACGGTCGTGGACCGTGCCGAGGCCAAGCAGATCTGGGAGGAGCTCAAGGACTCCTACTGCCGGCGGGCGCAGAACGGCTACCCGGAGGAGCCCGACCCGACGAAGGCAGAGCGTTTCCGCAGATACGCGGCCGAGGCCTGCGTCGACGGCTACCTCTACAACGCCGGTGCCGCCGTGCAGTTCTCCATTGGGCAGGGGCAGTACCTCTCCGCCAGCCCGCTGCAGCTCRCCACCGCCTACGCGGCCATCGCGAACGGCGGGACTCTCTACAAGCCCACCCTCGCCAAGGCCACGGTCTCGCCGGATGGCAGAGAGGTGAAGAGGATCGAGCCGACGGTCACCGGGAAGCTGCCCATCTCGCCGGAGAACCTCGCCTACATCCGGGACTCCCTGCGCGGGGTGACGACCGAGGGCGGCGGGACGGCGGCCGGGGTGTTCGCCGACTGGCCCAGCGACATGGTGCCGGTGGCGGCCAAGACCGGAACGGCCGAGGTCGAGGGCAAGGCCGACACCTCGTGGTTCGCGTCGTTCGCTCCGGCGAACGACCCGCAGTTCGCGGTCGTGGTGAGCATCCCGGAGGCGGGGACCGGCGCCGAGTACGCCGCGCCGGTCGCCAAGGAGATCTACAAGGCGCTCTACGGGGTAGGCCGACCCGGGGCGGTGCCTGGGGGCAAGCCACCGGCCGAGCTGCCCGAGCTGGGCCGCGACGGCACGTTCGCTGCGGCGCCCGGGGCCGCGCCGGACGCGGGCGCACCCGGTACGACCGCCCCGGGCCCCCAGGCGCCGGGAACAGCGGCGCCGGGCGCGGGTGCGTCGGGTACGACAGCCGCCGCCGCGGTGCCGGGGGATGCAGCCGCGGGAACGACGGTCCCCGGTGCGGTGCTGCCCGCTGTTTTCGCGGAGGCCAGGCACCCGGCGCCGCCGGTGGAACCGGGTGCCGGCGGCACCGGCGAGCCGGCGGCCGGCGAACAGGTGCCGCGGGCACGCGGCCCAACCGGGCACGACTGACGGTGCGAGGCCGGCCGGCGCCGATCCGGCCGGCCACCGGGTCCACAGCCGGCGACCAGGGCCACAGCCGGCCGGACATCCCACGGACGGCCACTCGGCAGTTCGGTCCACCCACAGTGCGGCCGGCATAGCCGGGGCCGCCCACAGACGGGGAGGGGAACGATGACGCAGGACCCGGGTCCTACCGCGCTGCGCTCCTCCCCGGTGCTGGTCCGGGGGCGGATCGGGCAGCTGCGCGACCGCGCGTCCGGGCGGCACTCGCCGCTGCGCCGGCTCGACTGGCCGCTTCAGATCAGCGTGATCGCGCTGGCGCTCCTCGGTGCCCTGCTGGTCTGGTCGGCGACCCGCCAGCGGCTGGAGGAGACCGGGGGAGACCCACAGACCTTCCTGAAGCGCCACCTGCTGAACCTGGTGATCGGCCTGCTGCTCGGGGCCGCCGCGACCCTGGTCGACTACCGGATCCTGCGGGCGTACGCGCCCTTCGTCTATCTCGGCTCGCTGGTCGGTCTCATCGCCGTCCTCCTGGTCGGCACCACCGTCAACGGCGCCCACTCGTGGATCGTGCTCCCGGCCGGCTTCCAGCTCCAGCCGTCGGAGTTCGCCAAGGTCGCGCTCGTCGTCGGGGCGGCGATGATCCTCGGGGAGAAACACGAGGACCGGCACACCGGCATCCGGCGCGGCGCGCCGGGCCACGGCGACGTGCTGCTCGTGCTCGGGCTCGCCGTCGTGCCGATGGCCCTGATCATGCTGCAGCCCGACTTCGGCACGGTCATGGTGCTGGTGTTCGTCACCCTCGGCATGCTGGCGGTGAGCGGCGCGCCGCGGCGCTGGGTGCTCGGCCTGATCCTGTGCGGGGTCCTCTTCGGCGGGGCGATCCTGCAGTTCCACCTGCTCAAGCCCTACCAGGAGGCACGCCTCACCTCGTTCGTCTCCGAGAACAAGGCGTCGTCGTCCACCGGATACAACGTCGACCAGGCGATGACCGCGATCGCGAACGGCGGCATCACCGGTCGTGGTCTGTTCGAGGGCCAGCAGACCCAGGGCCAGTTCGTGCCCGAGCAGCAGACCGACTTCGTGTTCAGCGTCGCCGGCGAGGAGCTCGGCTATCTGGGGGCCGGCGGTGTGATCGTCCTGCTCGGCGTGGTGCTCTGGCGGGCGCTGACGATCGGCTTCCACTCGCAGGACTCCTTCGGGGCGCTCATCGCCACCGGCGTGGTCTGTTGGTTCACCTTCCAGATCTTCGTCAACATCGGCATGTGTCTCGGTGTGATGCCGGTGACCGGCCTCCCATTGACGTTCCTGTCATACGGCGGTTCCTCGATGTTCGCGAACATGATCGCGGTCGGGCTGTTGCAGAACGTCCGCCTGCGCTCGCGCTCGGACCCCTACGCGCTCTGAGGGCTGAGGCGGTCGGCCACCCTCCGGTGCCGTAGGCTCGCGGGCATGTCCGGACAGTCGCTGTTTCCCCTCCTGGAGCCGCTGCTCCCACGGGTCCGGAAGCCCGTCCAGTACGTCGGCGGCGAGGGGAACGCGGTCGTCAAACCCTGGGGCGACGCCGCGGTCCACTGGTGTCTGATGTACCCCGACGCCTACGAGGTCGGGCTGCCGAACCAGGGCGTCCAGATCCTCTACGAGATCCTCAACGAGCAGCCGGACGTCCTCGCGGAGCGCACGTACTCGGTCTGGCCGGATCTCGAGGCCCTGATGCGTGAGCACCGAATACCGCAGTTCACTGTGGACGGCCATCGCCCGGTCGGGGATTTCGACCTCTTCGGGGTCAGCTTCTCCACCGAGCTCGGCTACACGAACCTGCTCTCGGCCCTGGATCTCGCCGGCATCCCGCTGCGCACCGCGGACCGTGCCGCCCCGGGTGACGGCCTGACCTGGCCGGTCGTCATCGCCGGCGGGCACGCGGCCTTCAACCCCGAGCCGATCGCGGACTTCGTCGACGCCGTCGTCCTCGGGGACGGCGAGCAGGCCGTCCTGCTGATCACCGACATCACCCGGGCCTGGAAGGCCGCCGGCGCGCCCGGTGGGCGCACGGAGCTGCTGCACCGTCTCGCCCGCCGCAAGCTGGTCTACGTCCCGGAGTTCTACGACGTCAGTTACCGGCCGGACGGGCGGATCGCGGCGGTCACCCGCAACCGGGACGACGTCCCGGAGCGGCCCGCCAAGCACACCCTGACCGACCTCGACTCCTGGCCGTACCCGAAGACCCCGCTCGTACCGCTGGCCGAGACGGTGCACGAGCGGCTGAGCGTGGAGATCTTCCGCGGCTGCACCCGCGGCTGCCGGTTCTGCCAGGCCGGGATGATCACCCGTCCGGTGCGGGAGCGCAGCATCACCACCGTCGGCGAGATGGTCGACGCCGGGCTCGCGGCCTCGGGTTTCTCCGAGGTGGGCCTGCTGTCGCTGTCGAGCGCGGACCACAGCGAGATAGGCGAGATCGCCAAGGGCCTGGCCGACCGCTACGAGGGCACCAACACGGCGCTGAGCCTGCCCTCCACCCGGGTGGACGCCTTCAACGTCACCCTCGCCAACGAGTTCTCCCGCAACGGCCGCCGCAGTGGGCTCACCTTCGCCCCCGAGGGCGGCTCGGAGCGGCTTCGCAGGGTCATCAACAAGACGGTCAGCGCGGAGGACCTGGTCCGCACGGTCAGCACGGCCTACGCGAACGGCTGGCGGCAGGTGAAGCTCTACTTCATGTGCGGCCTGCCCACCGAGACGGACCAGGACGTCCTGGAGATCGCCGATCTCGCCCGCGAGGTCATCCGGGCGGGCCGGCGGGCCAGCGGCCACCGCGACATCCGGTGCACCGTCTCGATCGGCGGGTTCGTCCCCAAGTCGCACACGCCGTTCCAGTGGGCGGGGCAGGCATCCCATGAGGTGACCGACCAGCGCCTCAAGCTGCTGCGTGACACCGTGCGCGCCGACCGTGAGGTCGGCCGGGCGGTCGGCTTCCGCTACCACGACGGGCGTCCGGGCATCATCGAGGGGCTGCTCGCACGCGGTGACCGCCGGGTCGGCCGGGTGATCGAGCGGGTCTGGCGCGACGGTGGCCGCTTCGACGGCTGGAGCGAGTACTTCTCGTTCGCCCGCTGGGAGGCCGCGTGCGAGGCGGAGCTCACCGGGCTCGGCGTCTCGCTGGACTGGTTCACGACCCGCGAGCGCGACGAGCGCGAGATCCTGCCGTGGGATCATCTCGACGCCGGCCTCGACCGTGACTGGCTGTGGGCCGACTGGCAGGACGCCCTGCGCGCGACCGAGCTGGACGACTGCCGCTGGACCCCCTGCTACGACTGTGGGGTGTGCCCGACGATGGGAACCGAGAACCAGATCGGCCCCACCGGGCGCACACTGATCCCGGTGATCCCGGTGGGTCGTACCGATGCGTCGGCTGCATCGGCTGAACCGGGCCCTGCCGGGTCGTCCCCTGTTCCGTCCGACCTGGCGCGGGTCAGTGCCTCGTCGACCTGAGGGCCCGCCGCCCCCGCCGGTCGTGGCCAGGGTGCGGGTCCGGTTCGCCAAGCGGGGGCGGCTGCGCTTCCTGTCGCACCGCGACATAGCCAGGACCTTTGAACGCGGCCTGCGTCGCGCCCGGATACCGGTCGCGTTCTCGGCCGGGTTCAGCCCCCATCCCCGGGTGTCGTGGGTCGGCGCGGCACCCACCGGCGCCGCAAGCGAGGCCGAGTACTTCGAGGTCGCGCTGTCGGCCCCGATGGAGCCTGAGCAGGTACGCGCGGAACTCGACGCGGCGCTCCCGCCCGGGCTGGACGTCCTGCACTGCGTCGCGGCGGACAGCCCGCCGCTGCCGGACCGGATCGACGCGTCCCGGTGGCGGCTGCGGATGCCCGGCGCCGCGATCGCCGATCTGGACGTCGCCGTCGCCGAGCTGCTGGGTCGGGAGTCACTCACGGTCGAGCGGGCCACCAAGGACGGACGGCGCCGCGTGGACGTGCGCGAGGCCGTGGTCTGGGCCGTTTGCCGTGCAGAGAACGACACCTGTGCGATACTGGACGTGGTCGTACGGCACACGACGCCCGCCGTTCGACCCGACGACGTGCTGACCGCCCTTTCCGCGGTCGCCGTCCTCAGCGTCCCGGTGCCGCCCGAGCCAACACGACTCGAACAGGGCCGGTTGCGCGAGGACGGAACGCTGGCGGACCCGCTGGTACCGGACCGCGACGAGGCTGCCCGGCTGGTGGGTCAACTCGAAGCGTGATGCAGGGCGTCGCAGGATTGCCGGCGGCACAACCGTCGGACCGAGACAGTGGCTTCTGCGCGGCCGCGACTGCTGACACAGCGCGCCCGGGAGCCCGAGAGGCTTCATAACCCGTGCCCGAAGATCAGATCATCGAGGACCAGGCCACGCGCTCCGAGGTAACGCCCTCCGAGACCGTGCCCTCCGACAACACCCTTGCCGATACCGCGGCCCCTGCGGCGGCGGCTCCCGAGTCGGTGACTCCCGCGACAGCTGTCGCTGAATCTGCGGCCCCTGAGAGCGTGACCGCCGAGACCGCTCCGCAACGCCCCACCCGGCGCCGCCGCGCGGCTGGCCGACCGGCCGGGCCGCCACCCGAGGAGGCAGGCCCGCCTGCCGCCGCGGCCGGTGGCGAGACCGCCGTGGACGCGGCCGATTCCGCCACTGGTGCCGGTGCCGCGTCCAGCACTCTCCCCGTGTCCGACGGCGCGGCGCCTGACGCCGCGGTACCGCTGGTCGAGGCCGGCGCCGAGCCGGCGCCCGAAGCCGCGCCGGCCAAGCCGGCCCGGCGGGCGAGGACGACCCGGCCGCGCCGGGCCTCCCGGGAGGTCAGCGAGGCCGTACCCGACACCACAGCCACCCCCGCTCCCTCCGACACCACGTCGCCCGCCGCCGGCTCGCCCGACACGACGTCGCTCGACACCAGGACACCTGAGACCACGTCGTCCGCCACCGCGGCGCCCGAGGCCGGAGCGGACAACGTCCCCGGCTCGCCCGGGCAGGTCGCGAAGGGCGACGTCACCGCGTCCGATGCGCTCGCTGACACTACGGCGTCGGGCGAGGCTGCCCCCGCCGTGACCAAGCCGCGTCGCACCCGTGCTCGTCGGGCGGCCACGAAGGTCGAGCCGGCGGCCGAGCAGACTCCCGCCGCCTCCGCTCCGGCCACCGCCGCAGCCCCGGACTCGGCGGCCGACGCGGCCACCCCGCCGGCTCCCGAACCGGCCATCGACGAGACCGTCGACCCGCTCGCGGAGCCGGTCGACGAACTGTCGGCGAACGCCACCCCCGACGTGGACGCCGGGACCAGCGCTGCCGGGACTGGCGCCGCCGCGACGGACGCGCCCGGGGCTCAGCCGGCGGTCGCGTCCTCGCCGGAGCCCGTGATTGCCGCGACAGTGGCGGAAACAGCGGCTGTGACGGGAGCCGGAACCACCGGAGCCACCCCCGCGGCCGGTCCCGAGGCGGTCGCCGGAACGGAGACCGCCCCCGGTCCCGAGGCGGTCGGTGCGCCCGAGCCCCCGCGGGCGGAGCGCACCTCGCGGCGGCGCACGCGGGCGGTCGCCCCGACGTGGACCAGCGGCGCCGAGGCGCCCGCCCCCGCGCCGGTGACCCGGCAGTCGGCCCGTCGCCCGGTGGCGATGATCACCTTCCAGCAGCCGGAGCCGGCGGTCGTGGAACCGTGGCCCCGCCGCCGTCGTGACGCCGACGACGCGCCGGCCGAGCCCGTCGTGACCGGTCGCGGCGGCCTCACCGGTGCGGGCCTCGACGACGTGGCCTCGGCCGACGAGATCGTCGACGCGGCCGACGACGCGGTGGCGTACGACACCGCGGAGTTCGGTGAGGCACTGGAGACGGAGAGCAGCGAGCAGGCGTTCGACGGCGGCGAGTACTCGTCCACCGACGCGGACGGCGACGACGCCGGACCGGGCGGAACCCGTCGCCGTCGCCGCGGCCGCCGCGGCCGTGGCCGGGCCCGCGGCGAAGACGAGATCTCCGAGACCAGCGACCTTGCCGAGGAGCAGGTCGACGAGGCCGAGGAGCACGACGACCGCGAGCCCGAAGCCGAGCCGGTGGAGCGTGAGCCCAGGTCCTCCCGCCGCCGCTCACGTCGCTCGCCGACGAGGGAGACGTTCGACGCGGCGGAGGAGATTGACTCCGAAGCCGAGCTGGTGGCCGGAGCCGACTCCGGAGCCGACGCCGACACCGACACCGACGCCGAGTCTGACGCCGACGACGGCGCGGACCTCGAGGACGGCGCGGACGACTCGGCCGAGGACGGTTCGGACGATGACCGCGCCGGTGGATCTCGCCGCCGCCGCCGGCGCCGCCGCCGTTCCGGGACCGGCGCGGAGACCGCGCCGATCCCCGACGACCCCCCGAACACCGTCGTGCACGTGCGCGAGACGCGCCGGGACGACGACCTCGTCCGCGGGGTCAGCGGTTCCACCCGGCTGGAGGCGAAGCGCCAGCGCCGGCGCGAGGGCCGCGACAGCGGTCGCCGCCGCGCACCCATCGTCACCGAGGCCGAGTTCCTCGCCCGGCGGGAGTCGGTCGAGCGCCGGATGATCGTCCGGCACAACGGTGACCGCACCCAGATCGCCGTGCTTGAGGACGGCGTCCTGGTCGAGCACTTCGTGACGCGCGCCAGCTCGGCGTCCTACGCGGGCAACGTGTACCTCGGGCGGGTGCAGAACGTCCTGGCCAGCATGGAGGCGGCGTTCGTCGACATCGGCAAGGGCCGCAACGCCGTCCTGTACGCCGGTGAGGTCAACTACGACGCCTCGGGCCTCGACGGCCGGCCGCGCAAGATCGAGCAGGTGCTGAAGTCCGGGCAGTCGGTGCTCGTCCAGGTCTCGAAGGACCCGATCGGGCACAAGGGCGCGCGGCTGACCAGCCAGGTGAGCCTGCCCGGCCGCTACCTCGTGTACGTGCCGGACGGCCAGAACGCCGGAATCAGCCGCAAGCTGCCGGACACCGAGCGCGCCAGGCTGAAGAGCATCCTCAAGAAGATCACTCCGGAGAACGGTGGGGTGATCGTCCGCACCGCGGCGGAGGGCGCGAGCGAGGCCGAGCTCGAGCGCGACATCGAGCGCCTCGTCGCGCAGTGGGAGGACATCCAGCGCAAGGCGCAGAAGGCCAGCGCGCCGTCCCTGCTCTACGGCGAGCCCGACCTGGTGGTGCGGGTCATCCGCGACATCTTCAACGAGGACTTCACCGAGCTGGTCGTCCAGGGGTCGCACGAGGCCGCGACCGTCGAGGGCTACGTCGACACGGTCGCCCCGGACCTGCGCGACCGCGTCCGCCGCTACGTCGGCACCGGGGACGTCTTCGCCGAGTACCGGGTGGACGAGCAGCTCGCGAAGGCGCTGGACCGCAAGGTCTGGCTGCCCTCCGGTGGCTCACTGGTCATCGACCGCACCGAGGCGATGACCGTCATCGACGTCAACACCGGCAAGTTCACCGGCAAGGGCGGCAACCTCGAGGAGACGGTCACCAAGAACAACCTCGAGGCCGCGGAGGAGATCGTCCGCCAGCTCCGGCTGCGCGACATCGGTGGCATCATCGTCATCGACTTCATCGACATGGTGCTGGAGAGCAACCGCGAGCTGGTGCTGCGCCGGCTCACCGAGTGCCTCGGCCGGGACCGGACCCGCCACCAGGTCGCCGAGGTGACGAGCCTGGGCCTCGTCCAGATGACCCGCAAGCGGGTGGGCCAGGGCCTGYTGGAGGCCTACAGCGAGCCGTGCGCCCACTGCAACGGGCGCGGTGTGCTCGTCCACCTCGACTCCGCGCACTCAAGGGACGCGCAGTCGCGGGACGGGGCACAGCCGAGGGAGGCGGCGGCGGCGTCGTCGTCGGCGAGCCAGCCGGCGGCGGAGGCTCCGGCCCAGGCGGCCGGTACCTCCACGGGCCGCCGCGCACGGCACGCGACAAAGCCCGCTGGTCCGGCCCTCGTGGCTGCCGCGGTCTCGTCGGCCGTGGACGGGGCGCATATCTCCTCGGACGATGCCATCGGGTCCGTGAACGGCTCCGCATCGGCTGAATCGACTGATTCGTCTGGATCAGTTGGATCGGCTGGGGTGTCGGGGTCGGCGGAGGCGGTGGCTCCTGGTGAACACCCGGCCACTCAGGCCGGCGCGTCCTTGCCGGACGCCGTCGCACCGCGGGCCGCCCGGCTCGCCGTAACGGTTGGAGCCGGAAGCGATCAGGGCACTGAGAGCAACGGCGTCGACAGCAGCGGCGTCAGTGGCGGGCCCGGGGCTAACGGGGCCGGGAGTGGCGGGGCCAAGGGCACCACGGTCGACGGTGAGTCGCGGCCGGGTTCCGGCGGAATCCCGGTGTTCGCGAACACCGACGATCCGGACAGCGTGTTGCATTCCGGGACGAACGGTGCGGGCACTCCGGCTGGCGCCGAGAAGCCGGCCCGCGCCCGTCGCCGTCGCGCATCCCGCCCGGTCTCCAAGCCCACGGACACCGCCCAGCCGATCCCCGTTCCCTCCGAAGCCACCAGCACCTGACCCCCTCACCCGCCACGGCGGGTGAGTCCCACGTACGACAGAAGTGTGGCGGGTGAGCGAGTCCACGGACTCGCTCACCCGCCACACTTCTCTCGGCCGCCGACCCTATCTGCGTGGGTTGTCCGGCTGAGGGGTTGAGGGGTTAGTAGAGGTTCGGGGTGTTGCGGCCGGCGGCTGCCGGGGCGGCTCGGACGAGACCGTGGCATCCGCGCTGGCGCATCAGCTCGTCGAGGGTTGCCCGGGAGCGTCGCAGCGCTCCGTCGACGGCCTGGCGCGCGCGGGGCTCGTCCCCCATCTGCAGGGCGTACGAGGCCATGACCAGCGTCTGGACCAGATCGTCCTGCTCGGACAGCGGGTCCGCCATCCGGGCCGGCCCCGCTGGGTCGGCGTCGGCCGGGCTGGTCGTCAGCCGTGTGCCGCTGGTAGCCGGCCCCGCGTCGCTGGTTGCGGGCATCGTGCCGCTGGCGGCTCCCGCGCTGCCGGTCGTGGGCAACGCGCCGCCGGTGCGGGTGGTGGTGGGCGGGGCCGGTGTGGTCAGTTCGCGGCCGTGGGCGGCGAGCCACGCCGCCGCGACCGCGGTGGTGATCGCCCATCCGGCCCGGACCCAGGCCGGGGGGTCGACCAGCCCGTCGAAGGTCAGCTCGGTCGCCATCAACACGACGAGGATGACGAGCACTCCTGCCGCCGCGGGGGCCGCCCGACCGGGCACGGCCTGAGCGGGCACGGCGTGCGCGCGCATGGAGTGGGTGGGTACCGCCTGGGTAGGCGCGGTGGGGGTGGGAACGGTGGGGGCGGAGTCGGTCCGGCGCGGTGACGGCTGCGCCGCGGCCGGGGTGACCGCCGCCGCGATCAGCGGGAGGCAGGCGACGGCAAGGGCGGCCATCGTGGCGGCGCCTGCCGCCCATGTCACGTAATGCCAGTGCACCCCGATCGCCCCCTCTGAATCCTCTGGTCCGCCCGACTCACCCCGCCTGGCGGGGTCCGCCCCGACCCGACTCGGCCCGCCCCCACCAGGGGTGCGGCGACTCGAGCCACGGCGACTCGGTTCGCGGTGAGTCCCGTTGCCCGCGCGTCCGCGAGCCTGGCGCGGACGTCGCGCGGCGTCGTGTGACGCGGGGTCACGTGCCTCCTCGCGTGCCCCCAGGGCAGGCACCGCCGGTGCGCTCCGCCGGCGACCCGTCCTGGTGGGGACGGCCCTCGTCGCCGCGCTGGAGGACCCCACATGTTTTCCCCGCGACTCGTTCGTCACCATGGCCCGTCCGGGTCATAGGCAACATGACCCTCTCGGAACCCGCCTATCGCCCGTGTCTCCATCGCAGTGTGTCTTTCCGTGTTCTTCTGTCGTTCTTTCATTGATGTCCCCCGGGCTGCGCCTTCTTTTTGATCTTCTTTGTGGTCGATCGGTGGTCGTGCCGGGTGGGCGTGTCTCACCCTTGCCCGGATGACCTGTAAGGTGGATGGACACGAGGCAGGCGCGTCCTGGGCGTGCGTCGGTACTCGCGGGCCTCCTGACCCGCGAGCGCGGATGCGGGTCGATGGGTGCGGGCATGTGCGGGCATGGTTGCGGGCGCGGATGTCGCACCGGCGAGACCGCGTGCCACGGGCGCCCAGCTCGTGAGGCAGGCTTGACGGGCCGCTCCAGGCGGTCCAAGCGAGATCCAACAGCAGGGAGATCTGGTGTACGCGGTCGTTGCCAGCGGCGGCAAGCAGCACAGGGTCGCCGTCGGCGATGTCGTCGACGTCGAACTCCTCTCCGGGGAGCCGGGCGCGGCCGTGAACCTTCCGGCGGTGCTGCTCGTCGACGGCGAGTCGGTCACACACGACGCTGACGCTCTGGCGTCCGTCGAGGTCACCGCCGAGGTCGTCGGTGTCGTCAAGGGTCCGAAGATCCGGATCCACAAGTTCAAGAACAAGACCGGCTACCACAAGCGTCAGGGCCATCGCCAGAAGTACACGCGCCTGAAGGTGACCGGGATCGAGACGGGGAAGGCCTGACGAGATGGCGCACAAGAAGGGCGCGAGCTCCTCGCGCAACGGCCGTGACTCGAACGCCCAGCGGCTCGGCGTGAAGCGGTTCGGTGGCCAGCTGGTCAAGGCCGGCGAGATCATCGTCCGGCAGCGGGGCACCCACTTCCACCCGGGTGACCTGGTCGGCCGCGGCAAGGACGACACTCTGTTCGCGCTGGCTCCGGGCCACGTCGAGTTCGGCCGCAAGCGGGGCCGCCGGGTCGTGAACATCGTCTCGGCCGACACCGAGCGTGCCGAGAAGGTCGCCGTACCGGCCTGACCAGCCCAAAGAGGTCCGGCGATTCAGAGACCTGCCAGAACCGCGGCGCGATGCCGCCGGGGATGTGCGGGCCGTCGCCCGGGTCGTAGTCGTTCACAGGGCGCCGCGCGAGCCACAGCCCCTCCGGTGTGGCATGCGCGGCGCCCTTGTGTGTCAGACCGCGGTCAACCGCGGAGTTAGGAGAGGTGGCAGATCATGCCGACGTTCGTTGACCGGGTGGTTCTGCACGCCGCCGCCGGCGACGGCGGGCACGGCTGCTGCTCGATCCACCGTGAGAAGTTCAAACCGCTGGGCGGGCCGGACGGCGGCAACGGCGGCCGTGGCGGCAACGTGCTGCTGCGCGTCGACAGCGGCGTGACGACCCTGCTCGACTTCCACTTCCACCCGCATCAGCGGGCCGGCGGCGGCCGTCCGGGCCAGGGCTCCAACCGCCACGGCGCGGACGGCGACGACCTGGTTCTGTCGGTGCCGGACGGCACCGTCGTGCTCTCGCCCGACGGCGAGCAGATCGTCGACCTGGTCGGGGCGGGAAGCACCTACGTCCTGGCACACGGCGGCCGCGGGGGGCGGGGTAACGCCTCGCTGGCCTCGGCCCGCCGCAAGGCGCCCGGCTTCGCCGAGTTCGGGGAGCCGGGTGAGCAGCTCGACGCCGTCCTCGAGCTCAAGAGCGTGGCCGACGTCGCGCTGGTCGGCTTCCCGAGCGCCGGGAAGTCCTCGCTGGTCTCGGTGCTCAGCGCCGCGCGTCCCAAGATCGCCGACTACCCGTTCACCACCCTGGTCCCGAACCTGGGCGTCGTCCAGGCCGGTGACCATCGCCCGTTCACGGTCGCGGACGTCCCCGGGCTGATCCCGGGTGCCAGCCAGGGCCGGGGGCTGGGCCTGGAGTTCCTGCGGCACATCGAGCGGTGCTCGCTGATCGTCCACGTTCTCGACTGCGCCACGCTCGAGCCCGGCCGTGATCCGCTCACCGACCTCGACGTGATCGAGGCGGAGCTCGCCGCGTACACGACCGACCTGTCGGACCGCCCGCGTCTCGTGGTGCTGAACAAGGTCGACGTCCCGGACGCGGCCGAGCTCGCCGAGCTGGTCACCCCTGACCTGCAAGCCCGCGGTCTGGCCGTGCACCAGATCAGCACGGCGAGCCGGCACGGGGTCCGCGGGCTCGCGCTCGCGCTCGCCGAGCTCGTCGCCAGCCTGCGCGCCGCCGCGCCCAGCCCGGCCGCGACCCGGATCGTGCTGCGCCCGCGCGCGGTGGACGAGCCGGACTTCACGGTGCGGGCCGAGGGCGACGGCTTCGTCGTCGGCGGGACCAAACCGCTGCGCTGGGTGCGCCAGACCGACTTCAGCAACGAGGAGGCGATCGGCTACCTGGCCGACCGCCTGGCCCGGCTGGGCGTCGAGAAGGAGCTCGCCAAGCGGGGTGCCTTCCCCGGGGTCGCGGTCACGATCGGTGCCGTCACCTTCGACTGGGAGCCGACGCTGTCCGGCCGGGAGGCGCTGCTCGCCGCCGGTGGCGAAGATGGCGACGGCTACGGCGAGGCGGGCTACGGCGCCGTCGACACCGCCGTCACGATCGCGACCGTGGGCGGCTCCGGGGGCACGAGAGCCGGCGCGCGCGGCGGAGCAGTGGTCTCCGACCTCCCGCTCGGTCCGCGGGGCACCGACCTGCGGCTGCGGACGTCCAAGCGGCTCACCAGGGCACAGCGGACGGCCCTGAACGACTCCGCTGACGACTTCGGCGACAGTGCCGGCTTCGGTGACGGCGCCGGCTTCAATGACAGTGCGGCCTTCGGCGACAGCGGTGGCTCCGGCGGTGACGCCGACGGCGGGCGTGGCTAGGCCGTGGTCCGTTCCTTCGTCACCGAAGCGAACCGGGTCGTCGTCAAGGTCGGCTCGTCGTCGCTGACCACGGCGGCCGGTGGGCTGGACGCCGACCGGGTCGAGGCGCTGGTCGCGGCCGTCGCCGGCCGGGCCGGCAGCCTGGTGCTGGTGTCGTCGGGCGCGATCGCCGCCGGTCTCGCCCCGCTCGGGCTGACCAGGCGGCCGCGTGACCTGGCCACTCTGCAGGCGGCGGCGAGCGTCGGCCAGAGCTCGCTCGTCCACTGCTACGCCGGCGCGTTCGGCCGGGCCGGGCACCGGGTCGGCCAGGTCCTGCTCACCGCCACCGACGTGATCCGGCGGACGCACTACCGGAACGCGCGCACGACCCTGGAGCGGCTGCTGGCCCTCGGTGTCGTGCCGATCGTGAACGAGAACGACGCGGTCGCCACCCAGGAGATCCGGTTCGGTGACAACGACCGGCTCGCCGCGATCGTCTCCCACCTGGTCTCCGCGGACCTGCTCGTCCTGCTCTCCGACGTCGACGGCGTGTACGAGTCGAACCCGCGGCTGGGGCCGGCGAGCATGGTGCGCGAGGTCCGCTCGGACGCCGATCTCGACGGCCTGACCGCCCGCGGCACCGGCGCGGCCGGCGTCGGTGTCGGTGGCATGGCGACGAAGATCGACGCCGCGCGGATGGCGGCGTCCGGTGGCGTCACGACGGTCGTCACCTCTGCGGCCAACGCGGCCGCGGTGCTGGCCGGCGAGGAGATCGGGACGGTGTTCCACCCGACCGGCCCGCGCCGGCCGTCCCGCCTGCTCTGGCTGGCCCACGCCACCGCTCCCGAGGGCCGGCTGCACCTGGACGAGGGCGCGGTCGCCGCGGTGGTGGACCGGCGGGCCTCGCTGCTGCCGGCCGGGGTCACGAAGGTCGAGGGGGACTTCTCCGCCGGCGATCCGGTCGACCTGGTCGACCCGCGGGGCCGTCCGGTGGCGCGTGGGCTGGTCGAGTTCGACTCCGTCGAGCTGCCGGGCATGCTCGGCCGCTCGACGATGGACCTGGCGGCCGAGCGGGGCCCGTCCTACGAGCGTGAGGTCGTCCACCGCGACGACCTCGTCCTGCTCCTCACCCGTCGCTGACCCGCCGCCGGTAGCCTCAGGGAACGGCGCACAGCGGCGCGCCGTCGACGCCGGGCCCGCGTCCGCGCCGGCCGTCGCGGACAGTCGGGAGGAATTCGGTCATGAACACCTCTGCGGAGGACGTCCGCGCCAGCGCGGTCCGAGCCCGGCAGGCCGCCGGGCAGCTCGCCCCGCTGTCGCGGGCGGCGAAGGACGCCGCGCTGCTGGGCATGGCCGCGGCGCTGCTCGACCGGTCCGCCGAGATCCTCGCCGCGAACGCCCTGGACACCGCCGCCGCGCGGGCCGCCGGCACGTCCGCCGCGCTGGTCGACCGGCTGACCCTCACCCCGGAGCGGATCGAGGCGATGGCCGACGGCCTGCGCCAGGTCGCGGCGCTCGAGGACCCGGTCGGTGAGGTCGTCCGCGGGCGGGTGCTGCCCAACGGGCTGGAGCTGCGCCAGGTCCGGGTGCCGCTCGGCGTCATCGGGATCATCTACGAGGCCCGGCCCAACGTCACGGTGGACGCGGCGGGCCTGTGTATCAAGAGCGGCAACGCGGTGCTGCTGCGGGGCAGCGCCTCGGCGCTGAACTCCAACCGGGTGCTGGTGGACGTCCTGCGGGAGGCGGCGGTGGCCGCGGGGCTGCCGGCCGACGGCGTGCAGCTCGTCCCGGGGGCGGACCACGACTCGGTGAAGCACCTCATGCGGCTGCGCGGCCTGGTGGACGTCCTCATCCCGCGCGGCGGGGCCGGCCTGATCCGCGCGGTCGTCGAGGAGTCGACGGTTCCGGTCATCGAGACCGGCGTCGGTAACTGCCACGTTTACGTGGACGTCGACGCCGACGTCGACACCGCGCTGGCCATCACGCTGAACGCGAAGACGCAGAAGGTGTCGGTGTGCAACTCGGCCGAGACCCTGCTCGTCCACGCCGGGATCGCCGCGGAGTTCCTGCCCCGGGTGCTGACGGCGCTGCGCGACGCGGGCGTGACCGTGCACGGTGACGAGACGGTGCGCGCGGTCGACCCGTCCGCCGTGCCGGTCACCGACGAGGACTGGGCGACGGAGTACCTCTCGCTCGACATGGCGGTGGGGGTCGTCGACTCGCTGGACCAGGCGCTCGACCACATCCGGCGCTGGAGCAGCGGCCACACCGAGGCGATCGTGACCCGGTCGCTGGCGGCGAGTCGCCGGTTCGTCGCCTCCTGCGACAGCGCCGCGGTGATGGTGAACGCCTCGACCCGCTTCACCGACGGCGAGCGGTTCGGGATGGGCGCCGAGATCGGCATCTCCACGCAGAAGCTGCACGCCCGCGGGCCGATGGGCCTGCCCGAGCTGACCTCGACGACCTGGGTGGGCATCGGGGACGGCCACCTGGTGTGACCGGGCGGCGCGTGGGCGTTGCGGGTGGCCTTCCGGGAGGCCKGAACAGCCGTCTCCGGAGCACTCCGGAGCACTCCGGAAGCCCGTCATCCCTCGTCAATCCGTCATGTGCTGCCAACCACTGGCACTATGGACCGTGGTGGTGCTAGGCGCTGGACCGGAAGGTGGCCATGTCGTTGCAGGGATACGCGTTCGCAGACGTCGCTGATGTCCGGGAGCGGCTCCGGGAGACGGGCTACCTCGCCGACGAGGCGATCGCCACCACGGTCTTCCTCGCCGACCGGCTGGGCAAGCCGCTGCTCGTCGAGGGGCCGGCCGGTGTCGGCAAGACCGAGCTCGCCAAGTCGCTGGCCGCGGCGGTCGGCGCCGAGCTGATCAGGCTCCAGTGCTACGAGGGCCTGGACGAGGCCCGCGCGCTCTACGAGTGGAACTACAAGAAGCAGCTGCTGCGCATCCAGTCGGCCTCCGGCGCCACGGGCGAGGCCGCCGGGGACGCCGCCGCTGGCACCGCCAGCTGGCAGCAGACCCACGACGACATCTTCAGCGAGGAGTTCCTCCTCTCCCGTCCGCTGCTCACCGCGATCCGGCGGGACGACCCGACCGTCCTGCTCATCGACGAGACGGACAAGGCCGACGTCGAGGTGGAGGGCCTGCTGCTGGAGGTGCTCTCCGACTTCCAGGTCACGATCCCCGAGCTGGGCACCGTGAAGGCGACCCGCCGGCCGTTCGTCATCCTCACCTCGAACGCCACCCGCGAGCTGTCGGAGGCGCTCAAGCGCCGCTGCCTGTACCTGAACCTGGACTACCCCTCGGCCGCCCGGGAGAAGGAGATCGTCCTCGCCCGGGTGCCCGAGCTGCCGGAGAAGATGGCCGAGTCGCTGGTGCGGATCGTGCGCGCGCTGCGGGCGATGGAGCTCAAGAAGGCGCCGTCGATCGCGGAGACGATCGACTGGGGCCAGACCGTTCTCGCGCTCGGTTTCGACACCATGGACGACGCCGCCGTCACCTCCACCCTCGGCGTGGTCCTCAAGCACGCCAGCGACCAGGCCCGCGCCATCAGCCAGCTCAAGCTCGGCGCCAACTGACGCAGGACCGGGAGGTCCCGATGAACCTGCTCGACCGCACCGTCGAGTTCACCGCCGCGCTGCGCCGCGCCAACGTCCCGGTGAGCAGCGCCGAGACGGTGGACGCCGCGCGGGCGGTCGGTGCCATCGGCTGGGCCGACCGGGACGCCCTGCGGGCCGCGTTCGCCGCGACGATGTGCAAGCGCCCGCTGTACCGGAGCGCGTTCGACTCGCTGTTCGACCTGTACTTTCCGCCGCGGATCGGCGACGGTGTCGTGCTGCCCGACGAGGGCGGGCCCGCCGGGGAGCAGCAGCCGGGGGAGCAGCGGAACGGCGACCCGTCCGAGCTGACCCCGCAGGAGATCGAGGCGCTGCGCCGGGCCATGCGCGACCAGCTCCGCGACGCGCTGCTCGACGGCGACGACGAGAAGCTCCGCGACCTGGCCCGCCGTTCGGTCAGCGCCTTCGGCGCGGCGCAGAACGGGCCGGGGCAGCGCAGCTACTTCATCTACCGGGTGCTGCGGGCGATGTCCCCGGAGACACTCATCGCGGACCTGCTCGCCGCGATGCTCGGTGACGACGATCGCGGCGGCCTCGAAGAGCGGATCGCGCGGCAGACGATCGCCGACCGCATCCGGGCGTTCGAGGAGATGATCTCCTCCGAGGTCCGCCGGCGGATGGCCGAGGAACGTGGCATCGAGGCCGTCGAGCGGACCGCGGTGAAGCCGCTCGCCGACCAGGTCGACTTTCTGCGCGCCTCCCAGCGTGATCTGGTCGAGCTGCGCCGCCAGGTGTATCCGCTCGCCCGCCGGCTGGCGACCAGGCTGACGGCGCGGCGCCGGCTCGGCCGGGCCGGCCGGCTCGACTTCCGCCGCACCGTCCGGGCGTCGCTGGCGACCGGTGGCGTGCCGATCGAGACCAAGCACCGGCCGCACAAGCCGCACAAGCCCGAGCTTGTCGTGCTGTGCGACGTGTCCGGATCGGTGTCCTCCTTCGCGCACTTCACCCTCATGCTCACGCACGCGCTGCGCGAGCAGTTCTCCAAGGTCCGCGCGTTCGCGTTCATCGACACGACCGACGAGGTCACCCGCTTCCTGCGCGGGCTCGAGCTGGGCGACATGATGGCCCGGATCGCCTCCGAGGCCGACCTGGTCTGGTTCGACGGCCACAGCGACTACGGCCACGCGATCGAGGTCTTCGCCGAGAAGTACCCGGACGCCGTCGGGCCGCGGACGTCGCTGCTCGTCCTGGGGGATGCCCGCAACAACTACCGGGCCACCTCGGCCGCGGTGTTCCGCCGGCTGTGCGGGCAGGCCCGGCACTCCTACTGGCTGAACCCGGAGCCGCGCAGCTACTGGGGCTCCGGCGACTCGGCCACCACCGCCTACGCCGACCTCGTCGACGAGATGGTCGAGTGCCGCAACGTCGAGCAGCTCCAGCACTTCATCGAGCGGCTGCTACCCACCTGAGGCGCCCCGCCTTGAAGCCCCACCTGAGGCGCCTCGGCGTGGTCGCGCCGTTGTGGGAGATTTGACGTTTCCGGCGCTTTCGGGGTGAACCGATCGCCGGGCCGCTGCGTCCAACCCTTCGACGGCGGGCGCATGGTGTGACCGCCGACGCCCGCGCGGGTGACCGCGCAGGCCGGACGGAGGGGTGCCGCCATGGCGACCGAAACGACGGCGACGACCATGCCGACAGGTCCGACCGACGCGACCGGACAGGCCGATCCGGGTGAACCGACGACCGCAGGCACCGCCGCGGGCGGGCAGCCGGGGCAGCCCGGTCCGGCCGCCCCTCCCGGTCCGGCTGCCCCTCCCGGTCCGTTCGGGGCGCCCGGCCGGAACGAGCGGCCCTGGTCGTCCCGCCTGCCGGCCATGCCGGACCCGCGCCGCCGCCGGCGCCTGATCCTCGGCGCGGGCGCGCTGCTCGTCGTGATCCTCGGGGTGGGCTTCATCGCCGCCGGAACGGACGGCGCCGGCACGAACTCGGCGGACACGGCGGCCGTCCCGATGCCGGCGTCCGAGCCCGGTACACCCGGCGAGATGGGCACGTCGGCGGACTCCAGCGCGTCGGCGCCGTCGCCGGCGCCCGGTGCGGCCCGGGAAGACGGCATCGCCGCGGGAGCGCCGTCGACCGTCCCGGGCGGGCCCGGCGGCACCGGCGGCGAGCCCGCCCGGCCCGCCGGCGCCCAGCCGCGGATCGTCCGCAACGGCACGGCCACGCTGTCCGTGCCGGCCGGTGCCGTGGACAAGGCGGTCCAGGATCTCTCCGCGGCGGCGCGGGGGCTTGCGGGGTACACCGAGTCCAGCGAGGTCAGCGGCACTCCGTCGACCACTGATGACGGCAGCCAGTACGCCACCGTGACCCTGCGGGTGCCGAGCGAGTCGTTCGACGAGCTGCGGTCCGGCCTGAGCCGGATCGGCACGGTGTCGGCGTCGACGATGTCCTCGCGCGACGTGACCGGGGAGTACGTCGATCTCGAGGCGCGCAAGCGCGCGCTGGAGGCCTCCCGTACCGCCTACACGACGCTGCTCTCCAATGCCACCACGGTGGGGGAGACACTGTCGGTGCAGCAGGCCATCGACGGCGTGCAGATCCAGATCGAGCAGATCGAGGGCCAGCGGATGGTCCTCGCCGACGCCAGCGACCTCGCGACGTTGACGGTGCAGATCGCCGAGGACGGAGCGGACCCCGCACCCGGGCCGGACGATGACGACTCGGGGCTGGTCGCTGCCGCGCGGACATCCTGGAACCGTTTCGTCCGCGGTATCGAGGAGATCATCGCGCTGCTCGGCCCGCTGGCGCTGGTCGGCCTGGTCGCCGCGTGCGTCTACGGGGCCGTCCGGATCGCGCGCCGGTGGGGCTGGATCCCGACGACCCCGGCCCCGCCCGCGCCGCCGCGGGACTCGGCGGGGTCGTAAGCGGGCCGGTGCGCTCTGGCACGGAAGGGGTCCGGGGCGGCACGATGGACGGGCACACGCAGGCCGCCGGCGACCGGCACCGACACGTCCGTGTCGGTGCCGGTCGCCGGCCGCGGACGGGAGCGCCGGGATGCCCGAGGCAGGCGAGGAATCCGGATCGGGGCTGACCAGCGCCCGCTGGACGCACGTCGCCCTGCCCTCCAGCGACCTCGACGCCTCGATCGTCTTCTACACGTCGATGACCCCGCTGGTCGTCGTGGCGGTCCGCGAGGACGCCGCCGGCCGTAGCGCCTGGCTCTCCAACGAGGGCCAGTGGCGGACGCCGTTCGTCCTGGTGCTGGTGGACTTCGTCCGGGAGCGCGGCGCCCGGCATCCGATCATGACGCCGTTCGCGCACCTCGGGATCGAGGTCCCGCGCCGGGCTGACGTGGACGACGCGGCGGCGCGGGCCCGGGCCGCCGGCTGCCTGCACTGGGAGCCGCAGGACCTGCCGGACCCGGTCGGCTACGTGTGCGCGCTGACGGACCCCGACGGCAACGTGATCGAGATCAGCCACGGCCAGCGGGTCTTCTCGACGGTGCGTGACCTGTGGGGGCCGCGCGGCTGACCGTCCGGCGCCGCGCCTTGACGTGGCCTCGTCCGGTGATCACGGTGCGTGACGGGGAGCGGGGCCGGTCCGGTGGGGTGGGGGAGCGGAATCATCCGGGCTGCCCGCTCGATAACCTGCACATGAGACCCATAAGGCTCTATTCGGGGCGCTCGACGCGGGCAGCCGGTGATCGCCTGGTTGTGGGGGATTCGTCACCGCGCGTCGAGAGCCGCCATCGCGGGGATCCTGCGGACCCCCGAAAGGACGTGACGCCAGGTGACACCTCCGAGTCCGGCCGTTCACGACGTGCCGGCGATCGGTGGCCTCGGGATGACCGACGTCGCCCGGCAGACCGTCGCTCGGCAGACCGTCGCTCGGCAGGCCGGTGCCGGCGGGGCCCAGCCGGCCGCTGAGCCGCCCTGGCCGGCGTGCTCCGGTGTGGATCTCACCCGTCCCCATGCCGCCGTGGTGCTGCACTACGACGGCGCCCGCCGCGACGCGTGGGGCGCCGCCCTGGCCGCGCTCGACGTCCCGGTGCGCCGGGACGGGGCGTTCGGCGAGCTCGGGTGGGCGGTCCTGGCAGGTGACGCCGCCGACGTCGGCCGGGAGCTGGCCGCGGTGCGATCCCGCCTGGCCGCTGCCGTCGGATCGGACCGGCCGGTGCTCGCCGCCGCCGGGCGGATGGTCGTCGGCGACGGCCGGGACACCTCCGAGACGGCATCGTCGCTCGCCGAGGCACGGGCCGTGCTCGCGCTGCTGCGCCATCGCGGCGACGGCGTGCAGCTCCTGCACTCGGACACCGGGCTGGCCGGGCTGCTGCTGGCCGTCCCGCGGGCGCGGCTGGAGTCGTTCGCCCGGGCCGAGCTCGGGCCGCTGCTGGACCGGCCCGAGCTGCTGGCCACGCTCGCCGCCTGGCTGGAGACGAACGGCAGCCGGGCCGCGGTCGCCGCGCGCATCCACATGCACCGCAACTCGGTCGGCTACCGGATGGACCGGGTCCGCGAGCTCCTGGGCCTGCACGGGGACCCGCCGGAGCGGATGTGGCGGTTGCACGCCGCCGTCGTCGCCCGCGAGCTGGTGGCGGCGCTTCCGGCCGGTGACGCCTTCCCGACCGGGGACCTTCCCGACGGCCGGGCTGGCCTGGCCGGGGCGGTCGGGGTGGCCGGCTACCCGCGGGCCAGCGCGGCGTCCACGAGGACCTGCGCCTCGGCGAGCACCGAGGCCAGGTGATCCGGGCCGGCGAAGCTCTCGGCGTAGATCTTGTAGACGTCCTCGGTGCCGGACGGGCGCGCGGCGAACCACGCGTCGGCCGTCGCCACCTTCACGCCGCCGATCGGGGCGCCGTTGCCCGGCGCGGCCGACAGGGCCGCGGTGACCGCGCCCCCGGCGAGCGTCGTCGCGCCCAGGACCTCGGGCGTCAGCGCGGAGAGGATCTTCTTCTGCGCCGGGGTGGCGGGGGCGTCCACGCGCCGGTAGGCGGGGGAGCCGAACCGCCCGGTCAGCTCGGTGTAGAGAACACCGGGGTCACGGCCGGTCGTCGCGGTCATCTCGGCGGCCAGCAGGCAGGCGATGATGCCGTCCTTGTCCGTCGTCCACACCCGGCCGTCGCGGCGCAGGAACGACGCGCCGGCGCTCTCCTCGCCGCCGAAACCGAGCGAGCCGTCGAGCAGGCCGTCGACGAACCACTTGAAGCCGACCGGCACCTCGACCAGCCCGCGTCCGAGATCGGCGGCGACTCGGTCGATCATGCCGGAGCTGACCAGCGTCTTGCCGACCGCGGCGCCCGCCGGCCAGCCCGGCCGGTGCGCGAACAGGTAGGAGATCGCCGTCGAGAGGTAGTGGTTCGGGTTGAGCAGGCCGGCGCCGGGGGTGACGATCCCGTGCCGGTCGGCGTCCGCGTCGTTCGCCAGCGCGACGTCGAACGACCCGGCCAGCCGCAGCAGCGACGCCATCGCGAACGGTGACGACGGGTCCATCCGGATTCGGCCGTCCCAGTCCAGCGTCATGAAGCCGAACGTCGGGTCGACCGCGGTGTTCACCACCTCGATGTCGAGCTTGTGCCGCTCGGCGATCTCCTGCCAGTACAGGACGCTCGCTCCGCCGAGCGGATCGACGCCGATGCGGACCCCGGCCGAGCGGATGGCGTCGAGGTCGACGACGTTCGGTAGGTCCGCCACGTAGGCGCTGACGAAGTCGTACACGGTCGCCGCCGCCAGCGCCTGGGTGTGCGGGACCCGGGCGACCCCGGTGAGACCCGCCTCGAGCAGCGCGTTCGCCCGGTTCTGGATCGCGCTCGTGGCCGCGGTGTCGGCGGGACCGCCGTGCGACGGGTTGTACTTGAAGCCGCCGTCGGCCGGCGGGTTGTGCGACGGCGTCACGACGATGCCGTCGGCGAGCCCCCCGGGCCCGCCGGCGCCCCCGTGCCCGTTGTGGGCGAGGATCGCGTGCGAGATCACCGGTGTCGGGGTGGCCTCACCGGCCGGCGCGACGCGGACGTCCACCCCGTTCGCGACCAGGACCTCGAGGGCGCTCGCCAGCGCCGGCGCGGACAGCGCGTGCGTGTCGACGCCGATGAACAGCGGACCGCTGACCCCGGCGGCCGCCCGGTGCTCGCAGATCGCCTGTGTGGTGGCCAGGATGTGGTCTTCGTTGAATGACGCCCGCAGTGCGCTGCCGCGGTGGCCGGACGTCCCGAACGCCACCCGCTGGGCCGGGTCGGCGGGGTCGGGACGCACGTCGTGGTAGGCGGCGAGCAGCGCCCGCGGGTCGATGAGCTCGTCGGGAGCGGCGGGCTGACCCGCGCGCGGGCTGTTCGGCATGGGCGGGCTCCATATGGGCGGGCTCGATCGGATCGTTCGGCATCGGATCGTTCGGCTCCCCGGCCAGCCTAGTGCCGCGTGCCGCGACGTTCGCCCCGTCGCCCTGTCACTCGTTGTGGCTCTGGCCGTCGGCCCCAGGCGAGGAGGGGGAGGGGGAAGGGCCGTGGCCTGGCCAGCGGGCGGGATGGCGACGTATCGTGATCGGCGTGCCAAGGTCGGCGGCCCCGCCGGACGGGGCGAGATGCTCCATCGCCCGCAGCCTCGAGGTGCTGGGCGAGCGGTGGACGCTGCTGGTCGTCCGCGAGGCGTTCCGCGGGCGCACCCGCTTCGCCGAGTTCCGCGACGCGCTGGGCATCGCGACGGACGTCCTGACCGTCCGCCTGCGCACGCTGGTCGAGGCCGGGGTGCTCGAACGCCAGGCCTACCGCGAGCCCGGGTCACGCGAGCGGTACAGCTACCACCTCACCCCGGCCGGCCACGACCTGCGCCTCGTGCTCGGGTCGCTGCAGCAGTGGGGCGACGCGCACCGGCCCTCCGGCCACGGTCCGGCCACGGTGTACCGCTCCGCGGTGGGCGGCGAGCCGGTGCGGGTGGCCTTCGTCGACGGCGCCGGGGCGGAGATCGACGTCCGCGACGTCGTCTCCACCCCCGGGCCGGGCTGGCCCCGCATCGAGGCCGGCCCGGAGGCGGCCCAGCCGGCCGTGAGTGTGCCGGAGGGCCGTCCGCCGGTGGACGCGGTGGGCGGGGCTGGTCAGCCCGCCAGCGTGGCCACGGGCTCGCGCGAGGAGTAGAGCTCGGCGAGCGCCGGATAGAGGTCGGTGAGCCCACCCGACAGCGCCGCCCGGATGTGAATGCTCGTGTCGTCCGCGAGGACCTCGGCGGCTCCGGCCTCGACGCCGTCCAGCGCGAGCGCCGCGATGGTGGCCGGGTCCGACTTCGGCGCCTGGACGGCGCGGGTCATCGGGATCTCGCCGTGGATACCCCGGCCTTCAGGCCCGGCGAGGAAACAGCGCCCCTTACTGGGCCGCATGATCGAATCCTTTCGGTAGAATGAGGGCATGTCCCGCTACCGGCTCGACCCGGCAGCCGAACAGGTCGCCGGAATGGAGGAGCACTGCGGGCACGCGCGTTTTGTCTGGAATCTCGCGGTCGAACAGCAGTCATGGTGGACGCCCGGCCGGGGAAACCCGCCGAACCATGCGGAGCGTTGCCGGCAGTTGACCGAAGCGCGGGCAGAGTTCGAGTGGCTGCGAGCCGGTTCGCAGACCGTTCAGCAGCAGGCGCTTCGAGACTTCGACCAGGCTATGCGGAACTTCTTCAACGGCTCGCACCGCCGCCCGACCTTCCGGAAACGTGGCCGGCCCGAGGGTTTCCAGATCGTGGGGAAGAACGCACGGGTCGAGACGCTGAACCGGAAGTGGTCCCGATGCTGGATCCCGAAGGTCGGCTGGGTGAGGTTCCGCGTGTCGCGGACGATCCCGGACTTCAGGTCGTACCGGGTGACCCGGGATCGGGCGGGCCGCTGGCATGTCGCGTTCGCCGTAGCACCCGACCCGGTCCCCGCACCGGGAACCGGCGAGGTCGGTGAGGTCGTCGGTGTGGACCGGGGTGTCGCCGTGTCCGCGGCGCTGTCCACTGGGGAGCTGCTGTCCTGCCCGACGCTGAGACCGAAGGAAGCCGAACGACTCCGCCGGCTCCAGCGCCGGCTGGCGAAAGCCACACGCGGGTCGAACCGGCGCGGCCGGCTGAAGACCCGGATCGCCCGGGTGAAGGCCCGGGAGGCCGACCGGCGGAAAGACTGGGTGGAGAGAACCTCCACCGATCTTGCCCGCCGGTTCGACGTCATCCGGGTGGAAGATCTCCGCATCACGAACATGACCCGGTCGGCCCGAGGCACTGCCGAACAGCCGGGCCGCAATGTTCGCCAGAAAGCCGGACTGAACCGGGGCATCCTCGCCAACGGGTGGGGTCTGCTTGCCCGGCGGTTGGAACAGAAAGCACCGGCCGGGTGGAGAAGATCCCGGCCGCCTATACCAGTCAGCGTTGCTCGTCCTGCGGGCATGTGGCGCCCGGGAACCGCGAGAGCCAAGCGGTGTTCCGGTGCGTCGCCTGCGGGCATACGGCCAACGCGGACGTGAACGCGGCATGCAACATCGCGGCTGGACGGGCCGTGACCGCGCGGGGAGGGGCGACGTCGGTCACGCCCGCAAACCGCGAACCTCAACACTCCACACCTCCTCTGGAGGGTGTGTAGGAGTTGGAATCCCCCGCGTTCACGCGGGGGAGGACGTCAAGTCGGTGTCCATGTAGCCGACGTGCAGCGCCGTCACGGCGATGCCCTGGTCGGCCAGCTCCAGCCGCTGGGAGTTCGTCAGCGACCAGGCGGCGCTCTTCGCCGCGCAGTAGCCCCCGCTCGTCGGCGCCGCCAACCACGACAGGGCCGACAGGACGGCCCCACCGGACGCGCCCGCGTGCCCCGTGGCTCCCGCACCGCCGGCGCCGGCCCCGTTCCCGTTCGCGTTGCCGTCACCCGCCGCGCCGGCGCCGGCGCGGTGCCGCGCGAGCTGCGGGGCGAAGGCGCGGACCGTGCGCAGCGGCCCGAAGAAGTGGGTCTCCAGCTCCAGGCGGATGTCGTCGACGTCCCCGGTGAGCACCGACGCGCCGGTCGAGCTGCCGGCGTTGTTGATCAGGATGTCGACGTCGCCGGTCGCCTCGGCCGCCGCGGCCACCTGGGCCGGGTCGTTGACATCCAGCCGGATCGGTACGGCGCCCGGGGTCTGGACCGACTGTGGGTCGCGCGCGGCCGCGTAGACCTTCGCGGCACCCCGGGCCAGCAGCTCCTCGACAAACGCCCGCCCCAGTCCCCAGTCCCCGGTTCGCCCCGGTCACCAGGACGACTGATCCCTTGATCCTCGCCATCGCCCGCGCTCCGTCCCTGCGGATCACCGTAGGGTTCTGAGTTGGAAACTGAAACTCAGCTGGGGAGTGACGCAGGACATCCCGCCGTGAGCGCTCTGGACGAGGCGCCACGACTTTGCGCGGAGTTAGTGTCCCCACGTGCGACTGGGCGTGATGGGCGGGACGTTCGATCCCGTCCACAACGGGCACCTGGTCGCGGCCAGCGAGGTCGCGGCGCTCTTCGACCTGGACGAGGTCGTCTTCGTGCCGAGCGGGCGGCCGTGGCAGAAGGTCGACCGCGAGGTCTCCGCCGCCGAGGACCGCTACCTGATGACCTTCCTGGCGACGGCCGAGAACCCGCGGTTCACCGTCAGCCGCATCGACATCGAGCGCAGCGGCCCGACGTACACCATCGACACGCTGCGGCACCTGCGCGGGCAGCGGCCGGGTGACGAGCTGTTCTTCATCACCGGCGCCGACGCCCTCGCCCAGATCTTCACCTGGCGGGACCACACCGAGCTCTTCGGGCTGGCGCACTTCATCGGAGTGACCCGGCCGGGCTACCACCTGCGTCGCCACGCCAGCCTGCCCGACGAGTCGGTCAGCCTCCTCGAGGTGCCGGCGCTCGCGATCTCCTCCTCGGACATCCGCCAGCGGGTCGCCCGGGCCGCCCCCATCTGGTACCTGACCCCGGACGGCGTCGTCCGCTACATCGCCAAACGCGGGCTGTACGACCCGCGGTCGGCCGTCGGCCCGCCCCCCGTCGACCCCGGGTGACCCGAGCCCGGGGACCCGGCGCCGGGGAACATTCGACCCGATCGCGGGACGGATGTTCGCCGGCACTCCCGTGGGTGTGTCACGCTTGATACGGCCGTCCGACAGCGGGCGGCCGGCGCTCCCGCCGGGGTGCTCCGATCGGGCGGTGTCAACGCCCGGCCGAGTGCCCCGCCAGGGCGCGCACCTAACCCGCTTTGGAGACCGACCAGCGTGACCGCTTCACCGCGAGCCACCGAGCTCGCCCTCGCCGCCGCCCAGGCCGCCGCCGACAAGATCGCCCAGGACATTCTGATCCTCGACGTGAGCGAGCGGCTGACGATCACCGACTGCTTCGTCATCGCGTCGGCCGAGAACGAGCGGCAGGTCAAGGCCGCCGTCGACGAGATCGAGGAGAAGCTGCGGGCGCTGGGGGCGAAGCCGTTGCGCCGCGAGGGCGAGCGCGAGGGCCGGTGGGTCCTGCTCGACTTCGCCGACATCGTCGTGCACGTGCTGCGCGCCGAGGAACGGGTCTACTACAGCCTCGAACGGCTGTGGAAGGACTGCCCGGTCATCCCGTTCGTGGACGCCACCGTCGGCGCCGGGGTGGCCACCGCGGCCACGGGTGGCGTGGCGGGCGCGGGCGGCGGTACGGCAGAGCCGCGGTGAGGCTGCTGCTCTGGAGGCACGGGCGGACGTCCTGGAACGACGCGGGGCGGTTCCAGGGCCACGCTGATCCGTCCCTGGACTCGACCGGCCAGCGGCAGGCCGAGCTGGTGGGCCCGTTCATCAGGGCTCTCAACCCTGAGCTCGTGGTCTCCTCGGACCTGCGCCGCTGCCGGGAGACCGCGGCGCGGATCGGCCTGCCCGTCCGCGCCGACGCGCGGCTGCGCGAGATCGACCTGGGGGCGTGGTCCGGGCTCACCGGCGCCGAGGCCGCCGCCCGCTTCCCCGCGGAGGACGCCGCCTGGCGCCGCGGCGAGGACGTCCGCCGCGGCGGCGGCGAGACGTACGAGGAGGTCGGCGCACGGGCCGGCGCCGTCTTCGACGACATCGTCGCCGAGGGTCTGCCGGTCACCGCCGGCGGCCTCGTCGTCTTCGTGTTGCACGGGGGGACGGCCCGGTCGCTCCTCGGGCGTGTCCTCGGCGTGCCCGTCCAGAACTGGTGGGTGTTCGGCCCGCTGGGCAACTGCCGCTGGTCGATGCTGCGGCGCGAGCCGGGCGGATTTCGGCTGGTGGAGCACAACACCGGACCCCTCGCCACAGTCGCCGCGGCGCCTGATAAGGTCGTCAGCGTCGGACCGGGGAGCACAGCTTCCCACCCACCAGCCGAGGCGATCCTGCCGACGCAGGAGGCCCCGACGACAAGCGACACGGAACCTGTACACTCGCAGACGCAACCAGCAAGCGGTTGAGACAGCAAGTACCGGTTGCGGTCGAGTAAGATATAAATAGTACGTCGTAATATGGGGCTGTGGCGCAGTCTGGTAGCGCATCACACTGGCAGTGTGAGGGTCAGGGGTTCGAATCCCCTCAGCTCCACAATAGTAGGTATGTTCGAACCCCTGTCGGAAGTCTGACGGGGGTTCGCTTCTTTTTCGGGCAGTCTGCCGTAGCGGGTCGCTGACAGCGTCGAGGACGCGAACCATCGCCGCCAGCGCTGACCCGCGCGTCAGGCAGGCGAGTCAGTCGCAGAGCCGCTTCCATGTGGTGGCGCCGGGCCGCAGTGCGAAGGCCACGCGATGCCCGGCGTCGTCCGTGAAGACGACTTCTGTATCGCTGGCCGGTGTCAGCGTTCCCGGCTGGACCGGGTTGCCCCAACCGGCCGGCGGGTTGCCGTTACCGTCGTGTAGCGGCGGGACGAGTTCGTAGTAGCGGTCCTGGTAACGCGCCTCCGTGATACCGCAGTGCGTGGAGAGTTTGTAAGCGACCGCAGGCCCCGGCCGCTCGTTGCTGACCAGACCCTCGCCGCGGCGCGGTTCGCCTCCGGCGGCGGGCTCCGAGGATGAGGACCCGCAGCCGCCGAGTAGTGCGGTCAGGCAGGCAAAGGCGACCGCGCTGGCCGCGCGCGTCCGTGTCGGGACGAGGGCATACATCGTTCTCCGTCGGCGTCGAAAGTAGAGTGTCAGCAGGTCGAGATGCCGTCCCTGCCCGCCGTCACGTCCAATCTGAAGTGACGGATCCCTGGTCCTGGTGAGTCGTTCCCATCCTCACCGGAGTCGTCCGGAAACCATATGGTCAGAAAAACGGTGCTGCCTTCGGTGGACTTGGAGTAGCATCGGCTTGATCCAATGTGCATAGGTTCGCCGGGATCGACCGGGCGATTGTCGACGTGCTCCAGCTTCCAGCCGGCCGCGGGCACGGTGCGATGGTAGAACTCCATCACTCCATCGGTCGTACCCGCCGGCCGGTATGTGCGCCCCGCATATGTTGCGCCGGAGCTTTCGCTGCAGCCAAATCCCTGTTCTTGGACCGTTGCGCCAGCAGGATGCAGGTCGAGTACGGCGAGGTTGTTCAACCTTGCGGCAAGTTCGTTGTCCCGGTCCGTGCATCCCGCCTCCGGCCATGAGACGGGCAACGCTGAGCAGCCAGCAGTTGAGAGGGCTCCTATCAGCATCCAAAAAATGATCTTGTTTGGCGCGTTCGAAGGGACTCCTCGTGTCACCACGAACATAATCTTAGTTTTCTGCCGGGTCGAGCGTGGCCGTCGCCTCGTCGAGCAGGACGATCGGGGCCCGCTTGAGCGGCGCCCGGGTGATCGACACCCGCTGGTGCTCGCCACCGGACAGGCGTGCACCCGCCTCCCCGACACGGGTGCAGGCCAGCGGCCCGGGCGCGGACGTCGCGTGGCCCGGGTGTGTCGCCCGGCGGCGGGCTCGGGCCGGTGCCGGGGCGGCCTTCCCGGAAGAATGCAACCCGCGAATGGTGGACACCTTACGGACACCTGCTCAATGGTGGGGCGGGTGAAGGTCGGTGCCATATAGTGACCACAGGATGAACAGCTATTCTGTCAACACCGTTTCGGCCCGCGGCAGCAGGAGTTCTGGTTGCCGGGCAGCCCTGGACGAGGCACACGGCGTTCTCGGCTTCGACTCGCCGAAATGCGCCTGTGTCGAAGAGTCGGAGCATTCGGCGCGCGTGGCGCTTGCCATACGCGACCTCGATGGCCAGGGCGTCCTGCGGCTCGCGCTGCGTGCCATTGCCGATCGGGTACACCCCAGAAGGGCAACCCGTGCCTGAGACGCCGTCTATCACCGCCCTTTCCGGTGCCGTGGGTTCCGGTATCGGCGGCATTACCCCCGGAATCCCCGGAACGGGGCCGGCCTGATGCCCGAGCACACCCTTTCGGTCACCCTCACCGCCCCCACGAGCGACAGTCTCGACGCGCTTGTCACCGCGGCCGACGTCGCGCTGATCGCCGCGGGCTGGGCTGTCGGGGGGAGCGCCGTGAAGGTCGCGTGCGAGTGCACCTGGCCCCGTGACAACAACCTGGCCGAGCCCGGCCGCCTGGGCCTGTTCGGCACCGTGGTCTACGTCGTCGCGGCCCTCATCGTGGCCCTGGGCATCCTGCGCGGGTCCGGGGTTTTGTGAGGGCCGGCCGCGCCCGCCCGCCGGCCACCGGGTGGGCGCGGCCGGCGACCAGGCAGAACATCGTTTTGTGCGGCAATTCCGGACGCACCTGACGGTGCGGTGCCATGATGACCCGAATAGCTGCCGGACCACCGTCGACTTCCTCGTCGTTCGGTCGGTGCGGGGCACGCGCGCGCGACGAGGCGTGTCTCATCACGGCGGACTCGCGTCAATGCGGCAGTCGGTTTGGTTGACTGCCAGCAAGGGGGTCAGTCATGGCACGTTGGGTGCGCGCCCGCCGTGGAGTCGTGTGTACGGCCGTTGTCGGTGTCCTCGCCGCGGCGTTACCGGTCGCGGCCGGGCTCCCGGCCGCGCGGGCGGCCGGTGAGAACACATCCACCAATGCCGTCATCATCTGGGACCGTAATGCGCAGACCGCGATCTGGGACGTCGCCGGCCAGCAGCCGCAGGTCCAGGCACGCAGCTTCGCGATGGTGCACGGAGCCGTTTATGACGCGGTGAACGCCATCGCCGGGCGGCCTTACCAGCCCTATCTCCTCGCCCCGCGGGCCAGCGGGCGCGAGTCGACGGACGCCGCCGTCGCGACCGCCGCCTTCCAGGTACTCAGCTCCCTGTTCCCGGCCCAGCGGCCGCGGCTGCAGACGCAGTACGACGAGTGGATGGCGAACCTTCCCGATGACGCGGCGAAGCGGAGCGGGACCGCCGTGGGTGGCCAGACCGCCGCGGCGATGATCAGTGCTCGGCAGAACGACGGGGCCTTCGGTAATCCGACCTGGCCGGTGGGCACCCAGCCCGGCCAGTGGCGGCCGACCCCGCCGACCTTCGCCTCCGACACGGCCTGGGTGGCGAACCTCAAGCCGTTCCTGATCCCGAGCGCGTCGATGTTCCGTTCGGCCGGGCCGCCGGCGCTGACCTCCGAGCGCTACGCCCGGGACCTGAACGAGGTCAAAACGATCGGCGCCGTCAACAGTACGACCAGGACGCTCGACCAGACCCAGGCGGCGATCTGGTGGCACGACCGGCACCTGGGTGAATGGGAGATCAAGCGCCAGCTCGCCACGGGCCGCCGTCTGAGCACCCTGCAGACGGCCCGCATGTTCGCGATGGTCGACCTCACCGAGGCCGACGCGACGATCGCCTGCTTCAACGAGAAGGCGGCCTGGACGTCCTGGCGGCCGGTCACCGCGATTCAGCTGGCCGACACCGACGGCAACCCGGCAACCACCGCCGACCCGACCTGGGCACCGTTGCTCGTCACCCCGCCACACCCCGACTTCACGTCCGGGCACACCTGCTTCACGACGGCGAGCATGTCGACGCTGGCGTTCTTCTTCGGCCGGGACGACATCCCGTTCAGTGCGTACAGTGCTGATTCGGGTACCACCCGCTACTTCCGTGGTTTCTCCCATGCCATCGCCGAGGTGATCGAGGCTCGCGTCTGGGGTGGCATCCACACTCGGTCGGCCGACACCGAGGGCGCGAAGACCGGAGCCAAGGTGACTGCCTACGCGACCAGGAACTATTTCCGCCCGCGGCGTTGACCGGCCCGCACGGCGCGGCAAGCGGTACCCGGCGCCGGGTTGCCCGGTGGTTGCGGCGGTGCCCTTTGCAGCCCCTGAGCAGGCAATATGTGGTCGCGGTCGCAACCTGAACCCGATCGGCCGGACCGCTTTACCGTCGTATGCCGATCCGGAAATGCGCGGGGGGTGCCATGGCGCCCCCGCTCCTGAACACCGCCATTTCTCGGCATTCCTCAACGCGGCCACATTGGTGGCCGCGTGGTGGCGACACAGGGCGGAGGAGTCGCGCGGGCCGGCCCCCTGGTGACGCTCCGGTCACATTGCGATGGCCGCGACAAGAGTGGGTGCCGCCCGGTGTACCGTCGATGCTCCGTGGAGTTTCTTGTTCCTGCGGAGTTGTCGGTGTTGGATGGCGAGGTATTGACTGGTGATAACTTCGCGGTCCGGTTCCACGGACATGTTCCGCTCAACTGGAGACCTGCTCGTGTGGTGGCCCGTTACGCTGCTCCGCGACAGCTTCGGCCTACTCCGCCGGCAGGTGGGGGGTGGTCGGGTGGCGGTGTCGGTCGGGGGCTCCGCGGTGGCCCGTCCTGCTGGCAGCAAGTGGACATCGTGACGACGGGCGGCCATCGGTCGCGGGTCGTGGCTGCCGCGCGGTGGGCGCGGCCCTCGTGACGGATGGCGCCGGGTGGCGTTTCACACCGCACGCACCAGCGGCTTCCCGCGCCTCGAAAACAACGGTCAGCATGGGTATTGTGCCGCGAAAGGCGTGCGGTCCGCGGTGGCCTGAGGTGTTGCTGCCGTCGCTGGCCGGATGTCAGTCTGAACGTGGCTTGGGGGGAGTCGTGTCAGCATGGGTTCGGGATCGTTCGGGGGCCGTCCACGGCCACGTTCTGCCTTGTCCCGCCGGTCGCGCGTAGCGGCGGTATTCGCCGGTCTCCTGGTGGTGGCCGGCCTACTGGCGACCGGTATCGCAGGTCCCGCGGCCGCCGCGGCGGGGCGGCCGCCGGCCGGCGCCGGTTCGGCCGCGTCCGTCGGTCCGGCTGCCATGCGTGCCGTGATCCTCGTAGACGAGTCCGGCAGCCTGGACGACGACGCGGTGCGGCGTGAGAAAGAAGCCGCCCAGCTGCTCGCGTTCAGTTCGCTGACCCCCGATTCGGAAATTGCGGTGGTGGGTTTCGGCAGCTCGAACGGCGAAGCCGGGCAGCATGCGGTCGAGGTTTACTGCCCGCTGACGAAGGCGGAGCCTGCGAAACAGCAGTTCTTCGTCGACTGCATCGACCGCCTGCACCGCCGTGAGCCGTCCGAGGGCGCCGACACTGACCACGCCGCGGCCATGACCCAGGCGCTGAGCATCCTCGGGCGGGCGCAGGAGGGCCGGCCCTCCTTCATCTTCCTGCTCACCGACGGCCGGCTCGACGTGGCGAACAGCCCGCAGTACGGCCAGCCGGGGGCACGCAACACCGAGGCGCAGCGCCGGGTCGACAGCCAGGTCGCGGCCGCCCGGAGCAACGGCGTCCAGATCTGGCCGCTCGGCTTCGGTGACGCCGACCAGGCCGCGCTTGACCGGTTCGCCGCCGGCGGTGCCCAGCAGACCTGCAACAACCTGCCAGACAACCAGCCGAAGGCGCGGGTGGTGACCTCGCCGGACGTCGTGGCGCGCTCGCTGTTCGAGGCGATCGGCAGCGCCAGCTGCGCCCAGACCACCGAGTTCGACACCGGCAAGCTCTCGCCCGGGTCGCCGGTCGAGCTGACCGTCTCCATTCCGGAGATCAGCACCGACGGGGTCATCGCCGTCATCAAGGGCGACTCGCGGGTGGAGGTCAGCTACGTCGACCCCAACGGGAAGGAGGTCGGCGACACCAGGGAGTTCGACGGCTCGATCTTCACCCGGAGCACCGCCAACGGCACGGTCGAGTCGCTGCGGGTGCAGAACCCCAGGCCGGGCACCTGGAAGATCCGGCTCACGGCCCCGGCCGACGTGCCGCCCGGCCAGATCGTCGGCGCCGCCGCGATGTGGCAGGGCGTGCTCCAGGCAGTGGTCGGTCTCAACCCGCCCGTGCCGCAGCCCGGGCAGCAGGCCGTCGTCAGCGTCCAGTTGCAGACCCGCGACGGCGCGATCGACGACCCCGACACCCTGGACGGCATCCAGTTCGGCGTGCGGATGTCCGGCGACAGCATCGAACAGCAGACCGTGCGGCTGACCAACGACGGCCGCGAGGGCGACGCCGTGGCCGGCGACGCCGAGTACAGCGGGCACATCACCGTCCCGCCGGACGCCAAGGGCGCGCTGACCTTCGTCGGCACGATCGACGGGCCGGGTGTCGTCGGCGCGTCCACCGTCTACACGACGGTGGTGGCGGCCCAGGCCAGCCCGATCACCGCGTCGCTGCAGCTCGGCCGCGGCCACGTGGCGCCCGGCGGCAGCCTGACCGGCTCGGTCGTGGTGGACAACACCGACGGGCAGGCCCGCACCCTCTCGCTCCAGCTGCGCAATCTCAGCAACGGGGCGCGCGCGACGATCGACCCGGCGACGATCGCCAGCCAGCAGCGCGGCCGCGGCGAGCACCGGCTCACCGTCACCTTCGGCGAGGACACCGCGCTGGGCGCCACCAGCGGGACGGTGATCCTGGTCGACGCCGCCAACCCGTCCACCGTGCTCGCGTGGTCCCGCCTCAACGCGGACGTCGGYCGTCCCGCGTCGTTGCTGGAGCGGTTCTGGTGGCTGTGGGTGCTGGCCCTGGCGGTGGTGCTCGCGCTGCTGCTGCTCGCCGCCTGGCTGCGCCAGACCGACCGCAGGGTCCGCGACGTCAGTGACGTCACCGTGTACCTGAGCCGCGGCGGTCAGCCGATGGGGCACCTGCAGGCCCGGTCGGACACCGGTAGCCGATTCCCGTTCGTGGTGCTCGACGCGACCGGCGTCGCCCCGCATCTCGACCATTCGTACGGAGGCGGCGGTGGGTACGCGGTGACCCGCAACCGGCACCGGGTCCTGCAGCTGAGGACCGCGGACGGGACGACGCGCGACATCTCGGCGGGGATGCCGGTGGAGATCGAGGCCGGCCTCGCGCTGACCGTGACCGCCGCCGTACGGGACGACCAGCCCTTCTCGACCGTCCCGGGCAGCGACGACCTGTACGAGCGGGCCGGTGATCATCGCGGGAGCGCTGACTCGTGGGCCGGCCACGGCGCGGGCCGCGCCTCCGCGCCCGCCGGCTCGTACGACCCGGTGTCGGGGGCCGACCAGTCCGAGGTGACGACCTGGATCCCCGGCGGCCCGTCGCAGCGCCCCGCACCGAGCGGCTTCAACCCACCCGCGAGCCCGGAGCCGCCGCCCGGCGGTGGCCGCTCGCCCCGTAACGACGACCTGTTCGACTGATCCGGATAGCGAGCCATGAACATTTACCAGCCCATGCTGTTCGTCGGACTGGGCGGAACAGGCTGCCTGGTCGGCGCCGAGCTCGAGCGCCGGCTGCGGCACGAGCTGTGCGGCCCGGACGGCCGGGCGCTGAACCTGCGGGTGCCCGGCAAGAACTACCTGCCCTACCAGCTGCCGTCCTGCGTGCAGTTCGTCTACGCCGACCTCAACGAGTCCGAGCTCACCAGGCTGCGCACCCGGGTCGTCCCCTCGGAGGAGCACGCGAACGCGGCGGCGCCCACCCAGCACGTCACGCACGGCCTCATCCCGACCGTCGACACCTACCCGGACGTCGCCCGCAGCCTGCGGGTGAACGCGCGGGAGCTGGTCCGGGGCTGGCTGCCGCCGGCCGAGGGCGAGCCCCGGGTGGCGCCGCTGATGCGGGGGGCGGGCCAGCTGCCCACCGTCGGGCGGGCGGCGCTGTTCGAGACGTTCCGGTCCGGGGTGGCGCCGGCCCGCCGTCCGCTGTCCGACGCAGTCGGCAAGATCGCGACCTCCGGCCAGGAGCTGGCGGCGCTCGGCGGCCGGCTCGGGCAGACCTGTGACGTCTTCGTCGCCTTCTCCGTCGCCGGCGGCACCGGCGCCGGCATCTTCTACGACTACCTGCACCTGATCGGCGACGCGTTGCAGCGCTCGAAGGTCCGGGCGCAGATCTACCCGCTGGTGCTGATGCCCTCGGCGTTCGACGAGGGGGTCGGCGGCGGCCGGCGGGCCCGGCTGAACGCCGGCCGCGCGCTGCTCGACCTGTTCCGTCTCATCGACGACCAGAACGGCCACGACGCGGGGACGGAGCTGACCGCGCGCGGCACCTCCGGCACGCTCGGCGTCCAGTATCCGGACGGCGAGGGCCAGATCAACCTGCTGCCCTCGACCATCCAGACCGGATTCCTGTTCAACCGGGCCGACGGCGTGGAACGCGACGACCTGCATCGCTCGGTCGTGTCGCTGATCCTCTCCCTGGTCGGCACCGGGCAGGAACACGACGACGGCGACGCCATCGCCGACCGGCTCTACCAGTCGTTCGCCGACGACTTCATCAACCGCGGCGTCGAGCGGGAGGTGCCGGCGTCCTCCGGCATCGGCCGGCGGGGCGTGTCGACGAGCCTGGTCGCGTCCATGACGATCCCGGTCGAGGAGCTGGCCGACCTGGTCGCCTCCCGGCTGCTGGCCCGCGGGGCGTACGACCTCGCCGCGCCCGCCCCGGGCACGGCCGCCGACGACGCCGGCATGATCAGGCGGTTCGCCTCCGCCGCGAACATCGGCCCGATGGTCACCCGGCAGCCCTTCCAGTTCACCGAGCCGGCACCGGCCCGCGGCGCGGCGGAGATCCTCTCCGCGCTGCGGGCCCGGCTGCAGGCCATGGAGGGCAACCTGGCGGGCCTGGGCACGATGGTCCGCCAGCAGGTGCCGGCGATCGCCGGCGCCTTCGACCCGGCGGCCGGCCTCGACGACCTGCTCGGCGAGGTCGACCTGCTGCACGCCCGCCGGATCGTCGAGGGCCGCGCGGGGGAGAGCGACCCGGTGAGCCGGGGCGGGGTGGTCGGCTTCCTGGCCAACCGCCGCACCGAGCCGCCCGCGCCCGCCGGGATCTCGGTGAACCCGCCGGCGCCGCTGGCGATCCGCGACCGGCGCCTCGGCGCCAAGGTGCGCTGGGGTGACCGGGAGGTGGTGGAGACCATCCACCGCCAGGACACCTGGTACAGCTGGCGTACCCGGTGCGTCTGGAACGCCGCCTGGGACGAGCAGCAGGTGCGCTGGGAGAAGGCCCTGCGGCGGTTCCGCGCGCAGCTGAGGCTCGCCGCCGAGGCCTTCGACGAACACAGCCGCTCCGAGCCCGGCGAGTTCGCCCGGCGCACGGCGGACCTGTTCCGGCCGCGGGTCGGGGTGACCTACCTGCTGCCCCCGCACGGCGACATGGACGACTTCTACCAGAGGGCCCTGCAACGGCTCACGTCCGCGCTGGGCCTGCGGGGAGCCGCCTCCGAGGGCGACGTGATGCACCGCCTGCTCGGCCCGGACGGCTGGCGCCGGGTGTGGGAGGCGACCGTCACCAGGGGCGGGGAGGCTGCCGTCGCCGTCGCCCGGGAGCGGCTGCAGGAGGCGGTGAAGCGGCTGTTCCAGGAGTCCGACGGGCTCGACGGTGAGCCGCTGCTGCCGACGATGGCGAGCCTGCTCGCCGCGACGGTGCGCCGGGACGGCCCGGCCGCGGTCGGGGAGGACGACATCCGCCAGTTCCAGACGAAGATCCACGGTCTGGTGCCGGCCAGCTTCTCGCCCCAGGGCTCCGGCAATCTGAAGATCCTCGTCTCCTACCCGGCCGGGGCCCGGGACACCCAGATCGAGGGCTACCTCGCCCGCGCGATCCGGCTGCCGAACGAGAGCGGCATCTCGATGGAGTTCCGCCCGATCAACGCGGACTCGGTCGCGGTCGTCCTGCTGCGCACCTCGATGAGCATCACCGAGGTGCCCGAGCTGCGGGAGATCCTGCACCACTGGGCCGACGCGCTGCGCAACGAGCAGTCGCAGGACTTCCTCAGGTGGCGCCAGCGGCTCGGCTTCGACTACGGCTGGCTGGCCACCACCGAGGAGGACCGGGTCCGCATCCTGCACCGGCTGCTCTGCGCGATGTGGAACGGGCAGGTCCAGGCGCTGGCCGGCGGGACGGAGTCCCCGTACTCGATCCGGGTCTCGCTCGGTGACCCCAACACCGACACCGACAGCGACGGCGTGAGCATGACCCTGGCGCTCTCCCCGTTCGAGCCGGCCTCGTCATGGGGCAGCATGCTCCGCGCCTACGAGGACTGGTCGCTCGCGGACGACGAGCGGGTGCGCCGGGACTTCTCCGAACAGCTGATGCGGGTGGTGCCGATCGGGGTGACCGGCCGGGCCGCCAACCCGCACCCGGTGTTCCGGGCGTTCGTCGACAACGCGGACAAGCAGGCCGACCTGCTCGCCGAGATGCTCATGAAGCTGCCGCCGGGCAGCCGGGGCTGGGCCGAGCAGCAACACGCCTTCTGGGCGTACACCGTGCCGGCCGCGCTGGACATGGGGTTCTCCAACGTCTCCACCCCGGTGCGGGCGAACCTGCGCCAGCTCTACGAGATGGTCGGCACCCGCGGGAAGGACCTCGGCAGGTGAGCACGGACACCACCGGCCGGACCTCCGCCACCGCCACCGCCGAGGCGAAGGTCATCGACATCGACCTCCGGGAGCGGTACGAGGACCTGCTCTCCTTCGGGTCCTTCACCGAGGTGCAGCGGGCGTTCGCCACCTCGCTCGGCTTCATGGAGAGCGACCTGACCCGGGTCCTGGTCATCGACGACACCCGCGACCTGGAGGCGCACGCGGACGCGCTCGGCCTGATCGTCAAGGCACCCGGGGTGCAGCAGGTGATCTGCCTCGCCGTCGGGCCGCCGCTGGACGACGTGGGCCGCGGGCTGGGCCGCCTGGTGGCCGACAGCGCCGTCGACCCGAACCGGGTCGCCCTGCACAAGCCGTTCGAGCTGGCGTCGCACGTGATGCTCTGGGTCGGCGACGCGCGCGGCATCGGTTGGGGTATGGGCCAGCACCGGGCCCAGGCGATCGCCACGGGTAGCTCCCCGGCCCAGGGGCCGGTGCTGGACGCGCTGTTCGACGCGCTGCTCACGCCGAAGGTCTTCGACCGGGTCTACGAGGTCGTCCGGTCGATGCCGGAGGGGGTGGCCTCGCCGGGCCTGCGGGCGATGATCGGGCAGGTCGACGACGACGTGCTCGCCGACGCCCGGGTCCGCGCGATCGACCGGATCCTCGCCCCGCGCCGGCACGGCGACGAGGAGCAGCCCGACGGCGGCCTGGTCACCGACCCGTTCCGGCTGCTGCTGCGCTACCCGCGGGCCAAGGAGGCGGGCAACCCGATCCTGGCCCGCGACGGCGGGATGGACCACGTCGCGCGGGGCTTCCGGGGCCAGCTCAAGGAGGCCGTGAACGCGCATGCCGTCATCACCGGCCCCGGGCCGGTGCTGCAGAACCTGCGGGCGGGCGGCAAGGCCGCCCGCAGCCCCGCAGGGCTGCTGACGGCCCGTGTCATGCAGGTGGGCCACGACCTCGGCAGGCTGCGCGACGATCTGTCGCGGATGTTCACCGAGTACGACAGCGTTCACCCGCTGGGCACGACCGACCTGCTCGAGCTTGGCCGGCGGGGCTTCGCCCTCGCCCCGCCCGAGGGCACCCAGCGGGTGGACCTGCTCGCCTCGCTGCGCCACCTCGTCACGGGCGCGCTCGACAGCCGCCGTCCGGTCACCGAGATCATCGGCTGGCTGAGCTGGATGCACGGGATGCTCGTCCCGGTCGGCAGCGCCGCCCGCCTGGACGACCTGGACCGGGCGTGCGACACCGATCGGCTCCAGTACCTGCGGGATATGCCGCGCAGGCTGGACGTCAACCTGCTGTCGGCACTGGCCATCCTGCCGGTGCTGGTCTGCGGGCTGCTCGCCGCCGCCGCGCCCGACTCGGCCCGCTCCAGTGCCCTCGCCGGGGCCGGCGCGGCCCTGCTCGTCGCCGTGCGCGGCTGGCCGCTCGTGGTGGCCCGCCGGATGACACCGCTGGCCAACCACAGGATGTCCGACTGGATCTTCCTGGCGGTGCTCGCGCTGTTCATCGGATCCGGGGCGACCGCCCTGCTGGCCGTGGGCGCGCAGGAGCCGGCCACCCTGGCGCAGGCCGCCGCCGCCCTGGGCCTGCTGGCCGTCGTCGGCCTGGTGGGCTGGTGGTTCCTGCTCGGTAAGGAGGCCACCCAGAGCGACCGGAGCCCGGTCGACCTGGCCGCTCTGGTCATCATCGCCCTCGGTGCCGGCTGTGTCGGGCAGGTGCTGGGCACCGCCGACAGCCTCGACCCGGTACTGAGCCTGCCGGTGCGGATCGTGGCCGGCGCGCTGGCGTTTGTGGGCCTGATGTGGTGGCCGTACCTGGTGTGGTCGCGGGCCGTGCGCCGGTGGCATCCCGGCGAGTACGTCACCCTCGCGCGGGCGATGTCCGAGGGGACCATCGCGCTCATGGAGGACGTCGCCCGGTACGACTGGTCGCTGACCGGCCCCCGGCGGGCCGGCGCCGACCTGGTCCGGGCGATGTCGCTGGCCTTCGAGGACGTCACCTCGGCGCTGACCGGCTACTCGGACCGGTTGCGCGGCTTCCCGGCGCGCCCGCCCCGCAGCCGCGAGGCCGGGGTCGACACCGACGTCTCGCTGCGCCTGCGCTCCATGGGCGCCGCGATCAGCGACGTGGTCGAGGCCGACGTCGTCGACCTGATCGCGAGCGTGATCGACCGGTGCTGGCCCGACATCGAGCGGGAGGCGCTCGACGCGCTGGGCGAGCGGGTCGTCTCCGAGACCCGGCACGGCCTCGACCGCTACAACCGGCACCTTGAACGGATGGGCGTCCACGCGACCCCGCCGTTCCGCGCGGACGACACGGACCGGCGCGAGCTCGTCGACGCCGCCTGGCAGCAGTCGGACCGGCTCGGCGTGCTGCTGCGCGCCGACGTCGCCGACAGCGGGCTGATGCAGCTGTGCGCGCCCGAGCACCTGCAGCTGCTCGACGTCGACGCCCGCTCGGCGGCCGTCGTGCGGTTCGCGCCGAGGGCCGCGCAGCCCTCGCTGGTGGCGCGCGGGCCCGGTACCGGCGCCGGCGGCGGGTGGGGGTTCGACCCGTTGCCCTCAGCGGTGCTCGGCGAGCTGGAATGGCCGGAGTGGGGCCAGGTCGCCGGAGTGCTGCGGCTGGTGCGGATGCGCCCCGGCACGGTGGAGACCGTGCTCAAGGGGGGGCGATGAGCCCGCCGAGCGGATCAGGACTCGGCGGCGACTGGTGGGATGCCAGCCCCCGCCCCGGCCGCGGCGACACCGACCTGCACCGGACCAGCCGCGGCGAGCCGATCGACACCTTGCGCGAGGAGACCATCGCGTATCGTGACGTCTATGGACGCCGCCGGACGATGCGGGCCCGGGTCACCGAGGACGACCCGGCGGCCGACCCGTTCTACCGGACCAGGCTGGTCGTCGATGCCGACCGGCTGGTCGAGTACGTCCAGAAGCGGGTGCACGCCGCCGGGCGGCGTGCACCCGCCAACTCCGCCGCGACCTCGCGGGCGCCGGACGGGATCGACGCCGTCGACAACGAGATCCAGATGGGCCTGCACCTCGTCGACGCGTTCGGCGAGGAGAACTACCCGCGGGAGCTGTCCCACCTGGTCGGCTACTACCCCGACGACGCCGACCGCGAGCCGTTCGTGCTGCTGGCCGAGCGCGGCCGGCCGGTCGAGCGGTTCGCCGGCCGGCTGCTGCTCGACCAGGTCGAGCAGTTCCCGACCAGCCTGCTGCGCGCGCTGGACCTGCTGGAGTCCGCCGGCGTCGTGCACCGCTGGCTGACCACCCGGACGGTCCAGTTCGACGACCGGCACGTCCAGATCACCGACTTCCGGCACGCGGTGCTCGTCGGTGAGCGCTGCGGCCCGGCGCCCGACCCGCGGTGGGCGGCACCCGAGGCGGTGTACGGCGACGGGCCGGCCACGACGAAGGAGGACGTCTACAGCGTCGGCCGCGTCCTCAACGAGGTGATCGCCGACCGGTCCGGCCGGGCCTCGACGCGCCGCGGTGGGGCCGAGCGGCTGCTGGGATCGGACGGCCCGCTCGGCCGGATGGTCGACCACGATCCGGACCTGCGCCCACCGGCCGCCGAGGTGCTGGCCGCCCTCGGCCGGGACGTCGACCGGGCGGCCGGCACCCGGCGCGCCAGGTCGGGCGGCGACGCCCGGTTCGTCGAGGGACTGCGCAGCTTCGACGCGATCGTGCGGCGGCGGGGGACCGGCGACGACGAGCCGACGCCGCGTCCTACGACCGGCGGCGCGGACCGCGGAAGGCGATGAGCACGGTGACCATCCCACTGGGACCGACCGAGGTGCGCTGCCCGATCTGCCTGGACGTCTTCGACTGGGACGAGACGGACCTGTTCACCTTCCGGGACGGCGCCTACGTCCCGCTGGACCTCTCCGGCGTGGGCGACCCGGTCAAGCGGAACGACGAGATGATCGGCGCCTACCGGCGCTGCCCGAACCCGTCCGCGGACATGGCCGAGCGGCACTACCTGCCGATCTCCTACGCCAGCTACGGGCCGCCGCTGGTGATCGGTTTCATCGGGCGCACGGAGTCGGGCAAGTCGCACCTGCTGGCCGCGATCGTCAGCGAGATCGAGCGGGGCGGCCTCGGTCCTCTGGGCTTCACCGCGGTGCCCGTCGACGAGGAGGCGCACCGGGCGTACTGGCGGCAGTACGTCGCGTCCCTGGTCGACGAGGGGCGGGCGATCGAGCACACCGCCAGGGTGCAGTCGGACGCCATGGTCACCTTCACCGACGCGCTCGTGGTGAGCGATGGCCGCCGGCAGCGCGCGGTGGCGTTCTTCGACGTCGCCGGCGACGACCTGGTGGCGCGGACCCGGTCGATGCGGTTCGTCCTCGCGCTCGACGCGCTGATCTTCGTGGTCGACCCGGAGTACGCGCTGCGCCAGAACGCCCCGTCCGACGGTGACGCCACGTTCGAGACGGTGATGGCCCGGCTGCGGGCCCAGCCCGGCCTGACCGACCGGCTGCCGGTGGCGCTGGCCGTCAGCAAGTCCGACCTCTACCGCTTCGAGCAGCCGGCGGCCCGCTGGTACCGCCGGCCCAGTCTGTCGGCCTACCTCGACGGTCGGGCCGAACCCACCGAGATCCGGGACGAAAGCCGCGACGCGTACGCGTTCCTGTACGCCCGGGGAGCCCGAGCCTGGCTGCGCCCGTTCGAGACGTTCCGCCGGGCCACGCTGCACTTCGTGTCCGCGACCGGCTCGAAGGCGGTCACGGACGACCGCGGCGACACGTTCGACAAGGTCTTCCCGCGCGGTGTCCGGCCCAGGCGGGTACTCGACCCGCTCGCGGCCATCTTCGCGATGTCCGGCCTGCTCGGGGAGGACGCCGCCAAGGAGGTCGGGACCTGATGGGCCGCATCGACCAGAACGAGTACGCGTTCGCGAACGAGCGCGACGGTTTCGTCCTCGTCGCCAGCTCGATCGAGAACCCGCCGGATCGTGGCTGGTGGTCGCAGTGGCTGGGCGGCTGGCAGAACATCAACCGCGCCAACCACGTCCGGCAGCCGTCCACCTCACGGGTCTACCTGCGCGACGACCAGCAGGGCGCCGTGGTCCTGCGCCAGCAGACCGGCTCGGACTCCCGGCGGGACATGCGGGTGAGCGTTCTGGTCGGCTCCGCCGAGGACCTCACCGGATGGGGGGCGGCGCGGCTGGCGCACTGGCCCGCCGGCCGGCAGCTGACCAATCCTGACCAGAGCGGGGTGGCGTTGATCGCGCGGCCGGACCTCACGGCCTACACCGGTGCGAACGTCGTCCGGCTGCAGGAGGCGGTCCTGGCGGACGCCCTGGAGCTGACCTCACCGGTGTCCGGGCGCGGGAACATCGTCCTGGTGAACCCGCTGGCGGCCCTGCTCGCGGCGGTACTGAAGCTGCGAGCCGAGTCTGTGGGCGGCGCACCCGTCTTCGGTGGGCGACGGCAGCTCGTGCCGGTCGGCGCGGACGAGCCCGTGGCGGCGGCGCTCGTCCTGGTCCTCACGGAGCTGCTGCGGCACATCGGCGACGGTCGCGACCGGCTGACGTACTCGACGTTCGAGGCCACCTACCCGCGCGTCGGTGCCCATCAGCGCGATCCACAGGTTCTGTTCATGCCGGACTTCGTGCAGCCGGAGCGTGGCCTCACCCGGCCGGTCGCGTATGTCTTCCTTGCTCCCGGACTGCGTGAGGACCATCAGCCGTACGTGCACGACGGTGCCGCCGGGGACGGTCCGTTCGAGTACATCGCCAGAATTGTGGTCTGGGCATACCTGCAGCGCGAGCTGGCGCATTTTCCTCGGCTGAACGACAGCCTGCTGCGGCAGCCGGAGAACTGGGCCGGGGCGGTGGAGGACTGGGCGATCCGGAAGGGCGGCCCGCCGCGGAGCCAGCCGGTCATCCTGCCGACCGAGCCGACGATCCCGGCTGGTTCCCGTCAGGTCGCGCCCCTCGGAGAGCCACACGGGCAGCGATGGAGGCACGCGGAGGCCCAGGCTGGCGACGGGCGTCCGGAGGACGCATGGGGCCAGCCCCGACCGGGCGACGGGCCACGGGTACCTGAGGCCTTCTCCGCGTCGGCGGCCGCGCCGACAGCCGTGCCGGTGGCCGGGCCCACCGCCGCCGAGCAGACGCGGCACGCCGAGGACACGCTGCGCCGGGCGATCGCCAACCTGCACAACGGCCTGGTCGGGGAGACGACGCACACGGTCGACGCGTTCGTCCGGGCGTTGCGCAGCCGCCAGTGGCTGACGCCGGTGGAGCGCAACCATGTTCGGAAGTTCCTGATGTGGGTGATGCCCGGGCTGGCTCCACGTGCCGCCAGGGAACCCTACGAGGAGATGACGGACCCCGGCCTGCGACGCATTCGACCGTCGGCCGTCGACGCGCTGGCCCGCCTGGCCAGCCCGGACGCCACCACGATCCCCGCCTCCGTGGACGTCGTCGACTGCCTGGCCGGGGTGCTGGAACTCGAATCGGGGAACGCCCTGCTGCTCGCGGAGACGCGCGACGCGCTTCTTCTGCTGGTACATGTCCCGACGGCGCCCGAGCATGCCGGCGAGGACAGGCGGCCGAAAGAGCCGTCGTCCGAGCTGGCACCTCGCCACGCCGACCGCGCGCGTCCGTGGCGGCCGGACCTGGCGGTTGCCCGAGCGCTGACGGAGCAGGCTGAGGACACCCCCATCAGCCACGCCGACCCCGGCCCGCCTGCCGTCAGCGAACAGGAGCGCGTTCACCAGGCATTTGTCGACCATCTCCTCGGACTTGTGCGGTGGGCCACCGCGGTCGTCCCCGGGCTTTCCATGCGTGACGGCCTGCTGACGACCGCGAGCCTGCCGGCGACCGCGGCCTGGCTGCCCGCGGAGAACGCTCTCCCGCTTCGGCGGGTTGTCCGGCGGTTGGCCGGCTCCGAGAACGACGGGTTGCCCCTGGAGAGTCCCCGGGTCGACGCGCTCGCGCAGGCGCCGGACCAGACGGCGGCGGTGCGCCTGCTGCAGGACAGGATCGGGACGGATCTCGTCAGCCGCACGGACCACCTTTTCGGCCGGGAATCGCGGCTGTCGGCAGACCAGCTCGTGTATGACCTGACGGCCGCGCTGACCGAGGCGCCGGGTGCCCAGAACATGCTGAGTGACGAGTTCGTCGGGGCCGTTGAGACGCTCCGGGCCCAGCTGCTTCACGTGGTGGAGCGGGCCGCTCAGACCGAGCCGCGTGAGCCGGCCGTCCGGCCGGACCCACGGGACGCGGACGAACCGGCCGCAGCCAGCGTGTCGGCGTCCGAGGCTTCGGTCGGCTCGCCGCACGAGGTCTTCGCGGGTCTCATAAACGAGCTGGCGAACGCGAAGATCGGAGACGAGCTGTCGCCGGTGTCCGCCTGGTTCGCCGAGACGCTGCCAAAGGCCTGGCCCGACTCCGCCGGGCACTCCCTGAAGGTCGCGGGCCTGCTGGACCAGCGGATCGAGCTCACCTCCGGTGACGAAGCCGAATCCACCGGTTCCGACGAGGCTGACTCCTCCGTCGGCGGTAGGTACGGCCTGCTCGGTGGCTGGCGCGAATACAGGTACGCCCTCGCCCTTCTGGCGGCTTGCCTGATCACCGGCCTGGCGGCGCTGTGGCGGTGACTGCGACCAAGCCCGCCCTCGACACCCGGTCCCGGGACGCCGGGAAACCGGCCCCCGACACGGAGCCCGAATCCGCCCGGTTCCCGCTGCCGTGGGTCGTGGCCGGAGCGGCCGTGCCGATGCTGCTCACCCTGTGGGACGTCCAGGCGCAGCACCACGACTTCGACGCCGGCTTCGGGCGCGGGCTCGCGGCGGTCGCCTTCGCCGGGCTGCTCGGCGCGCTGCTGGTGCTGACCGTGCACGAACTCAACCCCGACGAGCGGGCACTGGGCACCGGGGTGGCACTGGCCGCCGTCCTGACCGTGAGCTTCCTGAACCAGTCCCGGTTCCTGTGGGAGTCCCCGTCCCTGCTGTTCGGCGGGCTCGCCGTGGCGGCGATGGCGGTGGCCGGCCGCTGGGCCCGGCTGCACGGTGACGACCCCCGTGCGCTGGTCCCGCCGCCGAGGACGGCGCCTGTCCTGGCTACCGCGGTCGCCCTGCTGGCAGGTCTCATCGCCGGGTTCGGGCCCGTCGATGAGACGCTCGGTGCCCAACTGGCCGAGCTCCTGCGCTACCTCCTGCTCGGGCTGGGAGCCGTGGTGCTGCTGGCCGGTGATCCGGCCGGGAACGACGGCGAGGTCACGTTGGACGAGCAGTTCCGGCGGTCGGTCCTGGCCGCGACCACCCCGATCGGCCTGCTGTTCGTGACCTGGGAGCCGGGCTCGGCCGCGATCCTGGCCGCCGGAGTCGTGGCGATGCTGGCGGCCCGGCGCTTCTGGTTCTCGGCGGGGCTCACCGCGGTGGTGGCCGTGGCCGTGGGAACGGTGTGGTGCTGGCTTGCCGCCGGGAAGGCGGACAAGGCGTGGCGCGACAGCCACCTGGAGAAGCGGGCGGAACCCGTCTGGGACAGCAGGATCTGGGAGAGCGCGTCACTCGGCAAGCACCGGAGCTGGGTCGACCAGGAGCTCCCGGTCGCGACGCTCGTTGGCCAGTACGGGCACTTCTTCGCCGTCCTGGGCTGCCTCCTCGTCGCCGCCTTCGGCTGGCTGCTGGTGCGGCTGATGCTGGCGGCCCGCCCCTCCTCGGTTCAGGTGCTGGCGGCCGGACTGGTGGCCATGCTCGTCGCCGGGCTGGCCCTGCCCCTCGTGGCGCTGCTGACCAACCATCGGTTCGGCCTCACCGTGCCGTTGCTGTCGAGCGGCGTGACCTCGTTGATCCTCGCCCTCGCCTCGGTCGGCGTCGCGCTCGGCGCGGCAGCGGGCCCGCGGGTGAGCGGCGTCGGCGGGCGGAGGTAGTCCGCTGTCCAGCTCACCTGTCGATTCCGCGGGCTCCGCCGGCTTCGGTGCCGACAGAGCGTTCGACGGCGCCGCTTTCGAGGCCACCGGCTCCGACGACCCCGGCGCGCCCGACGACCTCGGCCAGTCCGACGACCTCGGCCAGTCCGACGACCTCGGCCAGCCCGACGACCTCGGCCGGGACGACGATCTGGGTGGGGACGACACCAGAGGCGCCCCGGGCCCCGGCCCACGCGGGCCCGGCCCGGCCGGTGCGGACCCGTGGTCGGCGGCCGAGGCGGTGTTCCGGCTCGCGGTCTGYGCCTTCGACGACCGGCCCGACCTGCCGGCCGAGACCCACACGCTGGACGCGCTGGTCTCGGCGATGAAGCGCCGCCAGTGGCTGTCCGCCGAGGAGAGCCTCGCGCTGCACGCCGTCCTGGTCGCGATCTTCCCGAACCTGGCCGGCCGGGCGGTCTTCCAGCGCGGCGTCGCCGCGACGGTGGACCGGCCGGTGCGCAAGCGGCCGCTGTGCGTGCCCGCGCTGCTCGAATGCCTGCCCACCGCCCGGACCAGGCCCGACCCGATCCTGGACGAGCTGACCGAGGCGCTCACCACCCCGGCCGGGGTGGCCACCGACCGGGCCGAGCTCCGCCGTGCGCTCGACAGCCTGGTCAGCCGAGCCTCCCGGCCGACGATGGACCTCCCGGCAAGCCTCCAGCAGTACGAGATCCATCTGATCAACTCGGTCTACGCCGCCCAGGGCCGGATCGCGGAGCTGGCCGAGACGGCGGCCGACCCGCCCGCCGGGGTGCTGTGGGCGCTGCTGGACGCCGTCCGCGACGGAGCCTGGCGCGACGAATCCAGCCTGGCGAGCCTGCGCGGTTCGCTGTTCTCCCAGCTGAGGATGCCGATCCCGGGGTTCGCCGTCGGCCCGCCGATCGTCGCCCCGGATGTCGACCCGACAGTCCTGGAACGGATCGCCGTGGCGGCCGGCGAGGTTCTGGCGCGGCTGCGCGCGGAGCTCGCGGACGTCTGGGACGGCGACCGGGCGCGGGCGGCCGATCTCGTCGTCGACGCACTGTCCGCGCTGTCGACGGGTGTGCTCGGCGGCGGGCCGGGCGACATACGGGTGCAGTCCGCGGTCACCAGGCTGCGCACGCTGGTCACCCGCGCGATGGCGGCCGCCGGCCCGGTCGGCGGCGGGGCCTCGGCTGGCGGGGAAATGGACGGCGGGGGAGCGGAATCCCGGGCGGACCGGTCGGCCGCCGCCCAGGAGACCATTGACGGGCTGGCCTGGCGAGTTCGGACCCAGGTGGGCACGGCCGGGCTCACCGACCTGGTGGCGGAGGCCTTCGCCGAAATCCTCGAACGGCTCGACACCTCGGTCGACATCGACAATCTCAGCGCCGCGCTGCAGCTGCGCTGGGCCCAGTAGCCGGCACCGCCACCTGCAAAGGCAGGCAACCATGCGGAAATTCTCCTTCGGACGGCGCAACGGCCGTGGATTCGGCCTCGACAGCCACGATGTCGCGGTGTCGTCGGCGATCGTCGCCGTCACCCTGATCGCCGCGATTCTCATCGTCGCACTGGTGGACCACCAGGACCCCGGCGGCGGACCAGCCGGCGGCGGCCCGGTCGCCGTTCCCAGCGCGACGGACATCCCGACGCCCCCCCGAACCTCCGCACCTTCCACTCAGACGGCGACCACCACGCCGAGTCCCACGGCGATGGTCACTGCCCAGCCCTCTACTCCGGCGCCTCCCGCCACGTCCACATCGCCGGCGCCGTCGCCGACAACGACGCCTCCTGCTACACCGCCGCCGCCGCTTCGCCCCGCAGTGACTATTATCAACAACTCGAGAATCGAGGGGCTTGCGGTCCAGGTAGAGCCTCTCGTGTCGGCGAAGGGCTTCATCGTCCAGGAAAAGGGAAACTATTCAGGTGAAGTAGTTTTCTCGCATACGACTGTGTTGTATGAAAATGGTCAAGAAGGTTTTGCCGAGGAGTTGGTGGAGGCAATGAAAGGGTACGATGATGATATCAAGATAAAGCTGAATGATGGTGATCGAATTAAGCCGAACGGGACCCTTGTTTTTGTCATAACAAAGAATTTCAAGATCTAGATCGGCAGTGCTGCCGGTCGCGTCGCGCAGTGGCTGGCCGTTATTTCGGGCTTCCGTCGACCTGGGCGTCGCAGCCCCGACCTGGGTAGGTTCTCTGATTTGAGACTCCACGGGTCTCATGGCCTACCGCTGTCGGGAGGCAGGCCCTGGACGGGTATCGCCGGTGCTCGTGGCGAGCCGGTCGGGTTCGGTCGAATGAAGTGGGTTGCGTCAGCGGCGTGTGGAGTGGCTCAGCCAACTCGCTTCGGCGGCACCCAGGCCGGGTGCGTTCGCGAGGTCAGCTGACGACGGCCGGTTGGTCGGAGTCCCGTGCCGCGCCGGTCGGGGCCGGCGGCACGCTGTCGGTCGATTCCGCGTCGGCGGCCGGACCGGTGGCTGGCCCGGTGGTCGGGGCGACCGTGGCGGTGGCGGGCTCGGTGCCGTGCACGTCCACGTGGGGCAGGATGCGGTCGAGCCAGCCCGGGAGCCACCAGTTCGCGCGGCCGAGCAGGCCCATGGTGKCGGGCACCAGGATCATGCGGATGATGGTCGCGTCGACCAGCACGGCGACGGCCATCCCGACGCCGACCATCTTCACCGTGACGTCCGGGTCGAGGGCGAAACCGGCGAAGACCGCGATCATGATCAGGGCGGCGGAGCTGATGACCCGGCCGGTGGCGGCGAGGCCGCGCACGACGCTGCCGTGCGGGTCGCCGGTGGCCAGGTAGTCCTCCCGGATGCGGGAGAGCAGGAAGACCTCGTAGTCCATGCTCAGCCCGAACAGCACGGTGAACATCAGCACGGGCAGCCAGCTCGACATCGGCACGCTGTGCGGCAGGCCGAGCAGCTCGGCGCCCCAGCCCCACTGGAACACGGCGGTCACCACGCCGTAGGCGGCGGCGATCGAGAGCATGTTCATGACCGCGGCCTTCAGCGCGACCACCGGTGAGCGGAACACGACCGTCAGTAGCAGCAGGGACACGCCGACGACGAAGCCGACCACCCACCACAGCCGGTCGGACAGCAGACCGGACAGGTCGGTGAAGACCGCGGTCATACCGGTGATCTCGATGCCCGGGGGCAGGACGTCGGCGCGCAGGTGGCGGACCAGGTCGGCGGCACGCTTGTCGCTCGGTGCGACGGCGGGCGTCACGAAGACCACCGCGGCGTTCCCGCTCGGTGAGGTCACCGGCGGGGCGACGGCCGCGACGTCGGGCGTCGCCCTGATACGGGTCACGAGCGCGGGGAGATCGGCGGCGGGGACTCTGCGCAGGTCCACCGCGAGCATCAGCGGGCCGTTCGCGCCGGGGCCGTACTTCGGCGGCGACCAGATCGTAGGCGCGCCGCTGGTAGGTGGACTCCGGCTGACTGCCGGCGTCCGATCCGGCCGGCCCAGGCTGCGGTGAGCGTCTGCCGGGCCGGGGAGCCGGCCGCCGCGACGCTGGCCTTCCCGACGCCGGCCGTGAGCGCGGCGCGGCCCCGGCGGCCCAGCAGTCGCGTCCCGGCCAGCCCGCACAGAGCGGGGACGAGGGTGAGCGCGGTGACGACCACGGTGACGACCACGGCCGTGGTGGTGAAGCCGGTGGTCACATAGGTGTTCAGCCCGACCAGCCGCAGCCCCATCAGGGAGAGCACGACGGTCACCCCGGCGAACAGCACCGACACCCCGGCGGTGCCGTTGGCGCGGGCGGCGGCCTCCCGGACGGTCAGGCCGGCCCGCAGGCCCTCGACGTGCCGGGTGATCAGCAGGAGGGCGTAGTCGATGCCGACCCCGATGCCGATCATCGAGGCGAGCGTCGGCGCGATGGTGCTGACGTTGGTGCCGGCCGCGATGAGGGTGATGCCGGCGCTGCCGATGCCCAGGCCGATGAGCGCCACCGCCAGCGGCACCCCGGCCGCGACGATCGAACCGAAGGCGACCAGCAGGATGACCAGGGCGAAGCCGACACCGACCGCCTCGGCCCGGCCGTTGACCTCCTGGATGTTCTCGGCGACCTGACCGCCGAACTCGGCGGTGACGCCCGCGTCCGCGGCCGGCCTGGTCGCCTCGACGAGGTCGTCGACCGCGTCGGTGCCGCCCAGGTCGGTGACCGGCCGGTCGTACTGCACGTTGATGAGCGCCGTGTCGCCGTCCGCGGAGGGCCGCGGCGGGCTGACGAGGATGACGTCCGGCACCTCTGCGAGCCGGGCGGAGACGGCCGTGATGACCTCCGGGGCGAGCCGGCTGCCGTCGGCGGTGTGCAGCACGACCCGTGCCTGGGCCTCGGCGAGCACCGGGAACTCGGCGCGGAGCAGGTCGGTGCCCCGCTGCGAGGCGGTGCCCGGGGCGTCGTAGTCGTCGTGGGGCTCGCCGCCCCAGGCCATGGCGAGCGCGGTCGCCACCACGAGCGCGGCGACCCACGCGCCGATCACCCGCCAGGGCCGGCCGGCGGCCAGCCATCCCACCCGGTACAGGAACCCGGACATCTCTCCTCCTTGGTGCGTGTCCGGTGCGGCCGGCTGGCGGGCGCCACGGTGCGCCGCGCGCTTTCACGTCTGCGACGACAGCGGACTGGGCGACTGTGACATCCCCTTGTGGCTGGGTGTGTCGTATCCGCGACGCACGCGGCGCTACGTCACGAAGCCGACGCCCGCGCGCGCCCGTGACACCTGCCTGCGCCGCTGGTGTCAGCGCCGCTGCGTGGCTGGTGTCAGCGGCGGGAGGCCAGTGCGAGGAAGCGGTGCGGCGGGTCGTCGTAGCCGTCGAGCCGCCAGCCGGAGCCGGCGAGCAGGGGGCCGAGCCGGTCCGCCGCCAGCGGCTCGTCGGGGCGCAGCACGCGCCCGTGCCGGGCGGCGAGCGCCGCCCGGCCAGACGGATGGAAGATCGCCAGTCGGCCGCCGGGGCGGCTGACCCGGGCCAGCTCGGCAAGCCCGGCCGGCAGGTCGGGGAGGTGGGTGACCAGCCCGGCGGCGAACACCGCGTCAACCGCGCCGGTCCGCACGGGCAGGCGGCGGGCGTCGCCGAGGAGGAGATCGGCATGCCCCGCCCGGCCGTGTTCCCGGGCCACGGCGAGCATCTCGGGGGTGACATCCAGCCCGAGCACCGTGCCGGCCGGGCCGACGGCCGCGCGCAGGACGGGCAGCGCCCGGCCGGTGCCGCAGCCGACGTCGAGGACGGTCGCCCCCGTCGGCAGGCCCAGCTCGGCCACCGCCGCGGTGTAGGCGGGAGTGTCGTCGCCGAAGCGGGTGTCCCAGGTGGCGGCGCGTACGGCGAAGAACGCCCGGCTCTCGGTGACGTGCCAGCCGTCGTCGGCCGCGAGCCGCTCCGCGACCCGGCGGATCACCGGCCACGCCGGATCGTGCAGGTCGACGACGACGTCCGCGGGCCGATCGGGATCGTCGTCGCGGCCAGTGCGGGTGCGCAGCTCGACGACCAGGTCCCAGGCTGTCGACGTGCGGTCGGCGGGCCGGCCGGAGCTGTGCGCGAGCAGTACCGTCTCGCCGGGCCGCGCGGCCGTCGTCGTCTCGGGGGCTGTCGTCTTGGGGGCTGTCGTCTCGAGGGCCGCCGGCCGGACGCACGGCCGGCCGGCCCCGCGCACCGCCGCGGCCAGCCGGTCGGCGACCGCGGCGACCCTCCGGCCGTCGGCACCCTCGACCAGCACGCGTGCCGCGCCGGCCGGCAGCAGTACACGGATCCGGTCGAGGACCTCGTCCCAGCGGCGGACCTGTTCGGCGGTCATCGCCTCCGGCAGCGGTGGCGCGGAACTGTCGTCGGGCATCCACACATCATGGGCGAGCCGGCAGGCACGGCGGTGGCTGCCGGCGGCCGAAGGCCATGACCACACAGGGGTCGTGAGCCCGCAGGATGCGTCGGTGGGTGTTGGGATTCTGCTGATCAGTGCACGATCCTGTTCCCAAGAGCGAGAGTGGGGTTCTACAGTTGGCGGGTGCCACGGCTGCGGTGACGGGGCTGTGTGGCGACAGGGCTGAGGAGGAAGCATGCCGGTGAGCAAGCCGAGTGAATTACCCGTGGGTGGCGGCGGACGCTGGCCCCTGACGGGGTTCCGCTCCGCCCAGTGGGGGGACATGGAAGTCGGGTACACGGCCACCGGGCCGCTCGACTGCACCAAGGGCTACATCGGTCTGCCCGGCGGTGTCTGTCAGTGCCCCCACTACGGTTACATGTTCAGCGGCAGGCTTCGCTGCGTGTACCCGGGTACCGACTGGCCGGACGAGGTCGCGGTGGCCGGCGAGGCGTATTTCTTCCCAGCCGGTCATGTCCTCATCTATGAGGAGCCGAGCGAGGTGCTCGAGCTCAATCCCGCCGCCGCGCTCCAGCAGCTGATCGACCATTTCGAGGCCATGGCGGCCAGCGGTGGGTTCACCAAGGACGACGGCTGATCCAGCCGACTCCGAGGGCGCCCGGACGCCCGCGTACCAGGACGTCCGGGCACGCCGCCGGCCTGACCCCGGTGGTCGGAACGAGACACGAGAGAACGAGAAGCCGTTTCTGTGAAAGACGACGAGTCGGGTGCCGCCGAGCTGCGGAACGTAGCCGCCGCGGCCAGGTCGGTGTCGGCCGGCGCGGGAGCTGAACAAGCCGTCGAGGTGAACCCGGGTAACGTTTCGGTCGTGTCCTGGGCTGAGCGTGCCGCCGACCGGTCGCCGTCCGTGCAGCGGTCGAGATCGCGCAGCATGCGCCAGATGAAGGTCATCGTCGCCGCGGCCAAGCGGCTGATCGCGCAGAAGGGCACATCCTTCACGACGCAGGAGCTCGTGAAGGAGGCCGGTGTCGCGATGCAGACCTTCTACCGCCACTTCGAGGGCAAGGACCAGCTCCTCATGGCGGTCATCGAGGAGATGGTGACCGATCAGGCCGTGCGCTACGAGCAGGACGCCCGCGACCTGCCGGACCCGGTCGCCCGCCTGCGCCGCCACATCCTCTCGGTGCTCGGCTCGCTCGATGCCAGCGGGGACGAGAGCACCGGGCCCCGTTTCATCACCGCGGAGCACTGGCGCCTGCACCAGCTCTACCCGGAGGAGATGGCGCAGGCCACGCAGCCCTTCGCCGACCTCGTGGCACGAGAGATCCGTGCGGCGCGCGACGCCGGCCTGCTGGCCCCGCAGGACGTCGAGCGCGACGCGGCACTGGTCGCCCGGCTCGTCATGTCCGTCTACCATCACTACGCCTTCGCGGCTGCTCCCGAGCCCGCAGAGGTGATCGCCGATCATCTCTGGGCGTTCTGCCTGGCGGGGCTCGGCGGCGACCTGGGCGGCGGGCGCCCGGCACGGCCGGTCAGACGTCCGCCTTCTTCGTGAACCCGGCCAGCGGGAGCGCCCCGGCCGGGTGGGAGGGGCGTAGCCATGAAGGTGCTGGTAGTCGGCGGAACCGGGCCGACCGGGCCGCACATCGTGCGAGGCCTGCTCGGTAGGGGGCACGACGTCACGATCTTCCACCGGGGAGCCCACGAGCCGCCGGAGCTCGCCGACGTCGAGCACATCCACGGCGATCCGCATTTCCGGGAGTCGATCGACGAGGCGCTCGGCTTACGGGAGTTCGACGTCGTCCTGGCCATGTACGGGCGGATGCGGCACCTGTCGCCGGCGCTCGCCGGGCGGTGCGGCCAGTTCGTCGGCATCGGCGGCGTGCCGATCTACCAGGGGTTCTTCCCGGGTGACGGGAGGCACCGGCTGCCGATCCCGGTGACCGAGGAGCACCCTGTCGTCCAGGAGCGGTCCGACGACCCGGCCGTCCGGTTCTCCCGGCGGCTCGTCGACGCGGAGGAGGCGGCGTTCGCGCACCACCCGGGCGCCACGCTCTTCCGTTTCCCGATGCTCTACGGGCCGAACAACGCCCGGCCGGCGGAGTGGTCGATCGTGCGGCGCGTGCGCGACGGGCGCCCGTACATCATCCTTCCGGACGGCGGATCCCAGATCCACACCCGCTGCGCGGCGGGCAACGCGGCGGCGTTCGTGCTCGCCGCGGTCGACCGCCCGCAGGCCGCCGCCGGTCAGATCTACAACGCCGGTGATCCCACCGACTGGTCGCTGCGGCAGTGGGTCGAGCTGATCGTCCGCCTGATGGGCGCGGATCTCGAGGTGGTGGCGCTGCCGAGGGAGATCGCCGTCGAGGCCACGACGACGCTGCTGCCGCTGGCGGGCACGACGACGGAGCACTGCGTCCTGAGCACCGAGAAGGCGCGCCGCGAGCTCGGCTGCGAGGCGGTGATCGACACGGTCCAGGCGGTCGAGGAGCTCCTGGCGTGGTACGCCGAGCGACCCGGTTTCGACGTCAGCACCAGCCCGTCGTTCACCGACCGGTTCGACTACGCGACCGAGGACGCCCTGGTCGCCGAGTACCGGTCCGCCCTCGACCGGGTGCGCTCGGCCGTCGACCAGTACGCCGCGCCGCCGGTGCACAGCATGCCGCACCCGACCGAGCCCGGGAAGGTGGATCATCGTGGCCGCTGACCTGCCCGAAGTCTTCCGGGACGGGGACCGGCGGTGTGATCCGGCGGTACGTTACCGGTCATGCCCGACTTATTGGAGGACCGCGTCGTCGTGGTCACCGGCGGCGCCAGCGGGATCGGCCGCGCGAGTGTCCTGCGCTTCCTCGCCGCCGGCGCGCGTGTGGTCTTCGGCGATGTGAACGACGCGACCGCCCAGCGGCTGCTCGACGAGGTCGCCGACCCCGCCCGGCTCCATTTCGAGYGGGCGGACGTGGCCGACGAGGCGGAGGTCGCCGCGCTCGTCGCCGCGGCCGTCGAGCGGTTCGGGCGCCTCGACGTCATGTTCAACAACGCCGGGGTCGGCGGGGCGTTCGGCCCGCTCACCGACATCGACGTCGCCGACTGGGACCGCACCTTCGGCGTGATCAGCCGTGGGATGTTCCTCGGGACGAAGCACGCCGCCCGGGCGATGATCGCCCAGGGTGGCGGCGGGTCGATCATCAACAACTCCTCGGTCGCCGGAGTCGGCGGCGGCGGCGGCCCGACCGCGTACTCCGCGGCGAAGGCCGCGGTCATCAACTTCACCTGCAACGCGGCCGTGGAACTGGCGGCCCACCGCATCCGGGTCAACGCGATCTGCCCCGGCCTCGTCGACACGCCGCTGGTGATGGGACGTGACGAGGCGGCGATCCGGGCCCGGATGGCGACCTTCCAGCCCTGGCCCGACCTGGGCCGGCCCGAGGACATCGCCGGCATCGTGCTCTTCCTCGCCGGTCCGGACAGCGTCTTCCTGACCGGGGAGGCGATCCGGGTCGACGGCGGGATGGTCGCCTGGGGCCCGCGGATGACCGACACGTCCGACCCCCGGGGCGTGACCCGCCGGTTCACGGGCTTCACCGAGGGCTCGACCGGCCGTCCACTGACCAAGCGCCCCCTGGACGGCGCCGGCACCTGAGGCCGGGCGGCGTGCTCCCGCCCGGGGGTGCGCTCCTGCCGCAGCGCGGGCTTCCGTCGCGGGGTGGGCTTCGGTCAGAGACCGAAGGCCCCGCCCTCGACGAGGATCGTCAGGCCGATGGCAACCAGGGCCAGCGGCAGCAGCACGTGCCCCCAGCGGCTCAGCGCGCGGGCGACCGGCGGCCTCGTGGCAAGGAACCAGCCGGCCGCGCACCAGACGGCCACCAGCACGAGGAAGACCACCGCGTGGACGGCCGTCCCGCCCGCGCCGACCGCGGTGAAGACCGGGACGTACACGCCGAGGTTGTCGCCGCCGTTCGCGAAGGTGACCGCGGCGACCTCGAGCGCGGCCGGCCCCCTGCGCGAAGCGTCCCTGTCCTGCTCCTCACTCCCGGCTTCGTCGTCGGGGTCGGGGCCGGGCCCGGCGGGATCCCCGGTAGTCGCGGCCGCGCGGTCGCCGCGTTCCGCCAGGGACCGCCGGGCCGCGCGTAGGCCCAGGGCGAGCGGGAGCAGGCCGAGGTAGGCGATCGCGGACTCGGGCAGGAGCGCCGCTCCGGACGCGGCGGCGACGGCGACGGCGACGATTCCGACGAACCCGACGTACTGGCCGGCGACGATCCGCGGCACGGCGCGCCGGTCACCGGCGCCGCGGGCGAAGAACAGCGCCAGCACCAGGATGTCGTCGATGTTGGTGACGGCGAACAGGCCGATCGCCTGCCCGACGGCGCCCGGGTTCACACGGTCGCGACGGGCGCGGCAAACGGCACCGGCCGACCGTACCGGGCGTGTTCCCGGCCGCTGACCGGCGGTTCGCCACGGCTGTGACGCGGTTCGCGACGGCCGCGAGAAGCGAGTGGTCCGACCGGGTGGGCCGCAGGTCGCGGGCGGCTCGGGGCCTTTACACCCCGATCGGCCGGGATGGCTACTCTACGATGCGGTTGTGACGCGCCGCGCGTCCATAGTCGCGGCTCCATCCTGGGACTATTGCTCAGTGACTACTGTGCGCCCACCACGGAGTAGCGGAGCGGGGTGGGGGTTCCGGGTTCTGGTCACGTAACGTGTTCGAACCTGTACCACTCAACATCGAGAATAGATGGCCTGACGCTGACGTTGCGCCCTCGCCGAGGAGACGATCGTGCACGCCGAGCACCACGAGCCAAGAAAACAGCCGTCGTCGGTGACGCCTGCCCCGACCGCGCTGCCTTACCCGTCCGAGCCCGACACGGACCGCGCGAAGATCCCAGACCACGCGGACAGTCCGGGCCACACCGAGAACCCGGACCACCCGGAGAAGCCGGACCGCCTTCCGGGCCGCCGCCCGTGGCGCCGCGCCCGGCGCGCGCCGGCCAGCCCCGCCGCTGACAGCTCCGACGACCCCGCCTCCGACGGCGCCGGCCGGCACGACCCCGACGGCACCGGCCGTCCCGGGTCCGGCGGCTCGGCCGGCCGCACCCTCCGGGGAGCCTGGCGCCACGACCTGGAGGCGTCCGTCGTTGTCTTCCTGGTGGCGCTTCCGCTCTCGCTGGGCATCGCGGTCGCCTCGGGCGCCCCGGTGGTCGCCGGCATCATCGCGGCGGTCGTCGGTGGAGTCGTCGCCGGCGCCGTCGGCGGAGTCCCGCTGCAGGTCTCCGGCCCCGCGGCCGGCCTCACCGCGGTGGTGGCCGAGATCGTCGCCACGCACGGCTGGCGGACCGCCTGTTTCGTCACCGCCGCCGCGGGCGTGGTGCAGATCCTTTTCGGCCTGAGCCGGGTCGCCCGCGCGGCCCTGGCCATCTCACCCGCGGTCGTGCACGGCATGCTCGCCGGCATCGGCCTGACCATCGTCATCGGGCAGATCCACGTCGTGCTCGGCGGTACCGCCGGCTCGGCCGCCTGGGACAACCTGATCGTCCTGCCCGGCGAGATCGTGTCGCCGGCCGTCCCGGCGGCGGCGCTGCTCGGCATCGCGACCATCGCGCTGACCGTGGTGTGGACGCGGCTGCCCCGACCGTTGTCGTCCATACCGGCACCGCTGGCCGCGGTGTCGATGGTGACCGCGGCGTCGCTCCCGTTCGACGTCCCGCGGGTCGCCCTGCCCGACGACCTGCTGGGCGCGATCGCCCTACCCGAGCTGCCCGCCGGCGGTGACTGGGGCGCGATCACGCTGGCCGTGCTGACAGTCGCCCTGGTCGCGAGCATCGAGTCGCTGCTGTCGGCGGTCGCCGTCGAGGCGATGCACTCCGGCCCGCGTGGCGACCTCGACCGCGAGCTGCTCGGCCAGGGCGCCGCGAACACGGTCTCCGGCCTGCTCGGCGGGCTGCCGGTCACCGGAGTCATCGTCCGCAGCTCGACGAACGTCCGCGCCGGTGCCCGCACCCGCGCCTCGGCGATCCTGCACGGCTTGTGGATGGCCGGCTTCGCGCTGCTGCTGGCGCCGCTGGTCGGGCGCATCCCGCTCGCCGTGCTCGCCGGCCTGCTGGTCGTGATCGGCATCCGCCTCGTCGACCTCGCGCACATCCGCGCGATCGCCCGCCACGGCGAGCTCGCGATCTACCTGACGACGGTCGTCGGCGTGGTGCTGTTCAACCTGCTTGAGGGCGTCCTGATCGGGATCGCCACCGCACTGCTGCTCGCCCTGCGCCGGACGCTGGTGGCGCCGGTCCACGTGCACCCGCCCACCGGCCCCGGCTCGCCGTGGCGGGTCGTCGTCGAGGGCGCGCTGACCTTCCTCTCCCTGCCCAGGCTGTCCCGTCGGCTCGCCGAGGTGCCCGCCGGGGCGTCCGTCCGGCTCGACCTGGCGGTCGACTACCTCGACCACGGCGCGCACAAGATGCTGGACGACTGGATCGCCGAGCGGCATCGCGCCGGTGCCACGGTGACCGTCGACGAGGTGGGCGCCGCACCGCTGGCCATCCCCACCGTCGCGGCCCGGCCCCGCGAGGGACGACTCTCCAAGAGCCTCTTCGGGGGGCGTTCCACCGGCCGGCACGCCCGGTCGGCGCGGCCGCCGCGCTGGCTCGCCCCCTGGTCGGACTGGCAGCACGGCCAGCTCCACGACCGCCAGCACCTGCTCAACGGCGTGGACGAGTTCCACCGCCGGACGGCCCCGATGATCGAGCCGTTCCTCACCGAGCTGACCGCGGGGCAGCGGCCGTCGACCCTGTTCATCACCTGCAGCGACTCGCGGCTCGTGCCGAACGTGATCACGAGCAGCGGCCCGGGGGACCTGTTCACCGTGCGCACGCCGGGCGCGTTCGTCCCCGGTCCGCAGGCGGTCGGTGACTCGACCCTGGCCGCGATCGAGTACGCCGTCGAGGTGCTCCGCGTCCGGACCATCGCCGTCTGCGGACATTCCGGATGCGGTGCGGTCGCCGCCCTGCTCGACCGGGGCACACCCGGCCACAGCGGCTCCAGTGTGGGCCCGCTGCGCAACCTGGAGGCCTGGCTGCGCCACGGCGAACCGGCCCTGGCCCGCGCGGCCCGCGACGCCGGTGGCCTTCCACCGGAGCCCGACGAGTTGAGCCGGGTCAGCGTCGCGCAGCAGCTCGTCGCGTTGCGCGGGCTGTCCGTGGTGCGCCGCGCCGAGGCCGAAGGCCGGCTGCAGCTGGTCGGCATGTGGTTCGACATCGCCACGGCGCGCGCGATCGTCCTGAACGAGTCGACCGACCGGTTCGAGATCCCGACCGTCAGCGTCGTCCCAGTGTTGGAGAGCGGACAGCGCCTGGCCGACGCCACCCGGGGCTGACCCGTCGGTCGGCCCCACCCCGAGTACGGCGCAGGTGGCGGCGGGCAGCACCCGACCCGCCGCCACCCCGCCTGCCGTCTCGCCCCGCTCCGGCCTCGACTTGCCGGGTCGGGTTCCCGCCAAGGACAGAAGCTGTCCGCGAGGGTTCCTATCGTCGGCTCCACAGTCATCCGGCGAGCAGTCACCGGCGAGCAGAGGTGGGAACCATGAACAGCACCGTGGACGTCGAGAGCGGCCCCGAGGCCGGCACCGTCACTGAGGCCGGCACCGTCACCGACCCGAACACAGTCAGCGAGGCGGACAGCGCCGTCGAGGGCGGGACCGTCAGCGAGAAGGAGGACCTGCTCGCGACGCTGGCGAAGCACCGGCACTTCCTGCGCTACACCGTCCGTGACCTGACCGACGAACAGGCTGCCCGGCGCACCACCGTCAGCGCGCTGTGCCTCGGCGGGCTGATCAAGCATGTCACCGCGACCGAGCGGTCCTGGGTCGACTTCATTCTCGGCGGAGACCAGCAGGCGGACGCGGAGAGCTGGATGAAGCAGCACCAGATGCTGATGGGCGACACCCTGACCGGCCTGCTCGCCGACTACGAGGCCACGGCCGAGYGGACCACGGAGGTTGTCGGGTCGCTGCCCGATCTCGGTGTGACCCGGCCGCTGCCCGAGGCCCCGTGGTTCGAGCCCGGGGCGCGCTGGTCGATGCGGCGCGTCCTGCTCCACATCATCGCCGAGACGTCGCAGCACGCCGGCCACGCGGACATCATCCGCGAGAGCCTCGACGGCAGCCGCACCATGGGCTGAGCGGAGCCGAGCGGGCCGCCGCCCCCGGGCGGCGCCCGGTCACTCGGCGAGTTCCGGTAGGGGTGCCGACGCCGAGCGTCCCGGCGCCGGGGTCCGTTTCGGGAGCCGTCATGGTCGCACTGGAGTACTTCCATCTGACGTTGACGTCAGATAGGTGGGGCCTCGCGACGGCCGGGTGGCGGGTGGCGAGGCGTCGCGCGGGCGACACGGGTGGAGGTCCCGTCGCCCTCAATTTGGCGGTAACGTCACTACCGTGAAAACGGGGTCAGTGACGCGCACCTACCAGCAGCGACGGCGGGCCGAGTCGGCGGACGCGAACACCGAGCGCATCCTCGCCGCGGGCGCCGAGCTGTTCGGGGAGCGGCCGTTCGACCAGATCACCCTCGCCGCGGTCGCCGAGCGGGCCGAGGTCGGCGTCCAGACCGTCATCCGGCGGGTCGGTACGAAGGACGGGCTCGTCCGCGCCGTCAACGCCTGGCTGGTCCCGCAGATCGAGGGGGCCCGGGGCGAGCCGGACGTCTCCGACCCGGCGGTGGTCGCCGAGCGCCTGGCCCGCCAGTACGAGCGGTGGGGGCAGGTGACCGACCGCGCCATCCGCCAGCAGGACGTCTCCCCGGCACTGGCGGAGGCCGCGGCCGCCGGCCGGCAGGCCCACCGGGCCTGGACGGCCGCCGCGTTCGCTGCCGAGCTCGACCGCCGCCCCCCGGCCGCCCGGCACGACCTGCTCGGCCGGCTCACGGCCGTGTGCGGCGTCGAGCTCTGGCTCGTGCTCCGTAACGACGAGGGGCTCTCCGTCGAGGCCACCCGCGCGGCGGTCGCCGACCTCATCGCGGCCTGCCTGGGCGGCCCGGGCTCCAGCCTGGCCGGTCCGGACTCGTCCACCACTCCCTGAGGCCGACCGGCTTCTGGTGCTGACCGGCGACCCGCTGGAGTACCCGCGCTCGGACGCGCCGGAGCATGTCCGCTTCGTCGGCGCCCAGATCTACGACCCGCCCGGCGAGGCACCGGCCTGGCTCGCCGAGGACGGCGACCCCTGGGTGCTCGTCACCACCTCGACCGACTACCAGGGCGACGAACGCCTCGCCGTGGCCGCCGTCGAGGCCCTGCGCGACGAGCCGGTCCGCGTGGTGATCACCCTGGCGGACGCCTACGGGCACGTCGAGCTGCCGGCCGCGGCGAACGTCCGGGTCGAGCGGTTCGTGCCGCACGGCCCGGTGCTCGAGCGCGCCGCCGCCGTCATCTGCCACAGCGGGATGGGCATCGTGCACAAGGCCATCGCCGCCGGTGTGCCCGTCGTCGCCATGCCGTTCGGGCGGGATCAGCCCGAGGTCGCGCGCCGGGTCGTGGAGGCCGGCGCAGGCGTCATGCTGCCGGCCAGGCGGCTGACCGCGGAGCGGCTGCGGGACGCGCTGCGCACCGCGATGAGCAGGCGCGCCGGGGCGCTGAACGCCGCACGCCGGATCAGGGCGAGCGGCGGCGGCGAGAGTTTCGCCACCGAGGCCGAGGGCCTCGCGGTCGCGCCGCGGCCCGCCGCCGCACGGCCCGCCGCCTGACGGGGAGGGTGGTCCGCGCCGAGACCGTCCGGCCTGGCCGCGGACCCGCCGGGCGCTGCCGGGCCATCGAGTCGGGCGGAGAGTCGGGCGGAGATCAGGGCGCTCGGCGCTGACTACCATTGTCGCCATGACCCGACTCGGAGCCTCCGTCGACCATGTCACCGCGCTGCTCGGCGGGGCCGACCTGGCGTCCGACGCCTCCGTGCGTGAGCTGCTGGAGCAGACCACCGAACGCCGCGGCCTCGACCTCTCCGACCTCGCCCCCGCCGAGCAGGCAGCCCTGATCGCCGAGCGCTCGCAGGACCTGCAGCCCTCACCGGAGGCGCTGGCGGCCCGCATCGGCGACGCGGCGGCCCGGTCACGTCCCTTCGTGGCGAAGTTCGGCATCGACCCGACCGGCGCCGAGGTCCACCTCGGCCACGCGGTGCCGATGCTGCTCCTGAGCCGGTTCGCGCGGATGGGGCACCGCGTCGTGTTCATCGTCGGTGACATCACCGCCAAGATCGGCGACCCGTCCGGCCGGTCGGACGAGCGCCCGGCGCTCACCGACGAGGACATCGCCCGCAACCTGACCACCTACCGGGCCCAGGTCACCCCGTTCTTCGACTTCGAACGGGCCGAGTTCCGCCGCAACGGCGACTGGCTGCGCGAGGTGAGGCTGCCGCGGCTGCTGGAGATCGTCTCGCGCATCCCGGTGTCGATGTCGCTGCAGCGGGAGGACTTCCGGCGTCGCCTCGACGCCGGCCACGGGCTCTCCCTGGCCGAGCTGCTGTACTCGGTGGTGATGGCGCTGGACTCGGTCGAGGTCGACAGCGACCTGGAGATCGGTGGCATCGACCAGTTCCTGAACATGCAGATGTGCCGCAAGGTCATGGAGATCTGTGGCCAGACCCCGGAGATCGTCGTGGCCACCTCGCTGATCGAGGGGACCGACGGCACCGGCGCCAAGATGAGCAAGAGCCGCGGCAACTACGTCCCGCTGACGGCCGCGCCCGGTGAGATCTTCGGGAAGATCATGTCCGTGCCGGACAGGCTCGTCGAGCCGTACTTCCGCGCGCTCAGCGAGTGGCGCGACTCCGAGCTCGCCGTCCTGGCCGCCCGGCGCGAGGCCGGCACGGCGCACCCGATGGACCTCAAGAAGATCCTCGCCGGCGAGGTGACGGCGGCGATCCACGGGGTGGACGCCGCGATGACGGCCCGGGCCGAGTTCGTCGCGCGGTTCTCCCGCCGCACCTTCGCCGAGGTCGAAGACCTGCCGGTGCTCTCCGATCTCGGCGCGACCGTCGCCGACGCGGTGCGGGGGCTCGGGTTCGCGAAGAGCAACGGCGACGTCCGCCGGGTCGCGGAGCAGAACGGGCTGCGGCTGGTGGTCGAGTCCGAGGAGGGCCAGACCCAGGTGCCGCTCACGCCGGACGACGTCCGGGAGCCGCTGTCCGCCGTCCTCAAGGACAGGCTCGACGGCCGGTCCGGTGCCGTGTATCTCAAGGTCGGCCGCAAGCTGGCGCGGATCGAGCCTGCCGGCTGACGGCAGCCGCGCCGCGCGGGCACCTGTCGCACGGCGTCGGTGTCAGAGGTCCTGAGCCTCCGTGCGGGCGGTCTCCGCCGGCGGTGAGCCGGGGTGCGTCGCCGGGGTCTCGGGCGGTGCCGGTTCCGGTGGCGGAGTGGTCCGCGGGGGCGTCTCCGGCGGGGGTGCGGTGGTCCTGGGCAGGTCCTCCGGCGTCGCTGGTGGGGGCGGGTCGGTAGCCATGGGTGATTCCGGCGTCGGGTGCGGCTGCGCTGGTGGGGGGTTCGTCGCGCCCGAGCCCCGCGACGGGAACGGCCAGGACGGACCCGGACCCGGACCCGGCGCCTGCGGCACGGCCGGTGGGCGCTGTGTCCCGGGTGTGGCCGGTTGGCCGCCGCTCCCGCCGGACTGCGGGGCGGCCGGCGCCTGAACCGGGCCGCCGGCCGGTCCCCGGCCCGTTCCCGGATCCTGGCCCGTGCCCGGCAGGCCCTGCTCCAGGCCGCCCGCGGCGCCGTCGACGGTGCCTCCGGTCGCTTCGCCGGGCGTCCCCGCGGACGTGCCGCCCGCCGCGCCGTCCGCCAGGCCGTCCGACGTGCCACTCGGCGTGCCGGCGGATGTCCCGGCGCCGCGGCCGTCGGTGGTGCGCCGGCTGCCCGCCGACTGCCGCTCGGCCGACCGCTGTTCCGCCACGCCCCCGGCGGTCGGCGTGGGCGGCGGGCTCGACGGCGCCCGCGGGGCCTGCGCGCCGTCGCCCCAGCTCGGGAGCAGCTCCCACGGAGTGAGGACGCTGCGCGCCGGCGTCATCGCGACGACCGTGGCGGTGGTCAGCACGGACGCCGCGACCACCAGCCCCCGCACCGGGCGGCGGGCCGGCTCCGTGGGACGGTCCACCACGGCCGGATGCCGCAGCCGCTGGCTGATCTCGGCGATCACCGGCACGGGCAGCCAGCTGGGCGGGCGGGGGCTGGCCCCGAGCTGGGCGTGGCAGCGGCCCAGGATCTCGGCCGGCGTCGGCCGCCGCTGCGGCGCCTTGGCCAGGCACGACTCGATCAGCGCGCGCAGGTCGCCGTCCACGCCGGTCAGCTCCGGCTCCCCCCGGACCACGCGGTAGATCACATCGGCGGTGTTGCCCTCGCCGAAGGCGTTGCGCCCGGTCGCGGCGAAGGCGAGCACCGACCCGAGGGCGAACACGTCGGAGGCCGCGTCCACCCGTTCGCCGCGGGCCTGCTCGGGCGACATGTACGGCGGCGATCCGATGACCTTCCCGGTGGTGGTGCTGCCCGCGTGGTCGGCTGCCCGCGCGATCCCGAAGTCGATCACGCGGGGCCCGTCGATCGCCAGCAGCACGTTCGCCGGCTTCAGGTCACGGTGCACGACCCCCGCGCCGTGGATGGCGACGAGCGCCTCCGTCACCCCGGCGGCCAGCCGGAGCAGGCTGGACGGCGGCAGCGGCCCGTTGCGCAGCACGCTGTCGCGCAGCGTCGGGCCGTGGATGTAGGCGGTGGCGAGCCACGGGCGGTCCGCGGCGACGTCCGCGGCGATCAGCGGCGCGGTGAACAGGCTGTTCACCCGGCCCATCGCGGCGACCTCCCGCTCGAAACGACGCCGGAACTCGCTGTCGGACGCCATGTCGGCGCGGATGACCTTCACCGCGACCGGCCGCTGCCCCGGGGAGTGGCCCAGATACACCGCGCCCATGCCGCCGGAGCCCAGCCGGCCGCGCAGCCGGAACGGCCCGATCTCCCGAGGGTCGTCGGCGCTGAGCGGGGCGAGGAAGTCGTCGGCCGGCCCGCCGCTGGAACGCTGGGAGGGGACCCTGCCGGGGGACGCGTGGGGTGGGCGTGATCCGGGCGGCGCGCCGCTGGTGCGCGGCGGCCACGGCCCGACCGGCGGCGGCTGCGACGGGACGTCCGCCCCGGGCGGGGCTATCCGGGTCTCGCGCTCCGCCTCCAGGATCGCCGCGAGCTCGTGCCACCGCGCCACCCAGGAGCCGACGTCCCCACCGCAGGCGGACACGAAGGCACACAGGACGTCCAGCGCCGGCAGCGACCCGCCGCTGGCGGCGCCGGCCAGGATCTCCGCCGGCATTCCGCTGCGTCGCGCCAGGGTCCGGTACGAGGGATTTCCCGCCCCGCGCCGCACCGCGCGAAGATCGCGCCCGAACGCGCCGACCGGGCCGGTTGACGGGGTCGTCGTACTCTTCCGTGCTCGCACAGTGCGTCGGTCCTCCTCCGGGGCGCGGGCGCGGGTGACCGGACGGCCGGTGGCGCTGGCGGGATCCTGCCAGTGTGCATACTCCACGTCGCCAACTGGGCACGTAGCGAAGCTGGCGAGTTTCCGACAGGGGTGCGGCGCGCATCACGACCCGCTCGGCGCGCGCGGACCCGCTCGGCGCGGGGCGGATCCGCCCGGCGGGACGCGCGGACACGCACGGCGGGATCGAGGTGAGCGCGAGGCCCGTGCCCGGGGAGGATGACCGGCGTGCCCGCTGACCCCGACGCCCACGCCCACGCCCACGCGGTGCCGGCGGGACGGGCCGGCCGGCGGGAGTGGACCGGGCTGGCCGTCCTCGCGCTGCCCACGCTGCTGCTGTCGCTGGACCTGAGCGTTCTCTACCTCGCGCTGCCCGGCCTCACCGAGGACCTGCGGCCCAGCGCCACGCAGCTGCTGTGGATCACCGACAGCTACGGCTTCCTGATCGCCGGCTTCCTGGTGACCATGGGAACCCTCGGCGACCGCGTGGGCCGGCGCCGCCTCCTGCTCGCCGGCGCGGTCGCGTTCGCGCTGACGTCCGTGCTGGCGGCCTGGGCGACGAGCCCGACGATGCTGATCGCCGCGCGGGCCCTGCTCGGGATCGCCGGTGCCACGCTCATGCCGTCCACCCTCGCGCTGATCAGCAACATGTTCACCGACGAACGGCAGCGGTCCACCGCGGTCGCCGTCTGGATGAGCTGCTTCCTCGCCGGGATGGCGGCCGGCCCGGTGCTCGGCGGCCTGCTGCTGGAGTACTTCTGGTGGGGTTCGGTGTTCCTGCTCGGCGTACCGGTCATGGCGCTGCTGGTCGTGACGGCGCCCGTGCTGCTGCCCGAGTACCGGCACCCGGGGGAGGGCCGCCTCGACCTGGTCAGCGCGACGATGTCGCTGCTCGCCGTCCTCGCGGTCGTCAACGGGCTCAAGGAGACGGCGGCGGGCGGTCCGAGCCCGGGTGCCGGCGGGTCGGTCGCGGTCGGGCTGCTGGTCGGCTGGCTGTTCATCCGCCGCCAGCGCGGCCGGGCCGACCCGTTCGTGGACGTCGGCCTGTTCGCGAACCGGTCGTTCACGGCCGCGCTCGGGCTCATCCTGTTCGGCGCGTTCGTCATGGGCGGGATCAACCTGTTCGTGACGCAGTACCTGCAGCTGGTCGCGGGACTCACCCCGCTGCGGGCCGGCCTGTGGCTGGCGCCGGCGACGCTGGCCGTCATCGGCACGAGCCTGGCCGCCCCGGTGGCGGCGCGGTGGATCGGCGCGGGGCGGGTGGTCGCCGCCGGCCTGGGGGTGAGCGCCGTCGGCCTCGCGATCCTCACCCGGGCCGGCGATGGCGGGCTGATCCTGCTGGGGTTCGGGTTCGTCCTGGTCTTCCTGGGTGTCGGACCGCTGGGCGTGCTCGGCACCGATCTGGTGGTCGGATCAGCGCCGCCCGCGCGGGCCGGGTCGGCGGCATCGCTGTCGGAGACGGGCAGCGAGCTGGGCGTGGCCCTCGGGGTGGCGTTGCTCGGCAGCCTGGGCACGGCCGTCTACCGGCACCGCCTCGCCGCGGCGATCGACAGCGGGAGCCCGGCCGGTGGAGCGGGTCGGTCGGCACCGGCCGGGCCGGCCGATGCCGACCGTGAAAGCCTCGCCGGTGCGGTACGGGCGGCGCGATCACTCGCCGACGGCGGAACCGCGGTGCTGGAGCCGGCCCGCGACGCGTTCACCGCCGGCCTGCACACCGTCGCCGCGGTGGGATGCGCGCTGGCGGTTCTGTTCGCGGTGCTCTCGGTCCTCCTCTTCCGCAGCGGCGCGGTGGGTGGCATGACGGCGAGCGACTCGACAACGGGTGACGTCACAGCCGCTGAACAGACCATCGGAATGAATTCCGATGAAGAGGACGGAGCTGCGGACGGACGGGGCGACGCGGCGTTCTGAAGGACACTTCGTAACCCGCATGGGCGGAACACGGCCGCGTGTTCTGTTTTTCCGGTCCTGGCGACGGATGTCGTCATAACCGAGTGGCGGCAGGTACGGGGCGGTCCGCGGGTGGCGGAACGGTCAGCTGCGAGCAGTATGGCCGGTATGGCGATCTTCGCGGTAAGATGACGCGTCCTGATTGGCTGGTAAGCCAGCCGCGCATTGCGGGAAGCCCGTCGCATCTCGTCCGGGCCGCCTGGCCCGGACGTCTTGTCAGCCTCACCGGCCGGGATCTCCCTGCTTCCGACTCCTGGAGTCCGGCCTGCGTAACTGGCATCCAGCGGCGGGCCGCTTGTGGCGTGACTGTGACGCGCTATGATCCGGAGTATCAGGATATTTCGACGCCTCGCTAGGTCGTCGCCGCCGGAAGGTCCCGGGCCTACTGGGGGGTTCTGGCAGTGTTCTCCGCTCGGCACGATCCAGGAACGCGGACCGACTCGCCCGGCATCTTCTCGGGCTGAGTGCGTGCCGGCGCCGTCCCGCGTGATCGAGGTGGCACATGCGGGAGCCCGCGTACAGCGGAAACGCGAAGAGTCGACGGGCGACGGGCGGTACCGGGGCGTGAGCCGCGCTGCCTGCACGGCCGGTGCAACCAAAGGGATCGGAAGCAACGAAGCCTGGGTGAGATCGGTAGGCCGCCTGTGGGCGCGACTGCTGCGCCGAGCCGGCCTGGATCCGGAGGCGGCCGTTGCCGAGATCGGGCCAGGGTTTTCGGCGAAGGTTGCCTTCGGCTTGTCTGACCTCGGGTTCCGGGGCACTGTGATCCTCGTCGAACCGAATGAGGAGGCTGGCGCGTGGGCGGCCGCGGAATATCGCCGGCTTCTTCCGGACGCCGAGATCCGCGTGATGAGTGAACCGGTCCCGGACGCGGGAGCGCTGGCCGGACAGAACACGGATTTCCTGGTCGCGAACCACGTGATCGACGACCTGCTTCTCGACACCTACATCGAGGCGGACGAGCGGGCGAGTATCTTCGGCAGGGTGGAGCCTCCTCCGCCGGTCCGGTGCGCTGGGCCCGGCCCGCGGGTGTTCATGCAGCTGCCGCCAGACTCAGCCATCCCTACTCGCCGCCCGCCTCGTTGCGCACGCTCCCAGGATCCATCGGTGAGACCGCCCCGATCCGGACATGAATCACCACGATGATCAATCGTGGTGAAGGCAAGTGTAAAGGACGGGGGTGCGGGAGGGCGCGCGACGCCGGGCAACGCGCGTTGAGTGAGAACGCGTGGAGTGCGGCGATCTGCGAGGCGACAACCTGGGCGCCGGAACTCCGTGCGGCACTCTGCCGGCATCCCGTCCGGCGGCGGTGCTGAGAGTTTTTCCCGCGCGGCGCCGGAGTCTGCGGCCTCCTATCTCGAGACGCTCTCGGGGGCGGCGGGGTCCTGCGTGGTTTCCGGGACCGGGCCCGCGTTTCCGGCCGGCGGACCGGAATTCCCGGGGAGCGGCGTGTCCGTCACCGTTGAACCGGTCGGGGCAGGCGAGAAGAAAGACCTGGTGGAGGACGGCGTGGACGTCCCGTTCACGACGCTCACCGGAGCGCGCGCGGCAGGGCGCCGACCGGCGCGCAGGCCCCGTTGCGTGCGCCCCCAGGGCTTGAGCGTGGACAGGAACGTGGCGGTAATGAACATCGCGTTCATCAGGCAGGCACCCGCGATGATCGCGACTGTGGGTCCGCTGTAGTGGACGTTTCCGTCCGCTGTGGCATGGCCGGCTCGAACGATCATGGTGCGCATGAAGGCGGCCGCGAAGATGACCGCGACGACCGTGATCGCCAGCTTGGTCACGACCCACTTGTGGTGCAGGAGACCCCATCGGGTGCGCAGCGAGATCAGGATCCCCGTCGCGAGGGTGAGTAGCGCCAGCGGAATGTTGAGGGCTCGATCGAACACGTGCATGAGCTCATAGGCCGGATGCCGGATGTCGCTGTCGAGAGACGCCGTGATGGCGAGCGCGAGCTGGCCCAGCGCGACGCCGTTCCACCCGACGCTCACCAGGACGTGTGCGGTTAGCAGAAGCTGACGGGCGACCCGCCGCTGTCTGCGCGGTCTCGCCGGGGGCCTGGCGGTTGTGATCGCGGTGGCAGTCATGCCGGCGACTCCGGAGGTCGGACGGATCAGGCCAGAAGTGCTATAGCGCAGCGGTGGCGCCGCCGTAACTCGCCGGCTACCCCGGACGAACGGAAATCACAATACATGGCACGACAGGGCTAGATACCAACCTTTCGAGGTCTGGTCCGGATCGTGCCAGGAAGGCCGGTATTCGAATAGGGAATCGCTCGCCAACACGAATCCGCAGGTCGGAGGCCCGGACGCGGATCGGGGGTTGTCGTCGGCGAGCGCCGCCCGCTGGCAGGTTCCCTCATCGGCAACCTGAGCTTGGTTACTCACTGTCACCCGAGTCTTGGGTGTGTTGGACCATGTACGGTCTGACAGAGCGGGTGAATGCGGTTGAGGTGTCTTTGGTACGCGGGTCCGGGCTTGTCGATCGTCACGCTGCGTGAGAATTGTGGCGCGGCTCTCCTGTTTCGCCCGGGCCGTCCAGCGGCCGGAGCGCGCCCACTGCGGCGGACGGGCCACGGCCGCGTCGCGACCGCGGTGATCGTCCCCGGGCCCGCCCGCCCGCCGGGCGGGCGCATACCGCGGTGGCCTGTCGGCCGCCGACAGCAGGCTTCACGTGACAACTCGACACGAGCAGGGGGTGCGGACCGGATGGCCAGACCGACGGGACTCTCAGGGAGCGGGCGCGAGCGGAGTGCCGCGTGTTCGCCGCCGTAGTCGCCCACCTTGTTCTCGCCGCGGCCCTGCCCGCGCTGACCGGCCGGCTGGGCCGCACGGCCTTCCTGCTCGCGGCCGCCGCGCCGGCAGCCACGTTCGGCTGGCTGGTGGTCCGGATACCGGCCACGACGGCCACGACGGCCGCCGTCGGAGGGCACGGCGCCCCCGCCGGTGACCTGCTGGTCGAGACCCTCGCCTGGGCGCCGACCGTCGAGCTGGAGATCGTGTTCCGGCTCGCCCCGCTGGCACTGCTGATGGCGCTGCTCGTCACCGGCGTCGGCGCGGCGGTGCTGGTCTACTCGTTCGCCTACCACGCGCCGCACGCGGCCGACGGCGGCATGCCCGTGCCGGGCTCGGCGGGGCCGGGCCGGGCGAGCGCCGCGCTGCTCGCGTTCGCGGGCGCGATGCTGGGGCTGGTCCTGGCCGACGACCTGTTCACGCTCTACCTCTTCTGGGAGCTCACCACCGTCTTCTCCTTCCTGCTGATCGGGCAGGACGGCGTGAGCGCCCCCGGCCGGCGGTCCGCCGTCCAGGCATTGCTGATCACCAGCGTCGGGGGCCTGGCGATGCTGTTCGGCTTCGTCCTGCTGGGGCAGGCGGCGGGCACCTACCGGATCTCGCGGATCGTGGCGGCGCCGCCGTCCGGCGCGGTGGTCACCGCGGCGCTGGTGCTCGTCCTRCTGGGCGCGCTGACAAAGTCGGCCCAGATCCCGTTCCACTCCTGGCTGCCGGCCGCGATGGTCGCGCCCACCCCGGTCAGCGCGTACCTGCACGCCGYGGCGATGGTGAAGGCCGGGGTGTTCCTCGTGGCGACGCTGACCCCGGCCTTCGCCGGCGTGGTGGGCTGGCAGGTACCGGCGGTGGCTCTCGGCGCGGCGACGATGCTGCTTGGCGGCCTGCGCGCGCTGGTGCAGACCGACCTCAAACGRCTGCTCGCCTTCGGTACCGTCAGCCAGCTCGGGTTCCTCACCGCGCTGGTCGGGTTCGGGTCGCGCACCGCGGCGCTGGCCGGCGCCACGCTGATCCTCGCGCACGGGCTGTTCAAGGCCGCGCTGTTCATGGTCGTCGGCATCGTCGACCACCAGGCCGGGACCCGTGACCTGCGGGACCTGTCCGGCCTGTGGCGGAGCGTCCCGGTGGTGTGCGGGGGAGCGGTCCTCGCCGCCGCCTCGATGGTCGGGCTGCCGCCCTTCCTGGGCTACCTCGGCAAGGAGGCCGCCTTCGAGGCGCTCGTCCACGGCGGGGCCGGCGAGCTGGCGCTGCTCGCCGTGTTCGTGGCGGGCTCCTGCCTGACCACCGGGTACGCGCTGCGGTTCCTGTGGGGCGCGTTCGGCTCGTGGCCGGGCGCGCCGCCGAGCGCGGTCGCCCGTCCGGCGGCGGTGTTCGTGGCGCCGGTGGTGGTGCTGGCCCTCGCCGGACTCGGCCTCGGAATCGCGCACCGGGGCGTCGACCGGCTCGTCGCCGCCTACGCCGACGGCTTCCCCGCCGGCGCCGCGCGCTACCACCTCGCGCTCTGGCACGGGCCGGGCTGGCCGATCGCGCTGTCCGCCGTCGCGGTCGCCGGGGGCGTGCTGGTCTTCGCCGCGGCGGCGGGGCCGCCGCGGTGGCTGTCGCCGCGCCTGCCCGATCTCCTGGACGCGCAGCGCGGCTACGAGCGCGCCGTGCGGGCGCTGGACTGGTCGGCGGTCGCGGTCACCGGCCGGCTGCAGACCGGCTCGCTGCCGGCGTACCTCGGCGTCATCCTGCTCACGGTGCTCGCGGTGCCGGGCACCGCGCTGGTCACCGGGGCCTCCTGGCCCGACGACCTGCCCTGGTGGGACTACCGCATCCAGCTCCCGCTCGCGGTGGGCATCCTGCTCGCCTCGCTGGCGGTCGTCCGCGCCCGCAGCAGGCTCACCGCGACGCTGCTGCTCGGCGCGGTCGGATACGGGATCGGCGCGCTGTTCGTCGTCGACGGCGCGCCCGACCTCGCGCTGGCCCAGTTCCTCGTCGAGACCCTGTCGCTGATCGTTTTCGTCTTCGTGCTGCGGCGGATGCCGGTCCGGTTCTCGACGGCCGACCGTTCGTCGCCGTTGCGGTTGCCGCGGATCGCCGTCGCCGTCGCCGTCGGGGTTTTCGTGGCCGGGTTCGCGATCGTGACCAGCGGCTCGCGCGCCGGGATGGCGCAGCCGAGCCGGGAGTTCATCGCACGCTCGCCCGGCGAGACCGGGGCGACGAACGTGGTGAACGCCATCCTGGTCGACTTCCGGGCGTTCGACACCCTCGGCGAGATCGCGGTGCTCGCGGTGGCCGCGCTCGGCGTGGCCTCGCTGCTGCTGCTCGTCCGCACCCCGCAGGGGCGCACGATCGACCAGCTGCTCGGCCCGGCGGACCGACGGGCCGAGGATCCGGTGCGGGCACGGTCGGTCCTGCTGGAGGTCACGACCCGGGCGGTGTTCCCGGTGGTGCTCGTGTTCTCGCTGTACCTGCTCTTCGCCGGCCACACCAGGACGGGGGGCGGCTTCTCCGGCGGGCTCGTCGCCGGCCTGGCGTTCGTCCTGCGTTATGTGGCGGGACGGCGCCGCCGGGTGGGCGCGGCCGTCCCGGTGGTGCCGACCGCGGTGATCGGCACCGGGCTGGTGACCGCGGCGGCCGCGGGGCTCGCGCCCGCGCTGCTCGGCGATCCCGTCCTGGAGAGCTATGTGTTCAAGGGTGATCTGCCGGTCCTGGGTCACGTCGAGCTGGTGACGAGCCTGTTCTTCGACGTCGGGGTCTACCTGCTGATCATCGGCGTGGTGCTCGAGCTGCTGCGCACGCTCGGCACCGCCGTCGACAAGGAGGCCGACGCCGAGATCGAGGCGGGCCGCGAGCGCGTGGACGAGATCGCATGAGCCCGGTGAACCTGACCTCGGCCCTGATGGTCGGCGGCCTCTACACGGCCGGGACCTACCTCCTCCTGCAACGCTCGCTCATGCGCGTGCTCATCGGGCTCGTCCTGCTCGGGCACGGCACGAACCTGCTCCTACTGCTCGTCGGCGGGGAGAGCGGCCAGCCGCCCATGGTCGGCCCGGCCCGGCCCGAGGACATGTCGGACCCGCTCCCGCAGGGCATGGCGCTGACCTCGATCGTCATCACCTTCGCGCTGACGACCTTTCTGCTCGCGCTCGCGTACCGGGCGTGGACCCTGCTCGGGGACGACGAGGTGCGCGACGACATCGAGGACGCCCGCATCAGCCGCCTGGAGTCCGGCGGATCAGCACATCCCGAGCAGGCGGGACCGCCCGGGACAGCGGGACAGCCCGACGGGGACGACGGAGCGGGACAACTCGGCGGGGGACCGGCCGACGGGGCCGAACAGTCCGACCGGGAGGACCGGGAGCCGCCGCGCGAACCGGGTGAGCTCGCCGTGCCCGGCCTGCTCGAGCGGTGCGACGCCTACGGACGGCGCCCGTGAGCGTCCTGGCGGTTCTCCCGGTCGTGGTGCCCCTGCTCGCCGCCGGCGCCGTGCTCGTCCTGCGCGGCCGGGTGCGGGCGCAGCGGATCCTCGCGCTCCTGGTGGTCGCGGGCGTCGTCGCCGACGCGGTGGCGATCGTCGTGATCGCCGACACCGACGGTCCGCTGGTCGCGAACCTGGGCGGATGGCCGGCGCCGATCGGCATCACGCTGGTCGCGGACCGGCTCTCCGGCCTGCTGCTGCTCACCTCGGCCGTCGTCACCTTCGCGGTGCTCGCCTACGCGATCGGCCAGGGCGTCACGGAGGACACCCGGCGCGGCAACAGCTCGATCTTCCAGTCGGTGTACCTGGTCCTGGTCGCCGGTGTGGCGCTCGCGTACCTCACCGGCGACCTGTTCAACCTGTTCGTCGCGTTCGAGGTCATGCTGGTCTCGTCCTACGTGCTGATCACGCTCGACACCACCCCGGGGCGCATCCGTGCCGGCATGACCTACGTGATCGTCAGCATGACGTCGTCCCTGCTGTTCCTCACGATGCTGGCGCTGGTCTACGCGGCGACCGGGACGATGAACCTCGCCGACCTGTCGGGGCGGGTCGGCGAGCTGCCGGAGGGCCTGGCCGGGGCGCTCGGCCTGCTGGCCCTGGTCGTCTTCGGCATCAAGGCGGCGGCCGTCCCGCTGCACTTCTGGCTGCCGGACAGCTACCCGACGGCACCGGCGCCGGTCACGGCCGTCCTCGCCGCCCTGCTGACCAAGGTCGGCGTGTACGCGCTGCTGCGGACGCACACCCTGGTGTTCGCGCACGACGGCGTGTGGGTGCTGCTGCTGGTCGCCGCGGTGGTCACGCTGCTCGTCGGCGCCCTCGGCGCGCTCGCCCAGGACAACCTGAACCGGATGCTGTCGTACCTGCTGGTGAGCCACATCGGCTACATGCTGTTCGGCCTGTCGCTGTTCACCGTGATCGGCCTCACCGGTGTGATCATCTATATGGTGCACCACATCGTGGCGCAGGCCGCGCTGTTCCTGRCCAGCGGACTGATCACCCGGTACGCCGGGACGTCGGTGCCGCGGCGCATGGGCGGGCTGGCGGCCGCCGTGCCGGCAACGGCGGTGCTCTTCGCGCTGCCGGGGCTCAGCCTCGCGGGCATCCCCCCGTTCTCCGGCTTCGTCGCGAAGCTGACCCTGCTCGAGGCCGGGTCCGGGGTCGGCACCTGGCCGGTTTACGCCGCGGTCGCCGCCGGCCTGGTCACCAGCCTGCTGACGCTCTACGCGATGGCCCGGGTGTGGACGCTGGCCTTCTGGGGATCGCGCCGGGCGAGCGTGCCCGACCCGGAGCCCGCGGACGACCTGGTGGTCGGGACGGAGCGGGTGAACCGCCCGATGATCCTGGCGACCGGTGGGATCGTCGCCGTCGGGCTGGCCGCCGCGGTGTTCGCCGGCCCGCTGGCCGCGCTGAGCCAGCGGGCCGCGGACGATCTGCTCGAGCCGTCGGGCTACGTGGAGTCCGTGCTTCCGGGCGCCGTCCCGGTGGGGCTCCCGCGGGCCGTTCCGGCAGGGGCCGGCCGATGAGCCGCCGGAGCGCCGGGCCCGAGCCGGCCGCCCGCGTGTTCCGTCGGCCCGGCCGGTTGCTGTGGCTGTGGGCGGTGTGGATGCTGTTGTGGGGCAGGCCCACCCCGCTGGCCGCGCTCAGCGGGCTGCTCGTGGCGGCCGTGGTGCTCGCCGCCTTCCCGCTCCGCCCGGTCGCCCCGGGGGCACGGTTCCGGCCGCTGCCGGCGCTCGCCCTGCTCGGCCACCTCGTCGCCGACCTCGTCCCGTCCGCGGTGGCGGTGGCCTGGCAGATGGTCCGGTACGGCCCGCGGACGCGCTCGGCGATCGTCGCCGTGCCCCTGGGCGCGACGTCGGAGGTGGTGTCGACGCTGACCGCGAACGCCGTCTCGCTCGCGCCCGGCGCGTTCGTGCTGGAGATCGACCACGAGGCCGGTGAGCTGTACGTCTACGCGCTCGCCGCCGGCGACGAGCAGGCGGCCGACCGTACCCGCGCGACCGTGCTCGGCCTGCAGCGCCGGGTGCTGGCCGCCTTCGGCGCCGCAGCGGACGTCCCCGCGCCCGGCCGTCGCCGTCGCGGCGCGCGCGCCGGCACAGATGACGCCGAGGTACCCGACCGGGAGGCATGGTGATGACCACCGTCTACACGATCACGTTCGTCCTGCTCGCCGTGGCCGGGCTGCTCACCCTGGCCAGGGCGCTGGCCGGGCCCACCAACCTGGACCGCATCGTCGCCCTCGACGTTCTGGTGATCCTCATCGTCGCGGGTGTCACGGTCGAGATCGGGATGCGCAACGAGGGCTGGAACATCGCGCTCGTCGCGGTCGTCGCGCTGCTCGGCTTCCTCGGGTCGCTGACCGCGGCCCGACTGGTCGAGCGGCGTGGGACAACCCGCTGATGGCCCGCCAGGTGATCTCCGCGGTGCTGCTGCTGACCGGCGCGCTGTTCTGCCTGCTCGGCGCCTGGGGCCTGCTGCGGTTCCCGGACGTCCCCTCCCGGCTGCAGGCGGCCACCAAGCCCCAGACGGTCGGCCTGGTGTCGATCCTGCTGGGCAGCGCCGTCCAGCTCGCGCCCCGCCACGCCGCCGGGCTGCTGCTCGTCGCGCTGCTGCAGCTCGTCACGGCGCCCGTGATCGCCCAGCGGGTCGGCCGGGCGGCCTACCGCACCGGCCGGTTCCGCCACGACCTGCTGGTCGTGGACGAGCTGGCCCGGCGCCGGGGCGGAGTCGCCAGCCCGGGCCAGGCCGCCGAACACCGGTGACACCCGCCAAGCCCGCCCGGGCCGGGCGGCCCGGCCCCGCCAGCCGGCGGCTCAGGTCGGCTGCGGCCCGCCCGGTTCGCTCTGTTCGGCGAGGAAGCGCTCCAGCGCCGCGCCGAGCTCCTCGCCGGTCGGCAGCGGTTCGGAGTCGTCGACCACCGGCAGGTGCTCGCCCTCGCGGCCGCGGTGGAACGCGTCGTACTGCTCCTCGATCGCTTTGACCACCTCGGCGGCCTCGCCGCCGCGCGCGATCTGGCTGTCGACCTCGCCCCGCACCTCCAACGCGGCGGAACGCAGCCCGTCCAGCGGCAGGAGCAGCCCCGTGGACTTCGAGACGGAGCTGAGCAGCGCCTCGGTCGCGGCCGGATAGGTGGCCTGCGCGAGGTAGTGCGGGACGTGCGCGGCGAAGCCCATCGCATCCGCCCCGGACCGGCCGATCTCGTACTCGAGCAGGTGCCCGGCGCTGCCGGGTACCGACAGCCGCCGGACCCACGGCTCGTACCCGACGAGCAGTTCCTTGCGTGTCGCGTGCGCGGTGACCCCGCACGGACGGGTGTGCGGCACGGCCATGGGGATCGCGTTCAGCCCGACCGACATGCGGACGCCCAGCTCCGCCATGACCGCCTGGACGGCCTTGGTGAAGCGCTTCCAGTGCAGGTCCGGCTCGGGGCCGCAGAGCAGCAGGAAGGGCGTGCCGGCCTCGTCGTGGAGCAGCTCGATGGCCAGGACGGGATCGTCGTRGCTTTCCCAGTGGTCCTCGTAGAAGACCATGGGCGGGCGCCGGGAGCGGTAGTCCATGAGCTGGTCGACGTCGAAGGTGACGATCCGCTCGTGCTGCAGCGCCGTCGTCAGGTGCTCGCTGGCGAGCCCGACAGCGCCACCCGCGTCGACGACCCCGGTCATCGCCTCGATCAGTACCGGGCGGCCGAGGTCGTCCAGGTCGCTCCTGATCTCGTAGAGCTCTCTGGGGTCAAGCATCGGTCGTGCCCTCCCTCACCGATCTGGTCCGCGGCGGTCCGCGGTGACACCCTGGCACTAGGAAGTCGCCGTGGCGGTCCCGCATTCCGACTCCGCCGGGGCAGCTCCGATGCGCATGATCGAGAATACCAACGCCCACCCTCGCCCCGGCGGAAATAGTGCCGTACGAGCGGCGTGGCGCCATCGTGCCTGCTATGTCGTGATCGCGTCTCTCGGGATCGCGGGTCACCGCCCGGTCAGCGACCCACTGCTCACCCGGACGTCGCCGATCAGGCCGGCCAGCCGCAACCGCAGCCGGGGGGTTCCCGGGCGTTCCGAGACCATGGCCAGCTCCAGGTGCCGGTCGCCGAGCACGACCAAGCCGCTCATGTCGACCTCCATCCCGTCCGGGACGCTGATGGTGAGATCGCCGATCAGCGAGATATAGAGAATGTCGAGCACGCCGTCGGTCACGGCATCCTCGTCCATCAGCGCACCGCGCAGATCCAGCGTCCAGTCGCCGAGCAGGTTGACTATCACCGTCCGCCGGGGCATCCGCCAACGGCCGAGCCGCCGTCCGTCGCCGAGAATGTTGACGATCGTCGACGACGAGCGCTGGATGCCGACCCGCGGCGGGACGATGCCGGCCCCGGCCTGCGCCAGCTCCTCCACGGTCTGGGCGGCCCAGGCGCTCCCGACCCGCTCGCTGAACTCGTCCAGGGTCAGCCGCCCGTCGCCGCAGGCCGCGCGCAGGTGGTCGGCGGTCGCCTGCCGGTCGGCGTCGGTGATCGGCGCGGACGGGTCGTGGCGCGGGCCGGCGCTCTTCGCCTTGCCGACGCCGAAAGCGGGCCCGGGAGCGGGGCCGGGAGCGGGGCCGGCCTCTGCCGGACTGCCGGCCTGGCTCGGACGGACCGGCGCGGCGTCGTCGCCGGTCGCGGGAGCCGGGCCGGGATCGGGTGAGTCGGGCATGTCCCGACCGTAGCGGCCCACCCACCCGGCGCGAAGCCCGCCTCGGCCCCGGCGACGGACCGGCCGGGAACCGGTTTCACAGGGAGGTGAAGGTAAAGCTCCGGCCCCTGGCCCGCAGCGCCGGCAGGACCTGGCGAAGCGCCTCGACGGTCTGCGATCGATCGCCGCCGCCGTCGTGACACAGCAGGATGTCGCCCGCCCGGGCGCCGGTCAGCGTCCGCACGATCGAGGCCACCCCGGGCCGGGTCCAGTCGCGCGGGTCGACGCTCCAGCCGACCGGTGTCAGGTGCTGCGCGGCCGCGGCGGCGAGGACGGCCGGCGACCAGTCCCCGCCGGGCGACCGGAAGTACCGGGGAGCGACCCCACCGGCCGCGGTGATGATCGCCTGGGCCGCGGAGATCTCCCGGGCGACGGTCGCGGCGGAGCCGGCGCCGAACGGCGTCGGATGGTCGAGCGAGTGGTTGCCGACCGTGTGCCCCTCGGCGAGGACGCGCCGGACCAGCTCCGGGTGGGCTTTCGCCTGGACCCCGATGACGAAGAAGGTCGCGCGGACACCGTTGCCACGCAGCACCTCCAGGATCCGCGGCGTCCAGACCGGGTGCGGTCCGTCGTCGATGGTCAGCGCGATCGCGTTCGCCGGCGCCGCGGGCCGCGCGCCGCGGACCCGGCTCACCGCGCCCGACCGCCTGCCCGCCGCGGGGGCGGCCAGGGCCGGGTCGAGCGCGCCGAGTGCCGTGAGGCCGGCCGCTCCCGCGATCGACCACCCCAGCAGCCGTCGCCGGGACGGCCCGCCCGCCCGGCCGCCGCCGGCCTCACCGCCCGCTTCGCCCCCGGCCTCGAAACCGCCCCTGGCCCCGAAACCGTCCCCGGACGAGGGCCGCACGCTCATGGCGAGACCTCACCGCTGCGACTGGAGCGGATGCGGCACGTACGGCTGACCTTCATCCCGTTGTCCCTTCACTGTTCCGAACACCGGGTCTCACAGCGCCCGGCGCCGGTAGACCATACGTCGTATGTGCCGGTACAAAGCGGGCATAAATTGCGGCTGGAAATGTCAACGGCGGGGATGAAAAAAAGAGGTTGCGGACGGTGGCCGGTCTGGCCCGGAGCCGAGTGGTACCAGTGCCAGAAAAGGGCCTGACGGGAGTAAAGCGTCCAGTTGTTGCCGGAAAGGTGCGGCCGGGTCGGATGGGAGTGCTCACCCGCTGGCGGCCACCGGCACCGAGCCTGCCCTACAACGACCCGGTAGGTCCCATTAGTAGATGCAGGCGGCGGCGGCGGTCACCGGCGGCTCGGTCGTCGCGGACGATCCCACCGGCGGCCCCACCGGCAGTGTGGCGGACGGCCCCGGCGTGCCCGGGGTGGTGCCGGCCGTGGCATCCTGCCCGGTCCCGGCGATCGGCCGGGCCAGGATGTCGACGCCGGCGCCGACACTGACACCGGTCGGCGCCGTGGCCGTGGGCATCGCCGTGGGCGGGGGTGTGGGGGTGGCTGTTGGCTGTTCGGCCGGGGAGGCGGGCGTCGATGCCACGTCGGGTACCTGAGGCGTCACCGTGGGGGTGGCGCTCTCGGTGGGTGGGAGGGCGACTGCCGCGGTGGGGGCGGCCGGTGCGCCGATCGAGGGTTCCGGGGTGAAGGCGCCGCCGAGCGGGATGGGGTCTCCGGAGCCGGTGGGCTCGGGCAGGGACTCGCCGCCGGTGATGTTCCGGAAGAACTGCCGCATCTGGTCGGGGTCGTACAGGAAGTAGAAGGCCGGTTCGGCGATCTGGCCCGTGATCGGGACGGTGGAGAACGTGACGGCGCCGGTCGTCATCCCGCGCATCCGCTCGGCCAGCGCGCGCAGCTCGGTGAAGCCGGTCTCGTCGTCCAGCACCACCGACCGCGTCACCGCGCCCAGAAACGCGGCGAGCTTGGTCGGGCGCAAGAGGACGTCGCTGCTGCTGACCTTTCGGAACATCGCCGCGAGAAACGCCTGCTGGCGGCGGATCCGGGAGAGGTCACCGTCAGCGAAACCATGTCGTTGCCGAACAAAGGCAAGCGCATTTCCGCCGATCAGATGATTGTTTCCCGGCTGCCCGAGGAAACCGGAGCTGGGGTCGTTCAGGTTCATCGACCGCACCCGCCGGCCGTTCTCCAGTGTGTGCGGCTCGACGTAGCTCGATGCCTGCAGACACACGTCGATGCCACCGATCGCGGACGTCATCTGCTGGAAGCCGTTGAAGTCGAGTTCGGCGTAGTGGTTGATGCGCAGTCCCGCCACCTGCTCGAGGGTGGCGACGAGGAGCGCGGGGCCACCGCCGCCGAACGCTGCGTTGATCCTGTCTCGGCGGGCCCGGTGGTGGGTGCCGCCGTCGTCGGTCCAGGCCGGGATGGGCACCCTCAGGTCACGGGGGACCGACACGATGTTCGTCCGCCCGTCCGAGGCCAGGTGGGCGATCATCATAGTGTCGGATCGCGCGCCGCTGACCGCCGCGGCGTCCGAGCCGGTGCGCACGTCGGAGCCGACGAGGAGCCAGGTCTCGGTGCCGACCGGCGCGGGTGGTGGGCGGGTCACCGTGATGTCGGCAGGCGGCGCGATGGTCTCGCGATCGATCCTGCGGTCGTAGAAGGTGATGACGAACCAGCCGGTGGTGGTTACCACCACCACGGCGACCGACAGCAGGGCGGTCAGGACGAGCAGAACCCGGCGTACCGGGCCGCGCTGCGCGGCGCCGGCCGCCGCGTCGCTCCCGTCACCCGGCGGGCCGGCCTCGCTGCCGCCTTCGGCCTCGCCGTCGATGTCGCGTTCGCGGGTGTCGTGCTCACCGTCCACGGTCTCTGCCGGCGTCACTTCGGGGGCGTCGCACGACTGCCGTGCGCGCGCGTCCCGCATGCCGCCGCCCCTCGCCGCGCCTCATACCGGCGCGTGCCTGCCGGCGAAAACAAAGGTAAGTCAACGAAAGATAAGTCAGCCAATAGTGATGTTGCGGGCCCGCAAGTCGGATGTGACAACCGACGCGGGACGAATCGGGGCACACCGCATCATCTGTCAGATGAGGGTGCCGCTGCCGCGCGGACGCCGCCGGACGGCCCGAACGTGCCCCGCCCGGCCGGTCGGGCGCGGCCGGTCAGCCGAGGCCGGTAGCTCCCATTAGGCGCGGACGGCCACCAGGTGCAACGAGCCGGGGTCCTCCCGGTACACCGGCGAGCTCGGGGACGTCCCAGAGGCAGACGTCCCGGAGGCGATCTTGAAGCCGGCGCCGACGAGCCGGCGCTCGGCCGTGTGCGCGTCGTAGTGCCACCGGTTCACCGGACTGGTCGGGTGCCGCGCGTTCCCGCGCCGGGGCAGGCCGAGGCGCCCCGCGCCCCGCTCCTCCCCGGGCGAGCGCAGGCGCTGCCACGCCACCAGCTCGTCGGCGTCGATCTCGCCGCGGACGTACCGGTCGACCGCGTACCGCAGGTCAGGTAGCACGACGTGCAGCGTCCCGCCCGGGCGCAGGACGCGGGCGTACTCCTCCAGCGCCCGCCGCATCGCCGGCGGCGGCAGCTCCTGCAGGACGTGCGCGCAGAGGAGGTGATCGACCGAGTCGTCGTCCAGTGGCAGCGCGGCCCGCGGGTCGTGCCGCGCGACGACGGCCACCTCCCGGGCCTCCCACTGTTCGCGGATCGTCCAGCCCCGTCCGCCCCGCGGCCCCGCCGGTAGGTCGCGCCGGCGTGGACGCGGACGTGGGCTGGGACGGGGGCGGGGGGCGAGCCGGGCGACGACCGCGGCCAGCCGCGGCCGGCGCGCCGATCGCCAGCCGGCCGCGCACCCCCTGCGCAGCAGGCGCAGCGTGCGGGACGCCCGCAGCAGCCGGGTGAGGTCGGACATCCGCCGCAGCGCGGGGTAGGCGGCGACGAGGCCGGGGGAGAACGCGGGGTCGAGGTTGACGTAGTCCGGCAGGACCAGGTGGGACGAGGTGACGTTCACCCACAGCTCGCCCCGGCTGTTGCGGTGGTACCGCAGGCGCCGTGCCCGGCCTGGTGGCGCCGGGAGCCGTGCCGTCCGGTGCGTCATCCCCGTCTCGTGCCCCATTCGTCCGTTGCCCGTGGGCGATCCGTCCCGGCGCCCGCGCCTCCGACCAGCCGTCGGCGACCCGTCCGAGGCCTGGGCGCGCCTTTTGGTCGTCACTTAGGCACAGAGAGTAGATCGACCCGGGCTGATGTCTGGCATCTCTGCTCGGCGCGTCATCGCTTCAGGTAGCGATCATTTCAATACAGAGAGTCATACTTGCTTCAGTGTCAGCGGCCAGGCGCCGGACACCCGAGCACCACGAGGCCGGGCATCACGAGCGGACGGCCCACTCGAAGGAGCGCTAGATGCGTGTACTGGTCCTCGGTGGCGACGGCATGCTCGGCGGTGAGCTGGTCCGCCGGCTCGTCCGCGACCATGACGTCACCGTCGCCGTCAGGGCCACCGCACCGTCCTGCCCGCCACCCGCCGACCGGGTGCTCACCGGCGTGGACGTCCGCCGCCGCGACACCATGGCCGACGCGTTCGCCGCGGTGCGGCCGGACGCCGTCGTGAACTCCGTCGGCCTGGTCGGGCGGCGCGCGGAGGGACGTGAGGAGGGCGTGCCCGACCCGGTGGACGTCCACGGGATGACCAAGCTGCTCGGCGAGGTGCGCAACCGGGCGCTGTCCGCGCGCCGGCTGCGGTCGGTAACCGGCTCCGGTCGCCCGGGTGGCCGGCGATGGTCGACGAGCTGGCGACCGCGATCGAACGGCGTGACATCGAAGGCTCCCCCCGGCTCCCCCCGGCTCCCCCCGGCGCCGCCCGGCGCCTCGTCCCGGCGCGATCGGAAGCCCCCGCGCCGCCCTCACCTCCCCGAACGGAGTGCACGCCGATGCCTGACAGGAACCTCGACGAACACGGCTCCGGTAACCGGCCGCCGCATCAGCCCTGGTCGGCCGAGCCGGTCGATCCGCTCCGGTAGAAGGGACAGCGGCGTGTCGAGAACGAGAGGCGACAGAGACGACCACACCGGCGCCCGGCAACACGGGGACGACGCCGAGCTCACGCGGACGGGCTTCTTCCGGAGCTGGTTCTCCGGCGGGGGATCCCACCGCCAGCGCGGCGCGGACGCCCAGCGCGGCGCGGGGGACCGACGCGGCGCGGGGGACCGACGCGGCGGGGACGTCCGGCGTGATTCCGACGTACGGCGTGACCCGGATGCCCGACGTGACTCGGATGCCCGGCGTGATGCGGACGTCCGGCGTGATCCTGGTGTCGCCGGGGAGCCCGACATGGGGGTGTCCCACCGGATACCGGCGGCCAGGCCCAGGCCACAGACCGGCCACACCGCGACCTCTCCCAACACGACCGGGCTGGACGGCGGCGGTGCCGACGGTCAGACCGTGCCCGGTCAGGGCGCCAGGGGCCAGAGCATTCCCGGCCAGGGCGCCGGCGGGCCGGGCGTCGGGGCCCAGGGCGTCGGTGGTCAGGGCGCCGAGGAACAGAGCGTCGCGGACCAGGGTGCCGCGGGAGAGAGCACCGTCGGGCGGGGGCCGGCGGAACGAGGAGGAATGACCGCAATGACCGGGACGGCGGGAACGACCGCACGAACAGGTCCCTCTGTGCCGACCGCGCCGTCCACGCCGATCGCCCCTACCGGGCCGACCGTTCCCACGGTCCCGAACCGGCGCCTCTCCCCGGACCGCCAGGGCGCGGCCGGCCGGATGACCATGCCCGACCGGGTGCCGCGCACGGAGATCATGGGAGTCCCCGCGCCGGTGCCGCGCGGCCGCCCCGGGCCGGCCGAGCACCGGGCCCGGGTCATGATCCTGGTCGGCACCCGTCCGGAGATCGTGAAGCTGAGCCGAATCATCGCGGCGCTCGAGCGGGCCGTGGACGTCTGCCTGGTCCACTCGGGCCAGCACTATGACTACGAGCTGAACCAGGTGTTCTTCGACGAGCTCGGTATCCGCAAACCGGACCACTTCCTCGACGCCGTCGGCGCGAGCGCCGCCGAGACCATCGGCCGGGTGATCGCCCGCTCCGACGCGGTGTTCGTCGACGAGTCCCCGGACGCGCTGCTGCTCTACGGGGACACGAACACCACGCTCGCGGTCATCGCGGCCCGGCGGCGGCACATCCCGGTGTTCCACCTGGAGGCCGGGAACCGCTGTTTCGACGACCGGGTCCCGGAGGAGATCAACCGCCGGCTGGTCGACCACCTCAGCGACATCAACCTCCCGCTCACCGAGCACGCGCGGCGCCACCTGCTGGCCGAGGGTCTGCCGGCGCAGCGGATCTTCGTCACGGGCTCGCCGATGAAGGAGGTCCTCGACCATTACGCGCCGCTCGTCGACGCCTCACCGGTGCTCACGAACCTCGGTGTCACCGCGGGCCACTTCCTGGTGGTCAGCGCGCACCGGGAGGAGAACGTCGACGCGCCGGAGCTGCTCATCGGCCTGCTGGAGACACTCAACGCGCTGGCCGCCCGCTACCGGGTGCCGATCATCGTCTCCACCCACCCGCGTACCCGGGATCGTCTCGACGCCCTTGAGGCGTCCGGCCGCGCCCCGGCGACCGACGGCCTCGTCCGTTTCTGCCGGCCCTTCGGGTTCGCGGACTACATCGCGTTGCAGCGGGCGGCGCAGTGCGTGATCTCGGACAGCGGCTCGCTGACCGAGGAGGCCTCGCTGCTCGGGTTCCCCGCGGTGATGATCCGGGAGGCGCACGAGCGCCCCGAGGGCGTCGACCACGGAGTGGCGGTCTCCTGCCTGCCCCGGCCGGACCGGGTCCTCGCCGCGGTCGACCTGGTCGTCGACGCGGCGCAGGGGGACCGGGCACCGCGGATCGTCCCCGATTACGACGTGGACGACGTCTCCCGCCGCGTCGTACGGATCATCGTCAGCCACATCGACTACGTCCGCCGCACCGTCTGGTTCGAGCGCCCACCAGCCGGGACCAGCAAACCAACACCCGGAGGCACCTCCCTGACCCTCCCATAGCCCAGCCCCAGCCCCTGGCCCGGCTGGGCCGGGGCCGCATCGCGGAGCCCGGAAGCGGGGCCGGACCGCCGGGCTGGTGGTGGCCGCTAGTCGGTGTCGGCTCGGGGGTGTTCGGCCAGCAGGGCGGTGAGGTTGGCGAACAGGGAGGGGGGAGCGGCTATGACGAGGTCCTCGCCGGCTTCCCGGCCGTCCAGGCCGCCGACCCGCAGGCCCGCCTCGGCGGCGATCAGTGCGCCCGCCGCGTGGTCCCAGGGGTGTAGTCCGCGTTCGTAGTAGGCGTCGACGATGCCCGCCGCGGCGGCGCAGAGGTCGAGGGAGGCCGCGCCCATCCGGCGGATGTCGCGGACCCTGGGCACGACCCGGGTCAGCACCGCGGCCTGGGTCGTCCGGCGGCGCTCGGTGTATCCGAAGCCGGTGGCGACGAGTGCGCCGCCCAGCTCGGTCACCGCCGAACCGGTCAGCTTCGTCGGCTCCCCGGCCGTCGGCCCGAGCGACGCGCCCGCGCCGGTGCCAGCGCCCAGGTCGCCCCCGCGATCCGTGCCCACCGGTGTCTCCCAGCGGAAGGCGCCGCCGCCGCGGACAGCGGTGTATGTGACTCCCATCGCGGGCGCGTGCACCACGCCCGCCACGATCTCGCCGTCCAGCTCGGCCGCGATCGACACCGCCCAGTTGGGCAGGCGGTAGAGGAAGTTGACCGTCCCGTCGAGGGGGTCGACGATCCAGCGGACGCCGCTGGTGCCCGCTGTGTCGGAGCCCTCCTCGCCGAGCAGGCCGTCGTCCGGGCGGGCTTCGCGCAGGCGGCGGGCGACGAGGGCCTCCGACGCCCGGTCCAGCGCGGTGACGACGTCGGTCGGCGAGGATTTCGTCGCCTCGGCGGCGACCGTGCCGGCGCGGCCGGTGACGAGCAGGGCCCCGGCCTCGCGGGCGACGTCCAGGCCGAGGTCGAGCAGGGCGGCCGGGGCCGGGCGGAGGGTGCTGGGGGGCGCGTCCACGGTGCTCATCCTGCCAAGGCTGGCCGGCGGCGAGAGCGGCGAGGGGCCCGCGGCCCGCACTCCCGCCGCGATGGCGACGATCGCGTGCCCCGTAGGATTGTGCGCGTGGTGGCAACGGACAGTACGGAACGGCCGACCCGCGCGGTGCCCGCCAAGCCGAGCTTGGACGGGATCGAGACCCGCTGGTCCGAGCAGTGGCACGAGCGCGGGACCTATGAGTTCGACCGGTCGGCGCCGCGGGAGCGGGTCTACTCGGTCGACACCCCGCCACCGACCGTGAGTGGCTCGCTGCACGTAGGCCACGTGTTCTCGTACACCCACACAGACCTGATCGCCCGCTTCCAGCGGATGCGCGGGCGCGAGGTCTTCTACCCCATGGGGTTCGACGACAACGGGCTGCCGACCGAGCGGCGGGTGCAGAACTACTACGGCGTGCGGTGCGACCCGTCGCTGCCCTACGACCCGGATTTCACCCCGCCGGAGAAGCCGGGCAAGGACCAGCTCCCGATCTCCCGGCGCAACTTCGTCGAGCTCTGCGAGACGCTGACGATCGAGGACGAGAAGGGCTTCGAGGAGCTCTGGCGCCGTCTCGGGCTCTCCGTCGACTGGTCGCACACCTACGCGACCATCGACACCCGGTCCCGCGCGGTGGCGCAGCGGGCCTTCCTGCGTAACCTCGCCCGCGGCCAGGCCTACCTGGCCGAGGCCCCGACTCTGTGGGACGTCACGTTCCGCACCGCGGTCGCCCAGGCCGAGCTGGAGGACAGGGAGCGCCCCGGCGCGTACCACACGCTCGCGTTCGGGCGGCCCGGCGGCGACCCGGTGGTGATCGAGACGACCCGTCCGGAGCTGCTGCCGGCCTGCGTGGCACTCGTGGCGCATCCCGACGACGCGCGCTACCAGCCGCTGTTCGGGCAGACGGTGCGCACGCCGCTGTTCGACGTCGAGGTGCCGGTGGTGGCGCACCGGCTGGCTGATCCGGAGAAGGGCTCCGGCATCGCCATGATCTGCACCTTCGGTGACCTCACCGACGTCATCTGGTGGCGTGAGCTGCGGCTGCCCGCCCGCGCGGTGATCGGCCGGGACGGCCGCCTGATCGCCGAGGCCCCCGAGGCGATCTCGTCGCCGGCCGGCCGGGAGCACTACGCCCAGCTCGGCGGGAAGACGATCGCCGCCGCGCGGACGGCGATCGTGGCGGCCCTGCAGGAGTCCGGCGCGCTGCTCGGTGAGCCGCGGGCGATCAATCACCCGGTCAAGTTCTACGAGAAGGGCGACCGGCCGCTCGAGATCGTCACCACCCGCCAGTGGTACATCCGCAACGGCGGCCGGGACGAGCAGTTGCGTGAGCAGCTGCGCCAGCGTGGCAGCGAGCTGCGCTGGCACCCCGAGTACATGCGGGTGCGCTACGAGAACTGGGTGGACGGCCTCAACGGCGACTGGCTGATCAGCCGGCAGCGTTTCTTCGGTGTGCCCTTCCCGGTCTGGTACCCGCTCGACGCGGACGGCCAGCCCCGCCACGACGCCCCGATCGTCGCGGCCGAGGCCACCCTGCCCGTAGACCCGTCCAGTGACGTCCCCCCGGGCTACACGGCCGAGCAGCGGGGCGTGCCCGGCGGCTTCATGGCCGACCCCGACGTCATGGACACCTGGGCCACCTCCTCGCTGACGCCGCTGATCGCCAGTGGCTGGGAGAGCGACCCGGCGCTGTTCGCGCAGGTGTTCCCGATGAACCTGCGCCCCCAGGCACACGAGATCATCCGGACCTGGCTGTTCTCGACCGTGCTGCGCAGCCACGACGAGTTCGGCACGCTGCCCTGGACGGACGCGGCGATCTCGGGTTGGATCCTCGACCCGGACCGCAAGAAGATGTCGAAGTCCAAGGGCAACGTGGTCACGCCCATGGGCTTGCTCGAGCAGCACGGCTCGGACGCCGTCCGCTACTGGGCGGCCTCGGGCCGTCCGGGCACCGACACGGCCTTCGACGTCGGCCAGATGAAGACCGGCCGCCGGCTCGCCATCAAGATCCTCAACGCGAGCCGGTTCGTGCTGGGCCTCGCCGAGGCGGGCGAGGGCGAGGCGGCCCTCGCGGGCGACGCCGCACCCGGCCCGGCCGCGATCACCGAACCGCTGGACAGAGCACTGCTCGCCGAGCTCGCCCGGGTCGTCGACACGGCCACCGGCGCGTTCGAGGGCTACGACTACACCCGGGCGCTCGAGGTCACCGAGACCTTCTTCTGGCGGTTCTGCGACGACTACGTCGAGCTGGTCAAGGGCCGGGCGTACGGCGGGCACGGGGAGGCCGGCGCCGCCTCTGCCCGGGCGACGCTGTCGATCGCGCTGTCGACGCTGCTCACCCTGTTCGCGCCGTTCCTGCCGTTCGTCACCGAGGAGGTCTGGTCCTGGTGGCGGGCGGGCTCGGTGCACCGGGCCCGCTGGCCGGAGGCCGCCGAGGTCCGCGAGGCCGCCGGGGACGGCCGTCCCGAGCTGCTGGACGCGGTCGGCGCCGCGCTCTCCGCGGTGCGCCGGGCCAAGTCCGAGGCGAAGGTGTCGATGAAGGCCGAGGTCGCCACCGCCCGGGTCAGCGGTGACGCCGACGTCGTCGCGCTGGTCGGGCAGGCTACCGTGGACCTGCGCAGCGCCGGCGGGATCTGGGAGCTGAGCCTGGTCGGCACCGGCGGCGAGCTGGCTGTCGACGTGGTGCTCGTCCCGCCGGCCGGCTGATCGTCACCGTCCGCGACGGGGATGCGGTGTGACCGACAGGCCCGACGTGGGCGGCCCCGGTGCGCTGGCCGAGGCGTTCGAGGCGGAGCGCGGGTACCTGCGCGCCGTGGCCTACCGCATCCTCGGCTCGGTCACCGACACCGAGGACATCGTCCAGGACGCCTGGCTGCGTCTCGCCCGGACCGACCCGGCCGCCATCGAGGACCTGCGCGGATGGTTGACCGTGGTCGTCGGCCGGCTCTGCCTCGACCATCTCCGCTCGGCCCGGGTCCGGCGGGAGACCTACGTCGGGCCGTGGCTGCCCGAGCCGCTGGTCGACCCGTCCGGTCCGGGCGGGTCGGCGGTGGCCGGCGTCGCGGCCCACACCGGCAGGGGTCGGCCGGGCCCGGCCGGCGGGGGCGGCGCGACCGGCCCGGTCGGCGAGGTCACGGCCGTGGCCGCCGAGCGGGCCGACCCGGCGGACCGGGTCACCCTCGCCGAGTCGGTCAGCATGGCCATGCTGGTCGTCCTGGAGTCACTGAGCCCGGCCGAGCGGACCGCGCTGATCCTGCACGACGTCTTCGGCTACGGCTTCGAGGAGGTCGCCGAGGTGACCGGCCGCAGCCCGGCCGCCAGCCGGCAGCTCGCCAGCCGCGCCCGGCGGCACGTGCGGGAGCGGGCCGTCCGCTTCGATCCCGACCCGGCCCAGCGGCGCGGTGTCGCCGATGCGTTCCTGGCGGCCGCCGCCGGCGGTGACCTGGCCGCGCTGCTGCGCGTCCTCGACCCGGACGTCGTGCTGCGCTCGGACGGCGGCGGTGTGGTGCGCGCCGCGCTGCGCCCGATCGACGGGGCGGACAAGGTGGCGCGGTTCCTGCACGGCCTGATCGAGAAGGGCCGCCGGCGGTACGGGACCGCGGTGCGCTTCGTCCCGGTCGAGGTCAACGGGGGAGCGGGTATCGCCACATACGCCGGTCCGCGGCTGGTGAACGTCGTCGCGCTCACGGTGTGGCGCGGGCTGGTCACGGAGATCGACGTCGTGGTCAACCCGGCGAAGCTGCGCCATCTCACGCAACCGCCACACGGCGGCTGAGTACGTCGCCACCCGCCCGGACGGGCGCCGCGACCAGCGGAAACCATGAGTGCCACGGGTGGCGGCACGATACGGCAGGATGGAAACGTGGCCATCTACGCGTTGGGGGACCTCGAACCCTCGATCGATCCGTCCGCGTACGTTCATCCCGACGCGACGGTGATCGGGAACGTCACGATCGGCCCGGAGTCGACGGTCTGGCCCGGCGTCGTGCTCCGCGGCGACCATGGGCGCATCGTGATCGGCGCGCGGACGTCCATCCAGGACGGCACGGTGATCCACACGACCGCGCAGTTCCCCACGATCGTCGGGGACGACTGCGTGATCGGGCACATCGTGCACCTCGAGGGCTGCGTGGTCGAGGACGGCTCCCTGGTCGGCTCCGGGTCGATCGTCCTGCACCAGGCCCGGGTGGCACGCGGCGCCCTGGTCGCCGCCGGCGCCGTGGTCGGCAACCGGATGGTGGTTCCCGAGCGGGCGATGGCGTTGGGCATCCCGGCGAAGATCCGCGAGGGCGCCGCCTCGCAGGAGCTCATCACCATGGCGGCCGCCCACTACGTCGAGAATGGACGCCGCTTCCGCAAGGACCTGCGCCGCCTGGACTGACCGAGGCCCGCGGCCGAGGCCGCTGCCCGGCGTTCGGTGATCCGTGGCGGTTGAGCGAGTCGTGGATGTCACTCAACCGCCACAGTTGTACGCAGCGGTGCCGCCGTCGGCCTAGTTCTCCGAGGTCGAGATCTCCGGGCGCAGCATGCCGGGGGGCGGGGAGCCCGTCGCCCGGACCCAGCCGCGCGCGGCGACCCGCTCGGCGGCCAGCCGGCCGAGACCGATGGCCAGGCCGGAGAGCGCGGCCCAGGCGATCGCCTCCGCCCAGGAGGTCTCCGGGTCCGCCGGGTTCACCGGCGGGTCGGACTTGCGTATCTTCCGGTAGGCCGCGGTGACGCCCCTGCTCGCCGCGGTGCCGGCGAGCGCGGTCGCCGCGCCGCCCACGATCTTCCATCCCATCTTCGAAGCCGGTCCGGCCACCCCACACCTCTCGTCCGTGCGCCCCGACTCGCCGGGGCGCAGCTGGTATCGCTCTTCTGCCCTACCCCGCGGCGCGGGGTTTCCTCCTCGCGACCGCCGGAGGCCGGGTCGTCCTCGTGTCGCCGGCATGTGCCGGCCGTCTCGTCACGGGGAGTCGTTAGTGTCGCGGACAGCCCGCCCGGGTGAGGACGACCCAGGAGAATCATGACCGCGACCACCCCCACGCCACCCGGCGCCCCGCTTCCTGTCGGCGCCCTGCGCGCCTACGTTCCACCAGCCGACGCCGTGCCCGGTGATGGCGTGGCCGGCGACATCGTCCCCGGCGCGCAGCGCCCCGAGCCGCCGACCCGCCAGCCGACCGGTGATTCGGTGCCGCCGACCGGCCAGCCGGCCGTCGGCGCGGGCACGCTGGAGGTGCTGGTCCGCCGTCTGGACCCGGATCTCCCGCTGCCCGCCTACGCCCAGCCCTCGGACGCCGGCGCCGACCTGGTGACCGCGCAGGACGTCACGCTGGCGCCCGGTGAACGGGCCATCGTCGGAACCGGCCTCTCCGTCGCGCTGCCCGAGGGCTATGCGGCTTTCGTGCATCCCCGCAGCGGACTGGCCGCGCGACACGGTCTGTCCGTGGTCAACGCCCCCGGAACCGTCGATGCCGGTTACCGTGGAGAAGTCAAGGTGATACTTATAAACACCGATCGAAGTGAAGTCATCGCTCTCCGTCGTGGGGATCGGGTGGCTCAGCTCGTGGTCCAGCGGGTGGAGCACGCGGTCTTCCGCGAGGTCGACCTGCTCCCGGATTCCGTCCGGGGTGCGGGCGGCTTCGGGTCGACGGGCGGTTTCGGGCGGTCCTCCGACGGTGGACCGCGAAGGGAGGGCCACGGTGTTCGGTCGGGGTCGTAGGTCGTCGGCCGTCATGGCGGCCGACCCGAGGGCGGAGGAGCCGGACGACGTCGATCTGGTCGGCCCCTTCGACCTCGAGGAGGCGCCCGACGACGACGTGCACAGGCTCGACCTCGGGGCGCTGCGGGTGCCGGCGCTGCGCGGCGTCCAGGTGCAGTTCCAGGTGGAGGAGTCGACCGGCAAGCCGCTCACCGTCGTCGTGACGGACGGGCGCAGCGCCATGGAGCTCGCGGTGTTCGCCGCGCCGAAGACCAGCCCGCTGTGGGACGACGTCCGCACGGAGATCCTGGAGACCGTGCGGGACACCGGCGGCAGCGAGGTCGAGGGCCCGTACGGGCTGGAGCTGCGGCTGCGGCTGCCCACGAGCCAGCCGGGGGAGACCGTGCCCGGGCGGATGATCGGCGTCGACGGGCCCCGCTGGTTCCTGCGGGCCGTCGTGACCGGCGCGGCGGGGCAGGACCCGTCGGCCGGGCCGCTGCTCGACGAGACGCTCGGTGGGATCATCGTGGTCCGCGGCGACTCGGCGATGCCCGTGCGGGATCCGCTGCCGCTGCGGCTGCCGAAGGAGATCTCCGAGCATCCGGACGGCCCCGGCGCGGAAGCCGAGCAGCGCTCGGATTCCAGGCCCGCGATCCCGGTTCCCGGCGTTCGGATCAGCGAGACCCGCTGACCCTTTCCCGGCCCGTCGGGCCGCCGCGCCGAGGCCGGTGACCGGAGGCGGAACGGCGCCGAAACAGTACGGGAACGAGTCCGTGGCGCGCGGCGGGCCCTCGCCGGCTGTCCCATCATGGGCGCGATCGGTGGTGGCGGGTGGTCCGTCCACCTCATAATCCCGGTTCAGGGCGCCGATGCGTGGGCTCGTGGTGGGATTCCCACCCGCCGGTCCGGTGACGTCCCAGGTTTCGGATTCCGTCGCCCGGCTTCGGGAGCGGTTCGATGATCGGAGGAGCCGTGGGCGAGGGGCGCGGCTGGTTGGGACGACGGTTCCACCGGCTGACAGCGGACAACCAGGAACTTGAGGACGAGGAGCTGCGGCAGGCGTCGGTCGCCGTCGGCGCGGACCCGATGCACGCCTGTCGGGACCGCGAGGAGGCGTGCGTCGCCGGATCCATACGTTCGGTAACCGTCCGGGCGCGTTCGGGGGCACCGAGTCTGGAGGTCGACCTCTATGATGGAAGCGGCACCGTGACTCTCGTGTTCCTCGGCCGCAAGCACATCGCGGGCATAGAGGCCGGTCGATCGGTCAAGGCATCCGGTCGGGTCGTCGTGCGCGACGAGCGGACCACGATGTTCAATCCCCGCTACGAGCTGCTGCCAGCCTCCTCGACCAGCGCCTGAGTGGCGCCCGGCGACAGGACTACACCGCCCATGCCACCAGCGTCTCCGCAGGATCCGTCAGTGCCGAACCCGGCGACGGGTCCGGGCGACCCCGGCGGAGCGGCCGTGACCCCGGTCGACGGCGTCGCGGTACCGGGGGCGGGCCCTGGCCTCCCGGCCGGGCACGACGACGCCGGTGGCCGGGCCGGTGGGATCGCCAGCCGGGCCGGTGGGTCCGGTGGGTCCGGCGGTCGCGGCACCGGTGGTGAGCCACCGGTCACGCTGGCAGAGGCGGTGGGCGGCCCGCGCGGAATCATCGACAGCGCCATTCCGACGGTGGCGTTCGTCACCGTCAACGCCGAGGCCGGCCTGACGGCGGGGATCATCGTCGCGATCGCGGCGGCGGCCGGGCTCGTGGTCCTGCGGGTGGTGCGACACGAGCCCGTCCAGCAGGCGTTCTCCGGGCTCTTCGCGGTCGGGTTCGCCGCCTTCATAGCCTCCCGGACGGGCAGCGCCGAGGGCTTCTTCCTGCCCTCGATAGCGAAGAACGCCGTCTGCGCCGTCGTCGGCCTCGGCTCGGTCCTCGTCGGGCGTCCCGTCGGCGGCTACGTGATGGCCGGCTTCGACCAGCGGTACTCCAACTGGCGGGAGACACCGTCCGTCCGGCGGGCGGCGGTCTGGGCCACCTTCGTCTGGATCGCGGTGTTCGCGGCGCGGTTCGCGATCCAGGGCGTGCTCTACCTCGCGGGGGAGTCCGGCTGGCTCGCGGCGGCGAACATCGTGCTGGGTCTGCCGTTGTTCGGCGCGGCCGTGCTGGCCACCTTCGCGATCGTCCGGCGCCTCGCCCCGCTGGCGGAGGACGAGCCGTCCGGGGAGGACGGTCAGACGGGCGAACCCGGCCAGCTCGCCGCGGGCATCCCGAACGACTGACAGACCGCGCCGCGCCCCCGGCGCGACGACCGGGATCGGCTAGAGCACCCCGGAGACGCGCTGGTTCCGGCTGGCGTCGGCGGGGACGGCGCCGAGTAGCGCCGCGAGGCTCTCCTCGGCCTCGCTCGTGGTCGCGACGGCCAGCACCTCGTCGCCCGGCTCGAGCGTGCTGTCCGGTGACGGGACCACCGCGTTGCCGTCCCGCAGGATCACGACGACGGCGGAGTCCGGTGGGAGGTCGACGTCGCCCAGCCGCCGGCCCACGACGGGCGCGTCCGCGGTCAGGGTGAGCTCGACGAGGGAGGCGTCGCCCTGGCGGAACTTCATCAGGCGCACCAGGTCACCGACGCTCACCGCCTCCTCGACCAGCGCGGTCAGCATGCGCGGCGCGGACACCGCCACGTCGACGCCCCAGGACTCGGTGAACAGCCACTCGTTCTTGGGATGGTTGACCCGCGCGACCACCCTGGGCACGCCGAACTCGGTCTTCGCCAACAGCGAGACCACGAGGTTGACCTTGTCGTCGCCGGTGGCGGCGACCATCACCGCGCAGCAGTCCAGGCCGGCGCCGTCGAGGGAGGACAGCTCGCAGGCGTCGGCGAGCAGCCAGTCCGCCGCGGGCAGCGCGTCCCGGCGGATCTTGTTCGGGTCGCGCTCGATGATGAGCACCTCGGAGCCGTTCTCCAGCAGTTCCGCGGCGATCGAGCGGCCGACCTTGCCGGCGCCCGCGATCGYCACCCGCCGGTTCGCCGTCCCGCTCCGCTCGGCGGCCCCGTCCTGTTCGGTGCCCCCGGTACGCGCGTCCGGATCCGCGGTCATCGCAGGTCCTCGTCTCTCGTCGTCAGTCGTGCCGGCGTCGCCAGTGGTGCCCGCGTCGTCAGTCGTGGTCGGGGCCGGTGCGGATGATCGCGTCCGCCTCGGTGGCCCGCGCCTTGGCGACCGCGATGTGCAGGACGTCGCCGTCCTGCACCATGGTCCGCCCGTCGGGGAGCAGGCCGTCGCCGAACCGGGTCACGCACGCCACCCTGACCTCGGCCCGGGACTCCAGCTCGGCGAGCCGCCGTCCCACCCAGCCGCGCGCCGGCGTGACCGCCGTGAGCAGCACCGAGCCGGACGTGTCCGTCCACTCGGGGGTGACGGCGTCCGGGACGAGACGACCGAGGATCTGGTCGCGCGTCCAGCGCACCGTGGCGACGGTGGGGATGCCGAGGCGTTCGTAGACCTCGGCCCGCCGGGGGTCGTAGATGCGGGCCACCACCCGCTCCACGCCGAACATTTCCCGGGCGACCCGGGCGGAGATGATGTTCGAGTTGTCCCCGCTGGAGACTGCGGCGAACGCGGCCGCCCCGGCGATGCCGGCCTCGACGAGGGTGTCCCGGTCGAAGCCCATGCCGGTCACCGCCCGCCCGCCGAAGCCGGCCGACAGGCGATTGAACGCGGCCGGGTTCTGGTCGATGACGGCCACCGAGTGGCCGAGCCGCTCGACGGCACCAGCCAGGGATGAGCCGACCCGGCCGCAGCCGAGGATCACGACGTGCACGGGAGGTGAGCGTAGTCCGATCGGGGTTGCCCGGTCGATGTCTGTCGGCCACCCGTCCTGGCAGCTCATCGGGCACGTGTGTCGCTATGGCCGGGTTGGAGTGCGCCACGTCACACACACTGGGGAGGTGGGATCGGGGTCGGTAGCATCGCCGCGTGGCGCTCACAGACCGACTGAAGCGCGGATTCGTCGGTCGCCCCATCGGCTCGGACCGACTCGGTGAGACATTGCTGCCCAAGCGGGTCGCGCTCCCCGTGTTCGCCAGCGACGCGCTCTCATCGGTCTCCTACGCGTCGGAGGAGATCCTTCTCGTCCTCGCGCTCGGCGGACTCACGCTGCTGCACTACACGCCGTGGATCGCGGGCGCGGTCGTGATCCTCATGCTGACCGTGGTGGCGTCGTACCGGCAGAACGTGCACGCCTACCCCAGCGGCGGCGGCGACTATGAGGTGGCCTCAGTCAACCTCGGCCCCCGCGCCGGCCTGATGGTCGGCAGCGCCCTGCTGGTGGACTACGTGCTCACCGTCGCCGTGTCGGTGTCCGCGGGTGTCGCGAACCTGACATCGGCGGCGACGGGGCTCGCCGAGCACAAGGTGCTCATCGCCAGCCTTCTGGTCGTGCTGCTCACGCTGGTCAACCTGCGCGGTGTGCGTGAGTCCGGGTCGGCGTTCGCCGCGCCGTCCTACGCGTTCATCATCGGCATCCTCGTGATGATCGTGACGGGGCTGGTGCAGACCGTCCTCGGGGACGCACCGCGGGCCGAGAGCGCCGGTTATGAGGTCCACGCGGAGCAGAACTTCGCCGGCCTGGCCCTGCTCTTCCTGGTTCTGCGCGCCTTCGCGTCGGGCTGCACGGCGCTGACGGGTGTCGAGGCGATCAGCAACGGCGTGCCCGCCTTCCGCCGGCCGAAGAGCCGCAACGCCGCCACCACGCTGCTGATGATGGGCGTCATCGCCGTCACCATGTTCGTCGGCGTGACGGCGCTGGCCCTCATCTCGGACGTCCACATCGCCGAGAACCCGGCGGACCTCATCGGGGCGCACGGCGAGCAGCGGACCGTCGTCGCCCAGATCGCGGCCGCGGTGTTCGGGGACGGCTCGGTGGGCTTCATCTACGTGGCCGCGGTGACCACGCTCATCCTCATTCTGGCGGCCAACACCGCCTTCAACGGCTTCCCGGTGCTCGGCTCGATCCTCGCGCGCGACGGCTACCTGCCCCGCCAGCTACACACCCGCGGCGACCGGCTCGCCTACTCCAACGGGATCGTGCTGCTGGCCGGGTTCGCGATCCTGCTCATCGTCGTGTTCGACGCGCAGGTCACGGCGCTGATCCAGCTCTACATCCTCGGTGTGTTCATCTCGTTCACCCTCAGCCAGACCGGGATGGTCCGGCACTGGGCGCGCCTGCTGCGCGAATCCGACCCGGCGGCCGCCCCCGACGGCTCCGCCCCGCTGGTGGCGGGCGGCGAGCGGAGGGCCGAGCACGGTGGCGAGCGGAATGGTGACCCGCTGGCCGGCGGCGTGCCGCTGGACGCGAGCATGCGCCGCAGGATCCGCCGCTACCAGGCCATCAGCTTCCTCGGGGCGTGCCTGACCGGGGCCGTGCTCATCCTCGTGCTGCTCACCAAGTTCACCCGCGGGGCCTGGATCGTCTGCATCGCGATCCCGGTGATCTACCTGGGCATGCAGGCCATCCACCGGCACTACGACCGGGTCGCCACCGAGCTGACGCCCGAGCCCGGGCCGCCGACCCTGCCGTCCCGGGTGCACGGGGTGGTCCTGGTCAGCAAGATGCACGCGCCGACCCTGCGCGCGCTGGCCTACGCGAAGGCCACGAAGCCGCACACGCTGGTCGCCGTCACCGTGGCCGTCGACCCGGCCGAGACGGAACGGCTGCGCCAGGCCTGGGAGGAACGCGGTATCAAGATCGATCTCGTTGTACTGGCGTCGCCGTACCGGGAGGTGACCCGCCCGGTCCTCGACTACGTCGCCCGCATCCGGCGGGAGAGCCCGCGCGACGTGACCGCGGTGTTCGTCCCGGAGTACGTCGTCGGGCGCTGGTGGGAGCACCTGCTACACAACCAGAGCGCGCTGCGGCTCAAGGCCCGGCTGCTCTTCCAGCCCGGGGTGATGATGATCAGTGTCCCGTGGCAGCTCGCGTCCAGCTCGCACGCGCAGACCAGGCAGGAGTCGGTCGGCGCGGGCGCGGTCAGACGGGGCAGCGCGGCCCCGCCCGGGCACTTCCGGCCTGGGCACCGGGGTCCGGGGCCGGGGAGCGCTGGTGGCGGTGACGCCGCCGTGACCGCGAACCCGCCGGCCAGTTCAAACGCGGCGCCGCCCGGGGATGCCCCGTGAGCGGGCGCCCGGCGCGGCCGTCCAGCGGGACCAGGCGACACCCCGCGGCACCGGACGGCACGGCGGAGCGGACCGGACGGCCGGTCCGGCACCGCGCCGGCGACGCCGCCCGGGACCGCGCCGGCGATACCAGCCGGGACCGGCCGGAGCGGGCCGATCGGGACCGGACCGACAGGGTGGGCGGGGTGACGCGCCCCGTCCCCGTTCCGCCCAGCGAACTGGTGGAGCTTGACGTCGGCCCGGTCGCGCACCGTGGGCTCTGTGTGGCCCGCGCCGGCGGTCGGGTCGTGTTCGTGCGTCACGCGCTGCCCGGCGAGCGGGTACGAGTCCGGATCACCGACGTCTCCCACGACCGTTACTGGCGCGCCGACGCCGTCGAGATCCTCGTCGCCTCCCCGGACCGGGTGGCGCCCCCCTGCCCGCACGCGCGTCCCGGCGGGTGCGGAGGGTGCGACTGGCAGCACGCCACGCCCGCCGCGCAGCGCCGGCTCAAGGCACGGGTGGTCGAGGACGCGCTGCGGCGGCTGGCCGGCCTCGACCGCGCCGTGCTGGTCGAGGCGTTGCCGTCGGAGGGGCCCGACGGGCTGGGCTGGCGCACCAGGATGCGCTTCTCGCGGACGCCCGACGGCGGCGTCGGGCTGCGCGCGCACCGCTCCCACGAGGTGGTGCCCACTCCCGACTGCAAGATCGCTCATCCGCTGCTCGCCCGGGTGATCGCCGACCCGGTCTTCCTGACCGGCGACGGCTCGCCCGAGGTGACCGGCCAGGCGGTGGAGCTTGTGGCGATGCCCGGCGACGCCGTGGCGTACTCGACGCGGTCCGGCGGGTGGCGCGTCACCGAGACCGGCCTCGCCGCCGACGCCGAGGGCCCTGGTCCTGACCGCGGCGAGCCGGCGCCGGTCGAGGTGGTCGAGACGGTCGAAGGCCGCGAGTTCCGGCTGGAGCCGGGGGTCTTCTGGCAGGTCCACCCGGCCGCCGCGGCGACGCTGGTCGCCGCGGTGCGCGAGGCGGCCGCGGCTGCGGCGGGGGACACGGCCCTCGACCTGTACTGCGGGGCGGGGCTGTTCGCCGCGTTCCTCGCCGAGGCGGTCGGACCGACCGGGCGGGTCATCGCGCTGGAATCCGACGAGGCCGCCGTCCGCTCCGCCGCGCGGAGCCTGGCGGACCTGCCCTGGGTGTCGCTGCGTTCCCTGCGGGTGACCCCGGCGACGGTCCGCGGCCTCGTCGGCGCGGCGGACCAGCCGGCCGCGCCCGCCGACGGCCTCCCGGCCGGCGGCGCCACGCCCGGCCCGGCCCGGCGGGCGGTGGATGTCGCGGTGCTCGACCCGCCGCGGACCGGCGCGGGTCGTGAGGTTATGACCGAGCTTCTCGCGCACCGGCCGCGCCGGGTCGTCTACGTGGCCTGCGACCCCGCCGCGCTCGCGCGGGACGTGGCGGTCGCGGCGGGCGAGGGGTATCGGCTCACCGAGCTCCGCGCGTTCGACCTGTTCCCGATGACCTCGCACGTGGAGTGCGTGGCGACCTTGGAGCCCGCGCCCGCGGGCGCGACCGGTGCCGCGGGCGCGGCCGGCTCCGTGGAGCCGGCCCGGCCAGGTACGGGCAGCACGGCGCTACCGCGATGACCGTTGACGGCCACGTGGCCGCGCCGCAAGGCTTTGTGTTCATGCCCCGAACGCCGCCCGGCTCCCAGTCGTCGCTGCGCGCCGCCAACCGGGACCGGGTCCTGGGCGTGCTGCGGCGGGAGGGCAGCCTCGCCCAGGCGGAGATCGCGCGGCTGACCGGGCTGTCCCCGGCGACCGTCTCCAACATCGTCGGTGAGCTCCGCGAGAGTGGGGACGTTGACGTGCGCCCCGCGGTGAGCGGCGGGCGGCGGGCGGTCCGGGTGTCGCTGTCGCGGCGGTCCGGAGTCGTGATCGGGCTCGACTTCGGCCACCGCCACCTGCGGGTCGCCATCGGCGACCTCGCGCACGAGGTGCTGGCCGAGGACGTCGTCGACATCGACGTCGATCACCAGGCCCAGGAGGGCATCGCGACGGCCGGCCGGCTGGTCGACGACCTGCTCGGGCGGCTCGCCGTCGACCGGGCGGACGTGGTCGGCGTGGGCATGGGCCTGCCCGGCCCGATCGACGCGGTCACCGGCGCCGTCGGATCCTCGGCGATCCTGCCCGGATGGGTCGGCGTGCCCGCCGCCGCGCAGATGTCGGAGCGGCTCGGGCTGCCCGTCCGGGTCGACAACGACGCCAACCTCGGTGCCCTCGCCGAACTGCACTGGGGCGCCGGCCAGGGCGTCCGCGACCTCGCCTACCTCAAGGCCTCCACCGGCGTCGGCTCCGGCCTGGTCATCGACGGGCGCGTCCACCGCGGCGGAGCGGGAACCGCGGGCGAGATCGGGCATACCACGCTGGACGAGAACGGCTCGGTCTGCCGCTGCGGAAACCGCGGCTGCCTGGAGACGATCGTCGGAACGTCGGTGCTGCTCGAGTCGCTGCGCACGAGCCACGGGCCGGACCTCACCGTGCGCGGGATGATCGACCGCGCGGTCGCCGGTGACGCGGGATGCGCCCGCGTGGTCTCGGACGCCGGCCGGGCCATCGGGAACGCGGCCGCGAACCTGTGCAACCTGCTGAACCCCCAGATGATCGTCGTGGGCGGCGACCTCGCGGCGGCGGGGGAGACCCTGTTGGAACCGATGCGCCAGGTGGTGCACCGCTTCGCCGTTCCGGCGGCCGTCCCGACAATCGTGGCCGGCGTGCTCGGCGAGCGTGCGGAGGTCCTCGGCGCCCTCGCGCTGGTGCTGCGCGAGGGCGAGCCGATCCCGCGCTGACCGGGCGCCAATCCTGACCGGCGCCGCGCTGACCCCTCCGGCCTGACGGGCGCGTCCGCGCAGGCCCAGCTCCGGAGTACCAGCTCAGGGCGTGTTCCGGCCCCACCGCCGCAACCCTGAGTCGCCGATCTGTGCCTTCGGGTCGTGATGCCATCGGAACATGAATGAGAAACTTTGCGGACCTAATTCTTGTATTCAAGTCTTGACGGCAAAGTCATCCTCTCCGCAGACTGCCACCAGAGCGTGACCGGTTCGCTCCGGCACGCAGCAGCGAACTCGGGAGGGGCGCGTGGCAGACAACTCGCTCGACGACGGGGTACCTCGGCGCGGTCGGATGCGCGGCCATGCGGGGAGACGGCGAGGTCGCCTTTTCGCGGCCGCGTCGGTGGCGGTCATGGTCGTGCTGGCCGCCGTGGGATGCACGTCGGACTCGTCCGATGACGAGGCGCCCCAGGGAGGATCCGAGAGCGGAACCATCGCGCTCCTGTTACCCGAGACCCAGACGACCCGCTACGAATCGGCCGACCGCCCCTACTTCGAGGCGCGGATGGCGAAGATCTGCCCCGACTGCAAGGTGCTGTACTCGAACGCCGACCAGGACTCGGCCGCCCAGCAGAACCAGGCCGAGCAGGCCATGACCAACGGCGCCAAGGTCCTCGTCCTGGACCCGGTGGACGGCGAGGCCGCGGCGGTGATCGCCCGCAACGCGCGGGACCGTGGCGTGCGCGTGGTCTCCTACGACCGGCTCATCCAGAAGGCGCCCGTCGACGCCTACGTCTCCTTCGACAACGAGAAGGTCGGCCAGTTGCAGGGCCAGTCGCTCCTCGACGCGATCGGCGACCGGGCCGGCGCCGGCAAGGTCATCATGATCAACGGCTCGCAGGACGACCCGAACGCCCAGCAGTTCAAGGACGGCGCGCTGTCGGTCCTGGAGGGCAAGGTGACGATCGGCTTCGACACGTTCACCCCCGACTGGTCTCCCGACACCGCCGGTCGGGAGATGGACCAGGCGATCACCACCGTCGGCCGGGAGAACATCGTCGGGGTCTACGCCGCGAACGACGGCATGGCCGGCGCCGTGGTCGCCGCGCTGCGCCGGGCGAACGTGACGCCGCTGCCGCCCGTCACCGGCCAGGACGCCGAACTCGCCGGGGTACAGCGCGTACTCGCCGGAGATCAGCACATGACCGTCTACAAGGCCATCCGCCCCGAGGCGGAGCAGGCGGCCGACCTGGCGCTCGCGCTGCTGCGCGGTGAGCCCGTCGACACGATCGCGACCGGGCGCGTCGACAACGGCAACGGTCAGGTTCCCTCCGTCCTGCTGGAACCGGTCGCGGTCACCCGGGACACCGTCGCCGAGACGGTGGTGAAGGACGGCTTCCTCGCCAAGGCCGACCTGTGTGCCGGCACGTACGCGACGGCCTGCGCGTCCGCCGGCATCTCCTGACCTCACGTCCCGTCCCCGGGATCCGCGGTGAGCTGCTTTGCCGGCGGCTCACCGCGGATCCCCTCGTGGCTGTTCCTGGAAGGCACGGGCCCGTCATGTCCGATCTGGTGTTGTCCCTACGTGGGATCTCCAAGCGTTTCGGCGCGGTGCAGGCGCTCACCGACGTCGACCTGGACCTGCGCGCCGGGGAGGCGCTCGCCCTCGTCGGCGACAACGGCGCCGGCAAGTCCACGCTGGTCAAGTGCATCTCCGGCGTCTCGCCGCCGACCGGCGGGGAGATCTGGTTCGCCGGCCGCCCGGCACGCCTCGAGCGCCCGCAGGACGCGGTGGCTCTCGGGATCGCGACCGTCTACCAGGATCTCGCGCTCTGCGACAACCTCGACGTCGTCAACAACCTCTTCCTCGGCCGCGAGCGGCGCCGCCGGCTGGGCCGGTTCGCCGGCGCGCTCGACGAGATCGGCATGGAGCGCAGCGCGCTGGACCTCCTGCGCACCCTGGCGGTGAGCATCCCGAGCGTGCGCATCCCGGTGGCGTCGCTGTCCGGCGGCCAGCGGCAGTCCGTCGCGATCGCGCGCTCGCTGCTCGGTGATCCGGCGGTGGTCCTGCTCGACGAGCCGACCGCCGCGCTGGGCGTGGCGCAGACCGAGCAGGTGCTCGACCTCATCGTCCGGCTGCGCGAGCGCGGCCTGGCCGTACTCGTGATCAGCCACAACCTCGCGGACGTCTTCGCCGTGTGCGACCGCGTCGCGGTGCTCCGGCTCGGCCGCAACGCCGGCACGTTCGACATCGGCTCCGCCTCCCGGGAGGACGTCGTGGCCGCGATCACCGGCGCCGACACGGCCCACGGGACGGGCCGGGCGGAGGTGCGTTCGCGATGAGTGAGCTCGCGCCCGGCGCCGCCAAGCCCGCAGCCGGCTCCGCCCAGTCGGACCCCGTCCAACCGGACCCCGTCCAGTCGGTTCCCGCCGCGGGGGCGGTCGGTGTCGTCGCGCCCGGGCGGGGTGACGCGGCGGTCGACCCGCGCCTGCTCTTCGCCGGCCCGGGCCTGCGCGGCCTGGCGGACTCGGCGCTGCGCCACGTGCGCGCGGGCGAGCTCGGCTCGCTACCGGTCATCGTCGGGCTCGTCGTGATCTGGACGATCTTCCAGTTCCAGAACTCGAACTTCCTCACCTCCTACAACCTGACGAACCTCGCACTGCAGGTCGCCGCGACCGGGACGATCGCCACCGGCGTCTTCCTCGTCCTGCTGCTCGGCGAGATCGACCTGTCGGTCGGCTGGGTCAGTGGGCTGTGCGCGTCGGTCATGGCGGTGCTGTCGGTGCGCCACGGGTGGGCGCCGGTTCTGGCGATCGTGGCCGCGCTGGTCGTCGGCGCCGCCGTAGGTGCCCTGCAGGGCAGCCTGTTCGCCGTGTTCGGCGTCCCGTCCTTCGTCGTGACGCTGGCGGGCTTCATCGCCTGGCAGGGCGTGCAGCTCAAGGTGCTCGGCCGGGACGGATCGCTCAACCTGCCGGACAGCGAGATCACGAAGCTGACGTCCACCTTCTTCACCGACGCCACCGGATGGGTGATCGCCGGGATCGCCGTGGCCGGGTATGCCGGTGCCCAGCTCGCCGAGGTCCGCGGCCGCCGGCGGGCCGGGCTGCGGCCCCGCCCGATCGCGGAGGTCGCGGTGCGGGTGGTCGTCGTGGGCGGCGCGCTCATCGCGGCGGTGGCGATCCTCAACGACGACCGCGGGCTGCCGCTGGCGCTGCTGATCTTCGGCTGCCTGGTGCTGCTGGTGGACCTGGTTTCGCGGCGCACCAGCTACGGCCGCCACCTGTACGCCGTCGGCGGCAACGTCGAAGCGGCGCGCCGGGCCGGCATCAACGTGCGCGCGCTGCGCGTCTCGGCGTTCGCCGCCGCGTCCTGCCTGGCCGGCGTCGGCGGTGTCCTCGCCGCCGCGCGGCTGACGAGCGTCACGCAGGCCTCCGGCGGCAGCGACACGCTGCTCAACGCGATCGCCGCGGCGGTGATCGGCGGGACGAGCCTGTTCGGCGGGCGCGGTCGAGCCTGGTCGGCGCTGCTCGGCATCCTGGTGATCGGTTCGATCGCCAACGGGATGGACCTGCTCGGTCTCGACCAGTCGGTCAAGTTCATCATCACCGGGTCGGTCCTGCTCGCCGCGGTGCTTCTGGACGCGGCCGCGCGCCGGGGGAGGCAGGCGAGTGGCCGCGGGTGAGCCGCCCGAGTCCCCAACGGTGCTGACCGTGTGTAATCGCGAGCGAGCCGATCAGGGGTGCCCATAACGGCCGTTCACATGTGACGGCGACGTGACAACAAGATGACAGGCCCAGCAGTGTTCGTGCGAAGGGCCCGCCGGCCCGGGAAAAAAGCCCCGCCGGCGGGCCCTTGTGGCGTCGGGAGCGGCCCGGCGTGGGGCCGCACGCCAGGCCCTCCGACGCGTCATGCCTGGTTCCCGGGCTCTCTTCACCGACTACTCGTCGCACATTACCGACAACGGGGAGGTGGATTCTACCGCGACCCGGCGAAATATCTGACGCTCTTCGGGCAGCTCACATGTCGGGAGCCTGTCTGCGGAGCCCGGGGTGCCCTGCGTAGACTTTGCCGGACCCGGACCGATCCCCTTTCGGGGGAGGGAGAGCACGCCGTGTCGCTTCTGTCGACGATCGACAGCCCGCAGGACGTCAAGCGCCTCGACCATGAGGAGCTGGTGACGCTCGCGGCTGAGATCCGTGATTTCCTCATCCACGCGGTTGCCCGCACAGGCGGCCACCTAGGGCCGAATCTGGGCGCTGTAGAACTGACTCTCGCAATCCACCGAGTGTTCGATTCACCATTCGACCGTGTCCTCTGGGACACGGGCCACCAGTCCTATGTTCACAAGATTCTGACCGGCCGCCGGGAGCAGTTCGACCGCCTCCGTCAGCGCGGCGGGCTCTCCGGCTACCCGAGCCAGGCCGAGTCCGAGCACGACATCATCGAGAACTCGCACGCCTCCACGGCGCTGTCGTACGCCGACGGGCTGTCCCGCGCCTACGAGCTGCGCGGGGAGAACCGGGCCGTCGTCGCGGTCGTCGGCGACGGGGCGCTGACCGGCGGAATGTGCTGGGAGGCGCTGAACAACATCGCCGCCAGCGACCGGCAGGTCGTCATCGTCGTCAACGACAACGGCCGGTCCTACTCACCCACCATCGGCGGCCTCGCCGACCACCTCGCGTCGCTGCGCCTGGCGCCCGAGTACGAGCAGGTCCTGGACGTCGTCAAGCAGGTGCTGGGCCGCACCCCGCTCGTCGGCGCGCCGCTGTTCGACGCCCTGCACGGCATCAAGAAGGGCATCAAGGACGTCGTCACCCCGCAGGGCATGTTCGAGGACCTCGGGCTGAAGTACGTCGGCCCGGTCGACGGCCACGACGTGGTCGCCATGGAGTCGGCGCTGCGCCGGGCCAAGGACTTCGGTGGCCCGGTGATCGTCCACGCCATGACCCGCAAGGGCTTCGGGTACCCGGCGGCCGAGCAGGACGACGCCGACAACTTCCACGCCGTCGGCGTCATCGACCCGCTGACCGGTAAGCCGAAGTCGRCAGCCAAGGGCGCCACCTGGACCTCGATCTTCTCCGAGGAGATCGTCCGGATCGGTTCCGAGCGGCCCGACGTGGTCACCATGACCGCGGCGATGCTCCAGCCGGTCGGCCTGAAGTCGTTCGCCAAGGCCTTCCCGGACCGGGTCTTCGACGTCGGCATCGCCGAGCAGCACGCGGTCACCTCGGCCGCCGGCCTGGCCATGGGCGGTCTCAAGCCCGTCGTGTGTATCTACGCGACGTTCCTGAACCGCGCCTTCGACCAGGTCCTCATGGACGTCGCCATGCACCGCCAGCCGGTGACCTTCGTGCTCGACCGCGCCGGGATCACCGGCGAGGACGGCGCGTCCCACAACGGCATGTGGGACATGTCCTTCCTGCAGGTCGTGCCGGGTCTGGCGATCGCCGCCCCGCGTGACGCCGCGACCCTGCGCGCCGAGCTCGACGAGGCGGTCTCCAACACCGACGGCCCGACGGTCGTGCGTTACCCCAAGGGCAAGGTCGCCGCGGACTCCCCGGCGATCGACCAGGTCGGCGGGGTCGACGTCCTCTACCGGGCGCCGGCGGCCGCGCGGCACCGCGAGGTGCTGCTCGTCTCGATCGGCGCGATGGCCCCGACCTGTCTGGACGTCGCCGAGCGTGTCGCCAGCCAGGGCATCGGCATCACCGTGGTCGACCCGCGGTGGGTCAAGCCGCTCGACCCGGCGCTGGTCGACCTCGCCCGTGACCACGACCTCGTCGTCACCGTCGAGGACAACGGGCGGGTCGGTGGCGTCGGTGCCTGCGTCGCGCAGCTGCTGCGGGACGCCGACGTCGACGTCCCGGTGCGTGAGTTCGGGGTCGCCCAGCGCTTCCTCGACCACGGCAAGCGCGACGACGTGCTGGCCGAGGTCGGCCTCGCCCCGCAGGACCTGGCCCGCAAGGTGATCGAGGCGGTCGCCAAGCGCCAGCACGCCCTCATGGGCGACGAGGTCGGCGCGGACGAGTCCAACCAGACCCCCGCCGGCGGCGGTCAGGCCTGACCGGCCGGGCCTGACCGGCAGGGCCCGCTCGGCCGGTCACGACCGGCCGGGCCTGACCGGCGCGGGGCCGGGTCGCGCCCGTGTGCGCCCGGCGCGGGTGCCGTCCGGTGGACGCCTTAGGCTGACCCGGTGAGTCGGCGTCCCGCGCACCGCGAATCCCCGTCCGCCATGGCTGGCGGGGACGTCGTGGGTGGGCCCGCCGTCGCACCGGCGGCGGGCCCCGACGAGGCCCGCCCGGCGGAGGAACCGGCTGCCCCCGCCGCCCGTCGGGGCGTGCGGTGGTGGGTGGTCCGCGCAGCCCTGGTGCTCGCCGCCGCGCTTCTGGTCGTGGCGCTGGTCGGCCAGTGGAACGACGTCCGGGACTCGCTGGGCGACCTGACCGTTCTCGGTGTCGTCGGCTCCGGTGTGGCGACGACGCTCGCGGTCGGCGCCACCGTCCTGTCCTGGCGTGCCGTGCTCGCCGGGCTCGGTGCGCTGCTGCCGCTGCGCGCCGCCGTCCGGATCTTCTGCGTCGGCCAGATCGGTAAGTACATTCCGGGCAGTGTGTGGCCCGTCCTCGCCCAGATGGAGCTCTCCCGCGACTACGGGGTCTCCCGGCCGAAGTCGGCCCTGGCGAGTCTTGTGGTGCTCGCGCTGGCGGTGCCCTGCGGCGGTCTGGCCGCGGCCGTCACCCTGCCCTTCTCCTCCCGCGACGCGCTCGCCGACTACTGGTGGGCGCTGGCGGTGGTGCCCGTCTTCGCGGTGGTGCTCTACCCTCCGGTGCTCGCCAGACTGCTGGCGGTCGCGTTCCGGCTGCTGCGCCGCCCGCCGCTGACCGAGCCGCTGACCGCCCGCCCCATCGCCGTCGGCGCCGGCTGGCTGCTGGGCAGCTTCGCCTGCTACGGCGTGGGGACCTGGCTGCTGGTCCGTGACCTGCAGCCGGAGGTCGGCGGCGCCCGGCTGGTGGCGCTGTGCGTCGGCGCCTACGCCCTGGCCTGGACCGCGGGCTTCCTGGTGCTCGTCCTGCCCGCGGGCGCGGGCGTGCGCGAGGCCGTACTGGTGCTTGCCCTGGCCCCGGCGCTGCCGAGTGGCCCGTCGACGCTGATCGCTCTTGTCGCGCGCCTGCTCGCCACGGTCGCCGACATCGTCTGGGCGCTGGTCGGGGTGGCGCTGCGCCCGCGTGGCGAGGCGGTCGCCAGTAGGCCGGAGGACCTCGCCGGGTCGGGCCAGGCCGGCCCACGGGCCGGGGGCGCCGCGGCCGTCGCCCAGCCGGCGCCGAGTAACCGCTGACCCGCGCACCGGCGTGGGAACGTCGCCGTTCCGCACCGTCAATGATCGGAAGCGTGACCGGTGAGGTGCCCAGAGCGATGTCCTCCGTATTCGGATCATCGATCGGGTGTCCTTTCGGGCGGAGTTCAGGAAACTGTGGCGCCCCAGCTTTTTCGCCGGAGGTGACGCTCAGCGTTGAAGCGGCCGGTGATGCTTTTGTCCTGGGGGCTTCGGCGGCCTGGTGCGCCGGGTGGGTTTTTGTCGGTGGCCTGTTCCGACTGATGCCGTGAACCGGGGCGAATCGGTGGGATCCAGCTACTGATCGCGCCGCCGAGTATCGATTCTCCGCAGGCGGGCGCAAACGACGTCCGGGTACGGATCACCGTGGTGGGTGATCCGTACCCGGACCCGCTTCAGACGGACGACGGCCGGCCGACCACGGGCAGGGCCCGGGGTGCCGCGGGCGTGGCGGCTGCCGCGGGCGTGGCGGGTGCCGCGGGCGTCGCGGATGCTGCCGTCCTCGCGGGCGCTGCCGTCCTCGTGGGCGACGGCAGCAGCGTGGCCACTGCCGCGGCGGTGAGCAGGACGGCCGCCCCCACCCACAGCGCGGGCCGGGTGCCGTCCACGAACGCCCCCGGGCTCCCGTAGCCGCCGTTCGCGGCGAAGACCGAGGCCAGCACCGCGACCCCCAGGACGCCGCCGAGCTCGCGCATCGCGTTGTTCGTGCCGGAGGCGAGACCCTCCTGCTCCGCCGGGACCGAACCGAGGGCCACCGACGCGACCGGAACGAAGAACAGCGCCATGCCCACACCGGCCAGGACGAAGGGCGGGACGAGCCCGGCGTAGTCGGCCCCGGTGTCCAGGATCGTCGCGAGCCAGGCCAGGCTCACGGCCTCGATCGCCATACCGGCCACGATCAGCGGGCGCCCGCCGATCCGATCCGAGAGCGGTCCGGCGATCGGGGCGATCAGCAGGGGCATCGCCGTCCAGGGCAGCGTGCGGATGCCGGCCTCGAGGGGCGAGTAGTCGAAGACGTTCTGCAGGGCCTGCGCCAACAGGAAGATCGACCCGAACATGCCGACCGAGAACAGCAGCGACACGGCGTTCACCGCCGCGAACCCGCGGCGGCGGAACAGGGCCATCGGCAGCATGGGGCTCCCGCCGCGCCGGGCCACGCGCCGCTCCCAGGCGATGAAGGCGCCGACCCCGGCCGCGCCGGCCAGCAGTGACGTCAGGACGGCCGGGCTCGTCCACCCGTGGCTCTCACCGCGGACCAGCCCGAGTGTGACGCCGAGCAGCCCGGCGGAGATGATCGCGACCCCCGGCAGGTCCAGCCGTCCGGCCGGCCCGCGGGACTCCGTGAGCCTGCGCAGCGCGAGCGGGACCGTCACCAGGCCGATCGGCACGTTCAGCCAGAAGATCCACTGCCAGCTCGCCCCCTCGGTGATCGCGCCACCGACCAGGGGCCCGACGGCCACGGCAAGCCCGGACATCGCCCCCCACACGCCGAGCGCGGCGCCCCGGCGCTCGGGTGGGACCGCCGCCGACAGCAGCGTCAGGCTCAGTGGCAGGACCAGCGCCGCGCCGACGCCCTGCATGGCCCGGGCGGCGATGAGCGCCTCGATGGACGGGGCGAGCGCCGCGCCGAGGCTGCCCAGGGTGAACACCCCGAGCCCGGTGGCGAACACGGCCCGCCGCCCGAGCCGGTCGCCGAGCGCGGCGCCGGTCAGCAGCAACACCGCGAACGGCAGCGTGTAGGCGTTCACCACCCATTCCAGGCCCTCCAGGCCCGCCCCGAGGTCGTCGCGGATCTGGGGAAGTGCGGTGGTGACCACCAGGTTGTCCAGGGCCACCATGAACGCCGTTATGGACGTCACGACGAACGTCCAGACGGTGGCGGATCGCTTGTCGGTCACGAGTTCCCTCCAAGGTCTTGAGTGCTCACTACCTTCGTTGGATAGTGATTGGTCACTAGATTCGTGGTGTGGACGAGGGTGCGGACAGGTGGAACGGGTGCGAGGGAGGCGAACGCGGGTCTGGAACGGCGCGGGCCGACCCAGGCCGGTCTAGCTGCAGATCTCCCGGGCCCAGCGGTCGCCGATCTCCTGCAGGTTCATCGCGGCCACGACGTTGAGCAGCATGCCGTGCCCGAAGAACGTGCGCAGTTCCTCGTCGTCGCATCCGCTGACGCGTTCGACGGTCTGCCACAGGTCCCGGAAACCCTGCCGGGTGACCTCCTGGATGTCCGGGTCGCCGCAGGAGGCGTAGCTCTGCATCTGCATGAGCAGGTAGGTGCGGTCGGTGAGCAGCTCGTCGTAGGCGGACCCGATCGCCGTCAGGGCGTCGGCGCCGACCAGGTCGCCCGCCGCGGTCTCGAAGCGTTCGCGAGTCAGGGTGAAGGTGGCCCGGACGGCCGCCAGGAACAGTTCCTTCTTGGTGGGGAAGAGTCGGAACAGATAGGGCTGGGAGATGCCGGCACGGCTGGCGATCGCCTCGGTGGACGTGCCGGTCAGGCCGCCCAGGGCGAACTCCTCGACGGCCGCCGCGAGCACCACCGCGCGTCGTTGCTCCGCGCTCATCCGGGTGCCGGTGCCGCCGGTTGTCCTTGGGGCCACGACCTCAAGGTAGTGGTCACTCAATAACCAAGTCAAGGAGAATGTCGGCCCGGAGCGCGGCGGATCCGAGCGGCGGCCTCGGACGGGCACTCCGGGCGGGCAGCGCCGGTGTCCGCCCGGCGTGCCCGTCCGATCAGGCGACGGTGGCGACGCCCGGAGGGTTGAAACGGCGACCGGTCACGCGTTCGCTGATGCCGGTGCGGTCCAGGTACGGGGTGATGCCGCCGAGGTGGAAGGGCCAGCCGGCGCCGAGGATCATGCACAGGTCGACGTCCGCCGCCTCGGCCACGACGCCCTCGTCCAGCAGGAGCCTTATCTCCTGGGCCAGCGCCGAGAGCGCCGCCTCACGGACCTGCTCGGGCGTCATCGCCGCGCCCTCCCGAGCGGTCGGCGCGGTGCCGTCGTCCATGCTCCGGACGAGATCGGCGACCTCCGGGTCGACGATCTGCTCGCCGCCCGGTCCGGCCGTGTAGAAGCTGCTCTTCCCGGCGGCCACGACCCGCGCCAGGCCGTCCGGCGTGCGGAACCGGTCGGGCATGGCCTGGTGCAGGGTCCGGGCCACGTGCAGTGCGACCGGCGGGCCGACCAGCGAGAGCAGGACCAGCGGCGACATCGGCAGTCCGAGCGGGTCGAGCGCGCCGTCGGCCTGTTCGATCGGGGTTCCGGTCTCGGTGGCCGCGAGCACCTCGCCCATGAACCGGGTGAGGAGGCGGTTCACCACGAAGGCCGGCGCGTCCGCGACCAGCACCGCGTTCTTCTTCAGCTGCTTCGCGACCTGCAGCGTGGTCGCGATCGCGGCGTCGTCGGTCCGCGGGGTGCGGACGACCTCGACCAGGGGCAGCACCGCCACCGGGTTGAAGAAGTGCAGCCCGGCGACCCGCTCCGGATGGGTCAGGTCGGCGGCCATCTCGGTCACCGAGAGGGCCGAGGTGTTGGTGAGCAGCAGCGTCTCCGGCTTCACCACGGACTCGAGCTCGGCGAGCACCGCCTTCTTGACCGACATGTCCTCGAAGACGGCCTCGATGATCAGGTCGGCGTCGGCGAACGCGTCCTTGGTCAGTGAGCCGGTCACGGAGGCCTTGAGCCGGTTCGCGCGGTCGTGGGAGATCCGCCCGCGCAGCAGCAGGTTGTCGATCTCGCTGTGGACGTGTGCGACTCCCGCGTCGAGACGCGCCTGGTCGAGGTCGGTGAGGACGACCGGCACCTCCAGCCGCTGGGCGAACAGCAGCCCGAGTTGGCTGGCCATCAGCCCCGCGCCGACCACGCCGACCTTGGTCACCGCCCGGGCCAGCGAGCGGTCGGGCCCGCCGACCGGCCGCTTGGCACGCCGGTTCACCAGGTCGAAGGAGTAGAGCCCGGCGACGAGCTCCTCGCTGGACCCGAGATCGGCCAGCGCCGCCGTCTCGGCGGCGTACCCCGTGTCGGCGTCCGCGGTCTCCGCCAGGGCCATCAACTCGAGGGCGCGGTAGGCGGCCGGGGCCGCGCCGTGCAGCCGGGCGTCCGCGAGGACGCGGCCGCGCTCCAGCGCCGCGGCCCAGGCGGCACCCCGCTCGACGGGACGGCGGCCCTTGGCCGGGTCCACCTCGCCCCGCAGCACCTGGCCGACCCAGTGCAGCGCCTCCTCGAGGAAGTCCGCGGCATCCAGCAGGACGTCACCGAGGCCGAGCGCGAACGCCTTGGGGCCGCGCAGCGTCCGGTTCTGGCTGAGCGCGTTGTCGATCATGATGGTGACCGCGTTCTCCGGGCCGACCAGGCTCGGCAGCAGCTGGGTGCCGCCCCAGGCCGGCACCAGACCGAGGAAGACCTCGGGCAGCGCGATCGGCGCGGCACCGGCGGAGATCGCCCGGTAGTCGCAGTGCAGCGCCAGCTCCAGGCCGCCGCCCATCGCGGCGCCGTTGACCAGCGCGAAGGTGGGGACCCGCCGGTCGCCCAGCCGGCCCTCGCCGACCCGGCGCAGCGCGGTGTGCCCAAGCTCGCCGAGCGCGGTGAGCTTGGGCCGGACCTCGGCCGGGTCGGTCAGCGACGACCGGTAGGAGAGGTCCGCGCCGGCGCAGAAGATGAACGGCTTGCCGGTCACCGCCACCGCCGCCACCGGCGGGTCGTGGGCCTCGATCTCCTCGACGGCGGTGAGCAGCGACCGCAGCCCGCCCGGGCCGAAGGTGCTCGGGCGGGTGTGGTCCTGCCCGTTGTCCAGGGTGATGAGCGCGACCGGGCCGCTCACGCCGGGCAGTTGTGCGTACCGGACATGGGCCTGCGTGACGACCTCGTCCGGGTGTTCCAGGGTCATCGTGGCGCTGCTCATGCTCCTTCTCCCGTTCGGCCGAAGTGCGGGTTCTCCCAGATCGTCGTCGCTCCCATGCCGAAGCCCACGCACATCGCGGTCATCCCGTAGCGGACCTCGGGATGCTCCTCGAACTGGCGGGCCAGCTGGGTCATCAGCCGCACTCCGCTGGAGGCGAGCGGGTGCCCGTACGCGATGGCGCCGCCGTAGGGGTTGACCCGCGGGTCGTCGTCGGCGAGGCCGAAGTGTTCCAGGAAGGCGATCACCTGCACGGCGAAGGCCTCGTTCAGCTCGAACAGGCCGATGTCGTCGATGCTCAGGCCGGTGCGGGCCAGCGCCTTCTCCGTGGACGGGATCGGCCCGACCCCCATGACCTCGGGCGCCACACCGGCGAACCCGAACCCGACCAGCGACATCTTCCGGGTCAGGCCGAGCTCGTCGGCGACGTCCGCGGCGGCGAGCACGCAGCCGGTGGCGCCGTCGTTGATGCCCGCGGCGTTGCCCGCGGTGACCCGCCCGTGCGGCCGGAACGGTGTCCGCAGCCCGGCGAGGCCCTCGACGGTGGTGCCGGGCCGGGGCGGCTCGTCCGCGGTGACCAGCTCCCAGCCGCTGTCGACGTGCCGCGCGGTGACGGGGACGAGGTCGGGCTGGATCCTGCCGTCCGCGTACGCCTTGGCGGCCTTCGCCTGCGACGCGGCGGCGTACGCGTCCGCCCGGGCCCGGGTGATCCCCGGGAACCGGTCGTGCACGTTCTCCGCGGTCATGCCCATGACCAGCGCGGAGGGATCGACGAGACGCTCGGAGACGAACCGCGGGTTCGGGTCCACGCCCTCGCCCATCGGATGGCGCCCCATGTGCTCGACGCCGCCGGCGATGGCGATGTCGTAGGCGCCGACGGCGATCGCGGACGCGGTGGTGGTCACCGCCGTCACCGCGCCCGCGCACATCCGGTCGATGGCGTAGCCGGGCACCGACTCGGGCAGCCCGGCCAGGATGCCGGCGACCCGGCCGATGGTCAGGCCCTGATCGCCGATCTGGGTCGTCGCCGCGATCGCGACCTCGTCGACCCGCTCGGGCGGCAGCGCGGGATTGCGCCGCATCAGCTCGCGGATGACCCGGACCACCAGGTCGTCGGCCCGGGTCTCGGCGTAGACGCCCTTGGCCTTGCCGAAGGGAGTGCGTACACCGTCGACGAACACCACGTCACGGATCGAACCCTGCGCGCTGACGAACACCACCGGCCTCCTCGACGCCTCACCCGTGGGCGGCACGTGCGCGGCCCGCGGCAGACGGTGTCGGGCCGGCTGCCCGCAGTGGCGCCGGACCGCGACGGGAACAGCCTACGGCAGGAGTTACCCATGGGTAGGTAAGGGTCGGTACGTACCGCGCGTGCGGCCGGATCAGGACGCGGCGGGTTCCCCACCGGACGGCGGACGGCCGCCGGTCCGCCGCGTTCTCGCCCGCGCGGACCCGCCGCCCGCCGCGGCACCGGTGCCGCTGCCGGCCGTCCCGGAACCGGTGCCGCCCGCTCCGCCGCCGGCGGTCTCGCCGCCGGTGGCTCCGGGCGCGGCGGCGGTGCCCGCGGGCGGGTCCACCAGGGCCGCGGCCACCGCGGCCGCCGTCAGCTCGACCTGCCAGGGGCGGGCGCCACCCGTGGTCAGCGCGGCGGTCACCGTCTCGGTGTCCCGCGTGGCCGGGGGAGCCCAGGTGACCCGGCGGGCGAGTGCCGGCTCCAGCAGGTTCTCCACCGGCATGCCCTGATCCTCGGCGATCGCGTTCAGCGCCGCGCGCACGCGGGCCAGCCGCGCCGCCGCCACGGGGTCACGTTCCGCCCAGCGGTTCTGCGGGGGGAGGCCGTCGCCGCCCGGGCCCGCGGTGCTCGGCAGCTGGTTCTCGGGCATCTCGGCGGCGGCGCGCAGGGCATCCATCCAGGTGGTCGCCGAGCGCCGCATCCGCTGCCCGGAGAAGATCGGCAGCCGGGTCAGCGCGGCGGCGTCCTCGGGGACCTTCAGTACCGCGTCCATGATCGCGCTGTCGGGCAGCACCCGGCCCGGCGCGATGTCGCGGGCGCGGGCGACCCGGTCTCGGGCCTGCCACATCGACCGGACGGCGGCGAGCTGGCGGCGGCTGCGCGCGCGGTGGATCCCGCTCGTGCGCCGCCACGGCTCGGCCCGCGGCTCCCGCGGCGGAGCGGCGGCGATCGCGCCGAACTCCTGCCGGGCGAACGCCATCTTGTTCTGCGCGACCAGCTCGCTCTCGAGCTGGTCGCGCAGCTCCACCAGCAGCTCCACGTCGAGAGCGGCGTAGCGCAGCCACGGTTCGGGCAGCGGGCGGGTCGACCAGTCGGCGGCGGAGTGCCCCTTCTCCAGCCCGAAGCCGAGCACCCGCTCGACCATGGCGCCCAGCCCCACCCGTTCGTAGCCCAGCAGACGGCCGGCGAGCTCGGTGTCGAACAGCGTCTTCGGGCGCAGGCCCAGCTCGGCCAGGCAGGGCAGGTCCTGGCTGGCGGCGTGCAGCACCCATTCCGTGTCGCCGACGGCGTCCTGCACGCCGCTCAGGTCGGGCAGTGCGATCGGGTCGATGAGCAGGGTGCCCGCGCCGGCCCGCCTGATCTGGACGAGGTAGGCGCGCTGGCTGTACCGGTAACCGGAGGCGCGCTCGGCGTCGAAGGCCACCGGGCCGGTGCCGGCGGCCAGCCGCTCGGTGGCGCGGGTGAGGTCCTGCGGGTCGTCGAGGACGGGCGGGACGCCACCGGCCGGCTCCAGCAGCGGGATGGGTACGGTTGCCGACTCTTCGACAGCGGCGGCAGCATCGATCGCCGCACCCTCACTGACCTGGTGCGTTGAGTCAGGAACCGTCGACGTCACGATCGGCGATGGTACGTGTGAATGACCGGCCTGGCAGCCCAGTCGGCCGAGCAATCGCACTAATTATACGCTTCGTGTTCGATGGTGGCTCCAAGGTAGTCGTCGCGGATGCGCTCCGTTGACATTCCCGGCGCGCAGTGTTCGGACGGGGAGGTTCGGATCTGCTCAGGCGCGGCGGGCAGGTAGCGGTACGACCCCGGAGAGACGTGGCGGCAGCCCCGCCATCGCGGCCAACAGGTCGGCGAAGGAGTGCAGGTGCGCGGCAGCGTCCGCCGGGTCCCACGGCGCCGCCCCGTCGGCCCCGCTGTGCGGCGGCTCCGGCACCGTCTGGTCCTCGGCTTCCTCCACCGATCCTGCCCAGCGTGGTGACCAGGAACACCGGAGCTCGACGTCGAAGTTGTCGCCGTCGGTGGCGAGCACCCCGAAGCGCCGGGACGAGGTGGTGGTGACCGTCCCGCCGAGGGCGCCGAGCTCGGCGCCGTGCGACTGCAACGACTCCCGCAGCCACGACCAGGCGACCCCGGGCAGCAGCGGGTCGTCGGCGACCTCCGGGTCCACCGAGGCGCGCGCATAGCAGACGATCCGGGTGGTGCCCTCCCAGGCGTCCTGCCCGTCGGGGTCGAACAGCAGCACGAACCGGCCGGAGGCCGCCTCGTCGTCACCGGTGAGGCCCCCGGCGAGCGCGAACGCGTAGGGAGCGATCCGGGCGGGCGCGGGGATCTCGCGGACGGCGACGTCCGGCCGCAGCTCCTCCAACGCCGCCCGCAGCGCCTCGGTGGCGGCCACGAAGAGCGCCGGAGCGTCGCTCGGTGCCCGAGTGCCCCCCATGGCGGCAACGTTAGGGCGTGCACCTTGGCCGCGCTGGCCGGACGTCGGAGAGTGCCGCTTAGCGCCCTCCGGGTGGGAACGGGCGCTTCGGGTCAGCGGGGCGAGCCGTGCCGGCACGGCCTGCTCGGGCGGCTGCGCCGACGCCGGGCGCGTCCCGCCGAGCGCCGCCGGCCGGCCGGCCGGGACGAACGGGTCCCCCGGGAGGCCTGGATGTGGTGCGGGACTGTGCAGGCTCACGCCACGGCCCTGGAATCGGATCGGCCGGCGCCGCGGCGCGCGGTAACGGTCACGACGGTCACGGGCCGGTCGGCCCCGGCACCCGCCGGTGGCACCGCGGCGGGCGCGGCGCCGACGAGAATCGCGTGGCCGCACACGACACAGGCACGTTCCGGGCAGTCGGCGCTGTGGCCGTCCTCGCACGGCGGTTGCTCGAACTGTTGCTGTCGCGCGCATCCCGCGCAGTAGCGGATGTGATCGTCGGCGCTCACCAGGACCTGGTCCACTCGCGTATCACTCCCCGGGCACGGCTGCGTCGTTCGCGTGGTAACAGCCTGCGGGCGGGTGTGGCGTGAACCTGACCGCGGCGCAGCCCCCCGCGGGCCGCGTCAGCGCGCCATCCAGCCGCCGTCGGCCGGTCGGTCAGGAGGCTGAACGCGGGACATCGCGGATTGTTGCCGCCTATTCCGACCGGTCTGACGGTGCCACGGGTAGGGCGGTTCTCCGCGCATTCTCACCGGCGTGTCGCGTGCGGCCGGCTGTGCGCGGTGCGGGGCCGACGTTCCCTCGGGGGTGGAAGGAGGTGGTTCGTCGCCGCCGGGCGGGTGACCTCGGCGTACGGGCGGCCTCAGGGCGCCGGCTAGCTCAGGGCGCCGGCGAGCTCAGCTCGCGGGCGCGGAGCTGGCGCGCCCCGGGGAGCCGCCGTGCCCGGACGTGCCGTGCCCGGCCGCGCCGTCGGAGGCCGGGGCCGGCTCCCGTAGCCAGTGCCGCTCCACGAAGAACGGCGCTACCGGCAGGACGGACGCCCCGAGCGCGAGCAGAGTCCGCTTCACCGGCCACCGCCGCAGCGACCCCACGTACAGGACGAGCAGGCAGTACGCGATGAACAGCCCACCGTGGACCGGCCCGAGGATCTTCACGCCGATCTCGTGGTCGGCCCCGTGCTTGACCGCGGTCGCTATCAGGAGCAGGAGGAAGGAGGTCGCCTCGGCCAGGGACACCGCGCGGGCGGCGCCCATCGGCCACGCGCCGTCCCGGGTGGAGCCGTCCTGAACGGAAGGGTCGGTCATCGGACACTCCTCGACGTCGCTTGCGGCCTCGCCGTGCTCTGACATCGCCGGACGCGTTCTCCAGCCTGACTTCTACTGCGAGTAGAAGATATCGCACACAGTCGTGTGCCCTGCGCGGCATCTGTCCGCCGGGCGTGCAACGATCGGGCCATGTCCCTCGGAAGTACCGCCGTTGCGCCGCCTCGCCCCGGGGTCTCGCCCCGACGTCCAGGTCTCGCCGCGACTTCGCCGTTCCTGCGCGCCGCCGCCGGGGACCGCCCCGACAGCGTGCCCGTGTGGTTCATGCGGCAGGCCGGCCGGGTGCTTCCCGAGTACCGCGCCCTGCGCGCCACCACCGCCATGCTCGATTCCTGCCGCAACGCCGACATGGTCACCGAGATCACCCTGCAGCCGGTGCGCCGTTTCCGGCCCGACGCCGCGATCTTCTTCTCGGACATCGTCCTGCCGCTCGCGGCCGTCGGGGTGGACGTCGACATCGTCGCCGGGGTCGGGCCCGTGGTGGCCCATCCCGTCCGGGCGCCGTCCGACCTGGACGTGCTGCGCCCGCTGGAGCCCGGTGACGTGCCCTACGTGAGCGAGGCGGTGGCCTCCCTGGTCCGCGAGCTCGGACAGACGCCGCTGATCGGTTTCGCCGGTGCGCCGTTCACCCTGGCCAGCTACCTGATCGAAGGCGGGCCGAGTCGCAGCCACACCCGCACGAAGGCGCTCATGTACGCCGAGCCGGCGCTGTGGCACGACCTGCTCGGCCGGCTCGCCGACATCACGGCCGCCTTCCTGCGGGTGCAGGTCGACGCCGGCGCCGACGCCATCCAGCTGTTCGACTCGTGGGCGGGCGCGCTCAGCGAGGACGACTACCTGCGCTACGTGGCTCCGCACAGCACCCGGGTCCTCGCGGCGTTCGCCGACGACGGCATCCCGCGCATCCACTTCGGGGTGAACACCGGGGAGCTGCTCGGCGCGATGGGCACGGCCGGCGCGGACGTCGTCGGGGTCGACTGGCGCGTCCCGCTGGACGAGGCCGCCCGCCGGGTCGGCCCCGGCCGTGCCGTGCAGGGCAACCTCGACCCGGCCGCGGTCTTCGCCCCGTCCGACGTCCTCGCGGCGAAGGTCCGCGACGTCTGCCGCCGGGGTGCGGCCGCTCCCGGGCACATCTTCAACTTCGGGCACGGCGTGCTTCCGGAGAGTGATCCGGGCGTGCTGGCGCACATCGTGGACCTCGTCCACCAGTTCTGACAGCGGGGCGGCAGCCACCGACTCGCCAGGCCCGCGCACGGGGCCGTAGGCCGGTCCGGGGCCGCTCGGCGGTGCCCGCCACCGGCGTGGCACGGCCGCGGGCGAGACTGGAGCCGGCCGCGGGACTCGGGCCGGCCCGGCCAGGTGAGGTCGGTGGAGCCGTGGGCCCAGGGCCCCGATCCGGGGGCGGCCACACGGGGACGGCGTGAAGGGGCTGGGAGAAGACGTGCGGGTTGTGATCATTGGAGCGGGTATCGCGGGGCTGTCCGCCGCGAGCGCGCTGGCGGGCAGGGCCGAGGTCACCGTGGTCGAGGCCGGTGACAGCATCGGCGGCAAGCTGCGCACCACCCCGATCGAGGGGCTGGCGGTGGAGGAGGGCGCGGAGGCCTTCCTCGTCCGCGTGCCGGAGGCGCTCCGGCTGGCCCGGCACATCGGGCTCGGGCACGACATCGTGCATCCGACGACGACCAAGGCCTCGCTGTGGGTGGGCGGGCGGCGCCGTCCCATCCCGCCCAACACGATGCTGGGGGTCCCCACCGACGTGCTCGGCCTGGTGCGCTCCCGGGTGCTCTCGCCCTTCGGGCTGCTGCGCGCCGCGGCCGACCTGGTGCTCCCGCGCACGACCCTGCCGACGGACCCGACGGTCGGCGGGTACGTCGGCGCCCGCGTCGGGCGGGAGATCGTGGACCGGCTGGTGGACCCGCTGCTCGGCGGCGTCTACGCCGGGCGGGCTGACGCGCTCTCGCTGCAGGCGACCGTCCCCCAGCTCACCCCGATCGCGACCGAGGACCGCTCGCTGCTGCTCGGGGCGCACCGCGTCCGGGCCCGGACCGGACCGGCCCCGGCGCAGACGCCCGTGTTCGCCTCGCTGCGCGGCGGCCTGGGCTCGTTCGCGGAGAAGGTGGCCAGCACCAGCGGTGCCACGGTGCGGACCGGGCTGATGGCCCGGGAGCTGCGCCGGGTCGAGGGCGGCTGGCAGGTGCGCTGCGACCCGGTGGGCGGCGGTGAGGTGCCCCCGCCCCTGGTCGCCGACGCGGTGATCCTCGCGGTTCCCGCCGGCGCCGCGCGTGATCTCCTCTCCCCGATCGCCCCGCACGCGGCCGCGCCCCTCGCGGGGGTGCCGTACGCGTCGGTGGGCCTGGTCACACTGCTCTACCGGGGAGCTGTACCGCCGCCCGGCAGCGGCCTGCTCATCCCCGCGCGGGCCGGCCTGTCGATCAAGGCGGTGACCTACCTGTCGGTGAAATGGCCGCACATCGCCCGCGGCGGCGACCTGACGGTCGTGCGGGCCAGCGTGGGCCGCGCCGGCGCCGACGACGACCTGCGGCGCGGCGATGTCGAGCTCGCCGGCGTCGCCGCCGCCGAGGTCGCCCAGGTCACCGGGATCAGCGCCCGTCCGATCGCCAACCGGGTCAGCCGCTGGGGCGGGGCGCTCCCGCAGTACCTGCCGGGGCACCTGGGCCGGATCGCGGCCGTCCGGCGCGCGCTGCCGGCGGGCATCGCGCTCGCCGGCGCCGGCTACGACGGTGTGGGCATCCCGGCGTGCATCCGTTCCGGCGAGGCGGCCGCGGCGTCGGTGGTGGGCCAGCTGCGGCCGGACGGGACGCAGGCGGCGGAGTCCGAGCCGGCGGGTGCCTGACCCGCGGGAGCCTGGGGCGGAGGGCGCACCGCGGTGGTGGGCGGCCCCGCACCCCGTGACGGTGGGCCTGGCTCGCTCGCCGACCCGCGGCCGGGGTGGACAATGGTGGCATGTCAACTGGCGATGACGTCCAGCGCAGCGGCACCACCTCGGCGTCCGCGTCCTCCGTTCCGGGTGGGCGGCCTCCGGTCACCGTGCCCACCAACAGCGCCCCCCCCACCACCACCGTCCCCACCGGTGCCCCCGCCTCCGGCGCTCCCGGACCTGCCGACGGGGAGTCCACGAAGTCGGCCCGTGAGCTGAACGACGAGCTGCTCTACACGGGCTGGTTCGTGTTCGCCGCCCGGCAGCCGCTGCCCGCCGATCGCGCGGGCATCACGGCGGAGGCCGGCGAGCTGCTTGACGGCGCACTGGCGAAGGACGTCTACACCCGTGGTATCTACGAGGTCTCCGGCTACCGGGCCGACGCCGACGTGATGATCTGGTGGACCTCACCCAACCCGGACCTGCTGCAGCAGACCTACCAGCGTTTCCGGCAGACCGGCCTGGGGCGGTGCCTGGAGCCGGTGTGGTCCGCGGTGGGTCTGCACCGTCCGGCGGAGTTCAACCGGAACCACATCCCGGCCTACGTGCGCCGGGAGGACCCGCGGGACTACATCTGCGTGTATCCGTTCAACCGGTCGTTCGAGTGGTACCTGCTGCCCGACTACGAGCGCCGCGGCCTGCTCGCCGAGCACGGGATGATGGGCCGGGAGTACGAGGACGTGCGGGCCAACACCGTGGCCGCGTTCGGCCTGGGTGACTACGAGTGGCTCCTGGCGTTCGAGGCCGACGAGCTCCACCGGATCGTCGACTGCATCCGCCACCTGCGGGCGAGCGCGACGCGCCGCCACACCCGGCTGGAGACGCCGTTCTACAGCGGCGCCCGCAAGCCGCTGCCGGACGTCGTCGCCGCCCTGCCGTAACCCCGGGTCCCGGCCTTCCGGTTCCGGCCCCGCCACCGGCGAGCTGAGCCCCGGTCTCGCCTCCGCGAGAAGAGGTCGGCGCCTGCCCGGGCGCCCCCACCCGTCCGGCAGGCGCCGACCGCCCCATTGCTGCCCTCACGGCCGGGCGGCGGATGTCGACCCGGGCGGGCAGAGACCACCGGCATCCATCGGTCCGCAGGACCCGGGCGCTCGGTGGTCGGCGGCCGGACGCTCCCCGGCCCGGCCATGACTGACAGTAGCATCGCCGCTCGGTTCTGTCTGCTACTCGACAATAGAATGCACTGAACGTAACTGCAAATCGCCTCAATTCGGTTGATTCGGTTTCTGTGTGACGGTGAGCAACTGAAGGGCCTCGGTTGTTTTAGCTACTCTTAGTCATCGGCGGGGCGGCTATACCCGACGCGGAGCTGTCGGAAACACGGCTTCGGCCCCGGGCGGGGCGCTGGTCGGCGGCGGTGGTCGTGCCGGTAACGTTGCCGCCTGACCATCGAGCGCCGCATGTCGGGGCCTGGGCGGACCGCGGCGGTCCGCGTCGGCGTCCCGGGTCGCGTCGGTTGCCCACACCGCGCGGAGGTGTTCCCCGGGCCGATTCGGGGCTGCCCGGGTCCGTACACGATCGCTGGAGGTCGGAGTCGGTGAAGCCGCGAGCGATGAAGCCACGGGGGAGTGAACCTGCGATGAACGCCTCGGTGCGAGGCGTCAACGTGCCTGGGCCCCGGGTCCGACCTTGTGTCCGCGTCGGCGATCTGCCCCACGAGCCGGTTGGTTCTGATCGACAATGGCTGCGGCGGGGAGATGCGCGGGGGGCGGTCTCCACCCGTCCAGCTCGCCGATCGGAACTGATGTACCGAGGTCCTGGGGGGGTCCTGCTGTGACGGAGACTGTGTCCGGAGGAACGAGACCATTCGAGGGGGCGAGATCGTCCGGGGGGGCGGTGCCCCCCGGCGGCCCGCGTTCGTCCGGCGGAGCCATGCCGCCCGGTGGGGCGAGGCCGGCGGGAGGGGTGAGGTCCGTGGGTGGAACGAGGCCGGCCGGTGGATCCTGGCCGCCCGCCGGCGGCCCGGGTGTCGTGCCGCAGTCCCGCGGCTACTTCGAACCGGGCCAGCCGACCCCTCCGGGGCCGCCCGTGCGGCCAGGCTGGCCGGGGCAGCCCGAGGAGTCCGACTGGCTGGAGCCGGAGCCGCCGGCAGAGGCTGACTGGTCGGAGCCGCCGGCGGGAACCGGCTGGCCCGAGCCGCCGGCCGCGCCCGGCTGGCCGGGGCCGCCCGCGCAACCGGCCACCGGCCGGCACCATCGTGTGCCCGCTGGCACGCAGTTCGACTTCGCCCACGTCGAGACCTCGCCCGACGCGACCAGCTACCGGGCCCAGGTCGGCTGGGAGCGGCGCTACGTCCGGCTGCTGGTGCTCTTCGACGCGATCGCCTGTGTGATCTCCGCGGGCCTGGCCTACTTCGTCCGTTTCGGGGACGTCGTCGACTTCGACACCAAGCCGCCCTCCTCGAAGCCGTACATCATCATGACGGTCCTGCTGCCGCTGGCCTGGGTGCTGGCGATGTCGCTCAACCGCGCCTACGAGAGCCGCTTCCTCGGCGGCGGCTCGGAGGAGTTCCGGCGGGTCGTCAACGCCGCCGCCCGGCTCACCGCGCTGGTCGCCGTCGCCTCTTACGCGACAAAGGCCGAGATCGCCCGTAGCTACGTGCTCATCGCCTTCCCGGCCGCCACGCTGCTGTCGGTGGCCGGCCGCTCCGCCGGGCGCGGCATCCTGCACCGCATGCGGCGGCAGGGGCGTTGCCTGCACCGTGTCCTCGTCGTGGGGGCCGGCGAGTCCGCGGCCACCCTCGTCCGGCTCGCCCAGCGCGACCCGACCACCGGCTGGTCCGTCGTCGGTGTCTGCCTGGACCGCCTGCCCGGCCGGCACAGCCACGACCGCCCCGAGCGCAGCGGGTTCGACCTGCTCGGTGTGCCGATCGTCGGCACCTCGGAGAACCTGCACACCGCCATCCAGGCGACCCACGCGACAACCGTCGCGATCGGCCCGCAGATGGACGGCGAGACACTGCGCCGGGTCCTGTGGGCCCTCGAGGGCAGCGACGTGGACGTCCTGGTCAGCTCGGCGCTGACGGACGTGACCGGGCCGCGGATCTCGATCCGGCCGGTGGCCGGCCTGCCGCTGCTCCACATCGAGGAGCCCGAGCTCAGCGGCACGCGTCGGCTGATGAAGATGGCCTTCGACCGGATCGTCGCCGGCACCGCGATCCTGCTGTTCGCTCCGCTGCTGATCGGGCTCGGCCTGGCGGTGCGGTTCACCAGCCGCGGTCCGGCGATCTTCAAACAGATCCGGGTCGGGCGCGGCGGCAGCGAGTTCCGGATGTACAAGTTCCGTTCGATGTATGTAGACGCCGAGCAGCGCAAGGCCGAGCTCGAGTCGAGCAACGAGCGCGCCGAGGGCCTGCTGTTCAAGATGCGGGACGACCCTCGGATCACCAAGGTGGGCAAGTTCCTCCGGAAGTGGTCGCTCGACGAGCTGCCCCAGCTGTTCAATGTGGTCAACGGCAGCATGTCGCTGGTCGGCCCGCGCCCGCCGCTGCCCTCGGAGGTCGCGCGCTACGAGGACGACGTCTACCGCAGGCTGATGGTCAAGCCCGGCCTCACCGGGCTGTGGCAGATCAGCGGGCGCAGCGACCTGGAGTGGAACGAGTCCGTCCGGCTCGACCTGCGCTATGTCGAGAACTGGTCGCTGGCCATGGACTTCGTCATCCTGTGGCGCACGCTGTTCGCCGTGCTGCGCCGCGAGGGCGCCTACTGACAGCGGGTCCCTCCTGCTGCCAGCGGGCTGGCGGGTGCCCACTGGGGCCTACTGGCCGCGGGCGCCCTCGACCCAGCCGGCCTCGACCAGGTGCGCGAGCACCCGGTCGACGGCCTGCTCGGTCGGCAGGCCCGCCGTGTCGACCACCACGTCGGCGTCGGCCGGCTCCTCGTACGGGTCGGAGACGCCGGTGAAGGCGGGGATCACCCCCGCCCGGGCCTTGGCGTAGAGGCCCTTGCGGTCCCGTGCCTCGCACACCTCCAGCGGGGTCGACACGTACACGAGCACGAAGCCGCCGCCGCGGGCGGTGGTCATCGCCCGCACCTGGGCGCGGACGTCAGCGTAGGGCGCGATCGGCGCGCACACGGCGATCCCGCCGGCGCCCGCGACCTCCGCGGCGACGAAGCCGATGCGGCGCACGTTCGTGTCCCGGTCGGCGCGGGAGAAGCCCAGGCCCTGGGAGAGATGCGTCCGCACGATGTCGCCGTCGAGCAGGGTGACCCGCCGGCCCCGTTCGAGCAGCCGGCACACCAACAGGCCCGCCAGGGTCGACTTGCCCGAGCCGGACAGCCCGGTGAACAGGATCGTCAGGCCGCGCTGGCGGCGCGGGGGAACCGCGCGGGTCAGCTCGGCCGCCACCGCGGGCGGGGTGAGCTCGGCGGGCAGCGGCACACCCGCGTCGAGCAGGGTCGTGAGATCGTCGGCGCCCGGCGCGCCGATCGCCGGCCCGGTCAGGCTGCCGGCACAGCCGTAGACCTCGGCGAGATGGGCCCGCAGGGCGGTGAGCTCGGCGATCTCGTCCAACGCCGGCTCGCTCGCCGCCTCGTCGGCCAGGCCGCCCGGGGCGGTCGCGCTCATCGCCGGCTCACGGGGCGCGGCGAGCCGCTCCGACGGGACGACCGGGACCAGCACGAGCATGCTGCGGTGCCGGCGGGACTCCGGCGCGAGCGCCGCGGTGTGGGCCGGCTCCGGCGGACTGGCCGGATGCGTCCGGCCGTCGTCCCGCGACACCGCGTCGGAGGCGACCGGCTCGTGGGCCAGCGTCGCCTCGGCCGGGCGGGGCGGTGCGTCGATCGCGTCCAGCGCGGCGAGCAGGCAGCGCACCCGCAGGTGGTGCGCGGCGTCGGCCGGGTCCGCCCCGCCGACCGGGGCCAGGATCACGCAGTGCTTGCCCTGCCGGGTCAGCGCGCGGATGCGCCCGACGTCGGCGGTGTACAGCAGGCCGTCGGCCCACACCGCCCACGGGGCCGCGCCCGCGCCGGTCGCCCAGCCCCGGGCGGCGAACTCGGCGCGCAGTCCTTCCGGGGTCAGCCGTAGCCGCGGGTAGTCCGGATGGCTGGGCAGCTCCAGGCCCTCCACCGTGCCGACCAGGCGCACCGGGCCCGCCCCGGTGGCAGTCGCCGGCGTTCCGGAGGCCTCCGCCGGCATCGCGGTGGCGGGCGTCGGTGAGTCGTCCGCGGTGGGCTCCAGACCGAGCAGGTGCAGGGCCGCGATCATCACGCCCTCGCGGTCGCGCAGCGCGACGTCCATGCCCGGGCCCAGCGCGGCCGCTGTCTCACCGGGGACGGTCAGGCTCGGCACCGGCGGCCCGGCGGGCTGGCGGGCCCGGCCCGGGTAGCTCGGCGCCGGGCCGAACGCGCCGAGCAGCATCAGCTCCAGGTCGGTGAGCTGGCGCGTGTCGAGCACGACCGACGGCCAGGCCACCGAGGCGGCCCGCAGCTCGCGGGCGCGGTCGGCAGCGACGACGGCAAGCGGACAGACGCCGTTCGCGCCGCGCTGCTCACCAGCGCCCGGTATGTCGGGCGGACCAGCCGTGGCATGCGGATCCGGGGCGGACGAGCCGACGGCGGTGTCGGAGGTGGCGCTCACACCCGCGACGGTAGCGGGTGGAAGACTCCCACCCGATGAGCACCGACGACATCCGCCGGCCGGACGGGTTCGCCACGGTTCCGGTCGACATCGCCACGGATGAGCTCAGCGATGCCACGCTGGCCGTCCGGCTGGCCACTGACGCGGGCAAGCTGCTCCTGCGGATCAGGGCCGAACTGGGATTCGCCGAACCGGCGACCCTGCGCGAGACCGGCGACGCCCGGTCGCACCGGCTGCTGGCCCGCGCCCTCGGCCGTCACCGGCCGGGCGACGCGGTGCTCTCGGAGGAGGCGGCGGACGATCCGGTGCGGCTGGGCGCGGACCGGGTGTGGATCGTCGACCCGCTCGACGGCACCCGTGAGTTCGCCGAGCCGGGGCGGACCGACTGGGCCGTGCACGTCGCGCTGTGGGAACGGGGCGAACTGACCGTCGGGGTCGTGGCGCTGCCCGCGCTGGGCGTGACGCTCTCGAGCGAGGGCCCGCTCCCCGCCCGGGCGCTCCCGGCGGCACGCGGGGCCGGCGCGGTGGCCGCGGGCCCCGCGGGGAACCGGGGGATCCCGGCCGGCCCGGTGGCCCCGGCGGGCGCCGACGCCGCGGTGCCGCGCATCGTCGCGAGCCGGACGCGGGCGCCGCGGGTCGTCACCGACGTGGCCGAGAAGCTGGGCGCGACCGTGCTGCCGATGGGGTCCGCCGGGGCTAAGGTGGCCGCGGTCATCCGCGGCGACGCCGACATCTACGTCCACGACGGCGGGCAGTACGAGTGGGACTCCGCGGCGCCGGTGGCCGTCGCGCGGGCGGCCGGCCTGCACACCAGCCGGCTCGACGGGTCGGAGTTGCGTTACAACCAGCCCGACCCGCTGTTGCCCGACCTGGTCGTGTGCGATCCCGCCCACGCCGAGCAGGTGTTGGCCGTGACCCGCGCGCGCTGACCCGCCTGCCGTGCTCGCGATGCGCCGGCCCGATGCGCGAGGATCGGCGGGTGGACCTGCCTGTGACACCGCCGGTGAAGCCGATGCTCGCCCGCGCGGCGCCGCAGATCCCCCCGGACATGCTGTATGAGCCGAAGTGGGACGGCTTCCGCGCCCTGGTCTTCCGTGACGGGGCCGAGCTGGAGATCACCTCGCGCAGCACCCGGCCGATGACCCGCTACTTCCCCGAGCTGGTCGAGGTGCTGCTCGCGGCACTGCCCGACCGCTGCGTGCTTGACGGCGAGATCGTCGTCGTCGGCCCGGACGGACTGGACTTCGAGGAGCTGTCGCAACGGGTGCATCCGGCGACCAGCCGGGTGGCGAAGCTCGCGCTGGAGACCCCGGTCTCGTTCGTCGCGTTCGACCTGCTGGCACTCGGTGACGAGGCGTTCACGGAACAGCCGTTCGCCCGGCGGCGCGCCGTGCTCGAGGAGGTTCTCGCCGGCCACGCCGGCCCGGCTGCGCCCGGATCGGCACCGGTCCGGCGAGTCCCGAGCGGGGTCTACCTCACGCCCTCGACCGGCGAGCTCGACATGGCCCGGCAGTGGTTCGAGCGCTACGAAGGCGCGGGGCTCGACGGGCTGGTCGCCAAGCCGCCGGACGGGGCGTACCAGCCGGACAAGCGCGCAATGTTCAAGATCAAACATGACCGCACCGCCGACTGCGTCGTGGCCGGCTACCGGCCGCACAAGAACGATCCGGAGGCGGTCGGGTCGCTGCTGCTCGGGCTCTACGCCGACCCCGCGGACGAGGCCGACCCCGAGGACGCGACGGACCCGGCCCGGGAAAGCCCGCTGCTGTCCGTCGGGGTCACCTCGGCCTTCCCGATGGCGCGCCGGCGGGAGCTCGTCCGCGAGCTGGCCCATCTCGTGGTGCCGATCGACTCCCACCCCTGGGCCCGCCAGGGCCCGGAGAACGCCGCGCAGCCGGGCGGCGACGCGGGCGAGGAACCGACAGCGGCCGCGGGGCAGCCGGCGCGCACGCCCTGGGACGCCGAGGAGAGCCGGTGGGCCCGTGGCCGTGACCTCTCGTTCGTCCCGCTGCGGCCCGAGCTGGTCGTCGAGGTGCGCTACGACCACATGGAGGGACCGCGCTTCCGGCACACCACGCAGTTCGTCCGTTTCCGGCCCGACCGTGACCCCGGCGGATGTACCTACGCCCAGCTCGAGCGCCCGGTGCGGTTCGACATCGCCGACGTCCTGCGCATCCCGCCGGACTGACCGGCCCAACCTCAGGTTCGGGCGCGCGGCCGCGGCGGTGCCCGGGCGGCGGGTGCGGTGGGGGATCATCCCGGCGGCACCTTGCCCGCGGGCGCAGACCGGGCCCAGCCCGGGGCCCACCCGGGCACCACGTCCGCGGGTGGCGCCGTGAGCACCGCCGGCAGCCGGTCGTTGTTCGCCACGATCGCGGGGCTGGCCAGCCAGGCGGCGTACGCCGTCCGCTGCTCCCGGTTCATCCGGGCGACGTCCATCGGCTCGCCGCCCGGACCGGTGAAGTCGTTCGCCGGCCCGGTGACGAACCCGTCGGCGCGCGGGTCGCCGGTGTAGTGGCGGGTACCGCCGCCGGGGAGCTGGACGACGACCGGCCGCAGGGGGTCGCCGTCCCGGTGCCGCCACATGTCCGCCACCGAGGCGCGGTAGCGGGACTGCCACCCCGGAATGGCCCGTAACCCGGCGCGCAGGTCGGCCAGGACGGCCTGGGAGCCCGCGGTGGGCAGGTGGGCGGTGGCCCGGCGGACCCGGTCCTCGACGATCTCGACCGTCAGACCCCGGGCGGCGTTGGTGAGGGTCCGGACCACGCTGGTGAAGTCGATGGACTTCGCCACCTCGGCCAGGATGTCGATCATGACTGCGGTGCGCAGCCGGTGCTCCTCCTGCCTCGTGGCGTGCTCGCGCAGCACCCGCTCGGCCGTCTCGCTCAACGCCGTCCCGAAGAACGTGGTCACCTCGTTCGCCTGGTGGTAGGCCAGGGCCCGCGGGCTCGCCGGGTAGTGCGCCGCGCCGGGACCGTTGTAGCCCCGGGTCTGCTCCCAGGCCCGCTGATCGATGCCCGCCCCGACGGCCACCGCGTCCGCCGCGAGCAGCGGGGCGCTGGCGCCGCCGCGCAGGCTCTCACGCAGCAGCGCGGCCCACTGTCGGGGCTCCCGCCCGAGCCCGGGCGCGTCGAGCGCGGCGGGGTCGGGCGGCAGCGGTGAGACGACCGCGGCGTAGAGGTCGTCGCGCCAGGCGTGCAGGACCTCGCCGTAGGCCGCTCGCATCCGCGGGGAGACCTCGCTCGGGCCGGCCCCTGCCACCACGTCCACCAGTTGTGCGACGAACTGCCGGGCGGCGCCCGGGCGCGCCAGCCGAGCCTCCGCGCCGCCGGCCGCCGCGACCAGCTCCGTGCGCGCCGTCTCGAGTTCCGGGGCGCGCCAGCCTCCGGCTGGGCGCAGGCCGGCCGGCACGTCGGCGCTCTGCGCCCTGGAGGCGTGCAGGAGCTGGGGGAGGTGCCTGGTGCTGAAGGTGGGCGCGAGCTCGGGGTCGGCGGCTATCGCGCGCAGCAGCGCGGAGCCGAACGCCTCCCGGCTTAGCCGGTCACCGCCCGCATCCCCGGCGCCGCCCGCGCCTCTGATGCCGGCCGCGCCCCTGGCGGCGGGCCCGCCCGGCCCCGCCTGGAGGCCGACGTCGCGCAGCGAGCCGTCGCCCGTCCCGAAGAGCAGTTCGCCGAGGCGCGCCAGCAGCGCGGAGGCGAAGCGGCCGTGCCGCAGCAGCGGCCCGAGCAGCGAGGTCTCGACCTGGTCGTCCCGGCGCCGGCTGTTGAACCGGCCGAGCCAGGAGGCGTCGAGGCGGCGCAGCCGGCTGTAGCTCGCCAGGGTGCGACCGATGATCTCCTCGCCGTGCCGGGCGGCGCCCGGCTCCCGGGCCCCGAGGACCTGGTGCAGAAGACCGGCCAGAGCGGAGGGGCCGAGGCGGTCGTAGAAGCCGGTCACGAAGTCGGGGTCCGCGGCCCGCCCGGACAGCGCCGCCGCCAGGTCGGCCAGCCTGCTCCGGTCGCGGCGGTCGGGATCCGGGCGGAGCAGGCGGTCGGCGAGCGAGCGCCCCGCGGCCCGGGCCTGTTCGGCGGTGTCGTACAGGTCGGGAACGCCGCGCAGGGCGGCCGGGGGCAGCGGGCCCGTGGTCCCGGGATCGGCGGCCTCGGCGAGTGCCAGCCGCCGGCGCAGCATCGTGATGTCCTGATCGGCCCAGGCGTGGGCCGCCCGCAGCCTGGCCGGCGTGTCGCCGGCGATCCGGGTGGCGTCGACGTGGGCCGACAGCAGCCGGGCCTGGGCCTGCGCCGTCTCCCGCAGGTCGGCCATCGCGGTGATCAGTCTCCGCAGCGAGTGGGGATCGACAACGACTCGGTTGGCGGGTGCGGGCATGGCTCGGCGCGGTCACCGGCCGCCGGCCGGCAGGGCCGGCCCGGGGTGCCGGGCACGGGGATCGTCGGCGGGCACCCACTCGGGCTGTCCGGCCAGTGACCGGCGGCAGGCGTCGGCGAACGCGTCGACGGTGCCGAGGGTCGCCGTGCGCGCCTGCTCGGCCTGGCGCCGCCAGTCGCTCGCCGCGCGGCCCTGCCAGCCGCCCTCGTCCGCGACGGCGAACAGCCGGTGGAAGGCGTCGGCGAGCCTGACCCGCCCGTCGGTAGCCGCCGCGAGCGCGGCCTCGACCGCCTCGCGGTGGCGGTTCGGGCGTGCAGCCTCGCCGGTGGGCGCGCCCGGCCCGGTCATCGGCCGTCCGCACGCCCGGGTGCGGACGGCGAGGCCGCAACCACCCGTCGATGCGCCGGAGCAGGTCGTTCGGAACTCATGAAGGCCACCGTTCGCCGAAGCCGCCGGGGAGACCGCCGGCCGGGCCCACCGTCTCCCGTCGGAGGCCGGCACCGGAGGTCGCTGTCGACGCTATTCACGCGGATCGCCGCCGCACCCGGCGTCAGCCAGGCTGTGGACGAAACGAAACCGTGCACAGGGCGGTCAGCGGAGGTAGCGCAGGAACAGCGCCCCGTCCTCCTCCAGGACCTGGCCGAGCCGCAGCCCGACGGGCGCCGGCCACGTCGGGCCCTGCATCAGTCCGAGGCGCCCCGGCCCGGCGAGGAGCGGGGCGAGGGTCAGGCACAGCTCGTCGAGCAGGCCGGCCTGGGCGAACTGGGCGTGCAGGCGCGGGCCGCCCTCGGTCAGCACGCGTAGCAGCCCCCGCTCGGCGAGTGCGTCGAGCGCGGCGCGCGGCTCGACGGTCTTATCCCCGCAGACCACGATCTCCGCCACAGGCTCGAGCGCACGGCGCCGCTGCGGTGGGGCGGCGTCGCAGGTCAGCAGCAGCGGCCGGACGGCCGCGGTGAACAGGCGGGCGTCCGGGTCGAGCTCGAGCCGCCCGCTGACGACCGCGACGGGGGGGACGGGAGCGAGCCCGGCGGCGGCCCGCCGCTCCCGCCGCTCGGCCGGCACGAGGACCGGGCCGTAGTCCTCGGTCCGCGCGGTGCCGGCGCCGACCAGGACCACGTCGCTGAGCCAGCGCAGCGTCCGGAACACCCGCAGGTCGGCGGGGCCGCCCAGGTCCGCGGAGCGCCCGTCGAGCTCGATGGCGCCGTCCGCGGACGCCACGAAGTTGGAGCGGACGTGCGGGACCCCCGGAGTCGGCTCCGGCAGCGCGTAGGCGAGGTCGAGGTCGACGTCGACGTCGTGGTCGGCATCGTCCGGTTTGTCCGCGGCACGCGCAGCCTCCGGGCCGTCCTGGGGAGCCGCGCCGTCGAGAGGAACTGGGGCGCCACCGGACAGAAGAATGCGCATCGGCCCGACTGTAACCGGCGCCGCCGCGAGCGGTGGTGCCGCTGCTGCCAGGATGGAAACGTGAACACGTACGTGGTCCTGTTGATCGGTGTACTGATCGTGAGCCTGGTCGGGCTCGGCCTGCTCTACTACGCGCTCTCCCGCTCGGCGGCCCGCCGGCGGTGAGCGGGCCGGGGCCGCCGACCCGCGAGCCGGCGGTCAGCGAGCCGGCAGCAGCCGCACGATGACGACCGACTCGCCGGCGAGCTCGACGCGGCCCGGCATGTAGGTGAACCCGGGGCGGGACGCGGCCGGCGCGTCGAACGGCACCCCCTCGACCGGGACGGCCTGCCGCTCGGGCGAGAGGTTGCACACGACCGCCACGTCACCCGCCCGGGAGAGCCGGCGCAGCACGAACCAGTTCGCCGCGGCGTCGTAGGAGCAGCGCACCGACGCCAGCGACGGGTCACTGAGCTGCGGCAGCTGGCGGCGCAGCGAGATCAGCCGGCGGTGCCAGTCGAGCAGGGCGGCGTGCTCCGGGCGTTCGGGCTCGCGCCAGTCCAGCCGGGAGCGCTCGAACGTCGCCGGGTCCTGCGGGTCCGGGACCTCCTCGGGCCCCCAGCCGTGCGCGGTGAACTCACCGCGGCGGCCCTCGCGGACGGCGTCCGCCAGCCGCGGGTCGGTGTGGTCGGTGAAGTACTGCCAGGGCGTGGTGGCGCCCCATTCCTCGCCCATGAACAGCATCGGCGTGAACGGGGCGGTCAGCAGCAGCGCGGCCCCGATCCGCAGCCGGCCGTCGCTGAGCGTGGCCGACGCCCGGTCGCCGGTCGCCCGGTTGCCGATCTGGTCATGGTTCTGCAGGAACGTGACGAAACGGTAGGCCGGCGTCCGCGGCGGCACCGGCCGCCCGTGGGAGCGGCCGCGGAACGCCGAGTAGCCGCCGTCGTGCACGAAGGCGGAGCCCAGCGCCTTCTCCAGCGTCTCGAACGAGCCGAAGTCGCCGTAGTAGCCCTGCCGCTCGCCGGACAGCGCGGCCCAGAGCGCGTGGTGGACGTCGTCGCACCACTGGCCGTCCAGTCCGTGCCCGCCCGCCTCGGGGGCAACGACCATCCGCGGGTCGTTCAGGTCGGATTCGGCGACCGCGAACAGTGGGCGGCGCTGCTGGGTGCCGAGTCGGTGCACCTCGTCGGCGATCTCCTCCAACAGGTGGCGTGCCCGGTTGTCGGCGAACGCGTGGACGGCGTCCAGGCGCAGACCATCGCAGTGGTAGTCCCGCAGCCAGGCCAGCGCGCTGTCGATGACGAACGCGCGGACCTCGTCCGAGCCGGGGGTGTCCAGGTTCACCGCCGGGCCCCACGGGGTGCTGTAGCGGTCGGTGAAGTAGGGCCCGAACCGGCTCAGGTAGTTCCCGTCCGGGCCCAGGTGGTTGTAGACCACGTCCATGATCACGCCGAGCCCGCGGTGGTGCGCGGCGTCGACGAAGCGCTTGAGGCCCTCCGGCCCCCCGTACGGCTCGTGCACGGCGAACAGCCCGACGCCGTCGTACCCCCAGCCGTGCCGGCCGGGGAACGCGTTCACGGGCAGCAGCTCGACGAGGTCGACGCCGAGGTCCACCAGGTGGTCGAGGCGCTCGATCGCCGCGTCGAAGGTGCCGCCCGGCGTGAACGTGCCGACATGTAGCTCGTAGACCACGCTGCCGGACAGCGGCACCCCGTGCCAGTGGCCGTCCGTCCACGGGAAGCGGGCGTGGTCGACGAGCCTGGAGCGGCCGTGCACGCCGTGCGGCTGCCAGCCCGACCGCGGGTCGGGCAGTTCCTGCTCACCGCCGTCGAGGAGGTAGGCGTAGTCCGCTCCGTGGTGGGCGGAGGGAACGTCGACGGTCCACCAGCCGCCGGCGGCGGACATCTCGTGCACGGTGTCCCGCCGGCCGCCGGCGCCGCCGCCCGTGCCGCCCGCCTCAGCCGCGGCGTCGCCGTCCGCGCCGCCGCCGTCCGCGATGACCACACTGACCGTCTTCGCGTCTGGTGCCCACACCCGGAAGGAACTCATGACTCCTGTCTACCGGTCCGACGTCCCCTCGGTGGCGGTTCCGGGGGGCGGGATCCGCCGAGCCGTGGATCCGGCACGACCCGGGCCGGGCGGGGCCACACTTCAGGGCGTGCGGATCAGCAGGCTGACCGGGAAGTCGCGCAGCAGGCGCAGCACGTAGGCCGTGCCACCGTCGTGCCGCCGGCCGGTGAGGACGTCCGCCCAGCGGCCCTCGGGCAGGGTCACGGTGGTGTCGCGCCACCCGCCCCCGCGGCGCAGCCCGAGCACGAGGCGGGGGACCACGGTCACCACCGACTCGGAGCGGCTGAACGCGACCACGTGCTCCGCCGCGGACCCCGACGCCCACAGCGGCCGGTACGTCCCCTCCTCCCCGAACCACTCGGGGTGCTCCCGGCGGATGCGCAGCGAGCGCGCCACCACCAGCAGCTTCGCCGCCCCGGAGTCGTCGAGCACGGGCGGGCGCCGCGGCGCCGCGAGCTCGGAGCCCGGTTCGACGCCCAGCTCGGTGAGCATCTTCGTCCGCTCGCCGAAGTTGACCGGACGGCGGTTGTCCGGGTCCACCAACGAGTGGTCCCACAGCTCCTGGCCCTGGTAGACGTCCGGGACGCCGGGCATCGTGAGCTGGAGCAGCTTCTGCGCCAGGCTGTTCTGCCGGCCGAGCTCGACCAGGGTGGAGACGTAGGTGTCCAGCGCGGCGACGAACTCCTCGTCCTCGAGGGCGGCCTCGACGTAGTTCGTCAGCGCGGCCTCGTACGACGGGTCGGTGTCCGTCCACGTCGTGAACAGCTTGGCCTCCCGCACCGCCTTGACCATGTACTGGGTGACCCGGTCGGCCGAGATCGGCCAGGCGCCGACGAGCGTCTGTACCAGCAGGTACATCGTCACCGGATCGGGCCAGCCGGCCTCCGGGTCGGCGTGCCGCTCGCCGAGGCGGGCCAGCCGCCGCACGATGTCGGCCCAGCCCCGGGGGTCCTCCGAGAGCACGGCGAGCCGGGCGCGGACGTCCTCGGACCGCTTGGTGTCGTGCGTGGAGAGCGTGGTCATCGTCAGTGGCCACGTCCGCTGCGTGGTGATGTTCGCCTCGTGGAACTCGTTGACGGCGCTGCGTGGATGCCCCGTCGGGTAGGCCGGGAGATCCCCGGGCGCCCCACCCACCTCGTTGAGCGCGACCATCGGGACGTACCGGTAGAAGGCGGTGTCCTCGATCCCCTTGGCCATCACCGGGCCGCAGGTCTGCTGGAAGCGCACCACGAACTCGCTCGGCCCGCCGAGCGCGAGGTCCTCGATGAGGTCGATCTCGCTGGCCCGGCCGGGCAGCGCCACCCGCGCCTGCTCGCAGGCCCGCACGATGTGGCCGCGCGCCTCCAGGCTGGGCGTGCCGTCGGGGCGGATGTAGGCGCGGTAGACCTCGAAGGCGGCGAGCACCTCACGCAACGCCTCGCGCAGGCCGGCCCGGGTGAGATCGGCGCGGTCGCGGCGGGCCTCGGCGAGGGCGAGCCCGGTGAGCCGGTCGACCTCCGGCCGCAGGACGCTCGTGAGCACGTCCATCTTGGCCTCGCGCGCCACCGGCGCGAAGTCCGGTGAGCGCCCCGTGATCTCCGTGTACAGCGTGGACATCGCGCGCGCGGACACCGGATCGAGGAAGAGCCTGGTGAGCCGGTTGAGCGTCTCGTACCCGGTGGTCCCGTCGCAGGCCCAGCCCTCGGGCAGCGCCTCGTCCCGCTCGACGATCTTCTCGACGACCGTCCAGACCCCGCCGGTGGCCTCGGCGAGCTGGCGCAGGTAGTCCTCGGGGTCGGCCAGGCCGTCGGGGTGGTCGATCCGCAGGCCCTCCAGGTTGCCCGAGCGCACCTGCTCGATCAGCAGCCGGTGGGTGGCAGCGAAGACGTCCGGCTCCTCCTGGCGCAGGCCGGCCAGCGAGGGGATGTCGAAGAAGCGCCGGTAGTTCAGCTCCGTCCCGCCGACCCGCCACCAGCACAGGCGGTAGTACTGGGCGTCCAGGGTGGCGGCGACGTCGGAGGGGTCGGCGGTGCCGGCGGCGACCGGCAGCACGTGGTCGTAGTAGACGACGATCCACTCGCCGTCCTCGTCCTGCTCGACGGCGATCTCGTCGGCGGCGAGGCTGTCCGCCAGCGACTGGCCGAGCAGCGGCAGCAGGACCCGGCCGGGGTTGTCGGGGGAGTCCCAGTCGATGTCGAACCACGAGGCGTAGGGGGAGTCCGGGCCCTCGCGCAGCACCGACCACCACGCCGTGTTCGTGGTGCCGGGCGTGAGCACCGCCATGTGGTTGGGCACGACGTCCGCGATGATGCCGAGCCCCGCGCGGCGCGCGGCGGCGACCAGCCGGCGCAGCCCGCCGAGCCCGCCCAGCTCGGGGCTGATCTGGCTGTGGTCGACCACGTCGTAGCCGTGGGTCGACCCCGGTGCGGCCTCCAGGACCGGTGACAGGTACAGGTGCGAGACCCCGAGCCCGGCGAGATAAGGAATGATCACCGCGGCGTCGGTGAACGAGAACTCCATGTGCAGTTGCAGCCGGTAGGTACCGGTCGGGACGACGCGGCCCTCGCCCTCCCCGCGCTGGTTCTCCCGCGCTCCGGCGCCCTCGCGGCGGCGGTCGGACGCGGAGTGCCGATCGGCGGGCCCGTGCCGGTCGGGTCCGCCGGGCCGGTCAGTTGACACGGCAGAGCACAAGCGTGGCGCGGGCGTCCACCTCGAGCGGGTCCTCGGCCTTGACCACCCGGTCGACGTCGACCGGATCGAGATCGGTGCCACCGAGCACCGCCGAGATCTCGGCGCTGGACGAGCGCGTGTCCACGATGATCTCCCAGGTGGTGCCGAAGTCGACCGGTGGAACCCGGAACTGGATCGGCTCGTGGTGGGCGTTGAAGAACAGCAGGAAGGAGTCGTCGATGATCGCCTCGCCGAGCGCGTTGGGATCCGGGATGCCGTGCCCGTTCAGGAAACAGCCGAGCGAGCGCGCCGTTCCGGACTCCCAGTCGGTGTCGGACATCTCGCTACCGTCGGGTCGAAGCCAGACTATGTCCTTGGCGGCCAGGTCGACGGCGGCCGCGCCGTCGGGTCGCCCGCCGGCGCCGTCCTCACCACCCGCCGAGCCGCGGATCGACTCGCCCTGGAAGAACCGCCGCCGCCGGAAGACCGGATGGGTCCGCCGGAGATGCGAGAGCTGGGCGGTGAAATCGATGAGACCGGCGTTGCGCTCGGCGTCGGACCAGTCCAGCCAGGAGATCGGGCTGTCCTGACAGTAGGCGTTGTTGTTCCCCTGTTGGCTTCGGCCCATCTCGTCGCCGGCTACCAGCATGGGCACCCCCTGCGAGAGCAGCAGGGTGGTGAGCAGGTTGCGGGTCTGCGCGTCACGCAGCCGGTTGACCGAGACGTGGTCGGTCGGGCCCTCCACACCGCAGTTCCAGGACCGGTTGTCGTCGGAGCCGTCCCGGTTCTCCTCGCCGTTGGCCTCGTTGTGCTTGTCGTTGTAGGAGACCAGGTCGTGCAGGGTGAAGCCGTCGTGGGCGGTGACGAAGTTGATCGAGGCCCAGGGGCGCCGGCCGCTGTCCTCGTAGAGGTCGGACGAGCCGGTGAGCCGGGAGGCGAACTCGGCGATGCCGTGGTCCTGCCCGCGCCAGAAGTCGCGGACGGTGTCGCGGTACTTCCCGTTCCACTCCGTCCACAGCGGGGGGAAGTTGCCCACCTGGTAGCCGCCCTCACCCAGGTCCCACGGCTCGGCTATCAGCTTGACCTGGGAGACGACCGGGTCCTGCTGGACGAGGTCGAAGAACGACGACAGCCGGTCGACGTCGTAGAACTCCCGGGCCAGGGTCGCCGCCAGGTCGAAGCGGAAGCCGTCCACGTGCATCTCGGTGACCCAGTAGCGCAGCGAGTCCATGATCAGCTGAAGCACGTGTGGATGGCGGACCCGCATGCTGTTGCCGGTGCCGGTGTAGTCCATGTAGTACTGCGGGTCGTCGTCGACCAGCCGGTAGTAGGCCGCGTTGTCGATGCCTCGGAAGCACAGCATGGGGCCCATGTGGTTGCCCTCGGCGGTGTGGTTGTAGACCACGTCGAGGATCACCTCGATGCCCGCCTCGTGCAGGTTGYGGACCATCCCCTTGAACTCCTGCACCTGCCGGCCGTCGCCGCCCGCGGAGGAGTAGCCGTTGTGCGGCGCCAGGAAGGCGATGGAGTTGTAGCCCCAGTAGTTGCGCAGCCCACGGCTGACCAGGTGCTCRTCGTGGACGAACTGGTGCACTGGTAGAAGCTCGATCGCCGTCACGCCGAGGCGGCGGTAGTGCTCGATCATCACCGGGTGGGCCACGCCCGCGTAGGTGCCGCGGTACTCCTCGGGCAGGCCCTCGTGCCGCATGGTCAGGCCGCGCACGTGCGCCTCGTAGATCACGGTCTCGTTGTAGGGGCGGCGCGGCGGCCGGTCACCGTTCCAGTCGAAGAACGGGCTGATCACCACGGACTTCATCATGTGCGGCGCGGAGTCGGTCGTGTTCACGCTGTCGGGATCGCCGAAGTTGTAGCCGAAGACGGCCTGGTTCCAGTCGACCTCGCCGTCCACCGCCTTGGCGTACGGGTCGAGTAGCAGTTTGTTGGGGTTGCACCGGTGGCCACGCGCGGGATCATGGGGACCGTGGACCCGGTATCCGTACCGCTGGCCCGGCAGGACCGTCGGCAGGTAGGCGTGCCACACGAACGCGTCGCGCTCCCGCAGCTCGATCCTCCGCTCGGCGCCCACGGCGTCGAACAGACAGAGCTCGACACGCTCGGCGACCTCCGAGAAGATCGCGAAGTTCGTCCCCGATCCGTCAAAGGTGGCACCGAGGGGATAAGGGCTGCCAGGCCAGACCTGCGACATACGCACGAAGCCTACGGCTCACTCCCCGTCGGTGACTTGGGGGCGCGCGAACCCCGACCGGTTCGCCCACTGCCGCCATTGAGGTTTCGTTGATCGCAAGATAATTGATCTTATTAAGGTGATGGTCATGGCGGACGAGGTCGTGTGGATCGTCGTCGCCGGCGCGCTCCTCGTCGGCGAGCTGCTCACGCTCGACCTGGTCCTGGTCATGTTCGCGCTCGCGGCGCTGGTGGGGGCGGGACTCGCCGTCCTGGGGGCCGATCTGATCGTGCAGCTCGTGGGGTTCGCGGTCGCCGCGGCCGGGCTCACGTTCGGCCTGCGGCCCGTCGCCCGCCGCCACCTCACCAGCGGCCCCGTGCTGCGCACCGGGACCGACGCCCTGGTCGGAGTGCCGGCCGTCGTCCTGGAGCGGGTCGACGGTTCGACCGGCCGGGTCCGGCTCGCCGGTGAGGTCTGGTCCGCGCGGTCGTACCCGGCGACGGACGAGTTCGAGGTCGGGGCCACCGTGCGGGTGCTGCGCGTCGACGGTGCCCACGTGATCGTGCACGCGGACGCCGTGCGCCGGGAGCTGGATTAGAGCGCGGCGACACCGCGCGCCGGGAGCTTGAGGAGTGAACATGGGCGGAGTCATCGCCGCCGCGGTCGCGGCACTGGTGGTCCTGATCTTCCTGGCGCGGACCGTGCGGATCGTGCCGCAGGCCCGGGCGATGGTGGTCGAGCGCCTCGGGCGCTACCACCGCACGCTGACGCCGGGCCTGGCGATCGTGCTGCCGATCGTCGACCGGATCCGGGAGCGCATCGACCTGCGGGAACAGGTGGTCAGCTTCCCGCCCCAGCCGGTCATCACCGAGGACAACCTCGTCGTCGGGATCGACACCGTCATCTACTTCCAGGTCACCGACCCGCGCGCGGCCACCTACGAGATCGCCGACTTCATCCGCGCCATCGAGCAGCTCACCGTGACCACGCTGCGCAACGTGATCGGCGGGATGAACCTCGAGGGCACGCTCACCTCGCGCGACCAGATCAACGGGCAGCTGCGCGGGGTGCTCGACGACGCGACCGGCCGGTGGGGCATCCGGGTCAACCGGGTGGAGCTCAAGGCCATCGACCCGCCCCGCTCCATCCAGGACTCGATGGAGAAGCAGATGCGGGCCGAGCGCGACCGGCGGGCCGCGATCCTGACCGCCGAGGGTGTCAAGGCGAGCGAGATCCTGCGGGCCGAGGGCGAGAAGCAGGCCGCGATCCTGCGGGCGGAAGGCCACCGGGAGGCCCAGATCCTCACCGCCGAGGGCGAGGCGAAGGCCATCGGCACCGTCTTCGGCGCCATCCACGAGGGCGACGCGGACCAGAAGCTCCTCGCCTACCAGTACCTGCAGATGCTCCCGCGGCTGGCAGAGGGCCAGGCCAGCAAGCTGTGGATCGTCCCCAGCGAGCTCACCGCCGCCCTAGGCGGCCTGGCCGGGCCGGGCGGCCTGTTCGACGTCGGTGGCCGGGCAGCCGGCCCGTCTGGTCCGGCTGGTCCGTCCGGCCCGGTCGAACCAGCCGGCCCGGCGGGACCAGTCAGCACGGCAGGACCAGCGGGGTCACACAGCCGGGAGCCGGGGCACGTGGCCGGTCCGGGGCCTGCCCGCGACTGACGGGGCGGGACGGGCGGACCGGGCCCGGCGCGGACCCGACCATCGCCCGTGGCCGGCCGGGACGTTGGGTCCGCGCGGCCCGCGGACCAGCCCTTCCGTCGGGGTGGGGGTCACCACATGTGGCACCAGGGGAGGGGGTGGGTCTAGTCCTCGAACGCYGGTCATGGCACGATCGACTGGTATTCGAGGGGTCCGGCGTGACGAGACGCAGGGGAAGGCGTTCCTCGTCGACGGAGGTCCCGCGTGGTGGCAATGTCCTCGACAGCTCGTGAGCTGTCTTCCGGCTCGTCGTCCTTCGCCGTGCCGGGCAAGTTGGCGGTGCTCGCATGTCCGCCGGCACTGTGCCCGCACCTGGAGTTCGCCGTGTCCGGTGCCCTGTCCGCCCCGGTCTCCCTGACCTGGACGGCGCAGCCGGGCCGGCCCGGTTTCCTGTATGCCGGTCTGGAATGGCGGGCGAGCCCGGGAACCGCCGGGCGGCTCGCCGCCGTCCTGCGCCGGCTGGGTCATGTCACGTTCGAGGCCGTCGAGGGGCCCTCGCCCGGCTGCGACGCGGAGCGCTACTCCTTCACTCCCGATCTCGGCCTGCACCGGGCCGCGATCGCCGCCAACGGGGACGTCGTCGTCGGCGAGGGGGCGCTGCTGGCGCTGATGGAGCGCGGCGAGGCGCGGGAGACCCTCTCGCGGGGCCTGCACCGGCTGCTGGGAACCGCCTGGGACGACGTCCTCGAGCCGCTGCGCCGTGGGGCGCACGGAGCTCCGGTCACCTGGCTGCGTCGTACCGGGTGACGTCCGCCGACGACATTCCGTGCCCGGGGAGATTGCCCCGTTAGAAGCCCGTGTGTGTCCTTGTGAGCCCGCGCTCACCTCCCTGTGGCCAAGCCCACATCGTGTTCGCGTGGGCCTGACGGGCACATACCCCCGGGGTCGTGCGTTGTGGGTTGCGCACGACGAGCGCACAACCTTTCTGGGAGTACTTCAGTGGCCACCGATTACGACACCCCCCGCACAGCCGATATCGAGGAAACCTCGGAGCAGAGCCTCGAGGCGCTCAAGGCCCGGCGGGCGGACGCGGCGGCCGACCTCGGTGACGATGTCGATCCGTTCGAGACCGAGCTCGGCCTGCCCGGCGCCGACCTGTCCGGAGAGGAGCTGACCGTCCGCGTCCTGCCTCGGCAGGCAGATGAGTTCACCTGCACCAGTTGCTACCTTGTCCACCACCGCAGCCAGCTCTACGACACCCGGCGGATGGTGTGCCGGGACTGCGCCGCCTGACAGCGGCTTCACACCGACAGCGGCACCGCCGCGGGAGCCCGCGGCAGCGCCGCGGCGGGTGACCCGGCGGGGCGGCGTCAGCCCCCTCCCCGGGCGGCCAGGCCCTCCACCCGCACGCCCGCCCCGACCATCCGGGCGATCGCGCGTTCGCGATCACCCTCCGCCAGCTCGACGAACCGGGTCAGCTCCAGCGGGAGCGTCACCTCCAGACCCAGCGCACGGGCGTCGAGCGCCGTCTCCAGCACGCAGTAGTCACCAGCCAGGCCCACCACCACGACCGTGCGGACGGAGCCGGCGGCCAGCCGCTCGCCGAGCACGGTCGCCGACCGCTCGCCCGAACGTGGGTCACGGACGGAGAAGCCCGAGTACCCGTCGTGGCCGTCCACGCCCTTGCGGATCACCTCACCGGCCACCGTCAGGTCGGGRCACAGGCGCGCCCCGGGCGTGCCTCGCACGCAGTGCGGCGGCCAGATCCCGCCCTCGGTGACGAAGTGCGGCGTGGACGGCGGATGCCAGTCCTGGGTGTAGAAGACCGGGGAGCCCGCGCTCGTCGCCGCCGCGATCTCCCGGTTCACCCCGGCGACGATGTCCTCGCCACCGGCGACGTAGAGGCTGCCCCCGGGCACGGCGAAGTCGTTCTGCAGGTCGAGGACGACCAGCGCCACGCCGGGCCCGTACCGCGTTGCCATCGCGTCACCTCGATCCCGATCCGGCGGCGCCTCGCCCGGGCCCCGGACGCCCCTCGCCCGCGCCGCTCGGCAGACCGCCCCGCGCCCCGCCCGCGGGTTCCGCCCCGCCTGTGGGTGGAGGGCGGCGTGTCGCCGGGAATGCCCGCGCCTGTCCCACTGTAAGTTGCGGGCGTGCGCAGTCGCGACTACGGACACGACGTCCTGGCCCAGCCCGAACGCCGGGCGCCCAGGAAGCCCCGGACGGTCGAGATCGAGTCGGACCTGGTGGTCGAGGACGCCGACTCGGGCTACTGCGGGGCGGTCGTCGGCGTGGAGGCCGGCGGCGTGATGCTCGAGGACCGCCGCGGGCGCCGTCGGGTCTTCCCCCTCGGCGAGGGCGCCTTCCTCCTCGACGGCGAGCGGGTGACCCTGGCCCGCCCCCGTCCGGCCGCGCCTGCCCGGCCCAGCCGTACCGCCTCGGGATCGATCGCCGTCCCCGGCCTGCCGGCGCGGGTGGCCCGCGCCAGCCGCATCTACGTCGAGGGCCTGCATGACGCCGCGCTGGTCGAGCGGGTGTGGGGCGACGACCTGCGGATCGAGGGCGTCGTCGTCGAGCCGCTGGACGGCGTGGACGACCTGCCGTCGATCGTCGCGAGCTTCCAGCCGGCGGCCGGGCGCCGGCTGGGTGTCCTCGTCGACCATCTCGTGGCGGGGTCGAAGGAGAGCCGCATCGCCGCGTCGGTCGCGGGCGCGCACGTGCTCGTCACCGGGCACCCCTACATCGACATCTGGCAGGCGGTGAAGCCCTCCTCGGTCGGGATCGAAGCCTGGCCGCGGGTGCCGCGCGGGCAGCAGTGGAAGGAAGGCGTCTGCCGGGCGCTGGGGGTCGCCGAGCCGGCCGACATGTGGCGCCGGGTGCTGGGCGCCGTCGACTCGTACGCCGACCTGGAACCGGGCCTGCTCGGGGCCGTCGAGCGGCTGATCGACTTCGTCACCGAGCAACCCTGACGAGATCGTGCCCGGCCGCCGCTGGCCGAGACCGCTGGATGCCTCGGCCAGGACCACGCCGCGCCCCGGTCGAGGCCGGTCCCGATGAGTCGGCGAGGCGGTCGGTCGCGTACGGTCGGTTCGGACTTTCCGGTCTTCCGGCCCAGCTCTGCCGATCTCGCTCCAGTCAACGCCGGACGCTGGACGGGCCGTGTCCAGGAGGGGGCGGACAGAATCGGGGGCTGACATGCCCGGGTACACGCCAAGGAGAGTTTCGCCCTACGTGCTGCTCGGCGTGGCATCCCTGGTCGCCATCGCTGTCGCGCTGGCCGGGATGGCTTTCTGGCCCGGGTCGTCGGATCCACCCCGGTCGCCCCAGGCGGCATCCACGGCGGTGCCCCTGCGTGATCCCCATGCGCTGACCGGGCGGACGATCGTGCTCGACCCGGGCCACAACGGCGGGAACGGTGCCGCGGGATCGGCCATCAACCGCCTCGTCGACGCCGGCGGGTTCCAGAAGGAATGCGACACCGCCGGCGCGGAGACCGACGCCGGATATCCGGAGCACGCATTCACCTTCGACGTGGCGACCCGGGCCGCGGGCCTGCTGCGCTCGCGCGGGGCGACGGTGATACTCACCCGCGATGACGACACGGGCGTCGGTCCCTGCGTCGACGAGCGGGCCCGGATCGGAAATGCGGCCGGCGCGGAGGCTGTGGTCTCCATTCACGCCGACGGCGGGCCGCCCGAAGGTAGCGGATTTCACGTCATCGCGCCTGCGGCCAGTCCGGACGGTGGAAACGGGGGCATTCTCACCGCCTCGGCGCGGCTGGCGGATCTGCTGCGCGGCTCCTTCGGCGCGGCGACCGGCCAGCGTCGGGCGGACTATCTGGGAGACGACGGGATCACGGTCCGCTCGGATCTGGGCGGGCTCAATCTCTCCCGTGTTCCCAAGGTTTTCCTCGAGTGCGGAAACATGCACAACCCGGGCGACGCCGGGCGGATCAGCGACGCCGCCTGGCGGCAGCGGGCGGCCGAGGGCATCGTCGACGGCCTCGCGGCCTTCCTGGTCAGCGCCCCGTCTGGCGGCCCGTCCGGCGCCCCGACCGGCGTGGCCGGGCCGGCCACGGGCTAGCCGGCCCCGAGGGTCGGCGGGCTGGCCGGCTTCGGGCTGTCGCGGTGGGCGCGCCGATGGTCCGGGCTGTGCGCCTCGGCCGCGTGTCGCAAGTGAATCATGATGTTCGCCTGGTGCATGCAGGGGCCCGGGAAACCAGAAAGGCCATCCCCTGAGGGATGGCCGTTTGCGCTGATAGCGCGGGTGGTGGGCGATACTGGGATTGAACCAGTGACCTCTACCGTGTCAAGGTAGCGCTCTCCCACTGAGCTAATCGCCCGGAACCTGATCAGAGGCGGAGGCGGGAATCGAACCCGCGTACAGGGCTTTGCAGGCCCTTGCCTAAACCACTCGGCCACTCCGCCGTGAAAGGCCGTGATGGCTTTACTTCTGACCACACCGCTTCCGAGCGGACGACGGGATTCGAACCCGCGACCCTCACCTTGGCAAGGTGATGCTCTACCACTGAGCCACGTCCGCATGCTCCGCTGCTGCTTCTGCTACGAGGAGGAATTTACCACGAGCAGGTGGGGCGCCGATCTGGCTGGCGTCCCGCTTGGCGGTGCAGGTAGCACTCTAGCGGACGATCGGGGCGGTCGTCGAATGTGGGTGCCACCGTRCCGGGATGTCGCCCGGATGTCGCCCTGGTGTCGATGAGATGTTGCGTTGGAGCGCGATCTTGGTGTCACCGGTGTGTCGCCCGGCCGCGCGGGCCCGGCGTGCGGTGGGCGGGGGCCGGGCTCGCCGTGGGTAAGGGTCAGGACCAGGGCGGGCGGCAGCCCCGGAACTCGGGCGGGCGAAGGTCTGGGACCTGGGAGGGAGAGCGGGGTCGGGGCGGGAGAGCGGGGCGGGAGCCGTCCGGCCGGGGACAGGCCGGACGGACCGCGGGGCCGGGCGTGGGGGGCCGGACCTGGTGAGGGACGGCGCACAACGGGGGTAGGCAGAACAGGGGTGGTGGGGCGGAGGCGCGTACACAGGGGCACAGGGCAAAACCTCCGCCGTCTCCGGGCGCCACGCGCACGGTGACCTGGGCGTGGGGTACGGCGACCACGGCGATACGGTGATCAGGATGACTGGGGCGAATGGGGGCACAACGCGCGGGGGCTCGACGGACAGGAGTGGCACAAAGGTGCGTCTACGAGCGACCGGCGGGCCCGTCGCGGCGCGGGTTCGCGGCCGGGAATCCTATCTGCTGGCGGGCGGCAGGCTCGCCACCGGGGTCGTGGAAGTGCACGACGACCTCCGGGTGCTCGACCGCGGTGGCTTCTGGGGAGTCGTCGTCGACTTCGAGGGTCGTACCCGCTGCGTCCGGTTCAGGCACGTGCGCCCGGCGCCTGACGTCACGGCGCTCGCGGCCGGGCCGTGGCGCGGCCCCGCCCGGACGGACTGGGCGACGAGCATGGACGCCGCGGCCTACATCGCCGGCGTCCACGCGATCCGGTCCGAGATCGCCGCCGGCGAGGTCTACCAGGTGAACCTGTGCCGGCTGCTGTCCGCGCCCACCGTCCCAGGCCCCGCCGGCACGGACCTCGCCGCGCTGGCGACCGTCCTGGCCGCGGGCAACCCGGCCCCCTACTCGGTGGTGCTCGACGCCCCCGAGGCCGGCGTACGCATCGTCGGGGCCTCACCGGAGCTGTTCCTGTCGCGGGAGGGTGACCTCGTACGGTCCGGCCCGATCAAGGGCACCGGGCGCACGGTCGCCGACCTGCGGGACAAGGACGTCGCGGAGAACGTCATGATCGTCGACCTCGTTCGCAACGACCTGGGACGGGTCGCCCGGCCCGGCAGCGTCACGGTGCCCGCGCTGTGCGCGGTGGAACGGCATCCCGGCCTGGTTCACCTCGTGTCGACCGTGCAGGCCACGCTGGCGCCGGGTGTGGGGTGGGCCGAGCTGCTGGCCGCGACCTGCCCACCCGGCTCGGTGTCGGGAGCGCCCAAGTCGAGCGCGCTGCGGATCATCCGGGAGCTGGAGCCGGTGGCGCGCGGCCACTACTGCGGCGGCATCGGCTGGGTGGACGCCGACAGCGGACGCGGCTGGCTGTCGGTGGGAATCCGCACGTTCTGGCTCGCCGACGAGCGGATCTGGTTCGGGACAGGCGCCGGCATCACCTGGGGCAGCGACCCGGAGGCCGAATGGCGCGAGACCGAGCTGAAGGCGCACCGGCTGCTCGCCCTGGCCTCGTCACCAGGGCGGGACGGCCGGACCGGTCCCTCCATGCCGCCACGCGAGGCGGCCCGGAGCCGGCGGATCGCGGCGGCCCGCTGACCGCGGACAGCAAAACGCCTGGTGGGGAAGTTCTCCCCACCAGGCGAATGATCGTGCGCCTGATCTGTGCCGGAAGTGCCCGCACCGGTTTGCCGGGGTCGGACACGGTGCCGACCCCGGTGAGATCACCGCTCGGGGCCGCCCCAGATCAGTAGGGCGAGTTCGGCATCCAGGTCGATGACGTCGCTCTCCCCGCCGAGCGGTACAGCGGAGTACGTGCGGCGGAGGAAGGCCAGCACCTCCGCGCGCGGCATCTCGAACAGAGCGTGACCGGATGGACTGGACAACGACAGGCAGACGATCCGCCCGCCCGACTGCGCGGCGGGCCAGACCTGGACATCGCCGTCGCCGGCTGGCCGGCGCACGCCGTCGCTCAGCAGCTGCCGGGCGAATGTCCATTCGACGACCTCGTCGGCGCCGGTACGGAAGCCGATGCTGACCGCATAAGGGTCAGCAGGCTCGTATCGGACGGTGGCGGCGACCGGAACCGGGGCGCCGCCGGGAACGACGAGCCGAAGGGCGAGTTCTGCGGTGATCGAATCGTGACGAATAGTCATCGGGCGGCCTCTCATGGTGCGTGGTGCGGGCGAGCACCCGTGTAACGAGATAGTTCCCTCTMTGAGTCCCGTTGGAAACAAGGTTATGCCAAGACAACATCCGTTACGGCGATTCGGGCGAGTTGCCCTACCCAGGAAGCCCGACCGAAGTCCTCCGAGAAGACCCGGCCGGCGCGGTATGCGCGGCCGTCGGCCTTACGTGGCCGGACGATCGCTGTCCGCGTTCGACTGAGGGTTCCCCCGAGCACAATGGCCGTTCTGCCGAGGCCGTGCCACTCACAGCCTTCCCTGTCCGGACCCGTCTCAACCACGGCGAGTCCCGGTCAACCCGGCGCTGTCCGGCCATCGGCCGGAGGGTTGACATGCCCGCATCCGTCCGGCGGCCACCCCCCGTCCGACACTCGGTCCCGTCCGTGTAAGCTGAGTCCAACCTCGGCGAGGACGCAACACATCCCAGCCGAGGGGCGGTTCCGGAAGGCCGTCCAGGCCTCGGAGCACCCATACGGGTGCACCCGACCAGGCGTCCAACCAGGCCAAATCGGGCGTATAGCTCAGTGGTAGAGCGCTGCCTTCACACGGCAGAGGTCCGTGGTTCGAAACCACGTACGCCCACGCGATCGGGCGTGGTCTGGTCGATCCCCCTTTGGGGGATCTTCCCGGGCTCCCGCGCGATGTCTTTCGGGGGCCCAGCCCCCCGAACCCCCCAGGTGATGTGTCTGGGGGGTTCTTTGTTGTTTGGGGTGGCACTTTGGTGGGGGTTGCTCTCTGTGCGGCTGGTGGGTGGCGGGGGTCTGGTGGGTGGCGGGGGTTAAGTGCCGCTGCGAGGCTGGTGGGTGGAGGGCGTGGGGTGTCAGTGCGGCTGGTGGGCGGCGGGGGTGGGGTGGAGTGTGCGGGGGTGGGCGGTCATCTGTAGGGGCTGGGGGCGCAGGGTTACGCGGGGGATGGGGGTTACCGGGCGGCCTGGGGTGGGGGTCAGGGTTCGGATGGAGCTGATCGCGGCCAGGGCCAGTGCTCCTTCCATCTCGGCGAAGGTGTTGCCGATGCACTGGCGGGTTCCGCCGCCGAAGGGGAAGTAGGCGTACTTCGGGCGGGTGGGGTCGGGGGTCAGCCAGCGCTGGGGGCGGAACTCCTCGGGGGCGGGCCACCAGGTGGGGTCCCGGTGGATCACCCACTGGCTCAGCAGGACGTTCGTGTCCGCGGGCAGGTGGTACCCGGCGAGGGTGACGTCCCTCGTCGTGCGGCGCAGGAGGATCCACGCGGGTGGGTACAGGCGCAGGGTCTCGCTGAACACGGCCCGGGTGTAGGGCAGCTCGGCCAGGTCCGCGGTGGTCGGTTTCCGGCCGTTGAGGACGTCGTCGAGTTCGGTGTGCATCCGGTCGCGGGCCTGCGGGTTGGTGGCGAGCAGGTGGTAGGCCCAGGTCATCGCGTTCGCGGTGGTCTCGTGACCGGCCAGCAGGATGGTCAGCGCCTCGTCGCGGATCGAGGTGTCGTCCAGGGGGGCGCCGGTGTCGGCGTCGCGGGTGGCCAGCAGGGTGGACAGCAGGTCGGAGCCGGCGGCGTCGAGTGATCTGCGCTGCTCGATCATCTCCATGACCACGGCGGTGAGGTCGTCCCGCGCGTCGCGCGCCGCTCGCAGCGGGCCGATCGGCAGGTGCTGCTGCAGGCGCATGGCTTCCGGGAGAACGGCCAGCTGGGACAGTCGCATGTTCGCGGCGACGGCGCGGCGCACCCGCCGGACCACCTCGCTGTCGACGTCGACGCCGAACACGGTGCGGGCGACGACCGCGAGGGTCAGCTCGCTCATGTCGGTGTGGACCTCGCGGTGGGAGCCGTCCGCCCAGCCCAGCGCGGTGGCGCGGGACAGCTCGGAGATCGCGGTGCCGTAGTCGGCGATCCGCTCGCGGTGGAACATCGGCTGGATCAGCCGGCGGCGGGTCCGGTGGAGGTCTCCGCCGCTGGTGAGCAGGCCCGAACCGAGCAGCAGGGACAGCGGCTGGATTCCCTCGCCCGGCGGCATGGTGCGCCGGCGCAGGCCCTTCGCGTAGGCACGCTGCTCGCCCACCAGGACCTGCTCGACCGCGTCGGGGCCGCACACGAGGTGGAAGCCGCCGCGCCCGACCGGCACCCGGACGATCGGGCCGTAACTGGTGCGCAGCCGGGTGAACAGGCGGAGCGGGTCGGCGAGCAGCTCGCGCAGGAACGCCGGGGTGGCCCGGCCCGGCCCCGGTGCCTGCGCCCCGGTGTGCCCCGCGGTGGGGAGGCGGTCGATCGACATGTGCGGCTCCAGGAGGCGCTCCGGGGACAGCGGCCCCGTACCGCGCCCTCGGGATTCATCCTGGACCCCGGGTCGGGTGGCCGACCGTCTCGCCGGCCGCGGGCGGGCCTGTACTGGCCGCCCGTGCGCGGTCCGCGGGTGGGTACCGTGGTGTCTCGGACGGGTACCGGCGGGCCGGCTGGTGATCGGCGGCGGCGGGACGGGGCTCGCGGGGCGCGGGAGGCGGCAGCGTGGTGAGGGTGGCGCAGGTCGGAGGGCGGTGCTGGCGGGAGCCGATCCCGTCGGCGGCGGGGCCGGGCAGGTGAGCGCGACCGCGGCGCCGGACGGCACGCCCGTCGACGAGCAGGCTGGTGTCGGCCACCCGGACGCCTTCCAACGTCTCTACACGCCGCATCGCATGGCGTACATCAAGGGGGCGGGGCGGTCCCCCGACGACGAGTGCCCCTTCTGCGCCATCGTGGCGATGACGGACGAGGACGGCCTTGTGGTCGCCCGGGRAAAGTCCGTATACGCCGTACTTAATTTGTATCCATACAACGCGGGTCATTTGATGGTGGTGCCGTACCGCCATGTCGCCGACTATGCCGAGATGGACTACGACGAGACGGTGGAGATGTCGCTGTTCGTCCAGCACGCGTTGCGCGCGTTGCGGATGGCCAGTGGCGCGCATGGCTTCAACACCGGTATGAACCTCGGTTCGGTGGCCGGCGCCGGAATCGCCGCCCATGTGCACCAGCATGTTGTTCCGCGCTGGGGCGGTGACACGAACTTCATGCCCGTCGTCGGCGCGACCCGGGTGTTGCCGGCGCTGCTCGGCCAGACGCGGGAGCTGCTTGCGCAGGCGTGGCGGCGCACCGGGCAGACGGCCTGACCCACCCGCGCGGGGTGGGCCGGCGGCCGTCCGCGGTGACCCGCTGTCACCCGGGAGGGTCGGGCCCGGCGCCGTCCGGCACAGCCGCGCCCGCGCGGGTCATGCCGGCGCGGGGCGGCCGTGCGGGGTCACGACTTCTCGGTGAACCTGGCCGTCAGATGGTCGGGAACCGGCTCGTAACCGAGGGGGCGGCGGCTGAAGACGCCCGTCCCGTGGCTCACGGAGCGTAGGTCGACGGCGTAGCGGGTCATCTCGGCCGCGGGGATCTCCGCGTGGATGGCGGTGCGCGCCGGGACCTCCGGGCCGCCGTTGCCGACCGGCGCCATCCCCACGACCCGGCCGCGCCGCGCGGAGACGTCGCTCATCACCGCGCCGACGTGCTCGTCGGGCACGGTGACGTGCACCTCCAGGACGGGTTCGAGCAGCACCACGCCGACCGCGCGCGCGGCCTCCCGCAGCGCCAGGCCGCCGGCCGCCTGGAAGGCCATGTCGGACGAGTCGACGCTGTGCGCCTTCCCGTCGACCAGGCGCACCCGCAGGTCGACGGCGGGGAACCCGGCCTCCAACCCCCGCTCCAGCTGGGCCCGCACTCCCTTCTCCACCGAGGGAATGAACTGGCGGGGGACCGCGCCGCCGACGACCTCGTCCACGAACTCGAAGCCGCTGCCGGCGGGCAGCGGCTCGACCTTGAGGCGGCAGATCGCGTACTGCCCGTGGCCGCCCGACTGCTTCACCAGCCGCCCGACGCCCTCGGCCGGCCCGCGCAGCGTCTCCCGCATGGGAACCCGCAGCGGGATCTTCTCGAGGGTGACGCCGAACCGCTCCCGCAGGCGGTCCAGGACGACGTCGCAGTGGGCCTCGCCCATGGACCACAGGACGAGCTGGCCGGTCTCGGCGTCCTGCGTGACGGCCAGGGTGGGGTCCTCGGCGCAGACGCGGCCCAGCGCCGCGGACAGCTTGCTCTCGTCGGAGCGGGCCGGGGCGCGCACGGCTACGGGCAGCAGCGGCTCCGGCATCGTCCAGGCGGGCAGGTGGTGCGGGTCCGCCGGGTCGGAGAGGGTGTCCCCGGTCTCGGCGGTGGACAGCCGGGTGATGACGCAGATCCCGCCGGCGGCGCACTCGTCAACCGAGTGCAGCGCGATGCCGACGGCCTGCGAGAGCGCCCCGACCCGTTCGTCGTCGTCGTGGTCGGGATGTCCGGCGGCCGCTCGTCCGTGGCCTGAGACGTGTACGGCCGCGTCGGGGCGCAGGATGCCGGAGAAGACCCGGACGAGGGACATCCGGCCGATGTACGGGTCGGTGGTGGTGCGGACGATCTCGGCGACCAGGGGCCCGGCCGGGTCGCCGACCGCCGGTGGGCACGGTGAACCGTCCGGGCGGGTGAGGCTGGGCAGCGGGTGCTCGCGCGGGGACGGGAAGGCGTGTGCGAACAGGTCGAGCAGCTCCACGGTGCCCAGGCCGGGCGGCACGCCACGAGCTCCGGCCGCGGCGCGTGACGGTACCGCGAGCGGCAGGACGGGGTAGAACGACCCGCGCGCCACCGCGGTCTCCAGGTCGTCGAGCAGCATCTTGGGGTCGAGCTCCTCGCCGCCGAGGTACCGCTCGAGCAGGCTCTCGTCCTCGCTCTCGGCGATGATCCCCTCGACCAGGGCACCGCGCGCCGCCCCCGCGGCGCCGGTCAGCTCGGCCGGGGGCTCCTGCTCGCGGCGGGTCCCGGCCGAGTACTCGATCACCCGTCCGGTGAGCAGGGCGACGAGCCGGGACGGCTCCGCGCCGCCGGGTTCGGGCAGGTAGACGGGCAGGACTCCGGCGCCGAAAGTCTCCTGGCAGGCGAGCAGGGTCGCGTCGAAGTCGGCCCGGGGATGGTCCAGCCGGGTGATGGCGATCGCGCGGGGCATGCCGACCGCCGCGCACTCCTCCCAGAGCATCCTGGTCGACCCGTCGATGTCCTCGAGGGCGCTGATGACGAACAGGGCGGCGTCCGCCGCGCGCAGGCCCGCTCGCAGCTCCCCGACGAAGTCCGGGTATCCGGGGGTGTCCAGCAGGTTCACGGCCAGGCCACGGTGGCACAGCGAGGCCAGGACGAGCGAGATGCTCCGCTGGGCCGGTTCTCCGCCGGGGGATGCGCCCGCGCCGCCCCCGGCGGCACCCACCCCGGGCGCGCCCCCGTCGGCCCCGGCGCGGGCCTGGCCGCCGGCGCCTCTGCCGTTGGCGTTGGCGCGGCCGTTGCCACCCTTCCTGCCGCTGCCGCTGCCGTTGCCGGCGGCTGGCATGGTGGCGGCGGGCTGCCCGTCGAGGAACTCGGCCACCTGGAGGAGATGCCGCAGCAGGGTCGTCTTGCCGGCACCGGTGTGCCCGACGAGGACCACGTTGCGCACATCACACGGAGTTGCTGACATTCCGGCCTCCCAACAGGGTGCGGCGGAGCCGGTGCGCCGGCGCGACTCCGCCGGCGCGGATCCGCCTGGCTCGCGGTGCCCGCGGCCGGCCGAGGGGCCGTACCCCGCGGGCGTGCTGTGTTCTGCGTGGCAGGTCTTGCGTGGCAGGTCCTGCGCGCCGTGTCTGTCGTGTGTCCGCCGCGGGCACTGGTACGTACCCCGAAGAGTCCTCCGATGTGACGTGGGGAACAACCCCAGCCCCGATCGTGATCGGATATGAGCGGATCGTGACGGCGGTACTGTGAGACCGCCCCAACCCGGGCGGTACGCCAGAGACGACGGGACGGACATGCTCGCAAGCAAGGCGCGACCCCAGATCCAGAAGGTGCTCGATCCGTTGAGCCAGTGGGCCGCGCGCTCGTCGGTGTCACCCGACATGGTGACGGTGATCGGCACGATCGGGGTGGCCGGCGGGGCCCTCGGCTTCTTCACCCGCGGAGTGTTCTTCGTCGGAACGCTCGTCATCACCCTGTTCGTCTTCTCGGACCTGATGGACGGGGTGATCGCCCGGGCCCGCGGCATCTCCTCCAAGTGGGGCGCGTTCCTGGACTCGACCTCCGACCGGGTCGGCGACGGCGCGATCTTCGGGTCACTGGTGATCTGGTACGCGGGCGACGGCGACTCGCTGCCGCTGGCGGGCGCCGCCCTGCTCTGCCTGGTCGCCGGCTCCGTGACCTCGTATGTCAAGGCCCGCGCCGAGGGCCTGGGGTTCAGCTGTGACGTCGGGTTCGCCGAGCGCGGCGAGCGTCTGCTGATCCTGCTCGTGGCCGCCGGCCTGTACGGCCTGGGCGTGCCCTATTTGCTGCCCGCGGCGCTGTGGTTCCTGGTCGGGGCTACCCTGCTCACCGTGAGCCAGCGGGTGGTGCACGTGCACCGCCAGTTCGTCCGGTCCGGGCGGCCCACGCTCGCCCCGCCGGCCGGCTCGCCGGCACCCGACCCGGCTGTCGAGCAGCCCGGCTCGCCGGGCGGCGACCCGTCCGGTGCCGCGTCGGTCATGAGCGCGGGCGGCGGCATGGACGGCGCGCCCACCCCGGCCGGGGTGGGCGGCGCGCAGCAGCCGGCGGTGCCGGCACAGCAGCCGCAGCCGCCGGTGCCCGCGGTGCCGCGGATCGCTCCGGGCCACTGACCGCCCGAATCGGAACCGACCGTCGATGACGTCCGCGGGGCGGGTGACGCTGCTCGGCTACGTGCTGGGGTGGCGTCTCGTCCGGCTGCTGCCCGAGCGCGTCGCCGCCTGGTGTTTCGCCCGCGCCGCGGATCTCGCCCACCGCCGTGGCGGGCGCGGGACGGCGCGGCTGCGCGCCAACCTGGCCCGGGTCGTGCCGCCGGGCACCGACCTCGACGCGCTGACCCGGTCCGCGCTGCGCTCCTACGCGCGGTACTGGATGGAGGTCTTCCGTCTCCAGGACATGCCGACCCGCCGGCTGATCGGCGCCATGCGGGTGCTCGACGAGGACCGGCTGCGCCGCGCGCACGCGACCGGCCGGGGCGTCATCCTGGCCCTGCCGCACATGGGGAACTGGGAGCAGGCCGGGGCGTGGCTGGTGGCCACCGGCATCCCGTTCACGACGGTGGCCGAGCGGCTGCGCCCCGAGGAGCTCTTCGAGCGGTTCGTCCGGTTCCGTACCGCGCTCGGCATGGAGGTCATCCCGCTGACCGGCGGTACGCAACCGCCGTCGGACCTGCTGGCCGAGCGGCTGCGCGCCGGCGGCGCCCTGTGCCTGCTGGCGGACCGCGACCTCAGCTCCGCCGGGGTTGCCGTCACCTTCTTCGGGGCGACGGCGACCATGCCGCCGGGGCCGGCCGCGCTCGCGCTGCGCACCGGGGCGGTCCTGCTGCCGGTCACGCTGTGGTTCGACGACGACGGCTGGAGCGCGCGGATCCATCCCGAGGTCGAGCACACCGACATCCCGGCCATGACCCAGCGGCTCGCGGACGAGTTCGCCTCCGGCATCGCCGCCCATCCGTCCGACTGGCACATGCTCCAGCGGATCTGGCCCGACCGGTCATGAGGAGCAGCCGGCGGTGAGAATCGGACTCGCCTGCCCCTACACCTGGGACGTGCCCGGGGGCGTCCAGGCGCACGTGCGTGACCTCGCCGAGACGCTGCTCGACGCCGGGCACGAGGTCTCGGTGATCACCCCGGTGGACGACGAGTCCACGCTGCCGGCGTACGCCGTGGACGCCGGCCGCGCGGTGCCGGTGCCCTACAACGGCTCGGTGGCCCGGCTGCTCATGGGGCCGGTCTCGGCCGCCCGGGTGCGTCGGTGGCTGCGCGAGCACGACTTCGACGTGCTGCACGCGCACGAGCCGACCGCGCCCAGTGTCAGCCTGCTGGCCTGCATGCTCGCGGACGGCCCGCTGGTGGCGACCTTCCACACCGCCAACCCCAGGTCAAGGATCCTCACCGCGGGGCACCGCGCGCTGCGGCCGTCGCTGGAGAAGCTGCGGGCACGGATCGCCGTGTCCGAGGCGGCACGGCGCACGCTCGTGGAGCACCTCGGCACCGGCGCGATCCTCATCCCGAACGGAGTGGCCGTGCGGGCCTTCGAGGGCGCCCGCCCACTGCCCGGCTACGGCACCGCGCCGACGGTGGCGTTCCTCGGCCGGATCGACGAGCCGCGCAAGGGCCTGGACGTGCTGATGGCCGCGTTCCCGAGGCTCGTCGAGAAGGTGCCGGACGTCCGCCTGCTGGTCGCGGGCCCCGGCGACACCGAGGCGGTGCGCTCCCGCATCGACCCCGCGCTGCTCGGACGGGTCGACCTGGTAGGGCTCGTCCCGGAGGCCGACAAGGCCGCGGTGTTCGCCTCCGGCAGCGTGTACTGTGCCCCGAACACGGGGCAGGAGAGCTTCGGGATCGTGCTGCTCGAGGCGATGGCGGCCGGGACGCCGGTCGTCGCGAGCGACATCGACGCGTTCCGGCGGGTGCTCGACAACGGGCGGGCCGGGCGGTTGTTCGGGGTGGGGGAGCCGGCGGAGCTGGCGGCGAACCTGGCCGAGCTGATCGAGGACCCGGCCGAGCGAGCCCGGCTGGCCGAGCGCGGCCGCGCCGTCGTCGCCCGGTACGACTGGCGGGTGATCGCCCAGAGCATCGTCGGCGTGTACGAGATGGTCTCCGGTGACCGCCCGGTGTCGGTCGCCGCCCCCGAGGAGAGCTGAGCCGGCCGGCCGGTATCCCGCGGCGGCCGGATCGCGGCGCCGGCCGGTGTCCTGTGCCCGGCGATATCCCGCGCCGGCCGATATCACCGACCGGCCGTGACCTGTCCACCGGGGTTGACTACGCTGCGCGAGATGACAGTCGTGGTGGTCGTGGTGGTGGCCGTAGTGGTGATCGCCACCTACCTGACCTGGCTGGCGAGTCGGCTCGACCGGCTGGCCGGCCGGGTCGACGCGGCGCGCGCCGGCCTCGTGGTCCAGCTCATGGCCCGGGCCGACGCGGCGCACGAGCTCGCCCGCCGCCGTGACCTCGCCGAGCTCGCCGACATGGCCGAGCGTGCCCGGGCCGGCCATGCCGCCCTGCTCGCCGGCGCCGGTCTGGGCACCACCGCGGAGGACGCGGAGAACGCGCTGAGCCGGGCGCTGCGCGCCCCGGCCGTCGTCGCCGTGGGGCAGCGCGCCCCGGAGGAGGTGCGCGCCGTCGACTCGGCGGCGGCCCGGGTGGCCCTGGCCCGCCAGTTCCACAACGACGCGGTCGGCGACGTCCGCTCGCTCGCCGGCCGGCGCCTGGTGCGAGTCCTGCACCTGTCGGGGCGCCGGCCGCTGCCCGCCTACTTCGAGATCGACGACGCGCTGCCCGCCTGGGAGGAGGACCCCCCGCCCCGTTCGGACGACCCGGCCGGGATCCCCGGAGCCTGAGCGCTCGCGTTGCGCGTGGTCCCCTGCTGGTCCGGCACGGCGCTCTGGTCGGGCTGCCCCGCGCCCGCGTCGGGCACCGGCCCGAGACACAGGACGAAGTCAGGCCCCGGCCCGGTCTGCGTGTAGCTCGCGGTCGTCTCCGTCCAGAGGTCGCACCGGGCGTCGGAGTCGCCGTCCAGCCTGGTCAGGACGACGTACTGGGCCTGCGGTGACGCGCAGTCGACGATCGAGATCCGCTGGCCGTCCCGGCGGACGCAGTCGCCGGAGCGGGCCCCCGCCTCACTCGGGTCGCTCGTCGCGATCGCCGCCACGACCAGCGCGAGCGCGAGGAGCGGGACCAGCAGGCCGAGGGCCTCGGGCCGGCGGAACAGCGGGCGTCCCGGCCGCAGCGGCGGGGCGAGGGCGGGCCCCGGCGGGGGCAGCTTGCCGATCTTCGAGTGCTCGGTGAAGTTCAGCAGCAGGATCACCGGGGTGATGAACAGCGACGCGATGCCCCACCAGCCCTGCCAGAGCGTTCGCGCGTTCATGGCGCGCAGCGTCGCGGTGCCGCAGGTGCGGCAGAACGGTCCGTGCTCGGCGCGGAACCGCATGAAGATGATGAAGCCCTGGTGCCCGCGGATCGTCGCGGGCACGGCCGGGGCCGCACCGCAGATCCGGCACCGCGTCCCCCCGGGCCATCCGGCGGGCCCCGGCCGCGCCCACGGCTGGGGCCCCGCGGGCCCCGGCGCCGCGTACGGCCCGCCTGGCGGAGGCCCGGTCGGCGGCGGGGGGCCGGGGAAGGGCGGCGAGCCACCACCCGGCCGGCCCGGATACGGCCCGCTGGGTGCCGGCCCGGGGTAGGGCCCGGCGCCGGGCGGGGGCCCGTAGCCGCCGGGCGCGCCGCCACCCCACGGCGGCTGTCCAGGAGCAGGTTGCCCAGGTCCAGGCTGCGGGCCGGGCGGTCCACCGCCGTAGGGACTTGTCATGACTCTCCTGGAAGGTTCCGCGTCGTGGCACGGCAGGATACTGCGCTGGTCACCGGGCGGATATCGGTACGGACACCCGGTGTGCCCTCCGGTGCGCCGCCTGGTGCGGGGCCCCGGTGTGGAGATCGCCACCGTCGGTGGTGATCTCCACGATGCCGAAGATGGGGTAGGGCATGCGCGTCTCGGCCGTACCATGGAGCCGAATCCATGTCCGTCCGGGTCCGTCCGGCCCGGAACGACCACTCCCGTCCGGAGATCCCGTCCGAAGTACTTGTCCGAACTACCCGAAAGAGACGACACATGATGTCCGACGGCCTGACCGCCCCCGCCCCCGCCCCGGGCGCTTCGCCATCCGGCCCCGTCGCGCCGGCGGACGGCGCGGAGCGGCACGCCGGCACCGCCCGGGTCAAGCGCGGCATGGCGGAGATGCTCAAGGGCGGCGTCATCATGGACGTCGTCACCCCCGARCAGGCCCGCATCGCCGAGGAGGCGGGCGCCGTCGCGGTCATGGCGCTGGAGCGGGTGCCCGCGGACATCCGGGCGCAGGGCGGCGTGGCGCGGATGAGCGACCCCGACATGATCTCCGGGATCATCGAGGCGGTCTCGATCCCGGTCATGGCCAAGGCCCGCATCGGGCACTTCGTCGAGGCGCAGATCATCCAGGCGCTGGGTGTGGACTACGTCGACGAGTCCGAGGTCCTCACCCCGGCGGACCCGAACCACCACATCGACAAGTGGGGCTTCACGGTTCCCTTCGTCTGCGGAGCGACGAACCTGGGCGAGGCGCTGCGGCGGATCTCCGAGGGTGCCGCGATGATCCGCTCGAAGGGCGAGGCGGGCACCGGCGAGGTCTCCAACGCCGTGGTGCACATGCGCACGATCCGGTCGGAGATCGCGCGGCTGTCGGGGCTGCCGTCCGAGGAGCTCTACGCCGCGGCCAAGGAGCTGCGTGCGCCGGTGGAGCTGGTCACCGAGGTCGCGCGGCTGGGCCGGCTGCCGGTCGTGCTGTTCACCGCGGGCGGCATCGCCACCCCGGCCGACGCGGCGCTGATGATGCAGCTCGGCGCGGACGGCGTGTTCGTCGGCTCCGGCATCTTCAAGTCCGGCGACCCGGCGCGGCGCGCCCGGGCGATCGTCGAGGCCACGACCATGTACAACGACCCCGGCGTGCTGGCGAAGGTGTCGCGCGGCCTCGGTGAGGCCATGGTCGGCATCAACGTCGGCGAGCTCCCGCCCGAGGCGCGCTTCGCCGCCCGCGGCTGGTGAGCGTCCCGCGGATCGGCGTCCTGGCGCTGCAGGGCGATGTGCGCGAGCACGTCCGCGCCCTGCGCGAGGCCGGAGCCGACGCCGGTGAGGTGCGCCGGGCCGGTGAGCTCGCCGAGCTGGACGGCCTGGTCCTGCCCGGTGGCGAGTCCACTACGATCGGGCGGTTGCTGCGCGTGTTCGACCTGCTCGAACCGCTGCGGGCCGCCGTGGCCGGTGGTCTGCCGGTGTTCGGCTCGTGCGCGGGCATGATCCTGCTCGCGCAGGACGTGATCGACGGCCGCCCGGGCCAGCCGCTCATCGGTGGGCTCGACGTGGTCGTCCGGCGCAACGCCTTCGGCCGCCAGGTGGAGTCGTTCGAGACCGACCTGGTGGTGGACGGCGTCGACGGGCCGGCGGTGCACGCCGTCTTCATCCGGGCACCGTGGGTAGAAAAGGCGGGGGACGGCGTCGAGGTACTGGCCCGGGTCGCCGACCGGCCGGTCGCGGTCCGGCAGGGGCCGCTGCTGGCCACGTCGTTCCATCCTGAACTGACGGGGGACATCCGGGTGCACCGGCTGTTCGTGGAGATCGTCCGATCCGAGCTCGGGCTCAAGAGGGGCAGGTCATGAGCGGTCACTCCAAGTGGGCGACCACCAAGCACAAGAAGGCGGTCGTCGACGCACGCCGGGGCAAGCTGTTCGCCAAGCTGGTCAAGACCGTCGAGGTCGCGGCCAAGACGGGCGGCGGCGACCCGGCCGGCAACCCGACGCTGGCGGACGCGATCGCCAAGGCGAAGTCCCAGTCGGTGCCGAACGACAACATCGACCGGGCCATCAAGCGGGGCTCCGGCGAACTCGCCGGCGGGGTGAGCTACGAGTCGGTCACCTACGAGGCCTACGGGCCGAGCGGGGTCGCCGTGCTCGTCGAGTGCCTCACCGACAACCGCAACCGGGCCGCCTCCGACGTCCGGGTCGCGATCACCCGCAACGGCGGCACCCCGGCCGACCCGGGCTCGGTGTCGTACCTGTTCAACCGCAAGGGCGTCATCCTGATCGACAAGACGCCCGACCTCACCGAGGACGACATCCTCCTGGCCGTGCTGGACGCCGGGGCGGAGGAGGTCAACGACGTCGGGGAGGCGTTCGAGGTCGTCTCCGAGGCCACCGACCTGCACGCCGTGCGGGTGGCGGCGGCGGAGGCCGACCTGACGGTCGCCTCGGCGGACATCTCCTGGCTGCCCTCGGTGAGCGTCCCGCTCGACGCGGAGCCGGCCCGGAAGGTCCTCAAGCTGGTCGAGGCGCTCGAGGATCTCGACGACGTCCAGAACGTCTGGTTCAACGCGGACATCTCCGACGACGTGATGGAGCTCGTCTCCAGCTGAGCCCGCGCCGTCCGGGTATTGCCGGGCGGTCGCCTGTTCGGCGTGTCGTGGATGTCGGTGTTGCCCCGGCCACTAGGATCGAACGGATGTTCGTCAGTGTGGTCGGGAGGGCTCGGTGCGTGTACTCGGAGTCGACCCGGGGCTGACCCGCTGCGGCCTCGGGGTGGTCGACGGCGGCCCCGGCCGCCGGGCCAGCCTGGTCGAGGTCGGCGTGGTGCGCACGTCTGCCTCGGACGAGGTGGCCGACCGGCTGCGGGCCGTCTCCGAGGGCGTGGACGAGTGGCTGGACCGGGTCCGCCCGGACGCGGTCGCGGTCGAGAAGGTTTTCAGCCAGGCCAACGTGCGCACGGTGATGGGCACCGCGCAGGCCGGCGCGGTGGCCATCGTCGCCGCGGCCCGGCGCGGGCTGCCGATCGGTCTGTACACGCCGAGCGAGGTCAAGGCCGCCGTCACCGGCAGCGGGCGCGCGGACAAGGCCCAGGTGGGGTTCATGGTGACGAAGCTGCTGGATCTTCCGGAGGCGCCGCGCCCGGCGGACGCCGCCGACGCGCTCGCCCTGGCCCTGTGCCACCTGTGGCGCGGGCCGGCACTGGCCCGGATGCGCGCCGCGACCCCCGCGCGGAGCCCGGGCGTGCCGGGTGGCCGGCGATGATCGCGTCGGTCAGCGGCACGGTGGAGGTGCTCTCGCCCGGCTCGGCGGTCGTCGACGTCGGCGGCGTCGGCGTCCTGGTGTGGTGCACGCCGTCGACGCTGGCCCGGCTGCGGGTCGGCGAGCGCGCGCGGTTGGCGACGACCCTCGTCGTCCGGGAGACCGAGCTGACGCTGTACGGGTTCCGCGACGCCGACGAGCGGGACGTCTTCGAGATCCTGCAGGGCGCGGCCGGGGTGGGGCCCAGGCTCGCCCAGGCCGTCCTCGGCGTGCACAGCCCGGACGTCATCCGTCGGGCTGTCGCGGAGGAGGACCTGGCCACGCTCACCAAGGTGCCGGGCATCGGCCGCAAGAGCGCCCAGCGCATCGTGCTCGACCTGCGGGACAGGCTCGGCCCGCCGTCCTCCCCGGTCCCGCCGCCGCGCGCCGCGGCGCCGCCGCCGGCCGCCGCGGATCCGCGTCTCGGCGCCGCGGGCGAGCAGGTCCGGGACGCGCTGGTCGGCCTCGGTTACTCCGCGAAGGAGGCGCTGGACGCGGTGGTCGCGGCTCGGACGGCGCTACACGGCCCCGGCGACGGCGCGGCCGTGACCGACGGCGGTGACGGCGTGACGGGTGACGGCGCGGCGGGCGACGCGGACCCCGCCGGTCCGGTCGACCCCGCGGCGCTGCTGCGGGCGAGCCTCGCCGTGCTGCGGCCGCGATGACGCCCCGGATGACGACGCCCTGGAGGTCGCCGTGAGCGGCGAGGGCCTGGTCTCGGCGGCGGCGGCCCCCGAGGAGCAGGCGTTCGAGGCCGGCCTGCGCCCGAAGAACCTGGACGAGTTCGTCGGCCAGCGCAAGGTGCGGGAGCAGCTTTCGATCATGCTCGAGGGGGCGCGCGGCCGCGGCCGCCCGCCTGACCACGTGCTCCTGTCCGGTCCACCCGGGCTGGGTAAGACAAGCCTGGCGATGATCATCGCCGAGGAGCTCGGCGTGCCGCTGCGGATGACCAGCGGCCCGGCGATCGAGCGGGCCGGTGACCTGGTGGCGATCCTGACCGCGCTCACGCCCGGCGAGGTGCTCTTCCTCGACGAGATCCACCGCATCGCCCGTCCCGCCGAGGAGCTGCTGTACGCGGCGATGGAGGACTTCCGCGTCGACGTGGTCCTCGGCAAGGGCCCGGGCGCGACGGCGATCCCGCTCGACCTGGCGCCGTTCACGCTGGTCGGCGCCACGACCCGCTCCGGCCTGCTGACCGGCCCGCTGCGGGACAGGTTCGGCTTCACCGGCCACATGGACTTCTACGACGCCGCCGAGCTCGCGCTGGTGCTGACGCGCTCGGCCCGGCTGCTCGGCGTCCAGCTGACCGAGGGCGGCGCGGTCGAGGTGGCGGGCCGCTCCCGGGGCACCCCGCGGATCGCGAACCGGCTGCTGCGCCGGGTCCGCGACTACGCGGAGGTCCGTGCCGACGGTGTGGTCTCCCGCGAGGTGGCCCGCGCCGCCCTGCGGATCTACGACGTGGACGCTCTCGGCCTGGACCGGCTCGACCGGGCGGTGCTCGACGCGCTGGTCCGCCGGTTCGGCGGCGGGCCGGTGGGGCTGAGCACCCTTGCCGTGGCGGTGGGTGAGGAGGTCGACACGGTCGAGGACGTCTCGGAGCCGTTCCTGCTCCGGGCCGGCCTGCTGATCCGCACGGCCCGGGGGAGGGTGGCGACCCCGGCCGCGTTCACCCACCTGGGCCTCGAGCCTCAGTCGGACCAACTCGGCAGGTCACAGGCACCGGCGGCCCTGTTCGGGGAGGACCCGCCGGCGTCCTGAACCGCCGTCCGGGTGGGTCGGCCGGTGCCTTCGGGGAACACACCACCGGCCTGCCCGCTGTGGGTGTGGCGCGGATACGTACGATCAGCCGCGACACCCAGGAGGGCGGGACGTGCAGGTAATCGCGGCCGTGACAAGCGCGGCGGACAACAACGGCGGCAGCTCCATCAGTGGGCTGATCTTCCCAATACTGATCGTCCTTCTGATCGTCTACTTCTTCTCGACCCAGCGGCGCCGTGCGCGTGCGCAGCAGCAGCAGCTTTCCCAGATCGTCCCCGGCACGCTGGTCCTGACCACCGCCGGCCTCTACGCGACCGTCGTCGAGATGGACGGCGCCGACGTCCTGCTGGAGATCGCGCCGGACGTCGTCTGCCGGTTCGGCCGCAGCGCGATCGCCCGGGTGATCAGCACGCCCGGCCAGGACGGCGACACGGACGAGGACACCGACGGCCATCCGGACACCGACGGTCACCCGGACACGGACGGACCCGGCCCGGACGCGACCGGGAAGTCCCTCGGTGGCGACTCCGGCACGGGGAGCGGGGACGCCGGCACCGGTGCCGGCGGAGCGACCGGCAGCGGGGCCGGCCGCGGTGCCGAGAGCACGGACGACGCCGCGCGGCCGCCGCGCAAGGAACTGTAGGACGCGCCGTGGTTGTAGGGCGTTTCGCGCCCCCTTGCGCCCGGTTCAGGGGGCGCGCGGGCGGCCGCTAGGGGTCTGTGGTGCGGCCGTGGTGCCTGCCGTCGCTGACCGTCACGCGCCTGTCGGCAGCCGGTGGTGTCACAGCCGGGCCGTCGGAACGTACCCTCGGTGACACTCGTTCGGAATCGTTGAGCGCCGCCGGGATCGGTGACGGTGTGTGAGGAAGGGACTTGGCGTTGGCACGTCGCTCGGCACGAGCCTCCGGAGGCGTCTCCGTCGGCGCCCGGCTCGGAGTACTCGGTGCTCTGCTCGCCGTCCTCTATGGCCTGATGGCCGTCACCGGGGTCTGGACGCCCAAGCTCGGCCTGGACCTCCAGGGCGGGACAAGCGTCATCCTCACCCCGCGTTCGATCACCGGCGGATCGGTCGACAACGGGGCTCTCAACAAGGCCGTGGACATCATCCGTGAGCGGGTGGACGGCCTCGGCGTGGCCGAGGCCGAGGTCCGCCGCGCGGGTAACACCATCGAGATCTCCGTGCCGGGCCGCGGCCGCAACGACGTCGTCGACCTGGTGGGCCAGACCGCTGAGCTGCGCTTCCGCGAGGTCTACCGGGCCGACGTCGCGCAGTCGGCTCCCGCGCCGGCCGCGACACCCGCCCCGGGTGCGACACCCGCCCCGGGTGCGACGCCGACGCCGGGTGCGACGCCGACGCCGGGCGCCACACCCGCTCCGGCCGACATCGCGCCGGCGCCGACGGCCACCGCGCCCGCCTCGCAGCGGCCCGCCGCGCTCGGGCCCGCCCCGGGCATCGGCGAGCAGCCCGGCCTGGTGGCCCAGCCCGCCAGCTTCACGAGCGGGTCCGGGAGCTCCGGGCCCCGCATCGAGCTCGCGGCCGCGACCAACCAGTCCGCCTCGCCCGCGCCGGCCGCCGCTCCCACGGCCAGCGCGCCCGCCGCCACACAGCCGGCCGCGACCGACCCGGCCGCGACCAGTCCGGCCGTGACCGATCCGAACGCGGCGGTCGACCCGAACGCGCCGACGCCGCCCGCCGACGTCGCGGACAAGTTCGCCAACCTCACCTGCTCGGCCACCGGCGTGCGGAGCACCTCGGTGAGCCTGGACCGCCCCGAGGACTGGATCGCCGCCTGCGACCGCAACGGGACGACCAAGTACCTGCTCCAGCCCGCGGCCCTCGTGGGTACCGACGTGTCCACCGCCTCGGCGGGCCTGCTCAGCAGCGGTGGCGGAAGCACGAGCGTCACCACCGGCCAGTGGGTCGTCAACGTCGACTTCACCGGCTCCGGCCAGACCAAGTTCACGAACCTGACCGAGAAGACGATCGGCAACCAGGTCGCGATCGTGCTCGACGGCATCGTCCAGTCGGCGCCGCAGACGAACGAGCGGATCGCCGGCTCGGCGCAGATCTCGGGGAGCTTCTCCCAGTCCGACGCCGAGGACCTCGCGAACGTCCTGCGCTTCGGCGCGCTGCCGCTGGCCTTCGAGCGCTCGCAGGCCGAGTCGGTCTCCCCGACCCTGGGCCGCGAGTCACTGCACGGCGGGCTGCTGGCCGGCGCCATCGGGCTCGGCCTGGTGATCATCTACTCGTTCCTGTACTACCGGGCGCTGGGCATCGTCGTGATCGCCTCGCTGGGGGTCAGCGCGGCGCTCATCTACGCCTCGGTCGTCCTGCTCGGCGACGCGATCGGGTTCACCCTGACGCTCGCCGGCATCGCCGGACTGATCGTGTCGATCGGTGTGACAGCCGACTCGTTCGTCGTCTACTTCGAACGGATCAAGGACGAGGTCCGGGCCGGCCGCAGCGTACGGACCTCCGTCGAACGGGCCTGGCCGGCGGCCCGGCGCACCATGCTGTCCGCGGACACCGTGTCCTTCCTCGCCGCGGCGGTGCTCTACGTCCTGTCGGTCGGGTCGGTCCGGGGCTTCGCCTTCACCCTCGGCCTGTCGACGCTCATCGACGTCCTGATCATGTTCATCTTCACCCGTCCGCTGGTCACCGCGCTGGTCCGGCGGCCGTTGTTCAGTACCAACCGTTTCTCCGGCCTGATGGTGCGGTCGACCGGCGGTGCCGTCGCGGCGGACCGGCCGCGACTGACCCGGCGCGCGGACGCGAGCGCTCCCGGCGCCGAGGACGGCGGCCCACGGGCCGCCGGTGACCTTGACCCGCCGGATCCAGGACCCCGGCTCGAGAAGCCGGGCACGGGGCCGCGGGTGGCGGGCCGACGCACGGCCGGACAGAGGCGGGAGCACTGACATGTCGTTGATAGGTCGGCTCTACCGCAGCGAGTTCAGCGTCGACTTCGTCGGCCGTCGCCGTGTCTGGTACATCGTGTCCGGCGTGCTGATCACGATCTGCGCCCTCAGCATGATCTTCCGGGGATTCTCCCTCGGTATCGAGTTCTCCGGCGGCGCCGTCTTCCAGTTCCCGTCGAACGGCGGGACGGTCGAGCAGGTCGACAGCCTTCTGAGCAAGAACGGGATCGACACGTCCGACAGCGTCGTCCAGCAGCTCGAGACGTCCCGCCAGTTCCGGGTGCAGACGCCCACGCTGACCGACCAGCAGACCGAGGCGCTGCAGAAGGACTTCGCGACGAACTTCCACGTCGCCAACCCGGACGAGGACATCGCCGTCTCGACCGTCGGGTCGTCCTGGGGATCGACGATCACGAGCAAGGCGATCCAGGGCCTGATCGTGTTCCTCGTCCTGGTGATGATCTATCTGTCGATCCGGTTCGAGTGGAAGATGGCGGCGGCGGCGATGGCCGCGCTCATCCATGACCTCATCGTCACGATGGGTGTCTACTCGCTCGTCGGCTTCGAGGTCACCCCGTCCACGGTCATCGCCGTCCTGACCATCCTCGGCTTCTCGCTGTACGACACGGTGGTCGTCTTCGACCGGGTCCGCGAGAACACGGCGGGGATGGCGACGTCCTCGCGGCGCACCTACGCCGAGGCGACCAACGACGCGCTCAACGAGACGCTGGTCCGCTCGCTGAACACGTCCCTGATCGCGCTCATCCCGGTGGCCTCGCTGCTGTTCGTCGGCGCCGGCCTGCTGGGCGCCGGCACGCTCAAGGACCTCGCCCTCGCCCAGTTCGTCGGCATCGCCTCGGGCACCTACTCCTCGCTGTTCTTCGCCACCCCGCTGCTGGTCGACCTCAAGCGCGGTGAGCCGGCGGTGAAGGCACTCGACGCCCGGGTGCTGCGGGCGCGGGCGAGCGCCGCCCGCGCGGCCAAGACGACCGAGTCCGGGGGCGCCGGCCGGCCGGCGGCGCGCCGCGGCGCGGATCCGGAGACGGCCGTCCCACTGGCCGACCCGGACTCGGACCGGCGCGACGACGGCCGGGATCCGGCGGACACTGTCGGCATCGCCACCGGGATGCGCACGGCCCCGGCCGGGGCCGCCAGCGGCGCGGCCGGGCGTGGTGGCATGCCGTCGGCCCAGCGCCGCGCCCCGAACCGCAAACCGTCCCAGCGCGGCCGCCCGAGCGGCAAGAAGCGACGCTAGGGGCGGCTCGCCGCGACGGAGTAACAGAGGCAGAACCACGACCGGCAGAACCACGACCGGCACGACATCGGCGCGAACCGCCGCCCGCGGGGCGGCGACAACGAAGATCGGAGAGGTCACCACGATGACAAGCGTCGACAGCCAGCCGGACCTGAGCGCGGCCGAGGCCGTGCTGGGCGCCCACGTGCGCGACGTCATGGACTTCCCCAAGCCGGGAGTCGTCTTCAAGGACATCACCCCGCTGCTCTCGACCCCGGCCGCCTTCGGAGTGGTCGTCGGTGCGCTGGCGGACCTCGCCCGCGGGCTGGGCGCCACCACGATCGCCGGCATCGAGGCGCGTGGCTTCCTGCTGGCCGCCCCGGTCGCCGACCGGGTCGGCGCCGGCATCGTCCCGATCCGCAAGCAGGGCAAGCTGCCCGGCCGGACCCGCAGCGAGGCGTACGCGCTGGAGTACGGGACGGCCGTCCTGGAGATCCACGAGGACGCCGTCCCGACGGGTGAGCGGGTCCTGATCGTCGACGACGTGCTCGCCACCGGCGGCACCGCGGCCGCCGCGCACACCCTGCTGCGCGGGTGCGGCGCCGACGTGGTGGGGCTGGCGGTGCTGATGGAGCTGACCTTCCTCTCCGGGCGCGACCGGACCGGCACGCTCGACATCACCTCGATCATGAAGATCTGACCGTGTCCGGCGCGTTGCCCGTGTCCGGTCACGGTTCGTGACCGGCGCTCGGCATTGACGCGAACGGCCTGCCCGCCGGCCTCCGGCGCGCCCCTGGCCGGGCGGGGTTGCGGAAGGCCCGGCGCCCCCGCAGCGTTAACCTCGACGTCAGGAGCCCTTCGCACATCCGTGCCACGGCTGAAGTGCTAAGCAGGAGCGGCCTGTGCCTGAGGCGCCGGTGACCACCGGATCCGTGCCGACGGCCGCGTCATCCGCCGGGGATACGCGGCCGGTCCAGGCTGCCCTGTCCGCGACCGACCGCACGCCGTCCACCGCCGACCGCACGCCGCTCGCGGGCGGCCAGCTCCCGCGCACCGGGCCGTCCGCCGCGCACGGCGGCCGCGACGGCGCCGAGGGCGGGTCGGGGTCCTCGCCCGTCCCGGACGCCACCGGAGAGGACGCCGAGAGCGGCTCGCCGGTGGTGCCGCGGCTGGGCCACGAGTCGCCTCCGCTGCCTCGCCGGGTCCGCCGCTTCTCCCGGCTGGGGGCGCACCGCGCCACGCCGCCCTCGTCGCTGGATCCGGTGCTGCGGGGGCTGGTCGCGAACCACCCGCGGATGGACATCGGGCCGGTGCAGCGGGCGTTCGAGGTGGCCGACGCGGCCCACGCCGGGCAGGTCCGTTTCTCCGGGCACCCGTACATCACCCATCCGATCGCGGTCGCCAGCATCCTGGCCGATCTCGGCATGGACATCCCGACGCTGTGCGCCGCGCTGCTGCACGACACCCTGGAGGAGACCGACCTCCCGCCGGAGACGATCGAGGCCGAGTTCGGCCCGCAGGTGCTGCAGATCGTCGACGCCGTCAGCAAGCTCAACCGGGTCAAGGTCGGCGAGGCCGCGCAGACCGAGACCATCCGCCGGATGGTCGTCGCCATGGCGCGCGACCCGCGGGCCCTGGTGGTCAAGCTCGCTGACCGCCTGCACAACATGCGGACGCTGCGCTTCCTGCCCGAGCACAAGCAGGAGCGCAAGGCGCGCGAGACGCTGGAGATCTACGCGCCGCTGGCCCACCGCCTCGGGATGAACTCCCTCAAGTGGGAGCTGGAGGACCTGGCCTTCGCGGCGCTGTACCCGAAGCGCTACGACGAGATCGTCCGCCTTGTGGCCGACCGGGCACCCAGCCGCGACGTCTACCTCACCGAGACGTCCACGCAGGTGCAGACGCAGCTGGCCGAGGCGAGGATCAAGGCCGTGGTGACCGGCCGGCCGAAGCACTACTACTCGATCTACCAGAAGATGGTCGTCCGCGGCCGGTCCTTCGAGGACATCTACGACCTCGTCGGCATCCGGGTCCTGGTCGACTCGGTGCGGGACTGCTACGCGGCGCTGGGCACCGTCCACGCGAACTGGAAGCCGATCCCGGGCCGGTTCAAGGACTACATCGCGATGCCCAAGTACAACATGTACCAGTCGCTGCACACGACGGTCATCGGGCCCGAGGGCAAGCCGGTCGAGCTGCAGATCCGCACGCACTCGATGCACAACCGGGCCGAGTACGGCATCGCGGCGCACTGGAAGTACAAGGAGGACGGCTCCGGCGCGGGCTCCCGGTCCGGCGGCTCCCGCTCGTCGGGCTCGTCGGCGTCGCGGCGGGCCGCCGCGAACAGCGGCGCCGGGGGCACCGACCCGAACCTGCGCAACTGGCTGCGCCAGATTTTGGACTGGCAGCGCGAGACGGCCGACCCGGGGGAGTTCCTCGACAGCCTGCGCTTCGACATGGCCGACGACGAGGTCTTCGTCTTCACGCCGAAGGGCGACGTCATCCCGCTGCCGGTCGGGTCGACGCCGATCGACTTCGCCTACGCCGTACACACCGACATCGGCCACCAGTGCGTCGGCGCCCGGGTCAACGGCCGGCTCGCGGCGCTCGACACCGCGCTGGAGAACGGCGACACGGTCGAGGTCTTCACCTCGCGGGCCCACTCGGCCGGCCCGAGCGAGGACTGGCTGACCTTCGTCCACTCGTCCCGCGCCCGGACGAAGATCCGCCAGTGGCACGCCCGGGAGCGCCGCGAGGACGCGATCGTCGCCGGCCGGGACGCGATCGGCCGGGCGATGCGCCGTCACGGCCTCCCGCTGGCCCGCCTGATGACCGGCGACGCGCTGCTGACCCTGGCGAAGGACATGCGCTACGCCGACGTCGCGGCGCTGTACGCGGCGGTCGGAGAGAAGAACATCAGCGCGCAGGCGGTGGTGAACCGGCTGCTACAGGGGCTCGGCGGTCCCGAGGGCGCCGAGGAGGACGCGGCCGAGATCGAGCTGCCGATCCGGGCCCTGCGCCGGGCCACCGGTGACGCCGGCGTGCTCGTCACCGGTTCCCCGGACGTGTGGGCCAAGCTGGCCCGCTGCTGCACGCCGATGCCCGGCGACGCCATCGCCGGCTTCGTCACCCGGGGCAAGGGCGTGTCGGTGCACCGCGCCGACTGCGTCAACCTCGCCGGCCTGCGGGGCGGCCCGCACGACCGGACGGTCGAGGTGGAGTGGGCGCCGTCATCGGGCTCGGTCTTCCTGGTGGTGATCCAGGTGGAGGCGCTGGACCGGACCCGGCTGCTCTCCGATGTGACCAGGGTGCTGTCCGACCACCACGTCAACATCCTCTCCGCGTCGGTCACCACGACGCGCGAGCAGGTGGCGGTCAGCCGGTTCACCTTCGAGATGGGCGACGCCAAGCATCTCGGTCACATCCTCGACGCCGTCAGATCCACCGACGGTGTGTACGACTGTTTCCGAGTCACCTCGGACGCACAGAGCTGACTGCGAGGGGGCACGCCGTGAATGCTGAGGCCGCGGGAGCGGGTCTGCCGGCGGGCGGCGGCTTCTCGCCCGCACTGCCCGCACTGTCCAGGGCGGACGGTGACGCGGACTCCCGGACGATCGCCGCGGCCCGCCAGGCCAGCATGCGCCTGGCGCACCTGGCCCGCCGGATGGCCGCGCCGCGCACCCCGCAGGTGCCCCCCGAGCTGCGCGATCTCGTCGAGGCGCACCGGGACTTCCATCCCAGGGCCGACATCAGCGCGGTGATCCGCGCCTACTCGGTGGCGGACGGCCTGCACGCCGGCCAGACCCGGCGCAGCGGCGACCCGTACATCAGCCATCCGCTGGCCGTCGCCGAGGTGCTCGCCGAGCTCGGTGTCGACACGACGACCCTGATCGCCGCGCTGCTGCACGACACGGTCGAGGACACCGGCTACACCCTCGAGTCGGTCGCCGCAGAGTTCGGCGGGGAGGTCGCCAACCTCGTCGACGGTGTCACCAAGCTCGACAAGATGCGTTTCGGTGAGGCCGCCGAGGCCGAGACGCTGCGCAAGCTGATCGTCGCGCTCGCCCGCGACTACCGCGTCCTGGTCATCAAGATCGCCGACCGGCTGCACAACATGCGGACCCTCGGCTTCATGTCACCGGCCAAGCAGCAGAAGATCTCCCGGGTCACGCTCGAGGTCCTCGCTCCGTTGGCGCACCGCCTCGGGGTGAGCGTGATCAAACGGGAGCTCGAGGACCGCGCGTTCGCGGTGCTCGACCCCGAGGAGCACCGCCGGATCTCCACCGTCGTCGACGACTTCACCACCGCCGAGCGGGCGAGCGGTGTGCTCGCCGCGATGGTCACGCGGATGCGCGCCGGCCTCGCCGAGGCCCGGGTGGACGGCGCGGTGTCCATCCGGACCAGCCACATCTTCTCGATCTACAAGCGCGGCCAGGAACGCGGCCGCCAACCGCGCGACTACAACGACATCGTCCGGGTGCTCGTGCTCGTCGACGACATCACGGACTGCTACGCCTCGCTGGGTGTCATCCACGGGATCTGGCGACCGGTGCCCGGGCGGCTGCGCGACTTCGTGGCGACCCCCAAGTTCAACATGTACCAGAGCCTGCACACCAGCGTGATGGACGAGACCGGGCGCACGATCGACATCCAGATCCGGACCCCGTCCATGCACCGCCTGGCCGAGACCGGGATCGTCGCGAAGCCCGTCGGCCCCGGCGCGGACGGCGCCCGCCTCGAAGGGCTCTCCTGGCTGCACAGCCTGCTCGACTGGCAGGTCGACACCGTCGACCCGGGGGAGTTCCTGGAGTCGCTGTCGTCCGACCTGAACTCCGACGAGGTGCTCACCTTCACCCCCAAGGGCAAGATGATCGCCCTGCCGGCGCGCTCGTCGCCGGTCGACGTGGCCTACGCGGTCCACACCGACGTCGGCCACCGGGCCATCGGAGCCCGGGTGAACGGCCGGCTCGTGCCGCTGCACACCCGGCTGCGCAACGGCGACGTCGTCGAGATCCTCACCTCGAACCTGCCCGGCGCCGGCCCGAGCGAGGACTGGCTCGAGTTCGTGCGGACGTCCCGCGCCCGGGTCCGGATCCGCAAGCGGCTGGCCCGGCAGCGACGCGACGCGCAGGCCCGGGCCACCCAGGCGGCCGCGGACCGGTCGCTGGTGGTGACCGAGCGTGCGGCCTCCGACGCCCGCGCCGCGGGCGCGCCGTGGACAGCCCGGGGAGCGGGCGCGGGGGGCGGCGGGCGGGTCACCCGGCTGCGCCCGTCCGCGCAGCCCGCCCGGGTGGCGGACACGGTCGACCCGAATGGTCCCCGGGGCGGCGTCGACGGGACCGCGGGCTCGTCGCGCGCCCATTCCGGTGGTTCGACAATGCGCGCCGGTTCTCCACGTACCGGCGGCGCGGCTTCCCTGGGCGGTTCGATTATCTCGGGCGAACCCGCCGGATTGAACGGTTCCGTCGGGCTGAACGGCGCGGCCGCATTGAATGGCACGGCCGGTCCGCAGGAATCCGTGAGATCGGGTGACAGCGCCACTTCGGGCGACAGTGCCTCTTTGGGCGCCGCCGCCGGCCCGGGAGGGTCTGGTGGTCAGGGCCGAGACGCCCGTTCCGGTGGCTCCAGGGGCTCAGGGGAGGACAGCGCGCTGTCCCGGGGCGCGCGGCGTACGCGGCGTTCCACCGCGGCACAGCGTGGTGATCGCCCGGGTGGCCCGGACGGGCCCGGCACGGGGAGTTCCCAGGGCTGGGAATCCGCCTCGTCCGCGGGAGGTGACGGTTCCGCGCGCCGGGGAACACAGAACTGGGCGGGCTTCGCCGAGATCGACGGCGCGGATGTGCCGGTGCGGCTCGCGCGATGTTGTCTTCCGCTCCCGGGCGACACGGTCGTCGGCTTCACCACGCACAGCAGCTCGGTCTCTCTTCACCGGCAGGAATGCGCGAACGTCGCCGCTTCGGCGTCCTCGCGCGAGCAGGTGACCGTCAAGGGGTGGACCGCTCCGGAGAGTCAGACCTTCCCCGCGGAAATCGCCGTGGAGGCGTTCGACCGCTACGGATTGCTGGCGGATATCACCGAGGTCCTCTCGGACACCTCCGCCTCGGTGCGGGCAGCGTCCACGTCGACATCCGAGGACAGGGTGGCGCGCGCTCGCTTCACCATCGAGGTCACCGGCCCGGACCAGCTCGACCGCGTGCTGGCGGCCGTGCGCGGGGTAGGCGGCGTGTACGACTGTTACCGGGCATGTCAAACAACGGTATGACGCCGCGTGGCCACCCGGGAGATTTATGCTCTCCGTGTCGCTATGACCCCGGAAGTCGCGTTTCCCCGCATTCCGGGCAGCGGTGGAGATCGCGTCGAATGTGCCTGTCGCCGCCGTCGCGGAAAATCGACGGTGGCGCGGGAGATACGATGTAGAGTATCCCGTGTAGCCATCGGTGATGGGTGGGAGTACGCGTGGGATACCTTCAGGTCATCACGAGCATCGACTCACCGGACGCCGCGGATCGTATCGGCAGGGCTCTCGTCGAGCGGCGCCTCGCCGCCTGTTTCCAGGTGGTCGGGCCGATTCGGAGCACTTATCGCTGGAACGGCGAGATCGAACAGTCCGAGGAATGGCTGTGTCTCGCCAAAACAACTACCGACCGGGTGACCGAGCTGATCACGGAGCTCTCCGCCGCGCATCCCTACGAGACGCCGGAGATCATTGCGACTCCGATCGTGCATGGGCATACGGACTATCTCGACTGGATCTCGGCGGAGACCGAACCGACGGTCCACAACTGAGACATCCCGGCGCTGAGACATCCCGACATCCGGGCCGCCCGGTTGCCGGGATGTGCCCGGCAGCCGGCCTCCGGTGGGCGCCGGCCGCGGGGGCGCTCAGGTGAGCGCGCGGAGCTGCTCGTCGAGGTCGCGGACGGCCTGCGTCTGCTGCCAGGGCCGCAGATGCTCCCGGACGCGGCGGACCCTGGTCAGCCCGAGGGAGAAGTCGGTCGCCGCGACGATGGCGAGCGACTCGGTCGCGTACTGGGTGGCGGCCTCGATCTCCCGGCGCTGGATGTGGACCTCGGCGATGTCACCGAGCAGCAGGGACCGCTTCTTGGTGCCGCTGTGCGGGGTGGTGGCGCGCAGTGCCTCGGTCGCCGCCGCGTGGGCCGCGGCCGGGCGCCGCAGCCGGGTGTAGGTCGTGACCTTGATGCCGTCCAGACGGCCGCGGTCGAAGAACTGTGTCCAGACCCGGTCGCCGTCGTCGGCGCGGTCGAACGCGTCCTGGGCGCGGTCGAGGGCGGCCAGCGCGGCCCGCCCCTCACCGCGGGCCGCCTGCTCCTCGGCCTCCCGCCCGGCCAGCCAGGCCTTCGTCATGACGGTGCTGCCCGTCGCGGCGCGGCGCTGCGCCTCGGCCAGCAGTGCGCAGGCCTGGTCGTGACGGCCGATGCCCGCGCTGTGATAGCTCTCGTAGCCCAGCACGCAGGCCCACAGCGCGCTGTCGTCGGCCTCCCGCGCAGCCTCGATGGCGACCCGGTAGTAGGCCAGGGCCGAGGGGACGTCGTTCATGTCGAAGGCGAGCCAACCGGCCAGGGCGGCGGTCTCGCCGGCCGTGGAGGCGAGGTCCCGGCGGACCGGCGAGCGGCCGCTGGACTCCAGGAGCTGCGTGAGCGTCCCCAGATGCCCGGTGACCCGGGGGAACAGGGCCCGGGCCGGAACCCGCTCCTCGAGGCCGTACAGGCCCGCGGTGCAGCGGCTCAGCTCGTCCGCGAGCTCGGGGGTGACCGTGGTGCGCCGGCGCAGCGCGGCGGACAGCCGCTCCCAGGGCGCGTCGTCGCCACCCATGCCCAGCGGGACGACCGCGACACCGCCGGCCGCCGCGAACAGCCGCAGAAACCCGCGCCGCTCCACCGGGAGAGCGTTGTGCAGGCCGGCGTCGGCCTCGGCGGCCTGCAGGAGCAGCGTGCCGGCCGGCACGATCTCCCGGGAGGCCTTGTCCGCGCCGGACGCGTGCGCCGGAAGCCCAGTGTTGGGGTCGTCGTCCACGAAGCCGAGCTCCGCCGACGACCGCTCGAACAGGGCCCGCAGGAGCCGCTGGTAACGAAGGCTGGGCTTTTTATCGCCCTTCTCCCATTTGCAGATCATATTTCCCGTCACGCCGGCCTCACGGCCCTCGTGTATGACGGAAAAACGCCGGATCTCACTGGCCAGTCGTTCCTGCGACCAACCGCGTTCCTCCCGGCAGGTACGCAACCGCACGTTCGGAGTGCGGGTGATCCCGGCCGATGCCGGCCTGTGGTCGTTCGCCTGCGCAGTCCTCGGCGTGGCGCGACCAGCCGACGGTCCTGTCGAGCGCTGCATCGGGACCTCCGAGTCAAGCGGTTGACTTCAGGAGCTTAACCCTGAGTTAGCAAAGACGGTGATACCCCCTGTGTGGTCCTTCGGTGACAAGAAAGCGACAAATCATGGCACCGGTTGAGCTGCCCACAGGGAGTGGCCGGGTGGCGCCGAGGTGCGCGGCGTCGTCGTCCGGCTGGCGCACCACCATAGAGTCTGATGTCGTGAGAGTCGGACCCCTGCCTCAGAGCTCCAGCGGGCAAGGCCCCAGCGGGCGAGGCCCCCGCGCGCGCGGCGAGGCCCGGCCCCTGCGGGCATGGCAACGCGCAGCCCTGGAGACCTACCGGTCGCGCAGCGCGTCCGGCGGCCGCGACTTCCTGGCCGTCGCGACCCCGGGCGCCGGCAAGACGACATTCGCGCTGGAGATCGCCGCCGACCTGTTGGCCGCGGGCGAGGTGCGTTCGGTGACCGTGGTCGCCCCGACCGAGCACCTCAAGCGGCAGTGGGCCAACGCCGCCTCCGCGGTCGGGATCGACCTGGACCCGACCTTCCGCAACTCGGCCGGCGCCACCGCGTCGGACTACACCGGGGTCGCGGTCACCTACGCCCAGGTCGCCGCGCACCCCGCCCTGCACCGCATGCGCACGGCCGCGCGCCGCACGCTGGTGATCCTCGACGAGATCCACCACGCGGGCGACGCCCTGTCCTGGGGCGAGGCGGTCCGGGAGGCGTTCGAGCCGGCCGCCCGCCGGCTCGCGCTCACCGGAACCCCGTTCCGGTCCGACGTCAACCCGATCCCGTTCGTGACCTACCTGCCCGACGCCGAGGGCGTGACGCGCAGCGTCGCGGACTCCTCCTACGGCTACGCCGAGGCGCTGCGTGACGGTGTGGTCCGTCCCGTGCTCTTCCTCGCCTACTCGGGTGAGATGTCCTGGCGCACCAGCGCCGGCGCGGAGCTCAGCGCCCGGCTCGGCGAGCCGCTGAACAGCGAGCAGACCGCGGCAGCGTGGCGCACGGCCCTCGACCCCCGCGGAGACTGGATGCCCGCGGTCCTGGCCGCCGCCGACACCCGGCTCTCCCAGGTGCGCCGGGGCGGGATGCCGGATGCCGGAGGCCTGGTCATCGCGACCGACCACACCAACGCCCGCGCCTACGCCGGCCTGCTGCGGCGGATCACCGGCGTGTCTCCCGTGATCGTCCTCTCCGACGACCCGACCGCCAGCACGAAGATCGCCACGTTCCGTGAGTCGACGGACCGGTGGATGGTCGCCGTCCGCATGGTCAGTGAGGGCGTGGACGTCCCCCGCCTGGCGGTTGGCGTGTACGCCACCTCGGCCTCGACGCCGCTGTACTTCGCCCAGGCCGTCGGCCGGTTCGTCCGTGGCCGCGGACGCTCGGAGACGGCGTCGGTGTTCCTGCCCAGCGTCCCGTCGCTGCTGGCACTCGCCGGCGAGATGGAGGTCCAGCGCGACCACGCGCTCGACAAACCGCAGCGTGAGCCGGACGCGTTCGACGACGACGCGCTGCGCGAGGCCAACCGCCGCCGCGACACCCCCGAAAAGCCCGACACCCTGTTCACCGCGCTCGGCTCCTCCGCCCAGCTCGACCGGGTGATCTTCGACGGCGGCGAGTTCGGCACGCCGGCGGCCTCCGGCTCCCTCGAGGAGGAGGACTTCCTGGGTCTGCCGGGCCTGCTCGAGCCCGACCAGGTCGCGACCCTGCTGCGCCAGCGCCAGGCGGCGCAGCAGGCCGCCGCGGCGAAGGCGCGGCCCGCGGCCGGCGAACCCGTGGTGCCGGCCGCGCGGCAGGGGGAGGCGGGCACCGACCCGGCCGACCGGCCCGTCCACGAGCAGATCGGCGACCTGCGGCGCGAGCTGAACAAGCTTGTCGCCGCGCACTACCATCGCACCGGAAAGCCGCACGGGATGATCCACGCCGAGCTGCGCCGCTCCTGCGGCGGCCCGCCGAGCGCCCAGGCCAGCACGGCCCAGCTTCAGGCCCGGATCGACACGATGCGCCGCTGGGCCGGCTGAGCCGCCCCGCCGACCCCGGTCAGACCCAGCCCGGCGACCCTCCGTCGGCCTCGTCCAGCGCGCCGGTCCTCGTCCGTCCAGGTTGTTCCGCCGCCCCGTCCCGGGCGGTCAGTCCGGGGCGGGGCGGCGGGGCGATGGGGCGGATCGAGGTCAGGGCCCCTGGGTGATCTCGATCGACTTGATCTGCGGCTTGCTGGCCGGCGCGCCGTCCGACCCGCCGCCCTCGACACCCGGGGACGTCAGCTTGTCCAGGACGTCGAGGCCCTCGGTGATGTGGCCGAAGACGGTGTAGCCGCCGGCGAGCGCCGCGGCGCCCTGCTGGCTCGGGTCGGCGTAGTTGATGAAGAACTGGCTGCCGTTGCTGTCCGGCTGGCTGCTGTGCGCCATGGCCAGGACACCCCGGTTGTAGTTCACGCCCTCGGTGTTCTCGTTGGCGTAGCCGAAGCCCGGGCCGCCCATCCCACTGCCGGTCGGATCCCCGCACTGCAGCACGTTGATGCCGGCGTCGGCGCCACCCGTCTGCCGGTGGCAGGCGGTGTCGTTGTAGAAGCCCGCCTCGGCGAGCGTGCGCAGCGCGTTCACCGTGCAGGGAGCCTTGTCCGCGTCGAGCGCGGCCGTCATCGTGCCCTGGTCGGTGGTGATGACCATGGTGGCGGGGGCCTTGTTCACCGTGGCGGCGGCCGTCGGGAGCCCCACCGGGCGGGACGGCGACTCGCCGCTCGAGGTGTAGACGCAGTCACCGACCTTGCTCGTCTGCCCGGCCGGCACCGCCGGTGCCGCCGACGCCGACGGGTTGGCCGCGGGATCGGTCGCGCTGAGATTGTCGTTGTCCCCGCCGCCGCTGAGCAGGACCGCGGCGATCACCGAGCCGACGATGGCCACCACGGCCACCGCCGCGACGATCGTCAGGCGGCGTTGCCGTCGCTGGTACGCCTGGCGGCGGCGCTGCGCCTGGCGCGCCGCCCGCGCGGCGGCTATCTCGCGCTGCCGCCGTTCCTTCGTGCTCGACACCCTCGCCGGCCTCCCGCTCCTCGTCAGCGTGACTACCGGATGGTCATCAGGTCGTCACCAGGTCATCCGTCCATCAGGTGATCGGCCCCGGCCGGCAATCCTCGTCAGCGTGCCGGCACCGGTCCGCCACGAGTGTGCGCATCCGGACCTGTGCGCGACCTGTGAGCCGCGCGTAGTCCGTCCGGGGCGTCGGTGCGACACGGAACCCGAGGGCGTGACCGGGCGCACCGCCGTCACACAGGGTACGCGGGGGGAATGCCGTGGAAACCGGTGTGCCGAGCCGGGCGCGGCGGGCCCTTACGGCAGGGGGTCCGGGGAGGCGACTGATAGCGTCTGCGCACAGGGAACCGATACGAAGGCTGACACGAATTCATGCTCGACAAGCGCTTCATCCGGGAAAATCCCGACGCCGTGAAGGAGGCTGTCCGCCTCAAGGGCGTCGACCTCGACGTCGACGAACTGCTCCAGCTCGACCAAGAGAACCGCAAGCTGCAGTTCGAGGTCGACGAGGCCCAGGCCCGGCGCAAGTCCTTCGCCAAGCAGTTCGCCAAGGCTGACGAGGCGCGCCGCGCCGAGCTGCGTGCCGAGCACGCCGAGTTCGACCGGCAGCTCCGTGACCTGCGCGAGCAGCTCACCCGGACGAGCACGCGGATGTCCGAGCTGATGCTGCTCACCCCGGGCATCCCCTGGGAGGGCGCCCCGGTCGGCCCGGACGAGTCCGCGAACGTGGTGGTCCGCACCGTGGGCACCCGCCCGGAGTTCGACTTCACCCCGATCGACCACACCGAGCTCGCCGAGAAGCGCGGCTGGGCCGAGTTCGCCCGGGCCCGCAGGGTCGCCGGTGAGCGGGCGTACGCCCTGGTCGGCGACATGGTCATGCTCGAGCGGGCGGTCCACTCCTACGCCCTCGACCTGCTGCGCGAGCGGGACTTCACCCCGGTGTCGGTCCCCGCGCTGGTCAAGGAGGGCCCGCTCGTCGGTACGGGCATGCTCCCGAAGGCCCGCGAGGAGATCTACGAGATCCCCGCCGACGACGCGTTCCTCGCCGGGACGGCGGAGGTGGCCCTGGTCGGCCTGCACGCCGGGGAGATCATCGACGCCAGGCGCCTGCCGATCCGCTACGCTGGCATCTCGCCGTGCTTCCGGCGCGAGATCGGCAGCGCCAGCCGGGACGTCCGCGGGCTACTGCGGGTACACCAGTTCGAGAAGGTCGAGCAGTTCGTCCTGTGCGTGAACGACCCGGCGGAGTCAGCCCGCTGGCACGCGGAGCTGCTGGCTACGGCCGAGCACATCCTGGCCGACCTGGGCCTGCACTACGAGGTCGTCGAGTGCTCGACCGGGGACATGGGCCTGGGCAAGTTCCGGAYGAACGACATCAACACGTGGTTCCCCACCCTCGACCTGTTCCGGGAGACCCACAGCTGCTCGACGCTGCACGACTGGCAGGCCCGCCGGGCGAACCTGCGCTACCGCGACGCGGACGGCAACGTACGTTTCGCGCACACCCTCAACAACACCGCGGTGGCCACGCCCCGCCTGCTGGCCGCGATCCTGGAGAACTTCCAGACCGCCGACCACCAGGTCAGGGTGCCCGAGGTACTGCGCCCCTACCTCGGCGGTCGCGACCTGCTCTGAGCCGCGACCTGCTCTGAGCCAGCCGTGATGTGGGGGCTGGTGGGGCGGCTTAGCTCGTCGAGGGATGGCGGCGGGAGCGGGTGGCGCGGATCAGGGCCGGCGTGGCGACGGTGAGGCGGCGGCCCAGGCCGACGGATACCCGTCGGTCGAGGATCTGGTAGTCGGCGCGTTCGATCTCGTCCAGGATGTCGCCGTAGAGGTGGAACGCGGTCCAGAGGCAGTCGCGGGACGTCGGGTGCAGCAGCCGGATGCCCGGTCGGGCCGAGCGGAACAGCTCCCGCGCACGGGCGATCTCGTGGGTCAGCAGCCGGCGCACGGGGCCGTCGACCACCCCGGTGGCGAGGCGCTCCCTGGTGACTCCGAACAGGTCCAGGGACGTCTGCGGAAGGTAGACGCGGCCGCGGCGCAGGTCCTCCCCGACGTCGCGGAGGAAGTTCGCGAGTTGGAAGGCGGCGCCGAGGTCGCGGGCGTACGGTTCCGCCGAGGCGTCGACGGGCTCGAGGATGGGCAGCATCTGCAGGCCGATCACCACCGCCGAGCCGTGGACGTAGACCATGAGGTCGTCCCAGGTGGCGTAGCCGGTGACGGTCAGGTCCATCGCCATCGAGGTCAGGAAGGCCTCGAAGTACGCGACCGGCAGGTCGAAACGCCGAATCGTGTGCAGGACGGCTGGCAGCACCCCGGCATCCCCGGCACCGACGGAGCCTGCCCCGCTCCCGTCGACCCCGACCCCTACTTCGTCCGAGCCGGTGGCGAGTGCGGTGAGGAAGAGGTTGCCCCACTGTCGCAGCCACTGTGCCTTCGCCTCGTCGGTCAGCGTCGAGTCGAGGTCGTCCACGATCTCGTCGGCGTACCGCGCGAAGCCGTACAGGGCGTGGACGTGCGGGCGCTTCCACCGTGGCAGCAGGAGGGTGGCCAGGTAGTAGGTGCGCCCGTGGACGGCGTTCAGCTCGCGGGCGGCGCGGTAGGAGCTCCGCAGGCGTGGATCGGTGATGCCGGCCGCGTCCAGCTCGCTGCGCAGGCCGCTCACAACAGCCAGCGTAGCCGGCGGATCAGCACAACCGGCGGATCAGGGCAGGCGGCGGATCAGGGCACCCGGCGGATCAGCGTTGCCGGCGGATCAGGGTAGCCGGGAGGACAGCGCGAGTGAGAGCGCGGCGGCGGCCAGCCCGAGCCCGAGGGAGAGGCCGACGAACCAGGTCGTGATCTCCCGGTACTCCGTGCGGTAACCGATGGAGCTGCCCAGGCCCCGGTAGACGGACTGCAGCTCGTCACCGGAGGTCGCCCGGTGGTACGAGCCGCCTGTCTGGTCGGCCAGCTCACGCAGGGCTTCCTCGTTGACCGGTACGGGGATCTGCTGGCCGCCGACGTCGAGGGTGCCGTCCGAGGTGCCGTAGGCGATGGTGTCGACGGGGATCTCGGCGTCGCGCGCGGCCGTCGCCGCCTGCGCGTTCGGGCGCCCTCGTGTGGTCTCACCGTCCGAGAGCAGGACGATCGCGGCGGGCGGTGGTGGCTGCCCCTCGTCGGAGAGCCGCTGCCCGGCGGTGGCGATCGCCTGCAGGGAGGCGTAGATGCCCTCACCGACGGCGGTCGCCGGGCCGAGCTGCAGCCCGCGGATTCCCGAGCGCACCGACTCCCGGTCGGTCGAGGCGGGGACGAGGACGGCCGCCGAGCCCGCGAACGACACCAGCCCGAGGTTGATCCGCGGCGGGAGCTGGTCGACGAAGGCCTGGGCGCCCTGCTTGGCCGCCTCGAGCCGGGTCGGTGTGATGTCGGTGGCGGCCATCGAGTTCGACACGTCGATGGCCAGGATGATCGTCGCTCGTTCGCGTGGCACCCGTTCGGCCCGGGCGGGGCGGGCCATCGAGACGACCAGGCCGGCCAGGGTGAGCAGCAGCAGTGCCGCCGGGACGTGGCGGCGCCACCACTGCGGGCGGCGCGGCAGGACGCTGGAGAGCAGGGCGGTCGACGACAGCCGCGCGGCGTAGACCCGACGGCGCAGCGACACCACGACGTAAGCCGCCGTCAGCGCGCCGACGGCGAGGAAGAGCCACAACCAGTGACCGGCCAGGAAGCTCACGGCGCCGCCGCCCGCCTGCCCCGACGGCCGCCTGCCCCGGCCACAGCTGCTGTCCCGGGTCGACCCCGGCCGGTGGCCGGCGGGAGCGATCGCGGGTGGCCCGGTAGCCGGGTCGAGTCCACGGGTGGGCGTCGTGCCGCGCCGCGGCTCGTCCGGCTCGCCGAGACGAAGCGGACGATGTCGATCAGCCAGTCGGAGTCGGTGCGCAGCACCAGGTGCCCGGCGCCCGCCCGGCGCAGCGCGAGGGCGACCTGGGAGCGGTGCTCGGCCGCGGCCAGGCGGTAGCGCTCACGCAGTCGCCGTGAGGACGTCGGAACCTCCACCAGCTCGCCGGTCTCCGCGTCCACGACCGGAAGCAGGCCCACGGCGGGCAGCGTCAGCTCGGCCGGGTCGAGGACCTCGACCGCGAGGAGCTGGTGGCGCGCCGCGAGGACGCGCATCGGCCGTTCCCAGTCGAGGTCGGTGGAGAGGAAGTCGCTGACGACCACCGCGAGGCCACGACGCCGGCGCGGGCGGTCCAGGGCGGCGATCGCGGCGGCGAGATCGGTGGCGGCCGCCGGGTCGGGCCGGCGCAGCGGCCGGTCGTGCGCCCCCTCGGGGACCGTCAGCAGGGTCCGCAGCAGCGTTCGCAGGCCCTGGCGGCCGGGCCGGGCCGGGATGACCCGTGGCCCGGCCGGGGTGAGGGCCACGGCTCCCATCCGGTTGCCCGTGCGGGCGGTGAGGAAGCCGATCGCCGCCACCGCGGCGATCGCCAGATCGCGCTTGCGGACCGAGGTGGTGCCGAACTCCTGGCTGGCCGTCAGGTCGACCAGCGCCCACGTCTCCAGCTCCCGGTCGGCGATCAGGTCGTGCACGTGCGGGACGGTCGTCCGCGCGGTGACCGCCCAGTCCATCCGGCGGACGTCGTCGCCGACGTTGTACTCCCGGCTCTCGGCCTTCTCGGTGCCCTGGCCGGGCAGCAGGCCGAGATGATCGCCGAGCAGCATGCCGTCCAGCCGGCGGGTCACGGTGAGCTCGAGGCCGCGCAGCGTCCGCTCGACCGACGGCGACGTCGCCGCGGGCTGGGGCGCGGCCGGATCCGCGCGGGGAGCGGTCACCGGGACGACCCGCCATCGAAGTACTCGGGGAAGCCGGTGCGTGGGTCGGTGCGCCAGCGCCCGGAGTGCGTGACCGGTGGGGGGATGCGCCCGTTGCGCCCGTGGTCGGCGCCGGCCTGCTGGCGGGGCGCGACCTGGGGGTGCGGCAGCGCGTCGAGGACGCGGCCGGCGATCTCCTCGGCGGTGAGCCCCTCGGCCAGCGCCTCGTAGGAGAGGACCAGACGGTGCGGCAGGACGTCGAGCGCGACCGCGGACACGTCGTCGGGAACCACGTAATCCCGGCCGCGCAGCAGGGCGAGCGCCCGGGCCGCGGCGATGAGGCCGAGCGAGGCCCGGGGGGACGCGCCGTACGCGAGGTGCCCGGCCAGTTCGGGGAGGTCGACGTCGGCGGGGGAGCGGGTCGCGAGCACCAGGCGGACGGCGTACTCGGTGATCGCGTGGTGGACGAACACGTCGTCCGCGCGGTTCTGCAGCCTGATGAGGGACTCCGGCTCGAGGACGCCCTCGGCGGTGGGCGGCCGCACGCCCATCCGCCGGACGATCTCCAGCTCCTCGGCCGCGGTCGGGTACGGAACGTTGACCTTCATCAGGAAGCGGTCGCGCTGCGCCTCGGGTAGCGGGTAGACGCCCTCCGACTCGATCGGGTTCTGCGTCGCCAGCACAAGGAAGGGCCGCGGCAGCGGGTGAGTGACCCCGCCGAGGGATACCTGCCGTTCCGACATCACCTCGAGCAGCGCCGACTGCACCTTCGCGGGCGCGCGGTTGATCTCGTCCGCGAGAACGAAGTTCGCGAAGACCGGGCCGAGTTCGATGTCGAATGTCTCCCGGCTGCTGCGGAAGATCCTCGTTCCGATGATGTCCGAGGGGACGAGGTCGCTGGTGAACTGGATCCGTACGAAGGAGCCGCCGACGACCGTCGCCAGCGTCTGCACGGCCAGCGTCTTGGCGACGCCGGGCACGCCCTCCAACAGGCAGTGCCCCCGGGCCAGTAGCGCGACGAGCATGCGCTCGACCATGTGATCCTGGCCGACGATGACCTTCTTGACCTCGAACAACGCCCGCTCGAGCAGGGCCGCGTCGTTGGCCGCCTCGATCGCGGAGGGCTCGGCCGGACGGCTGGCCGCCGAACCCGAGCCGGCGGGCGCCCGGACCTCCGCGCCGGGTGCCGCCACGCCGGGATCGGTCGTCCACTCGTTCATGGCGCCATCCTCCCAGACGCTGTGCGGAATCGAGTGCCAACGGACTCGGGACAGTGTGGCCGGAAGCCTCTTCTAAGGTGCCCTTCAGGAAGTTCTCACCTAATACCGCGCCGAAACTCCGGGGACACGAAACCCGGGTGATGCCCCGAACGCCCAATGACACATTGCGGCGTCAGGGAATAGCCCTCAGTGTCCGCGTGCGGTAGCCACGATCACGGCCGAGAACCCGCTCGGCGGCCAGCCGGCCCGATATCAGCACCATCGGAACTCCCACCCCCGGCCGGGTCCCGCTGCCGGTGAACACCACGTTGGCCAGTCCCGGCGCCAGGTTGGACGGCCGGAACGGGCCGGTCTGGCGGAAGGTGTGCGCCGCCGCGAACGGCGCGCCGGCGGCCATCCCGCGGGCCCGCCAGTCCGCCGGGGTGGTCACCTGCTCGACGTCGATCGACGTTCCGAACCCGGGGTAGCCGGCACGCTCCAGTGTGGCGACGACCTCGTCGCGGTACCGCGGGCCGAGGACCGACCAGTCCAGCGGCGCGGTCAGGTTCGGGGTGGGGAACAGGACGTAGTAGCTGTGCCCGCCCGCCGGCGCGGCCGCCGGCTCGGTGACCGACGGCGTGCTCACCAGGAACGACGGGTCGCTCATCAGCTCCCCGCGCCGGATGATCTCGTCGAAGGTGCGCCGCCACGCGCCCCCGAAGTGGATCGTGTGGTGCGTCCCGGATGGGTGGGCGCCCCGGGCGCCGGCGAGCAGCAGGAAGCAGGACGGCGAGTACCGCAGGCGGTCCAGCCGCGCCGGGGCGGCGGAGGCGGGCAGCAGGTCGCGGTAGGCCACCGGGAGGTCCGGGTTGAGGATCACGACGTCCGCCGCCACCCGCTCGCCGGCGGTGGTGTGCACGGCGACCGCCCGCCCGCCGCGGACCTCCACCCGGTTCACCTCGGTGCCGTAGCGGAAGGTGGCCCCGTGCCGGGCCGCCGCCCCGGCCATGGCCGCGGCGACCGCGTGCGGGCCGCCGTCGGCGTGGAAGACGCCGGCCACCGAGTCCATGTAGGCGATCACGGCGTACAGCCCGAGCGCCTCGTGCGGGTCGAGCCCGGCGTACATCGCCTGGAAGGAGAACAGCCGCCGGGTCCGCGGGTCGCGAAGGTACCGTCCGACCACGGTGTCCAGGCGGCGGAACCCGCCGAGCGCCGCCACCCGGGCCAGCGAGGGCCGCATCAGGGCCAGCGGCGAGTCGACCTGGGCGTCGATGAAGTCGCGCATCTGCGCCTGGAACATGCGGGTCGCGAACCGGGTGAAGTCACGGAACCCGGCTGCCTCGGCCGGCCCGCACAGCTCCCGCACCCCCTGCTCGGTGTGCTCCGGGTCGGCGCGGACGTCCAGCACGGACCCGTCCGCGAAGCGGGCCCGGTACATCGGGTCGAGGCGGCGCAGCGGCAGCCACCGGCCGAGGCCCTCGCCCACGCAGTCGAGCGCGTCCGCCACCAGGTCCGGCATGGTGAGCACGGTCGGCCCGGTGTCGAACCGGTAGCCGCCCAGCCGTAGCGACCCCGCGCGCCCACCGGGGGCGTCGTCACGTTCCAGGACGGTGACCCGCCGGCCCGCGCCGGTCAGCCGGAGCGCGGCCGAAAGTCCGCCCAGCCCGGCTCCGACGATGACGACGTGGTCCGTCGGCCCGGTCACTGTTCGCATCGGAGGTCCTCTCTGCACCCGCCCGGCCGTCCACCGCTCGGGTGGGTACGGTCTCACCGGGCCCGAGCGGGCCTCCGCTCCGCCCGCCGCAGGTGGCCCCGCCGCCGCGGCCCCATCGGTGGGGCCACCTCGGTGGGACGGCCCGGCGCCCACCCGGTGACCGCCGCGCGGCGGGAGCCCTGGACCGCCGCCCGGGGCGGGCCAGGGGCGGCCGTGCGCCGAACATCTCACCGCGGACGGGACCTCGGGCCGGCGCCCGGTGCCGGCGGTAGCGGGTAGCGTTCGACCGTCCTGATCGGCGACCCGGTGGGGTCGCCGCGTCCAGAGGTCGTCCAGAGGTCGTGCGGAGGTGTCGTGTCTGATCTCGTCGTCGTCGCGCTCGGCGTCGCGCTGCTGGTGGTGACCGGCAGCGCTCTCATCCTGCTCCGGATGCCGCCGGAACGGCTCGAGCGCACGGTCGACGAGGTGACGTCCGTGGAGGTCCGGCTCGCCGCCGGCCGGGTCGAGATCGGCGAGTACGACCGGTCGGACGTCGCCGTCGAGATCCTCGCGCGCCGCCGACCCGGGCGGGCGAGGCCGACCATGACCCGCTCGGGCGGTGTGCTGCGGATCGACGGGCGGACGAGCGAGGCGCTGGCCCGGCTGAAGCTGCCGCGCGGGACGAAGGCCCGGGCCGAGGTCCGGATGGGGGAGATCACCCTCTGGGGCTCCGCCGGTGACCTGGTGCTGGTCACCGAGGGCGGCGGCATCACCGGGCGGGAGCTCTCCGGTGCGCGGGTCAGTGCCCGTAGCCGGACCGGCGACGTCAACCTGCACTTCGACGGCCCGCCGGACGACCTGTCCGCGGTCAGCGAGGACGGCATGGTGACCCTCGTGTTGCCCGAGGATGAGTACGGGGTCGAGGCGGAGGCCGGGAACCCGCAGTCCGCGGTCGTCGACCTGCCGAGCGTGCCGGGGGCCGCGCGCCGGGTGCTGGCGCGCAGCGTGGCCGGCAGGATCAGGATCAGGCCCGCGTCACCGCGCGGCCCGGTGCGGATCTAGCGCCGACCCGGCGCCGCGGTGGCCGTCACGGGCTCGGCAGGCCCTGTCCGGGGTATGGGCTGCGGCCGGATTACTCTCTTCTGCATGACAGGGTCCCTCTCATGACGGCGGCTGGGAGCACGACGCGGATGTCGACCCCGACGGTGGCCGAGTGCCTGGCCTCCGGACGTACCTCTTTCTCCTTCGAGTTCTTCCCACCGAGGACGGCCGAGGGCGAGCGGCATCTGTGGACCGCGCTGCGTGAGATCGAGGCCCTGCACCCGACCTTCGTGTCGGTGACCTACGGAGCCGGCGGTTCCACGAGGGACGGGACCATCCGGGTCACCGAGCGCATCGCCACCGAGACCACGCTGACGCCCATCGGGCACCTGACCGCGGTGAACCACTCGGTGGGCGAGCTGCGTCAGGTCATCGGCGGCTACGCCGGCGCGGGCGTGCGCAACGTGCTGGCGCTGCGGGGCGATCCGCCGGGCGACCCGCAGGCGGAATGGGTGCGTCATCCCGACGGCCTGGGGCACGCCGACGAGCTCGTGCGGCTCGTCCGTTCCCTCGGGGATTTCTGCGTCGGCGTCGCAGCCTTCCCGGACAAACACCCGCGGTCGCCGGATCTGGAGACCGACGCGCGGTTCCTGGTGCGAAAGCTGGACGCGGGCGCCGACTTCGCCATCACCCAGTTCTTCTTCGGTGCCGACGACTATTTCCGGCTGGTCGAACGCGTACGGCGGCTCGGCTGTGACGCACCGATCATTCCGGGTGTGATGCCGGTTACCAATGTGGCCCAGATCGAGCGCATGGCGCAGCTTTCCGGCGCGGATTTCCCGGCGGATCTCGCGGCCCGTCTGTATGAGGTCGCGGACGATCCCGCCGCGGTCCGGGCGATAGGTGTCGAGGTCGCCACGGAGCTCTCCGAGCGGCTGCTCGCCGGCGGCGCGCCGGGGCTGCACTTCATCACGCTGAACCGTTCCAGCGCGACGCGTGAGATCTACCAGTCCCTGGGCCGCTGACGATCCGCCTGTGGCCTGTGGCCTGTGGCCTGTGGCCTGTGGCCTGTGGCCTGTGGCCTGTGGCCGCGCGGTGCGGCGCCGCGCTCCCCGTCCGGCCGGGGCACCTGTACTCCGCACGTTTGGTTTTCATGCTTTGACCTGCCCGTTTCGTGATCACGGGGGTTTGGTCGGGTCTACTCCGAGGAGGTTGAGTACGCGCTGCTGGAGCGGTGTGGGCCGGGGGATGTAGGCGGGCTGGCCGTCGCGGGCGGGCACGAGACGCAGGCCGGAGAGGGCTTCGAGTAGGAGCCGGCCGGTGGGCTTGGCGGGTCGGCCAGCGTAGAGACCGGCGACCGTTCCGGTCGGACCGGTGGAACGCCGGACCTCTCGTTCGATCAGCGAGAACAGCAGCAACGCGAGGCCGACGACGTGGAGC
>NZ_MAXA01000114.1 GCF_001854695.1 Parafrankia soli
GCCGAGGTGCTGTCGATCGACGAAAAGCCTGGGGTGCAGGCACTCGACCGGACGCAGCCACCGCGGCCGGTCGCCTCCGGCCGGGTCGCCACCCGCACGCACGACTACCAGCGGAAGGGCACGACCGACCTGTTCGCCGCCCTCGACGTCGGGACGGGGCGGGTCACCGCCAGGTGCTTCCCCAGCCACACCAGGGCCGATTTCCTCACGTTCATGGACCAGGTCATCGCGGAATACGGCGGTGCGGAGCTCCATGTAGTGGTCGACAATCTGGCCACCCACTACGGCCCCGACGTCGACACATGGCTGCGCAGRCACAAGAACGTCACGTTCCATTTCACCCCGTCCGGCAGTTCATGGCTCAACCAGGTCGAGAACTGGTTCGGTATTCTCACYCGGCACGCACTCCAGCACGGGGCGTTCGTCTCGGTCCAGGACCTCGTCAACACCATCAACAACTATGTCGAGAACTGGAACTGGGACGCCCATCCGTTCGAGTGGACAGCCACCGCAGAAGAGATCGTAGCCAAGGTGGAGGTACTCCACCGGGAATTCAGGAAGCTGCTCGCCAACAACTTGTGACGACTTTAGTTATGTGTCATCGGAAAGAATTTTGGTTTACAGTCTACTAGTTTCACCCTGACTCACAATGCCCGCACGGTCAACCAACAGGGCCAGCTCAGATGATGCCGTCGGCCCGCAGTCGGGCGAGCTCCCCGTCGGGGACGCCGGCGGCGAGGAGGATCTCGTCGGTGTCCGCGCCGAGTGCCGGCGGTCCGGTGGTGGGCGTCGACGACCGTCGTCCCTCGGCGTCCCGGAGCCGGACCGGCGTCGCTGGCACCAGCGTGCCCATGACGTCCACGAGGGCTCCGCGTGCCGAGGCGTGCGGATCGGTCAGCAGATCCGGGCCCTCGTTCACCGCGCCGATCGTCGCGGCGGGGTCCGACTCCATCCACTGCGCCGCCGGCCGGGTGACGAAGACTTTCTCGAAGCGCTCGGCCATCGCCGCCTGCTCCTCGACGGGGGCCGTGAGCCGGTCCGCCAGATCGTCGGCGTCGAGGACCCGGCAGAGCGCATGCCAGGTCCGGGACTCGGCCGCCGAGACGCTCACCCACCGGTCGTCGGCGCATCGGTAGAGCCGGCGGCCCGCAGCCCATCCCAACTTGGGCGCACCGGCGGTGAACTGGGCCGGCATGCCGGACAACAGCCACGTCGAGGCATCCGTGATCGAGGCGTCGACGAAGCAGCCGGTTCCGGTTCGGGCAGCGCCGGCGAGCGCGGCGGCCACGGCCATCGCCGCGACGGCACCGGCCATGGGCGCGGCGATCGCCGTCTGGGGCATCCACGGGAGCTGCTCGGCCATCGCGGCCAGCGCGCCGGACTGACCGAGAAAGGTGACCTCGTGGCCGGCCCGTCCGGCGTAGGGGCCGTCAGCGCCGAAGGCGGACAGCGCCGCCCACACCAGCCGTGGGTTGACGGCTGCCGCCTGCGGATACCCGAAGCCCGCCTCCTCCAGGGCACCCGGGCGGGAGCTGTCGACGACGGCGTCCGCCCCGGCCACGAGCCGGCGGAGCACGTCGAGCCCCGCCGGCCGCCGCGTGTCGAGGGTGATGGAGCGCTTGCCCCGGTTGAGGCCGATGTGGGCGGGCGACGTCCCGGCCGGGCCGCGGAGCGGATCGCCGGCGCCAGGGGCCTCGACCTTGACCACCTCGGCGCCGAGGTCGGCCAGCAGCAGGGTGCAGTACCCGCCGGGATAGTGCCGGGCGAGGTCGAGAACGCGGACCCCACGCAGAGGGAACGTCACCCGCCAAACCTATGCAGGTATCGGGCGAGCTGGTCGAGGGATGTGATGCGGTCTGGCTCGTCGTGCGGGCCGAGGCCGGCCGGGGCGACCGCGGCCAGCGCCGCGTCGACGTCGCCGAACCTCGCCCAGGTGGACGCGTAACAGGTCAGGTAGTCGGCGAAGAGCCGGTCAAGGCGTCGTCGGTGCCGGCAGGGTGCCGTCAAGATCGAAGATCACTGCCTGGAGCGGTGCTGTGGTCATCGTCCCGAGTATCCATACGACGCTCGCCGTGCCGGGGCTCGAGAGCGCAGCCGTGAATCCGGCGCCAGGCGCCCGCGATCCATCGGATGTCCCGTCAGCCGACCCGGCATCCGGAGGGCGCCTGCCCGTCCGGGGCCTGGACGTACGCCTTGTAGGCCGCGTCGTGCAGCGGGACCGCCTGACACAGACCGGAATCGGCGAACGACCACGGGGTGGGAAACCAACCCGGCGGGTGCGCCGGCCACAGGTCATGCTCGAAGTCCTTCCTCCGTTCCTGGAGCATCCGCGCGACAAAGGCGACGAGCGGCCGGTCCGTCGACTTCATCGCGACCACGCCGTTCGGCGTTCCGAAGGTGCCGACCTCGTCCACCCCCGGATATTCCGGGCCGAGCGGCAGTGCCACGAATGGCTGACTCACGTCCGGGTAGACGGTGGACCATTCCTCGGCGACGGCGACGCGACCGTCGTTCAGCGGGACGAGCCTGATCATGTGCCCCTTTGCGAGGTAGTCGCTGATCAGTTTCGTCGGGGCACCAGCTGCCCAGAAGACGGCGTCCACCGGGGCCGTCGAGGATGGATCCAGTCGTGGCAGCGCCGTCTTGAGCCCCTCGTCGGGGCTGCTGTGCACCTTGCAGTTCCAGGTGTCCTGCACGTACCGGATGAGCACAGTGCTGATCTGGTTGGTGCCCGAGCTGTCCCGTCCAGCGAGAACCTGCTTCCCGCACAGGTCGACGAGTCTACGGATGGGCGAGTCGGGCGGCACGATGAGGTGCACGATGTCGTAGTAGACCTGCCCGACGTAGCGGAGACCGGCGATGGGACCGCCGTTCTCCGGACGGAAATCCCCCAGCCCGCGTTCCGCGTCCACCGGGACGTTGAGCTGGGCGAGGCTGAGGGTGCACTTCGGGTCCGCGGCGAGGGTGCGCAGGCTGGCGGAGGTCCCTGACGTGYTCAGATCAGCRGTGGCCGACCAATGGTTACCGCCGTTGAGTGCGCGATCATTGATGAGGTCGGCGAGCGTCTGGGCGTACAGGCTGTAGGGCGAACCGGCCAGGCCACCCAGCACCTGTACGTCCTTACAGCCGGTGTCGGCATACGGTGACGGCCCGGAACCGCCCAGCCAGTTCTTGAGGGCGCCGGTGCCCACAATTCCACCGCCGGTGAGAGCCACGAGCAGCACCAGCGCGATCAGCACCCGTGGGACCGGCCACGGTCCGCGCCGTACCCGGCCGCCGGGAAACTTCGGCCGCGCCAGAGGCGGCCGTCGTGCCGGTGTGGGCGTACTCGCGGACGCCGTCGCCGTGGCGGGCCTGCCGGGGAAGCTCGGTGGCGACTTCGGCTTGTGCCGCTGTCCGCGGGCCGCCGCCAGCACGCGGTCCCGGGCGGTGTTCTCGTCGACGTCGAACAGGTCCGTCCCGACGACCTGCCGCAGCAGGCCGGGTTGTTCGCACTCGCCGACCCGGAGGACAAGCAGCCGGCGATGGATGCCGATCGGGTCACGCGCCCAGGCCGCCGCCCATTCGGCCTCGGCGTAGGCCGAGGCTAGATACTCGGCGGAGAGCACGGCAACCGTCCTGGCCGCGCCTCCTGCCGCCCGGTGCATTTCGTGAACGAAATGAGATCCGACAACGAAATCCCAGACCTGGATGCGGGTGCTGTACCCGGCCTCCTCGAGGTTCCAGGCGATCCACTCCGCCCACGCCTCGTCGGCGGTGGCGTACGAGACGAAGAAGTCCGTCCCGGCGACATTCGCCACCGCGTCCSCGTTGTCGCAGTCCCCCGATGCCATGGGCACACACCCTGGCACAGGTGGCGATCCGCTGATGGCGCCACCCCGTCACGCCCCGGGCTTCTCCTCGTGACACCTCGTGGCTCGACCCGTTCCCCCCGCAGCGACCGCGCCGCAACCGGGCACCGGCGACCTCGGCTGCCTGATCGACCAGGTACACCAGTCCGGGCTGACGGTGAGACCGACCACCACAGGACGGCGCCGCGTCCCCGCCCCCGCCGACGCCGACGCCGACGCCGAGTTCACCGTGCTCCGCCGGCGGACGAAGAAGGTCGCGTCACCAGGCCATGGACAGCAGTTCTCCGTGCCACGGGGGAAGCTTGGCCACGGCGCCGGTCGAGACGTCGATGCTGTAGCGCCAGTCGTGGCTGTCACGCAGGCGCAGATCACCGTCGACCAGGTCGACCGCCATCGGACCGAGGGAGTGAGCGGGGTCGGTGTTGCGCTGCTCGAGCAGAACCCGGGTCTGCCGGCCGTCACGGGCGTCGAGTTCCACCACCCGGGACACCCCGCTCCCGTCCGCGGCCTGTTCCGAGGCGATGACGTACACGTGCCTGGCGTCGGCGCTCAGCACCGGCGCGCTGGTCTGYGCCTGCGTCTGCGTCTGCGCCGTCGGAGTCGAGAGTCGCACCGTTCCAGGAATCAGCCGGGAGTTGGCGATCAGATCGCCCCCGTCGACCTCGGTGTCGAGAATGCGGATGCCGTCGTCCGCTCGTGTTCCGGAGAGAAAGAAGGCGAGGTACCGACCGGTGGCGTCCCAGCTGAAGAAGGACCCGGCGCCGCCATAGGAATAGCTGGTGCCCGGACCGTTGCGGGCGAGTGTGAAGGTCTTCGTCTCCGAGGTGCCAGAAGTGACGATCTCGATGCGGTAGGGCGCGGACTGCGCCGAACCGTCGAGGTCGGGACCGGTGGGAAGCCTCCCGCGGACCAGTCGGGTGCCGTCCGGAGACGCCGAGGTGAAGTCCTCCCCGACACCGCCGAGGTTCCGGATCTCGGTGAGGGCGGCATTCCGCCCGGAGCGATCGATGGTGAGCAGATACGCCACCACGCCCTCCATACTTCCGACCTCGGCACCCCCACGCGTGTCGCTGCCGCTGATGAAGAAGACGCGGTGGTCCTCCGTCGGGTTGAGACCGTGGAAGACGACTCCCGGCGGGTTCGGCACGCTCAGGCGCCGTGTCCCGGTCGGCGAATCCTGTTCGAAGACCTCGAGGGATCCGCCGCCCGTGATACCGACGACGAAGTGCGGCCTGGACGGGGGAGCTGCCAGCATCGCCGGATCGCGTACGTCATGACGCAGCACCACTACGACCACCCCGACAATGATCAGCACGAGTGTCGCCGCGGCGACCGGAAACGCCATGCGAGGGACGGCGGCGTATCGCCGTCGGCGGCGGCGGTGCGTGGTGGGGGCCAGGCCCGTGGCCAGGCCCGTGGCCAGCTCCGGGACCGGCCCTGCGGCGAGCGCCGTCGCGGCGAGGGCATCGCGGAGCCGATCCTCAGTGGTGCTCATGCTTCCTCCTGCCCGAACACACGACTCAGCGTCCGCAGGCCCCTGCTCGCTGTGGAACGGACACTGGACGGCGATCCTCGCCGACAATCGCCGCGTACTCGGCCGATTCGGCCGACCAGATCGGCGGAGGGTGCGACGCGTGCAGGCGCCGGGTCAGGGCCCGGCGGCGAAGGGCCGAGTTTGCACCGTTGACGACGGCGGTACGGACGTAGGCGGGTGCACGTCCCGGGTCGCGCAGGTCAGGCCATCGTCGCTGCAGGCCGACGAAGGCGTCCTGGACGATGTCCTCGGCGGTCGCCCGATCGCCGACGAGCAGCACCGCCAGGCGGAACAGCCCCGCCCCGTGCGCCGCGAAGACGGCGGCGACCCCGGGAGGCTCACCCGCCACCAGCGTAGTTGTCTGTTTCACGCTACATAGACGCACCAGGCGCTGATCCGATGCTCACCGGGCCGAAGAATCTGTACCTCCAGGAGAGCTCGCCACCACCGGACCAGAGCTTGAGAACCTGCTCAAGCGCCCGGCGACGTCCGTCCGCTCGATCCTGGCCACGTCCACTACCCGGTCCGGAACTCCCCCGGCCCTGTCGATGTGGCCGCGGCCGACTCGCCGCCGGCTGGGAGGGCCTGCTCGGCCCCCGGATCGGGGCGCTCCACAGCGACGAGCGCGACGTCGTCGCCAAGCGAGCCGCCGGTCCAGCAGACGAGCGCGCTGACCAGGTGCGCGTTCGCCTCGGGCAGCTCCGCGGCGGCGAACGCGTCCGACACGGCCGGGAGAAGCGGGAAGAACTCCCGGGTACCGCGGTTGCGGGCCTCGGCCAGGCCGTCGGTGTAGAAGAGCACCCGGTCAGACCGGGCGAAAAGGTAGTGGGCCACGGCCGGCGCGGCACCGAGACCGAGCGGTGGCTGCCGGTCGGCGACACCGAGTGGCTCCACGACGCCGCCCCGGACCCGCAGCGGGTCGGGGTGGCCGGCGTTGAGCAGCGACATCCGCCCGGCGCGGTCGATCTGGGCGACGACCGCGGTGACGAAATCCTCGCTCTTCTCACTCCCGAAGGCGGCGACCTCGCTGTCGAGCGCCGCGACCAGATCCGCCGGATCCTCGAGCCGCCCCGCCAGCGCCCGGAAGCAGCCCAGGACACGGCTGGCGAGCCGAACCGCCTCCAGCCCCTTGCCCCGGACGTCCCCCACCAGCAGCCGCACGCCCCACCGGGTGTCCACCACCTCGTAGAGGTCTCCGCCGACGCTGGCCTCCGTGGCCGCGCTCCGGTACAGGGCGGTGAACCGCAGGCCGTCGACAACCGCCGGGACCGGGCTCAAAATGGCACGCTGCGCGACCTCGGCCACCCGCACCAGCGCGGTCAGCCGGTGCTCCCGAGCCTGGCGGGCCCGGCTCGCGACCACGGCTATCCCGCCGCCGAGGGCGATGCCGGCGAGCCGGRTCACCCGCGCGATCTGGCCCCCTCCCGCATCCGGTTCCACGACCTGGTTGGCGATCTCCACCGCGCCCGCCCCGGCGAGCGCGGCGAGTGCGTAGACACCGGTCAGTCGTGGACCGACCGTGCTGGCAGCCAACAGCGGAGCCACCACGACAAGCGCGATGACGACGAAGTCAGAGCCACCGACGGCGTCGACCACGCAGACCGCCACGATGATGACAAGCGGGACCAGCATCGCTGCCCGCGAACGGACCCGCATGACACTCACGTCGAACGTGGTACCCGTCGGGTGTGCCCCGACCCGAACGGGCGGCCACCGGACGGACGGCGACGGCGGACCGTGACGATGACCTGTCTGCCGCCGGCAGAGCGCCCTCCCCCTGGCTCACCCCTCGCTCTAGGTTCGTCACCATGACCGAGACCACCACCGGCAGGAACAGCGGACCGATCACTGGATACGCGGCCGGCGTTCCGTTCACGGCACTGCCGCCAGCCGGCGGCGCCGACGTCCCGGCACCGCTGGTGGTGACCTGGCACATGATGGACGCGCCCCGTTCGGACAGCGCGTTCGCCGCCGTGCTCCCACTGGCCGACGTCCCCGCCTGGCGGGTGCATCTCGGGATGCCGCTGGTCGGCCGACGTCCAGTAGAGGGAGCGTACGAGGCCGCGCTGGCCGATCCCGTGCTGCGGTACGTCGATCCGGTGGTCCGGCAGGCCACCGAGGAGTTCCTGCCGGCGCTCGACGCGCTGGAGGACGAGCTCCCCCTCAGCGGCGGGCCGATCGGGATCGTCGGCGCGTCGCTCGGGGGGACGGTCGCGCTCAACGTGGTGGCCCGGGTGCCGGTCCAGGTGTCGGCGGTGGCGCTGGTGAACCCGGCCATCCGGGCGCGGACCGTGGTCGACATCTTCACCGCGGCGGCGGGCACGTCCTACGAATGGGACGAACGGGCGCACGCCGCGGCCGATCATCTGGATTTCGTGGCCCACGCCGGGCTGATCAGCGGCCGCCGGCCGGCACCAGCGGTACTCGTGGTCAGCGGCGAGCTCGACTACCCGATCAGCCGCTCCGACGCCGGCGAGCTGATGGCCGCGCTCCAGGCCGAGTACCAGGACCCGGCGCGGGTCCGCCTGAGCACGATCGCCGGCCTGGACCACCCACTCGCCGAACAGCCCGGCATCGAACCGGCGCCGCAGATCCCGCTGGCCAAAGTCGTCGACCGCGTGGTCAGCGAGTGGTTCCGCGCGAACCTGTGACCGCTGTAAGCAGAGATCGTCCGCCGGAGCGGCGGGTAGTTCACGGATCGCCGCCGGGCTCCGGGAGGCGAAGGCGGTCACCTCGAGGCTGCTCGCAACGGACCGAACTTCGCGATGGCAGCCGGGGTCACCGGGGTGAAGAAGTTGACGAGGTTGCCGTCGGGGTCACGGAACGGTTGTCGGACGGGCGGGCGGCGTCCGGCGCGAACAGCGCGACGGTGCGGGTGCCGGCGATCGCGAGCGTGGCGCAGGTGGTCCTGAGCTCAGCGAAATCCTGGTTGGACCAGTCCGCCCGCACGCCGATCGCCCGCTCGTAGAAGCCGAGCCCCCCCCTGGCGCGCAGGCAGTCTGACGGGCGGGAACCGCGCTGACGGCGAGGCGCCGGGATTGCGGGCCGAGATCCGGACCCGCAACACCGCGGGCCGGACGGCGAACCGCAGCAGCGGGTGTAGCTCCGCCGCCTCGCCGTCGATGCCCGCGTGCACCGGTGCGGTGGCGCTGACCGTCAGACCCTGTGCGCTCCAAGCCCGCCCCGGGGGGCGAACTCCGTCGCCGGGGCGGTCCAGAATGACGATTCCCAGCTGGCCGGTGTCGAGCGCCGGGCGGGTGCCGCGGTGCAGGGGGTGGTCCAGAGCGTAGGGGTTGTTCGACACCAGCACCACGGCGAGCTGACGGTGTTCGCGTCCCAGGTCGTCGACCAGGCGCAGATCGGACGCGGGTGAGCTGGGCCCGAGTACCTCCTCGGCGGTCCGCAGGAGCGTACTCAGCTTGGCGTCGCGGTAGGCGGGCTGGCGGACGACGTCGCCGTAGATTCCGAGCGAGACGTTGTTGACGAACAGGTGGCCGTTCACGTCGGCCACGTCGATCCGGCGCTCGACCCCGTCCGTGAAGGCATCCAGCGCGCCCCCGGGATCGCGTCGGTCGACCCCCAGATCGAGCGCGAAGTGGTTGCGCGTGCCGGCGGGGACGCAGATGAAGGGCAGCCCGTGCGCGGCGGCGGCGGTGGCCACCACCGCCAGCGACCCGTCGCCTCCGGCCATCCCGACCGCGTCGGCGCCGCTGGCCACGGCGTCGTCAACCAGCGTTGCCAGGTTCTGGCCCGGGGCCAGGAGGACCGACTCGACCCCGCGTTCGCGGGCCCGCTCGGCCAGCCCGGCGCGAGCCGCCGTGCCACCACCGGACCTCGGGTTGATGAACAACACCGGCCGGCGCGGCGGGCCGACGGGCTGCCAGCCGTAACGCGACAGCCGGCGATCGGACGGGCTCGTCGCCGACGGGTCGAGCGATGCCGCCTCACTCCCCTCCCCCCACTCCCGTCCGCTCTTCGACCGCGCGTTCCGCCTGCTCCCAGGAGCCGTTGCGGATCTCGACGAGAAGGTCGTGGAYCAGACGAGTAAGCTCGGTGTCTTCGTGAAGGTCCTGCTCGGCCACATGGAAGTCGTGGTTTGCTTTTTCTTGCGCAAAGGCGGACTGGCGGTTCTGGCCGATCATCACGAAGGTGGAGAGGAAGATCTCCTCAAGCGACACAAACAGCGTCAGGGTCGGCCAAAGGTGGGCGGATTCAAGCGGTCATAGCGACGTCGAGCCAGGCACGGCTTTCCCAGCGAGCACCGCCCGCCCGTTCGACTGGACCGCCTGTTCCTCGGCGGACACCGTCAGCCGGTCAACGAGATCGTCGACTTCGAGGACGCCGCAGAGGGCACGCCAGGTCCGGGGCTCGGCCGCCGAGGCGGTCACCTATCGGTCGTTGACAGATCGGTAGAGCCGTCGGCCCGCGGCCCATCCCATCCTGGACGCACCGCCGGCGAAGCAGCCCGGCATGCCGGACAACAGCCACGTCGACGCGTCCGTGATGGAGGCGTCGACGAAACAGCGGGTGTCGGTGCGAGCCGCACCGGCGAACGCGGCGGCCACGGCCATCGCCGCGACGGCACCGGCCACGGGCGCGGCGATCAGTGCCCGGGACATCCACGGGAGCTGCTCCGCCATCGCGGCCAGCACACCGGAATGGCCGAGGAAGGTGATCTCATGACCGGCACGTCCGACGTAGGGGCTGTCGGCACCGAAAGTGGACGGGGCCCGCTCACACCAGCCGCGGGTGACGCCGGCCGTCTGCGCGTATCCGAAGCCCGCCTTCTCCATGGCCCCCGGTCAGGCACTGTCGACGACGGCATCCGTTGAGGCGCGCACCCGGCCGCACGACCTCACGCGGAGGAGAGCGCCGCCCAGATCGGGTGCCAGGAGGCGATCGCGGTGGCAACTGTCACGGCCGTGAGCAGTCCCGTCATAGCCAACGGCGCCGCCGCCCGGCGCAGCCGAACGGCGAGCGGCGTACCCCCGTCTCCGGACAGCCGGCCCTCCTGCAGGATCACGACGGACAGGACCAGCAGGAAGGTCAGGGAGTCCTGCAGGGCGAACAGGAGATAGCCCGATCTCCCGCCCGCGTGATGGACGGTGAGATAGGTCCAGCAGGCCGCGAGCGGGACGACCACCATCGCGACGTAGGGAGCCATGGGTCGCAGCGAGACGGCTCCGGCCTCACCCCCCACCCCCTTCTTCGTGATCATGTATGGCTTCTTGACTCTGAGGACGACCTGGACGAGCGCGGAGAGGACCACGATCCAACGGGCGGCGTGCAGGACGATCCCGCGCCAGGTCAGCCGTATACCGGTCGGCACGTGCCACGGCCGGCTCCACCACCAGATCAGCAGCGAGGCGACGCTCAGCGGAACGCTGTGGGCGAGGAAGTCCAGATAGTGGACCTTCGCGATGGCCTGGTTCAGGCAGAGCGCGAGAAGCGGCAGCGCGAAGAGGATCAGCATCGACAGCGACCAGAGGGTGTACCAGGTCTGAGCGAAGAGAAACTGGACGGCCTGCCGCAGTCCGTACCGGCGGAGCAGTCGGGGCGTGTGCCGCAGGAGGACCTCGATCATCGAGTACGCCCACGCGAACTGCTGCGACAGATAAGTCTCGAACGTCTCGGGCCCGTCACCGGTCGCGATGACATCCGGGACGAAGACACCCTGGTATCCGCGCGCAGCCAGGCAGACGGTGTCGAGGTGGTCCTCCGCCCTGGTCGGCTGGAACCCGCCGATCTCGAGGATGCCGGCCGTGTCGTAGGTGCAGTGACTCCCGATGATGAAGGGCGTCCGCGAGAACCCGAAGAACCCCATCTGAAGCGGTCCCTGCAGACCCAGTTCCTGCTCGGCCGCGCCCCGGGCGGTCCAGTGTTCGAAATTCCCGTACACACTCGGCGCCTGCACCCACTTGACCTTTGGGTCGGCGAAGTAGCCGAGCACCCGGTCCAGGTAGTCGGGGTTCGGTATGTGATCGATGTCGAGCTGGGTGAAGTGGCTGTACTCGTGGCCGTGGGCATCCAGCCAGCTGTTGACGTTGCCGGCCTTGGTCTTGCGTTTGAACGGCGGGTTCCGGCGATTCCAGCCGGCCACCCCCTCCCGCCCCCAGCGGGCCTCGTCATGCCGCGAGAAGTATCGGACACCTACCGACCGGGCGAGCTCCTCGATCTCCGGTGAGGAGACCTTGTCGACGAGTATCCAGCTGTCGTGCGGATATCTGATCCTGCTCATCGCCACCAGTTGGCGACGGACGATCTCGAGGGACTCCGAGCCGGGGACGGTGAGGCTGATGACGGCAACCCGCCGGATCGGCGCCGAGATCTCCGCCTGGCGCACCGGAATGGGAACGGGCCGCCGCATGTGCCCGACAAAAATCAGATACATCCCCGCCAGGAGGGTACCCACGTAGAAGAAGGACACCGACATCAGCACGAACAGCACGATCGAGCCGACGTTGTCGGCGCGTAGCCACCACCACCAGAAGAACACCGTGGCAGCCAGCCACCCCACCGTGATCAGCCAGTACTGCAGTTTCTGCCACCGGCTCATCACGGCCGTCGACCGGACACGGTTCCCGGAATTTTCCAGGAGGCTTGGCGTTAACCTCTGGTACTGCAGGGGGACGGTCAGCGGCCCGACACCACCCGCCAGATCCTCCGAAACGTACGCCTCGCGCACCGGACCATTCACCGGTCTCCCCCAGAAGAATGCGCGCGCTCGTTTCGACGAGYGGCGAAGAAAAGAGCCACCATGCGTCCCCGCACACAAGGTGCACGGAGAGGAAGAGCGCCACCGCCGGTCACACAGAAGAAAGGCGAGGCTACAGAGGCGAAGGGATCACCCGCGAGTAGAAGTACCCCGCTCCGGCGAACGCCTCCGCGACAAACAGTGATCTTTCATCGTCATGACCAACACTGACGATCAGCTCGTCGCCCGACGACCTGCCACCGCAAGTCCGCCCCCCCAAGCCCAGGCATTCGACCGGGGCACCCACACAAAGGTCAGCATAGCCCGGATGATGTTCGAGGCTAGACCACTATCATCCGACTGGCAACGCTTGGCACCTTTCGCGACAAGCTCATTACCCAGAGTGACCACCGACACCGACGGTCCGGCGCCACCGGGCGAGAGTCCATGTAGACCAGCAACCAAGATCGAGGATCGAAAAGTCGGCGAAGCGGTATATTTCACCGTCGGTACGCGCGCCGAGCGCGCTCCACGACAACGCGGTGAATCGGGAGCCCGGAGTCACCGTCCCCGGGCACGCACACGGCGGACGGCTGGCGGGCAGGCGACCTGTGGGAAGAGGAACCGAGACCCATGCGGGGCAGCGCCGCGCGCGTGATTCACATCGTGAGCCTGATCGTGGCCGCGGGTACGGTGGCGGTAACGGTCACCGTCCTGACCGGGCGCGACAGACCGTCACGCGAGGTCCTCAGCGTCCGGGGCGCGGACATCTCGTTCACGCTCCAGGAGGAGGCCGCTGGGACCGGCCTCTCCGACGGCGGGCGGCGCCTCCCCATCGAAAGGATCCTTGCGGCGCACGGCGCGAACTACGTCCGGCTCCGGGTCTGGGTCGATCCACCCGCCGGATACAGCGGCGAGCAGTCTGTCCTCACCCTGGCACGCCGCGCGACGGACGCGGGGCTAAAAATAGTGCTTAATCCGCACTATTCCGACTTCTGGGCGGACCCGCATTCACAGGAGATCCCGGTGGCGTGGCGTGGCGCCGATCTCGTGACGACGGCAGCGAAGGTCCGGGAATACACACGCGGTCTGGTCGCCAGACTGGCGGCGCAGGGAACGCCCGTCGACATGGTTCAGATCGGCAACGAGATCACCAACGGGATGCTCTGGCCGCTCGGCGATGTCCGGGACGGCACACGAACACAGTGGTCACGCCTCGCGGAGCTGGTCAACAGCGCGATCGAGGGTGCCCGCGAAGGCACGTCGGGCCGGCCCGTGGCCATCGTCCTCCACGTCGACAGCGGGGGCGACCTCGGCCGCTCGGAGTATTTCTTCGGCAACCTCATCCAGGCGGGCGTCACCGCGTTCGACGTCATCGGGGTGAGTTACTACCCGTACTGGACCGGCTCCCTGGCAGCGCTACGGGCGACGCTCGACGGCCTGGCCCGGCAGTACCACCGGGACATCCTCATCGCGGAGACCGCGTATCCGTGGACGTTGGTCGACCCCGGGCCGGGCGACTGGGTCACGTCCCCCGACCAGCTACCGGACGCCATGACAGTGCCGGCGACGCCGGCCGGGCAGGCAGCCTTCTTCGCCAAGCTGCGGCAGATCCTCCACGACGTTCCGGACGGCCGAGGCCTGGGGTTCCTCGCCTGGGAGCCCGGCTGGCTCACAGTTGCCCCCAAACCCGGCGAGCCGATCCCCGGAGCGAACCTCGCGATGTTCGACCGGGACGGGGTCGGGCTGCCCAGCCTCGCCGCGTTCGCACCCCCCGACGCCACCGGCCTGTGAACGCAGATCACACCAGGCGACGAAGAGGACGACCGCCGGGACGACGCCGCGTAGGGGCCTATCCCCTCCGGACCCGGATTGAGGTCGGCGTCTACCAGCAGCAGGGCATCCTCACCAAGGACAGCCTTCGCGAACAGGCCGGACGACGACTCGGAATCGTCTCAGCGCGGGGCACCTGGTATCTCGTCCCGCGTGTCCTCGGGAGAGGCACGAACCTCACCGGGAACGACACCATGTTGCTCCCCTGCGGCGCACAGGCGGGACCAGGCCGCCCGGGTGGCGTCGTCGCTGGCGAGCAGCGCGGCGACGTCGGCTCGCGCACGCAGCCGGCGCACCAGCGCATCGGTGCGCTCATCCAATACTCCGCCCACAGCCTCGCGCCGGGCCCGTTCCAGCAGATGCGGGACGACGCTGTGCCAGTTGCGCACCGCACGCCGCACCGGCCCCGGCTCGATAACCATCTGGAGGACGTTCGCGGACTCCGGCAGGGGATCCGGCGCATACAGCCGCCCGAACAGCAGCCGGGCACCGTTGTTGGCCCGCACCAGGTCCCAGCTGCGGTTCAGCACCACCGCCGGCAACGGATCGTGGCCGCGGAGCATGGGCCGACAGCGCCGTGTTCACGCGGTCCAGCTGGGGCTGTCCAGCGGCTCCGCGGTGTATGCCGGCGCGTAGCCGCCGGCCAGCAGGAGCACGTTGCGCTCCCGCAGCGGCACGTCCAGGGCGCGGGCCAACCGCCCGATCATCTGTCGGCTGGGCTGCGCCCGGCCGCTTTCGATGAAGCTCACGTAACGGGGCGTGCTGCCCGCCGCCGACGCGAGCTCCAGCTGACTGATCCGGCGTACCCGCCGCCAGTGGCGCAGCTGCTCTCCGAGCGGCGGACCGGCAGGTGACGCGGACTGCGGTACCGACATGACACGCACCGTACGGTGCAGCCTGGGCGGGATCCCTTCCCTGGCAGGGAATCGCGCCCCTGCCTCGGACTACGCCGCGCCGTCGCGACGGCCGTGAACCGTCCCAGAGGCGTTCCGCACAGCCTCGTCGGCGCGGACAGCCCCGCCCTGCCACCCCGAATCACCCCGCTGTGAAGCGCCTGGCGCGGTGCAGACGGACCGCCCGCAGCACCGCGGCATCGAGCGCGACGGCCGCGACGATGGCGAGCGAGCCGAGGGGCACCCAGTCGCCGAGGCGGGCATACGGGGTGCCGGTCGCGCTGGTCAGCGGCAGGTCTACGACATAGGCGCCGCGCCCGTCCCTGCCCAGGCGGAACAACTGCCGGCCGGAGGCGTCGAAGGCGGTGGACACGCCGGTCAGCGTGGCGTGAAGGACAGGCCGTCCCGCCTCGACCGCCCGCAGCGCGGCGAGGCTGGCGTGCTGATCGGGTGCCCAGCTGTCCTGGAAGGTCGAGGTGGCCGACTGGACGACGACCACGTCCGCGCCGTCGTTCGCCAGACGGCGGGTCATGTCCGGGAAGGCCGACTCGAAGCAGACCAGCGGACCGAGCCGGATCGTCCTGCCGTCCGGCTTCCCCGCGGCGAGCACGGTAAGCCGGACGCCCTTGCGGCGGTTCTCAGCGGCTGCCTCGGTCACCGCGGTCAGCCAACCGAAGACGGGGCGCAGGGGGATGTACTCCCCGAACGGCACCAGCCGCATCTTGTCGTACCGCCCGCGCGGGCCGTCCGGTCCGACCAGCACTGCAGACTTGTAGATCCCCCCGCCCCCGTCGTCGGGGCTGGCGACCTCATCAGCACGCCGCGCATCGGTGTTGACCAAGACCGGGACACCGAGCATGCGGGACAGATCCTCGAGCCGGCGCAGCCGTGCCTGGTCGTCGACGAGGTCGAACCCGACGCTGCTCTCCCCCCACACGACCAGGTCGACCCCGGTGCCGACCAGGCTTCTGGTGGCCGCCTCACCGTCGGCGAACCGCACGTCGGCACCGTGGACGACGCCTGGCTGGACGCCACCAACGGTGAGCGTGCCGGTGTTGGCCGGGGTGGGCACGGCCGCCGCACCGGCCACCATCACGGCAACGAGCAGGCCGGCTGCGAGCGCGACGCCAGCCCGCCACGGTCGCCGCCGCCCCGACCGCAGGCCCGGCATGACCGCGGCAGCCACCAGCAGGTTGACCGCAGCGAGCAGGAAGCTCAGCAGCCACACCCCGCCGACGGCGGCCAGCGGCAGAAACGGTCGGGCGTTCCACTGGCTGGCACCGAGCAGCGCCCACGGCCCACCGAAGCCCTCCCACGACCGGGCGAACTCCCCGATCACCCAGCCGGACGGGACGGCGACCAGCGCCCAGGCGAGACGGCGGTACCCGGGCGGTTGGGAGGGCAGCCGGGGGCGCAGCGCCGTCCAGACCAGGACACCCCACGGCATCCAGGTGACGCCGAGCGCCAGACCGAGGACGACGATGAACGGACCGGTGTTCGGAACCAGCCAATAGCAGGTCGCCAGGAAGAACCCGGTACCGCCGCACCAGGCACGGATCGCCGCCTCCCGCGGGACGGCGGCCGCCACGATCACCAGGGTTGCCGGCACCACCCCGACGAAGCCGACCGGCCACGCCGACAGCGCGGGGAACGCCACGGCGGGCACCGCCCCGAGCAACGCGGACAGCGCCCGGTACCGCCACCGGGACCACCGGGTCGGCACCAGCCGCACATGCCCGCCCGCGTCGACGGACACGGGGCGGCCGGCGCTGCTGGCCATGTCTCGATGGTGCTACCGGGCCCGGCGGCGTGCGCCCGGAGGAGCGAGATCGCACTGCCGATGGGATGGGCCGTCCTATGATGCGTAGCATGCCGAATCTGAGCGTGTCGGTTCGTGAGGCCACCCTGCAGGACGCCCGGGCTCAGGCCGAAGCCGCGGGACTCACCCTGTCGGCCTGGGTCGACAAGACCCTGACCGAGGCCATCTGGACAGCCCGGTTCGCTCGACAGCAGCAGCGCAACGCAGCGCTCGGAGTGACTTCCGAGGCCCTCGACGCCGAGTTCGCCCGTCTGGAGGAGCTGCGCCGCCGTGCAGCAGGGTGAGGTGTGGGCGCGCGCGGACGCGCCAGCCCACGCCCTGATCGTTTCAGCCGACCTGTACAACCGAGCGGGTACGGGCCGAGTCGTGACCTGCCCGGTCATCCCCGGTGATCCGCTGCCCCACGACGATTACGCCGCCGACGCCGGGATCATCACCCCGATCAGGGGCACGATCCTGCCCGAACTCGTCGCGTGGATGCCGGTCTCCGGACTGTCCCATCCACTCGGCCCCATCCCCTCCGACGCGTGGGAGCGGGTCGACCAGATCCTGCGCCGCATCCTCGGACACTGAAGGCGAGCCAGCAAGCAGCAGCGCGTTCGATCGGTTGAGCGCCGGTGCCCGCGTCGGTTAACCACCTTCCTGCACGCTCGGCGGTTGATTTGGCTGGTCTCGATGCCGTACGGCTTCGAGACGAGAGCAAGCTGTCGTCAAGCGACGTCGAGCCAGGCTCGGAGGGCTTGGCGGATCACCTCGCTGGCGTTCGTGTGATCAGCAGCCGCACGAGTAGCCAGGGCCGCACGTAGCTCAGGGGTCGAGCCGCACCGGCACGACCTCCCCCGGCGCCGACCCGATCGGCCGCCGCCCACCCCGGCGCCGCGGGACCTCCACGTCATAGCCGGCCTCGGCTTCCCCGGCGAGCCTCGCCACGAGTTCGTCGGTCACCGGGACCCCACCCGACATAGGGGTACGCGCTGTCTCGTCTGTCATCTCGACCCTCCTTGTCACGGCAGGAGACTCCGGTACTTCGGACGCATCCGCATCGCGTGGATGATCAGTTCAGTGCCATCGACAAGGGGCAGGACAACGATCTCCAGAAGGTTGCCCCCGAGGCCACGCGCGACCGTAATCGGTTGCGGGACGGGCCAGACCATCATCGCGCTGGTAGCGCGTGGCTACTGGATCATCGCGGGTGGTCAGCGGATCCGCCACAGCCGCACCGTGGTGTCGGCGCTGCCGGTGGCGAGGGTGCGCCCGTCGGGGGAGAACACCACCGACAACACCCGGTCGGTGTGGCCGATCAGAGGCTGGCCAAGCGGGGTGAGGTGGGCACGGTCAGTCACATCCCACAGCCGCACCGTGGTGTCGGCGCCGCCGGTGGCGAGGGTGCGCCCGTCGGGGGAGAACACCACCGACAACACCCGGTCGGTGTGGCCGATCAGAGGCTGGCCAAGCGGGACGGGGTGGGCACGGTCAGTCACATCCCACAGCCGCACCGTGCGATCGGCGCTGCCAGAGGCGAGGGTGCGCCCATCCGGGGAGAACACCACCGAGCCCACGGCGCTGGTGGGGCCGGTCAGGGGCTGGCCAAGCGGGACGGGGTGGGCACGGTCAGTCACATCCCACAGCCGCACCGTGGTGTCGGCGCCGCCGGTGGCGAGGGTGCGCCCATCCGGGGAGAACACCACCGAGCCCACCCAGTTGGTGGGGCCGGTCAGAGGCTGGCCAAGCGGGGCGGGGTGGGCACGGTCGGTCAAATCCCACAGCCGCACCGTGCGATCGGTACTGCCGGAGGCGAGAGTGCGCCCGTCCGGGGAGAACGCCACCGACAACACCCAGTTGGTGTGGCCGGTCAGAGGCTGGCCAAGCGGGGTGAGGTGGGTACGGTCGGTCAGATCCCACAGCCGCACCGTGTGATCGGCGCCGCCAGTGGCGAGGGTGCGCCCATCCAGGGAGAACGCCCCTGACAACACCCAGTCGGTGGGGCCGGTCAGGGGCTGACCAAGCGGGGTGGGGCGGGTACGGTCGGTCAAATCCAACAGCCGCACCGTGTGATCGGCGCTGCCGGAGGCGAGAGTGCGCCCGTCCGGGGAGAACGCCACCGGGCCTACCCAGTCGGTATGGCCGGTCAGGGGCTGACCAAGCGGGGTGGGGCGGGTAGGGGCAGTTGGCGATCCCGATCTGGGGCCTGCTGCGATGGCCAGAGCGGCCGCCGTGATGGCGGCGACGGCTAGGACAGCGAGTGGGGCGACGATCCGGGGGCGGCGAAACCAGCGGCGCCATGGCCGGGAGCGGCCCGCTGATGCCGCCGCGGCCAGGACGGCACCGTCCATCACGGTTGTCGGCTCGCTCGGACCAGCGGGCGGGTCTGGCTGAGGGTGGATACCCAGGGCGGCGTCGACGAGACGGATCGCGTCATGGGCCTGGTCGCCGTTGACGTTCCCGGCGGAGGTCACCTCGTGCCCGGGGTCGGCCGGTGCGGCCGCGAGAACCAGCGGCGTCCCGGGTGTCGCCGGGGTGAGCTGGGGTGGATGGTCGGCGGCGGCGCGGATGTCGTCATCGAGCCGCAGCCCGATCCCGGCCCGGGCGGTCCAGCCCGGGCCGTAGACGACGGCGGCGGCACGGGCCAGGTCAAGGGCAAAGGCGTGGGCGGACGGCGGCCGGTCGGCGGGCTCCTTGGCCAGCGCCTGCATCACCACCGCGGCGAGGGGGGCGGGAACCCCGGCGGGCGGGACGGGGAGAGTGTTGAGGTGGTGCTGCAACAGCGCATGCATCGACGGGGCCGGGTCAAACGGCAGCGTCCCGGCCAGCAGCTGGTAAAGCACGCATCCGAGGGCGTACAAGTCGGTGGCCGGGCCCAGGCGGCCCGCGAGGATCTGTTCGGGGGCCATGTAAGCCGGAGTGCCGGCGACCTGGCTGGCGGTGGCCGCCGACCCCTCCACGATTTTCGCGATCCCGAAGTCGGCGACCTTCAGCAGGCCGGCGGTGTCGAACAGGATGTTGTCGGGTTTGATGTCGCGGTGCAGCACCCCCCGGCCGTGCGCGCAGGCCAGGGCCGCGGCCACCGCCAGGCCCACCGCGCAGGCCCCCTCCGGCGATATCTCCGTCTTGCGCCGGACGGTCAAGGTTCCCCCGCCCAGCAGTTCCATGACGATCAGATGCAGGTCGTCGGCCTCCACATAGTCGTGGACCCGCACCACATGCGGATGATCCAGGGCGGCGAGTAGTTGCGCCTCGGCGGCGAACCCGCCCGTCTCCCCGTCGGGCCCGGCGGCCAGAACTTTGATCGCCGCCGGGCGGTCCAGCCCGCGGTGCCGGCCGGCAAGCACCAGCCCGAACGCACCCGCGCCGAGCTGGCCGCCCAGCTCGTAGCCGGGCAACGCCGCGGCCACTCGCGCCCGATCGACGATCATGACGGGGTGGCTGCCCGCCGGCGGCCAGCGACCACCACGAACCCGCCCATTCCCCCCGACACGATGCATGATTCTAGCGGCGTGCACAGAAGTAGCCGAGCTGGTGCACGAAGACCCAGACGAGAGCGCTGTTGACGTAGCCGAACACCGACATGCCGGTGCCGAACCGAGCGAGGTCGACGAGGGACGGCGGCGTCGAGTCCACGAGTCGGGTCAGGGGCCGGCTTGTGGGGCAACAGACAGAGAACAGCCGGCTCCGCGGTCTCACGGACGGTGGGCGGTCATGGAGCCTGGTTCTGGTCCCTGCTTCGGGCGGACCTTGTGGTCGACCTCATCCCAGATCGGGTAGAAGAGCCGGGCATTGCAGACCCGTCGACCCGGGGGAACTTCCAGATGAACCAGCAGGACACACATAGAACCGCCTCGTTCCCTCGGCTGCTGCCTCCGGGCTACCCCGGAGACCGTTTGTCTACCGCCGCCGCTGAACGGCTGGGGCCTCAACGGCGACGTACGGGAACGGCTCGAGGGCATCGTCCGACGGCGGGCCTTCGCAGGCGTCGTCAGGCCTCCTGAACGCCGGGGTGACGGTCCTCCACGATGTAGCTCGCCCTGGTCGAGATCGGCGCGCCAGCGGTGGTGACGTAGGGGAGCACCCGGAAGTCACTGCGCCAGCGCTCCTGGTCGACGTGCACCCGGACGTATCCGCGCTGCGTGTTGATGAACTTCATGTGGGGGTTGGCGTCGAGAAAACGCCGGGCCTCCGCGGTGATGTCCGCGCCGTCACCGCCGGATGAGACGGACGTGCCGACRAACTCGCTGCCGACCGTCGGGGAATCCGGGTCGGCATAGTCCTGCTTGAGATCCCACGCATAGTTCTGGTGCCGGTCGCCAGTGATCACAACGAGGTTCCGCACACCGCGGTCCCGGGCCGCGGTCAGCACCTGGTTACGCTCGGCCACGTAGCCGTCCCAGGGGTCGAGGAAGACGTTGGTGTCCGGTCCGGGGTCACGGTCGGTCTGCCCCATGGGGGCCTGGTTACCCAGGATCTGCCACCTGGCCCGGGAGCCGCTGAAACCGTTCAGCAGCCACTCCCGCTGCTCGGTGCCGAGGATCGTGCGGCCGGGAGCGGAACGGTCGGTGCAGGTGGCCGAGGAGCCGTCCCCGCAGGGCTGGTCGTCCCGGTACTGACGGGTGTCGAGCATGGTGATGTCGGCGAGCTGGCCGTAGGTCAGCCTGCGGTGCAGGAGCACGTCGGGTCCGGACGGCAGCTGGGCCTGTCGCAACGGCATGTTCTCGTACATGGCCTGGAAGGCCGCGGCCCGGCGCTGCCGGAACACGGCGGGATCCTGGTCCGGCTCGGTGTCGGCCTGCGAGATGTCGCCCGCCCAGTTGTTCTCCACCTCGTGGTCGTCGATCGTCATGATCCACGGGAAGCGGGCGTGGGCTTTCTGTAGCGGTTCCTCCGCCTTGTAGAGGGCGTACTGCAGCCGGTAGCGGGCCAGGTCGAACGTCTCGGTGTGGAAACGGGCGTCCACCGCCACTCCGCGCCTGTTGTTGGCCACGCCGGACTCGTAGATATAGTCCCCGAGGTGGACCACGAAATCGAGGTCCTCGGCCGCCATGTGCTCGTAGGCGGTGTAGTAGCCGTCCTGCCATGCCTGGCAGGAGGCGAACGCGAAGGTGAGCTCCCGCGGGTTGGCGTGGGCGGCGGGCGTTGTCCTGGTCCTGCCGACCGGCGAGATCTCGTCACCCGTGCGGAACCGGTAGAAGTAGTCGTGGTCGGGTGCCAGCCCTCGGATCTCGGGATGCACCGAGTGACCCAGTTCCGGTGTTGCCACCACGCTGCCACGACGCACGACGGAGCGGAACCGCTCGTCCATGGCCACCTCGTACTCCACCCGTACCGGCACCGCGGGCATCCCGGCGGTGCCGTCTGGAGTGAAGGGGTCCGGAGCCAGACGCGTCCACAGCACGACACCGTCCGGTAGCGGATCACCCGAAGCCACACCGAGTGTGAACGGGTTCACGCCTGTCACCGGGTACGGGAACGTGCTCGCGGCAGTCGAGGTTCCGGTGCCCAGCAGCACCGCGGCGGCACCGGTGCCGCCGACCACGAGGAAGCGACGACGGGAGACGGAAACAGCGGGTACAACCACGAACATCCTCCTTGGTCCGGGGGACCGTGTCCAGGTGTGCTGGAGTTTCACCGTGCACTCATTTTGGTGCGTAAAAGTGACGCCCCAACCCTGTTCAAGGGACCTGCGGATGAACGTCAGAGGCGCTGGCCGGCCGATGGTTACGTCCAGTTATTACAGAGGTATAGATTGTGCACGGAGAGTGATTTCGCGCGATCCTTGCCCGGACGAAGTCACCGGGGACGCTTCGAGGGATGGGTGAGGAGATCGACGACGGGCCTGAGCGCAGATAATGGCAGCGGTCAGGAGGACAAGCTGATTACGGCAGACCGGTCTCTGTGATGACCCGGCGGATTCCCTCCGACAGGGGAGTGGGTCGCCAGCCGAGTTCTCTCTGTGCAAAGAAAAGGATCGCTTTCTATTGCTATCCCTACCAGTTGACCAAGGAATGGGTCTACAGCCGGTCACCGAGGCGGAGACGACGGTGCGCATCGCGGGCGCGCTCGTCGGCGACGCTCGAGCCGTAGCGGCGGAGCATCGCGGGTGACTGCCAGCCCATGTTCCGCATGAGGTCGGTCTCGCCGCCCCCGGCGGCGAGCCACCCGTGGGCGGTGGTGTGCCGGAACTGGTGCGGGTGCAGGCCGGGTACGCCGATGGCCTTGCCGCGCCGCTTCAACATCTGGTTGATGCCGTTCGCGGTGAGCGGGCCGCGGTTCTTCTCCGACAGCCACAGGTTCGGCAGCTCGGCCCACCGGTCGCGGGCCCGCAGACGGATGTACCGCTCCAACGCGATCCCGGTCTTACTCCCGAACGGCACCGTGCGCGAGCGCCTTCCCTTGGCCATGATGTGGATCACATCCTGGGTGAAGTCAAGATCTTCAAGGGTCAGGTTCGCGATCTCGGCGCGTCGGCCGCCGGTGTCCATCAGCAGACGGATGATCGCCTCGTCGCGCCGCGAGATCACGTCCCGGCCCGCGCAGTCGGCCAGGAGGGCGCGAAGCTGATCATCAGTCAGCACCGGCACGCGCTTCTCCGGGACAACCGGCGGCCRCATCCGGCCCATCGGGTCCCGGTCGAGGTCCTCCTCCTCGACGAGCCAGCCGGTGAACTGTTGGAGCGCCCGGTAGACCAGGGACACGGTCGCCGGGGCGTGGTCGGTCGCGTAGTCGGCCAGGAACGCCTCGACGTGGGCCCGCTCGAGCTTCAGGGGGTCGCCGGGCCCGCCGTGCTCGGCGAGATGCCGGATGAGGTCACAGGCCGCGTCAACATACAACGTGATCGTCCGCGGGGACATGGTTCTGGCTTCGAGTGACCGCCGCCACTGCCGCACCAGGGAGGGCCAGGCACCATGGTCAACTAGGCTCATGATCGCGCAGTTTAGTTGTGTCTGACCGCCGTTCTCTACTTGCGAACCAGCAAATGATCTCTATTTCCGCAGGTAGACCGGGGTTTGTGGGCGCGGCAGGGATCGAACCTGCGACCACTCGCTTGTAAGGCGAGCGCTCTCCCGCTGAGCTACGCGCCCGGGGTGGATGCCCAGCCTACGCAGGCATCGTCCGTCCGGTGGCACGGCCGATCGCCGGATCGGTGAGGTGACCGTGCCCGGTCGCAACGTTAGCGGATGATCCCGGATCGTGGGTCAGGAAACCGGGCGCGGTCGCCCGAACATGCGGGTGAGGGCTGCGTCCACATCGGCGGCGAGGTCGCCGCTGAGGGCACGCTCAGGCCCCTCCACGGCTGGTTCCCCGCCATRACGTCCCGCGGAGGCGTTGGGAGTGTCTGTGGCGGCCGGCACGCCCTTGGCGGATCCTGCGGCCGGCGGGCGCAGAGCACCGGTTGTGGTCTCTGGCACGTCGGAGGCGGTCCGCGACGGTGACGGTTCGGGGATGAGTGAGGACAGTCCGGGCGTGGCTGAGAACGGTTCGCGAGCCGATGAGGGCGGTTCAGGGGCTGGCGAGCGCCCGGCGGGCTGCTGTTCGGAGGGTTTCCGCGCGCCGCAGGCCCGGCAGAACACCGTGCCGAGGGCCTTCGCCAGGTGGGTCGAGGCGCAGCGGTCGCAGCGGTCAAGGATCTTCTCCCACTCCGGGGAGGGGCGGCAGGTCGGGCAGACCAGGACCTGTTCGCCGCCGACGACCGCGCGTTGCCAGGGGCTCGCGCCCCGGACTGGGTCGGTCTGTCGCGTACTGCAGCGGAAACACGGCATGAGGTTCCCCGTCCTCGAAGACCGGCGGCGCACGTCGCCCGTGCCATGCCACGCCGGGACCCCCGCGAGGTGTCCCTGACTCTGGAACACCTCGCGGGGGTCCGACGGGCGAGGCGACCCGGCCCGCCGCTCGCCGGGACTACAGCGAGGCGAGGGCCTTGAGGTACTCGGCCTGGTCGCGTGCGTCCGGAATGTTGTTGACGACCTTCCAGCGCACCTTGCCCTCCTTGTCGATGATGAAGGTTCCGCGGAGGGAGATGCCCTTCTCCTCGTTGAAGACCCCGTAGGCCTTCGCCACCTCGCCGTGCGGCCAGAAGTCGGCCAGCAGCGGGAACTCGTAGCCCTGCTGGTCGGCCCAGACCTTGTGCGCGAAGGAGGAGTCGACGGAGATGGCCAGCACCTGCACGTCGTCGTTCTGGAAGGAGGCCAGGTCGTCCCGGACGGAGCACAGCTCGCCCTGGCAGACGCCGGTGAAGGTCAGCGGGTAGAACAGGAGCACCACGTTGCGGCGGCCCCGGAAGTCGGACAGGGTGACGACCTCGTTGTTCTGGTCCTTCAACGAGAAGTCGGGGGCGACGGCTCCGACGTCGACGGTCACGAGCTCTTCCTCTCGATTGCGGTTGGTTTTCGCGTCCTGCGGTGCTGTTCGACCTCTCGGTCTTCGCGACCTGTCGGTCCTCTCCGCCAGCATGCCACCGTCGGCCGCGGCCTTGCGCTCCGGCTGCGGCCGGTGTGCCGGATCCCGCGGGCAGGTCGGGGCGGTGGGCAGCGGCGGCGCTACGACACGGATGCGATGGTGAACAGGATGAGCACACAGGGGGAACACATCGGGGCGGGTACTCGGCAACGGCACTCGAAGATGTAGAGACCCGAAACGGCTCCAAGGCGTGCCCGGCCGGCCGCGGATGGCACTTTTCCGGTCAGCGAAGCCACAGGAAGGCGCGGGAGCCGGTTTCCGGGACTCTGGTGCCCTAGTCTGACCGGTCAACGACCGCGGCGAGCTAGTCGTGCCGGACAACGACAGAGGTGACCGGGCGGAGTGTGCTTTTTCCGGCCGTTGCCCCGGCTCGCGGCCACGCCGCGGACGGGGCCGCACAGTGGCGCGTCGGGCGTCCCGCGGATGCCGACAGCAGGGAGGTCGTGACCACCTTGACCGATCACATGCCGCCGTCCGGCCCACCTGGCTGGGGCCCGGGCGGCCACGGAAGCCCCGGCGGACAGCCGCCCGGGCCCGGCGGTGCCTTCGGATCGTTCCCGGACGGCCCTCTTGGAGCACCGCCCGGAGGCCCGCGCGGGTTCGCCGGCGCGGCCGGGCCGGCGGGTGCGCCCGGTCCGGCCCCGGGTGGTCCGGGCGGCTACCCGCCGTTCCCCCGGGAGGGCTCGAATCCCTACCCGCCCCATCCCGGGGCCGGGCAGACCTATCCCGTGCCGCCCGGATACGGGCCGCCGCCGGCCGGTGTGCCGCCGGTCGGAGCCGGCGTCCTCGGTAAACGGCGCAATCCGTTCGGGGTGTGGCTCGGCCTTCCGCTGATCACTCTCGGGATCTACGGGTTCGTCTGGGTGTACAAGACCAACAAAGAGCTTGCCGCCTACAACTCGCGGATCAAGGTCAACCCTACGCTGTCGCTGCTGGCCTTCCTGATCGGCTGGGTGCTGATCGTCCCGCCGTTCGTGGCGGCGTGGCGGCTGGGGACGCGGACAGCGGAGGCGCAGCGCGCCGCGGGCCTGCCGGAGATCAGCCCGGGGATCGCGTTCCTGCTGTGGCTGATCGGCGGTGGGCCGCTCTATCTCCAGTTCGAGATCAACAAGATCTGGAACCGCTACCCCGGCGCGGTCGAAGGCCAGCAGGTGCCGCTGAGCCGCTGAGCCGCACGGCGTAGCGGACGAGAAACGGGGCACCGCGGGCTGTGACGGCCCGCGGTGCCGTACCGCTGATCATTCAAGTGCGGATGCCGGCCGGGCGGGCGGCACACGGACCTGGCACTGGGCATGGCGGAAGGACCGTCGGCAAGCACGTCACACCGATCGGTTGCGACCCCGACTGGGGAGATCGCCGCCGCTGAGGCCTCGGACGCGCGCGGGCGCCCGGGGCCTCAGCGGTGGCGGACCCGCTGGGACTTCGGGGCGGCCAGCCGCATTCCGGCCCATTCGGCCGCGACGCTGACGGTGCTGGTCTGGACGAGGCCGGCGGTCGGCACGGCGTCCAGGACGTCGCTGGGCTCGACGTGGCCGTCACGGCCGGCCTTCGGGGTAAGCAGCCAGATCACGCCGTCCTCGGACAACTGCCTACGCGCGTCGATGAGGGCGTTGGCAAGATCACCGTCATCCTCGCGCCACCAGAGGAGCACGACGTCTACCACGTCGTCGGAGTCCTCCGGGACGAGGTCGGTGCCACTCGAGGTCGTGACCGCGTCCAGGAGATCCTGGGCGATGTCGTCGTCCTCGTTGAGCGACTGGACCAAGGTGCCGGCCATGACTCCCAGACGTTCCGCACGGCGCTGACCCTCGGCGTTCGCCGCGGTCGGACTCACCCTCCGCTACCTCCTGCTCGTCTACACGACGCTCCGCGGCCGCGAGGCGCCCCGGTCGTGGGCGGACCGGTTCGGCGACGATCCGCTCGCGCGACCCGCCGTGGGCCTAGTCCACCGGACCATGCGGTGGGTGCGCAAGTGCCACGCCGGGGGTTGTGGACAAGCAGGGGGATGCCGGCCGTTCCACAACGATCTCCGCTGACACAATCTCGCTACCCCGGGGCCGCCTCGTCAACCCGTCGTACGAAACCCGCCGACATGATCCCACCATCGGTCCAACCTGCGGGTATGTGATGTCGGACGTCTCCTGGCCGTTCCGATGATCCCAGGTCCGGCACCGGGGTGGGCGCACTGGCCGGACTTTGCCCGCCGGACGGGGCTGACCGGCCCGGTCAGCCCGGCAGGAAGGAGAACCGGACGGTCCGCTCGGGGTTGTCCACATTTAGGTCGACAAGCGCCACCGACTGCCAGGTACCGAGCGCGAGCCGCCCGTCCAGGACGGGAACGGTCAGGGACGGCGGGATGATGGCTGGCATCACGTGTGAGCGGCCATGCCCGGGCGAGCCGTGGGCGTGCCGCCAGCGGTCGTCGGCGGGCAGCAGGGCGGCCAGGGCGGCGAGGAGGTCGTCGTCGCTGCCGGCGCCCAGCTCGAGGATGGCCACGCCCGCCGTCGCGTGCGGGATGAAGACGGACAGCAGCCCGTCGCCCCGGCCGGCGACGAACTCGGCCGCCGGCTCGGTGAGGTCGACGACCCGTTCGTCGCGCCCCGTCCGCACCGTCATCGTCTTCGTCTCCACGGTGGCGTCCCTCCCTCGGCGGGCGTCCACAACTCGGGCGCACGTATCCCAACCATCCCGCACCTGCCGGTGCGACCGCCCGCACGCCACCCCGACGCCTGGGTGGCCGCCCGGGTCCGAGGGCTGCGTCCAGGTGCTGCTCAGACGGCCGTCGCGGTGTGTTCACCGGCGCGCCACCACCTCGGGGACAGACCGCGAACAACCGCGTGTGCCGATCCAGTTTCCCTACCGCACAGTAGGCAGGGCGTGCGTGACGACCGTGTCGAGACGGAGCACGATAGTGAGAGGGCATCGGCACAGGAGCCAACGGAGAGCAGGAGTAGGCGTGGCGCAGGACACAACGCGGAAGTTCTCGGTCATCACCGACGGGCTCCCGAGCCAGTTGCCGGACATCGATCCGTCCGAAACCAGCGAATGGCTCGAGTCGCTCGACGCGGTGATCGAGGAGTCCGGGCGAGGCCGGGCACGGTTCCTCATGCTCAAGCTCCTCGAACGGGCACGCGAGAAGGCGGTCGGGGTACCGGGCCTGACCAGCACCGACTTCATCAACACGATCCCCCCCGAGCAGGAACCCTGGTTCCCGGGCGACGAGCACGTCGAACGGCGGATCCGGGCGTACATCCGGTGGAACGCCGCCATCATGGTCAGCCGCGCGAACCGTCCGGAATATAATGTCGGCGGCCATATCGCCACATATGCCTCGAGCGCGAGCCTGTACGAGGTCGGCTTCAATCATTTCTTCCGGGGCAAGGACCACCTGACCTCCTCCCCCGGCAGCGATTCCGGGGACCAGATCTTCATCCAGGGGCACGCCTCCCCCGGCATCTACGCCCGCGCGTTCCTCGAGGGCCGTCTCACCGAGGCGCAGCTGGACGCGTTCCGCCGCGAGGGTGAGCCGGGCGGCCTGTCGTCCTACCCGCACCCGCGGCTGATGCCGGACTTCTGGGAGTTCCCGACGGTGTCGATGGGCCTCGGCCCGATCGACGCCATCTACCAGGCGCGGTTCAACCGCTACCTGCTCAACCGCCAGATCAAGGACACCTCCCGCAGCAAGGTGTGGGCGTTCCTCGGCGACGGCGAGATGGACGAGCCGGAGTCGATCGGCGCCCTCGGGGTCGCCGCCCGCGAGGAGCTCGACAACCTCATCTTCGTGGTGAACTGCAACCTGCAGCGCCTCGACGGGCCGGTCCGCGGCAACGGCAAGATCATGCAGGAGCTGGAGTCGCTGTTCCGCGGCGCCGGCTGGAACGTCATCAAGGTCGTCTGGGGCCGTGACTGGGACCCGCTGCTCGCCAAGGACACCGACGGCGTCCTCGTCCACCGGATGAACACCACACCCGACGGCCAGTTCCAGACCTACTCGACCTCGTCGGGCGACTACATCCGGGAGCACTTCTTCGGCGCCGACGCCCGGCTGCGCCGGATGGTCGCCAACCTGGCCGACGAGGATCTCAGCAAGCTCTCCCGCGGCGGGCACGACTACCGCAAGCTGTACGCGGCCTACAAGGCGGCCACGGAGCATGCCGGTCAGCCCACCGTGATCCTCGCCCACACGATCAAGGGCTGGACGCTGGGCAAGGACTTCGAGGGCCGCAACGCCACGCACCAGATGAAGAAGCTCACCAAGACCGAGCTCAAGGAGCTGCGCGACCGGCTCTACCTGGAGATCCCCGACTCGGCGCTGGACGGCGACCTCCCGCCGTACTACCGCCCGGGGCCGGACTCCGAGGAGATCCAGTACATGCGGGAGCGCCGGGCGGGGCTCGGCGGATCGATCCCGCGCCGCGTGGTGCGGGCCCGCACCCTCCCCCAGCCGCCGAAGTCGATCTTCGACGAGCTGCGGCGGGGCTCGGGCAAGCAGCCGGTGGCCACGACGATGGCCATCGTCCGGCTACTCAAGGACCTGATGAAGACCAAGGAGATGGGCGCCCGGTTCGTGCCCGTCATCCCGGACGAGGCGCGCACGTTCGGCATGGACGCGATGTTCCCCACGGCGAAGATCTACTCGCCGCACGGGCAGCGCTACGAGGCCGTCGACCGGGAGCTGCTGCTCTCCTACCGGGAGTCCGAATCCGGCCAGATGCTGCACGAGGGCATCAGCGAGGCCGGTTCGATGGGCTCGGTGATCGCCGCCGCGACGGCGTACTCCACCCACGGCCAGCACATGATCCCGGTGTACGTCTTCTACTCGATGTTCGGCTTCCAGCGGACCGGCGACCAGATGTGGGCGCTCGGCGACCAGCTCGGCCGGGCCTTCCTGCTCGGCGCCACCGCGGGGCGCACGACCCTGAACGGCGAGGGCCTGCAGCACCAGGACGGCCACTCGCTGCTGCTGGCATCCACGAACCCGGCGTGCGTGTCGTACGACCCGGCGTTCGCGTTCGAGATCTCCCACATCGTCCGCGACGCGCTCGACCGGATGTACGGCGAGCGGAACGAGAACGTCTTCTACTACCTGACCGTCTACAACGAGCCGGTCCCGCAGCCGGCCGAGCCGACCGGGGTCGACCCGGCCCAGATCATCGCCGGCATGTACCGGTTCCGTACCGCCGACGCGCTCACCGGCGGCGAGGGGACGCCCGCCACGGCCGCCGAGAGCTCCACCACGGCGCAGGCGCAGCTCCTGGCCAGCGGTACCGGCATGCGCTGGGCGCTGGCCGCCCAGGAGATGCTGGCGGCCGACTACGGCATCGCCGCCGACGTGTGGTCGGTGACCTCGTGGAACGAACTGCGCCGGGAGGCGCTGGTGTGCGAGCGGCGCAACCTGCTCAACCCCGAGCAGCCGCCGGCCGTGCCCTACGTCAGCCAGATCCTGGACGGCGCGCCGGGCCCGGTCGTCGCGGTCTCGGACTGGATGCGCGCCGTCCCCGACCAGATCTCGCGGTGGGTGCCGCAGCAGTACACCTCGCTGGGCACCGACGGCTTCGGCCGCTCCGACACCCGGGCGGCCCTGCGGCGCCACTTCAACGTCGACGCCGAGTCTGTGGTCGTGGCGACCCTGGAGGCGCTGGCACGAACGGGTGATGTCGAGCAGGCCACGGTGGACGACGCCATCCGCCGGTACGGGCTGCGCAAGGACGGCGCCGGCGAGGCCGCTCTCGGCAGCGGCGCCGTGGAGGAGGACGACCAGCCGGTCTCCGGCTGACCGGGCGCGGCCGGTCAGCCGGCCGCGGCCTCAGCGGCCTGCCCGGTCCACGGCGGCTGGACGGCCCGTGGCGGCGGCTGGGAGCGGCCTGTGGCGGCCGCCCGGACCTGGCCCGCGGGGCTTCCGAGACACTCGGGGCCCCGCGGGCACCGGTGGCGGACGTGCCGCCCGCGACACGGCGTGACGACGTTCGCCACCCTCGACACCACTGTGCGTAACCGAATGTGGCACTAACTCTTCGTGTTCACGGAGCTCCGGCCGCGCACCGGCTACCATCTGTACTCCAACGGTGCCACCAGCACAGCACTCCGTGTGACAAGCTGTCACCGGCAATCGGTTCCGGATCGTCACCGGCGACACTATTGTCTCGGGAGTGACATCCACGGCCGACGGCCAGGCGACGTCGCGCGTCGGCCAAGGGTCGGCCAACCGCCGCGGGACGTCCCCCACGGCGCACGGCACCGTGCCGCGGCACCGGCCCGTCGAGGGCAGGAGCGTGGCCGGCGTCGCGTGGCCGGAACGCGGAGCATCCGGTTCGCGGAGCCCGCGGCCGTCCGGTGATCCGGACGGCGCTCGGTGGGGCCCGTCGCGACCTGGTCGCCACGAGATCGAGGAGGAGCACGTGACGCGTGTCCCGAGGACCACCGGTCCGGCCGCCATCATGGCGGCCACCCGCCAGCCGGGCCGGCAGGCATGATCCTCCGGGCCCGCCGCATCGAGCGGCTGGAGGAGCATCCGAACCTCCGCGGGATCCTCGGCATCCTGGCGCAACTCGTGCACACCTCCGACAGCGAGCTGGTGGCACTGGCCTCGCTGTGGCGCAACTCCGGTCAGCTCGCCTCGGCCCGGGACAAGGCGCTCGCCCCCGACTCCCCGCTGATCGTCGAGGTCCTGGCGGCCTTCGACGCCCTCTCCGCCATCTACGCGGATGATCTGGCCGGCGCGGAGTACGTCACGCTCGACCCCGCGATCACCGCGACCGCGCTGCGCGCGATGCGCGACGCGCTCGCCGGCGCCTACGCGAAGCCGATCCTGAACCGCTCCGAGTACACGGCGCTGCTGCGGCCGTGGCGCACCGTGTACCCGCGGGTCCGCTCGCACGAGCCGGATCTGGGCCCGGCCGCCGCCGACGTGAAACGGGTGCTGGCCACACTGCCGCGGCTGGCCCGCCGCTGCCACGACCAGGCCAGCCTCGAGGTCTTCGACGGCCTGCTCACGACCGTGCTCACCCGCGACGACGACGCCCACCAGATCGCGATGGAGCGGGCCTTCGACAGCGCCGTCCTGACCGGGCGACGGCGGGTGTGGACGCTGGTCCGCCGCAGCGCCGCCGAGGGGTTCTGGCGGCTGTGCCCGGCCTGCCGCCGGCTCGCCACGGCGCCGGACTCGTCCTCGGACGAGCGGGTCATGGAGCTGTGCGCCGACCTGGCCTGCGCGCTGCTCGTCGAGGACCTGCTCGACCCCGAGGTCTTCGCCCGGCTCACCACCCCGCTGCGCGCACTGGTGCCGCTCCAGAGCCCTCCCGGGGACTGACCCGGCACCCGGTACCGCCCCCGGGGCACCGCCGCCGTCGTCCGGGTCTACTCGGGCCGGTAGACGATGAGACGGGCACCGCTCGTCGTGACCGCGATCCGGCGGATCCCCTCGGTCACCTCGCCGTCGCTGGCGAACGGCAGCGGGGACGGCTGGTTGGAGGAGATCCGCACCCGTTCCACCGTCCGCTGCTCGTAGACCCGTGACCGGCCGAGACGTCCGGTCAGCACCGCGCCGACGAGGCGGAGCCGGGCCAGCGGCGCGGTCGCGTCGACGACCCGCAGGTCGAGCAGGCTCTCGTCGAGGCGGGTCCGGTATGTCGGGGCGAACCCGTCGGGCAGGTAGCGGCCGTTGCCGACGAAGACGAGCCAGACCCGGCGGGTGACGCCGTCGATCTCGACGTCGAACGGCGGGTCGCTCCACAGCACCCGGCTCAGCGCGATGATCATCGCCGGCCACTTGCCGATCCGGCGCTCGAAACGCTCCCGGATGCCGACCATGTCCGGGTAGCCGCCGAGGCTGGCGGTGTTCACGAAGATCCGGCTGAACCGGGAGTCGGCCGCGCCGATGCCGTCGACCCTGCCGACGTCCACCGCGACGGCCGTGCCCTCGCGGACCGCCTTGATCGTGTCGCCGGCGCTGTTCAGGCCGACGTCGGCGGCGAAGTGGTTGAGGGTGCCGGCCGGGAACACCGCGAGCGGAAGGCCCCGGGCGAGAGCGGCCGCGGCCGCGGCGTTGACCGTCCCGTCGCCGCCGGCGACGCCGAGGACCCGGCTGTGCGCGGCGACGCGGTCCAGGGCCTCGGCGACGTCCTGGTCGGGGCCGACCTCGACGACCTGCGCGCCGGGCAGGTCGGCACGCAGGACGGCGACGAGCTCGGCGTGGTGACCGGCGCCGGACCGGGCGTTGACGACCACACCCAGGCCCGTCCCGTCCGGCAGGGCCGGGGCCCAGGCGGACGCCGGCCGGGCCCGTGCCGGCGACCAGGGGCGCCGCGGCATCACCTTCGTCGTCAGCAGCCCGGCGCCGATGCCGAGCGCGGCGCCGGCCACCACGTCGCCCGGGTAGTGGGCACCGACGTAGACCCGGGAGAAGGCGACCGCGGACGCCAGAGCGACCACCGGGACGGCCGCCGCGGGCGCGTCGAGCGCGACACCGGTGGCGAAGGCGGCCGCCGAGGCCGAGTGCCCCGACGGGAACGAGAAGGTCGTCAGGTCACGGCGCAGCCGGCGCAACGGCGGGATGCCGTGTGTCGGCGGCCGGCCCCGGCGGAACAGGAGTTTGGCCGGGCCGTTGGCGACGGCGCTGGCGACGCCCAGGGCGAGCAGGCCGCGCATCGCCGCCGGGCGGCGGCGGCCCTTCGTCGCGCCCAGCGCGCCCGCCACCCCCCACCAGAGCATGCCGTGGTCGGCCGCGTGGGAGAGCCGGGGCAGCAGCGGGTCCACCAGCGGCCGGGCGCCGGCGATGGCGGAGAACATCGCGCGGTCGACCGTGATGAAGGTGTGCACGAAACGCCGGCCGATCGCGACGTCGTGCCGGACGAGCAGGCGGGCCAGGTCGCCGACGCGGGGCAGATCGCTCTCGCCGACCAGGTCGCGGGAACGGCCACGGTCACGGGTGCGGGAACGGTGAACGGGCCGCGGAATCCGCCGCATGGACGTCACGCCGGAACCGTACCCGTTCGTCCCGTGTGCGGGCGGGCGCGCGCGGCGATCCGCCGGGAAGGCGGAACGCCGGCTCAGGGCACCGGGTCGGGTCCGGGCGGTCGGGACACCGGGTCGGGGCGAGGTGCCGGGTTGGCGCATGGTGGCCCGCGACGTGGTCCTCTCACGGCCGGGAGGACCACGTTCAGGTGATTCGCACAGGCCGGACCGGCATCAGCACGTCGTCAGCCTGGTCCGCCGTGCCGGCGCGCGGAGCGGCCCGGTGACCCCCGCGCCGCCGTCCCAGCGGCACCCGCGGCGCATCCGCGGCGCACACGGCACCGCTCACAGGTGCCGGCCGTGCCCCCGGTGCCGGCACAGGCCAGGGCGGAACCCCGGCCCGGCCGGACGGTGCCGGGGCGCGCCGCACCGCCCAGCCGGGCGGCGGGACGTGGCGGGTCAGACCGGTGTCGGCGCGGCGACCGCCCCTCGACGCGGCGCGGGCGGCCGGGGCACGCACCCGGGCCTCGGCAACGGTCGCCGCGGCTCCACGGTGCGCCCGGTGGGCAGGATCTCCCCCGTGTCCTCGAAGAGGATCACCCCGTTGCAGAGCAGACTCCAGCCCTGGTCACAGTGTCTGCTGGTGACTCTCGCCGCGTCGTGGTCGGCGCTGTCGGCCGTCGGGCAGGGCGGACTGTGCGGACACCTCCGCCGCGCGACGGGGGAGGCGGAGGCGGGGTCGCCGGACGGCTCCGCCTCTGTGGTGGGCGCCGGCAGGGCCGGGGCCAGGTTGAAAACACTTCCTTGGTGCACGAGCACCAGAGGTTACGCCTCTCCGTTAGGCACGTCACACGGGGGCGCCCGTGCGCCCACCGGCGTGTCACGCCGTACGCGGCCAGCCGGGGGCGGGTGTGGGCGTCCGGTAGGCCGGGGCGTATCTCCCCGTGGCCGTAGGCGAGGGCCGCTGCCCGGCGCTCACGCATATGGGTAGATTGCAGCCCGACGCCGAGCGTTCGACCTGCTCGGACCGGAGGATTGGTCCGAGCCGACAGGCGGGGCCCGCTTCGTCGATCGATCGTCGCGGCCGGGCCGGTCCGGGATGCGGACCATCAAGTTCGGCCCGGCGCACGTCTGCTCCTGGCCTGTGGGGGGTCACGCATGGTGAACGACTCGCGCACCACCGGCGGTCCGCTGCCGGAGACCGCCGGCCCGCTCGCCGCCGGCGGCCTCCACGGCGCCCGCGCCGATGCCACCGTCGCCGATGTAGCCGTCGCAGGCACCGCTGTCACCGGCACCGCCGTCGCCGACTCCGCCGATGACGGTGATCCCGCCGACCGCCTCGACGTCTCCGTCGTCATGCCGTGCCTGAACGAGGCCGAGTCGGTCGGCGTCTGCGTCCGCAAGGCGCTGGCCGGGCTGGCCGCCGCCGGAGTCGTCGGCGAGGTCGTCGTCGTCGACAACGGTTCGACCGACGGCTCCGCGGCGGTGGCGACCGCGGCCGGCGCGCGCGTCGTCGCCGAGTCACGGCGTGGCTACGGCAACGCCTATCTCGCCGGCTTCGCCGCCGCGCACGGCCGGTTCCTGGTCATGGGCGACTCCGACGACACCTACGACTTCGCCGACCTCGGCGCGCTGCTCGCCCCGCTGCGCGCCGGGCGCGCCGACTACGTGCTGGGTTCCCGGTTCGCCGGTGAGATCCTGCCCGGCGCCATGCCCTGGCTGCACCGATACGTCGGCAACCCGCTCCTCACCGGCATCCTCAACCGCCTGTTCGACGTCCGCTCGTCCGACGCCCACTCCGGGATGCGGGCCTTCACCAAGGACGCCTACCGGCGGATGCGGCTGCGCTGCGAGGGCATGGAGCTCGCCTCCGAGCTCGTCATCGCCGCCCGTCGAGCCGAGCTGCGGATCGAGGAGGTGCCGATCACCTACCACCCGCGGGTCGGGGCGTCGAAGCTCCACTCACTGCGGGACGGCTGGCGCCACCTGCGGTTCATGCTGCTGCTGGCGCCCAGGCACCTGTTCGTCCTGCCGGGTCTGGTCCTGTTCGGGCTGGGCACGGCCGGCCAGCTGGCGCTCCTGCCCGGTTCGCTCGATGTCGGGTTCCACCGGCTCGACCTGCACTTCTCCGTGCTGTTCGCGCTGATCGCGATCCTCGGTTGGCAGTTGGTGCTTCTCGGTGTCTTCGCCGACGTCCACAACCATGCCGCGGGGTGGCAGGAGCGCCGCCGCTGGCCGCTGACGTCGATCCACCGGCGTTTCACGCTCGAGCGGGGCCTGGCGGCCGGCGGGATCCTGTTCACCGTCGGCTTCGCGATCGACTGCGTCATACTCGCCCGATGGCTGGCGAACTCGATGGGGCCGCTCAACGAGCTGCGCCCCGCCCTGCTCGCCATGTCGCTGATGGTGCTCGGCGCGCAGACCGCCTTCGGGTCGTTCTTCCTGCGGCTGGTGACGGCCGGGCCGAGCGGCGGCCACCGCCGGGCCGGCTGGGCACCCGCGACCGGACCCGCCGTCTCAGCCGCGGCCACCGGCGCGTCGCCATCCGCAGTCTCGCCGTCCTCAGCGTCGCCGGCCGATCCCCCGCCAGCCGATCCCCCGCCGGCCGCGAGGCCGGTGGCGGCCGAGCCGGGCGACGACGCGGCGGCCGGTGACCGCGCCCCCGGGCCGGTCGGGGCGCCGGGCCCGGTCGGGACGCCGACGCCAGACGGCGGAGCCGGTCCGGCTACCCGCACGGGCCCGGAAAGTCATGAGAACGACGAGGATGCGGCGTTCCTCGCCGCGCCCGCACCTGTCCTCGGTGGAATTCCCGCCCACCAGCACTGACCACTCCGATCGGGTCTTACCGTGATCCACATACACAATCGGGGGCCCAAAGGGGACCATTTGGACAATTCCGCGGAACGATCGTGGACCATGGGTGCCGTGACGGCACCTGGACAGCTCCACGCCTCCGGACCCCGCGGCGCGCTGGAGGCCCCTGGCCGATCCCGACCCGGCGACGGCGACGCCTGGACCACGCCCGCCGTGAGCCCGGCTACCGGTGACGACGAGGGCGGCTCCGGCCGCCACGCCGCCCTGGGGCCGGCCGCGGGCCCGTCCGGGCTCGAGCCCGGCTTCGAGCTCGAGCCCGGCTTCGAGGCCGAGCCCCGCTCCGGGCTGAACCGGCGCGGGCGCTTCCGCCGGCGGTCAGCTACCGGACGGCGCTCCCCGCTCGCCCGGCACTCCGTGTTCGGAGTTTTCCTGCTCGCCGGCGTCGTACTGCGGCTCGTCACCACCTATGCCTACCGGCCCGTCTTCGAGTTCAACGGCGACTCGTACGCGTACATCCGACTTACCCGGCTGTCAGAACCGGACCCGATGCGCCCGGCCGGCTACCCGGCGTTCCTGCGCGCACTGACCGAGACCGGGGCCGACCTGTGGGTTGTCCCCCTGGTACAGCACGTGCTCGGGATCCTGCTCGCGACGGCCCTCTACGTGCTGCTCGTCCACCGCAGGGTGGCCCCGCCGATCGCCGCGCTCGCCACCGCACCGATCCTGCTCGACGCCTACCAGATCGTGATCGAGCACTTCGTGATGGCCGAGACGCTCTTCGCCGTCCTCCTCGTCGCCGCGGTCGTCGCCCTGATGTGGTCGCGCCGGCCGTCGGTATGGGCGTTCGCCCTGGCCGGCCTGCTCCTCGGCGCGTCGGGCCTGGTGCGCACGATCGGCGTGGCCATCGGCCTGCTGGCCTTCGGCTACGTGGTGCTGCGCCGGGTCGGCTGGCTGCGGCTCGGGGTCTTCGCCGTCTTCCTGGCCGCGCCGCTGATCGCGTACGCGTCCTGGTTCCAGTCCTCGCACGGGAAGATCGGGCTCACCGGGGGCGACGCCGCCTGGCTGTACGGCCGGGTCGCCCCGATCGCCGACTGCGGCCAGCTCGACCTCGAGCCCAGCCAGCTCTCGCTGTGCTCCCCGCACCCGGTCGGCGAGCGGCCCGACCCGAGCTACTACGTGTGGGACCGCAACAGCCCGAGCAATCAGCTCGACGTCCCCGTCGACGAACGCGACCGGCTGCTGAACGACTTCTCGCGGCAGGTCATCACCCGGCAGCCCGTTGACTACCTGCGCATGGTCGGCTCCGACATCGCGCACTACTTCGAGCCGGGACGCCGCGTCGGGCCCCGGGACTGGCCGGACGCCACCTGGCGCTTCCCGACCGCGGACGAGCCCCGCTACCTGCACAACGACGAGCCGCTGCTGGGCCTGCACGGGGAGGCCGACCGGCCGGATCGGACCGTGATCGAGCCGTGGGCCGGCTATCTGCGGGCCTACCAGAGCCGGGGCTTCACCCCCGGCCCGGCCCTCGCCGTGGCCGGTGTCCTCGGCCTGCTCTCCTGCCTGGCCGCGCTGCCGCGGGTCGTCCCGGCGGGCCTGCGTGGGGGTGACGGGCGTGCCCGCTGGCACGACCTGACCGCGGAACGCCGGCGCACCGGCGCCGACTGCCTGTTCCTGGTCGCCGCCGGGGCAACGATGATCATCGTGCCGGCGGCCACCGTCTGCTTCGACTACCGGTATCTGCTGCCGGCGCTGTTCCTGCTGCCGCCGGCAGCCGCGCTCGCCGTCCACCAGGGCCACCTGCTGGTCGTCGCGTGGCGTGAGCGGCGCGAGGCCGCCGAGACCCCCTGGCGTACGCCTCCCGGCCCGACCGGCCTCGGCGCGGCCGACCCTGACACCGACGGTGACCCGACCGGTGCTGACACGCTCAGCGCCACCGAGACCGGCCCTGACGGCGGCGGCGCGACCGGTTTCGGCGCGCCAGGCGATCGCGCCGATCCGGACGCCCCGTTCAGCCTCGGCGGTCTCGGCGCGCCGCCGGGCCGCGTGGCCCCGGCTGGCCACGGCGATCATCGCGAGGGCGGGCCCACGAGGCCGGCCACGCCGGCCAGACCCATCCCGCCGACGACACCGAACCCGACGACACCGAACCCGCCGGCACCGAACCCGCCGACGGATCCGATCCCGCCGGCGGCGTCGGCCAGGCCGGCCCCTCTCCGGAGCGGGCCGAACCCGGGCGCGGCGGCGGCGCGGCGGCAGAACCCGTCCGGCACACCGCCGCTGCCGAAACGTGCGCCCGGGGTCACGCTCGAGGCGAGGAACCGCCGATCGCGTCCCGCCGCGGCCGGCGGGGCCGCCCCTGAGACGCCGTCCGGACGAAGCACGCCGCAACGCCGGCCCGTGAGCCTCGGCCCGGACGCCCGGATGCCCACCCCGGGCAGCCGACCCGCGGCGCGCGGCCCGGCCGCGGCGAACGCCTGGGACGACCCGACGGCGCCGCCCACGAAGGTCGAGCCCGACGCCGGGGACGATCCGACGTTCCCCGGTTGATCATCCGGCCTGATCAGGCCGGGTGCCCGGCCAGGCATGGTGCCGCTGTGGGCCGGGTGCCGGTGTTGGCTAGCGCCAGCCCAGCAGACGGGGCCCGTCGATGCGGGGGCAGGCGTCCACGACCACGTCGAGCCCGGCGTCACGGGCGCGTGCCTGCGCGGCCTCGTCCCGGACGTCCAGCTGCGTCYAGACGGCACCGGCGCCGATCTTCACCGCCTCGTCGATGACCTCGCCGACCAGGTCGGAACGGACGAAGAGATCCACCACGTCCACCGGGAACGGGATCTCGCTGAGCGTCGCGTACCCCTGCTCGCCGGCGACCACCGGCGCCGACGGGTGCACCGGGATCGTCCGCTTCCCGTGTCTGCGCAGGTACCCGGCCACGCCATAGGCCGCGCGCGAGGTGTTCTCGGACAGCCCGACAACCGCCCAGACCTCGGTGTCGGCGAGGACCCTGCGCTTGACCGCATCCGTGTTCTCCGTCATGGACGTTCCAACCCCTGGGCCAGCACGGACAATCCCGCGGCCTCGCCGACGCGCCGGCAAGGCCGGTCAGATCAGCCGCCGTCCGGGCCGGTCAGGAAAGTCGTCGTACAGGCCGGCCGTCGTACAGGTCGGTCAGGTGCGGGTCGTGTGGTGCTCCGCGGCGGCGAGGACGACCTGGGCGGTGAGCCCCGCGACTCCGTCGACGCGGGCCGACGCCAGCGCCAGAGCGTCCGTGTCGGGCGGGAAGTGCTCGTTCGGGACGGCCACGACGGCGAGGCCCGCGGCCGAGGCCGCCCGCAGGCCGTTCGCCGAGTCCTCGACGGCGACCACCACACCGGCCGCCGTGCCGTCCGGCACCCGCATCCGGCGGACGGCTTCCAGGTACACGTCGGGCGCGGGCTTGCCCCGGGCGACCTCCTCGGAGGAGACGACCTGGCGGAACTCCCCCGCCAGGCCGGCGCGGTCCAGCACCAGCTCGATGAGCGTCCGCGGGGACGAGCTCGCCACGCCGAGTGGCCAGCGCTCCGCGAGCGCCCGCACCGCCGCCACGGCGCCCGGGAGCAGCGGCGGCGCGTCGCCGTAGCGTGCCGCGACCCGGCTGCGTACCTCGGCCGCGATCTCCTCCGCGCTGTCACCGGCACCCAGCTCGAGCAGGTACCCGGACCACTCCGCGGTGGACATCCCCATCATCAGGGCGGTGCTGTCGGCCGCCCAGCGGCCCCCGCGCTCGGCCACGAAGGCCCGCCGGACCTCGTCCCACACCTGCTCAGAATCGATCAGCACACCGTCGAGATCGAAGATGACGGCCTGGACGGTGACCGGCGCGGGAGGGAGAGCCACCCGCCCATCCTGCCGGGCCGCTCCTCCTGGCGGGGCCGTGTCCTCCTGGCGGGGCCGTGCCTGCCGGTGTGACATGACCCGGCGATCGGCGAGCCCGAAACGTTAAGGTCAGGAAATGCACAACGCGCACAGCGTTCCAGCGCCTGCCGGGCGCCGGCGGACCGGCCCGGAGACGTCGATCCCCTCGCCATCCGCCCAGGCGGCAGCCGGCCAGGCCGCGTTCGCCCACGCCGCCCACGGCCAGGTCACCTACGCCCAGGCCGCATCACGCCGCCCTGCCCCGACGCGCCACCCTGCCCCGGCCGACGTCCGCGGATGAGCGACAAGCACGAGGTGACGCTCTCCCCCTCGGCGGAGCGGGATCTGGCGAAGCTGCCCGAGCTGCTCAGCGCCGAGGTACGCCGGTTCCTGGACGGGCCGCTGCGCAACGATCCCCGCAAGGCCGGGACGCCGCTCGCCGGCGAGAGCCAGGTGGGCATGTTCGAGGCGACGGGGCGCGGTTGGCGGGTGCTGTACCGGGTGGACGCGAACACACGGACGGTACGCGTGATGATTGTCGGACGCCGACACACCCCGTCCCGGCTGCCATTCTGAGAACGGCGGCCCCCCGAATCGGCGACACGCCGACCGGGCGGCTTCGTTGTTTCTCGCTCGCCCACGGGACGATGCCCGCCGACGACGCCATTCCCACCCGTGGCCGCGCGCAGGGATCTGTCACCCCTGAGCGCTCCGCCACCGGATCGACCGGCCTAGCTGGGTATTTTCACGCAGGCGGGGCGCCCCGGTTCATCGCCGCGGCGAGCCGCGCGCGGTGCTTCGCCGCGTAGGTTTCCTGGTCGTTCAGCCGCGGGAACTCACCGGCAGGCACCGGCACGTCGAGGAATTCACACAGCGGACCCCAGCCCTGGGCGACGTCGAAAACCAGCAGGCGGTCGGCCGGAATCTCACGGCGTACCGCCTCGCTGTGCTCCTCGAACGCCTGCAGCGCGTGTTCCCTGTCCTGGAAGCGGCCCTTGAAGACGCCGTCCCACACGATCAGGTCCATCATCTTCATGACCCGCGTCGCCTCGGGGTTCGCGACCGTCGGCCGCGCCGAGCCGGCCCGGAACAGCGTGCTCGAGACGCTCTGGTACCACTTCCCGGGATCCCGGACCGTCAGGATGACCCGGGCCGACGGGTAGTGCGCGACGAGCTCGCGCCAGAAGAAGGCTCCCGGCCAGTCGACCGTCGACCGGTAGTCGCGGTACAGGGCATCCCAGTCCGCGGCGCCGCCCTCTGCCGCCGCTATCCAGTCGGCAACCGTCTCCCGGCGGGAGAGGACCTCGTCCATGTGATGACAGGGGCCGTGGCCGAGCTGTTCGAGAGCCGCCTTGAGCGAGAGCGTTCCGGTGCGCCCGAAACCCACACCGATGACCTCGACCAATGTTCCTCCTCAGAAGATCCGGAGGCAAGAATAGCGACTATTCCAGCATTGGTCCAACACTGATTTCCTCAACCGGTAGCCCGGAGTTTTGATGGCGCTTCGCTCTCGGCCAATTACCCGGATCCCGAGGGAAAATCCGGGAATTACCGCAGAATGACATTCACCCGCAGACTATCTCCGAAATGCTCGCCCCGCGCCACGTTCGAGACGGCCGGACACAGAGAAACAAACACGCGACAACGCCCGCTRGAAGCACCGCGACAGTCGCTCGAGAGAAGTGACAGCCGACCCGCGACGTGACGGTTACGGGCCACTCGTGAATAGGGGGTGGTGGCGGGGCCGAGAGCGGAGATCCGGGCCGCACACGATCAGCCGGGCCAGCAGTGGCGGCAAGCCTCGCGCAAGCCCGCGCGGGCCGAGTTGCACGGCGGCAGGCCGCCTCGGAGTCTCTCCAGACACCATGCGGCCATCGTGCCAGAGACCGCAGCACGGCAGACTGCTTTTCGACAAACGACCCGCCCGCGGCGCGGACGCCCAGGGGCGAGCCACCGGGCGCCGCCGGCGGGCCGCTCCCGGCTTCCCGCAGCCCGGGAGCGGCCCGCCGGCAGACGCCGGAACAGCCTGCTAGGAGACGTTGACGCCGAAGTCGAGCGCGATTCCGCGCAGGCCGGACGCGTAGCCCTGCCCGACGGCCCGGAACTTCCACTCAACGCCGTAGCGGTAGAGCTCACCGAAGATCATCGCGGTCTCGGTCGAGGCGTCCTCGGTGAGGTCGTACCGGGCGACCTCGGCGCCGGTCGTCGCGTCCGCCACCCGGATGAAGGCCTCGCGGACCTGGCCGAAGGTCTGCCGCCGGGCGTCCGCGTCGTAGATCGAAACCGCGAAGACCACCTTGCTGGCCTGCGGGGAGAGGATCCGGAGATCGACGTTGATCTGCTCGTCGTCGCCCCCGCCGCCGCCTACGAGGTTGTCCCCCAGGTGGGTCACGGCGCCGTCCGGGCTGACCAGGTTGTTGAAGAACACAAAGTGGCTGTCCGACAGCACACGGCCCGAATCACCCACGACGATCGCCGAGGCATCGAGGTCGTACGGCGCGCCGGTGGTCTGACGGACCTGCCAACCGAGACCGACGGTAACAGCCGTCAGGTTGGGCGCGACCTTGCTGAGCGAGACATTGCCGCCTTTGGACAGCGACACCGATGACATGTCGTGAGCGTAGTCCCGAGCTCGGGCCCGCGGCATCCCCTCCCCGCACTTGTCTCGTTCCGACCTCACTTCGTTGTGCCGCCCCGGATTCAGGCCGGCGCACGCACCGGTGGGTTGGTTCGCGCATGCCCTGGCCAGGACCACACCTGCCCGCGCGGGGCAGGATCGGCGCCCGGCTAGGGTGCCAGAGATGGAGATCCGCCAGGCGCCGCCGGACTCGGCCGGGACGGCCCGTGTCGTGCCGCGTCACCTGGTCGGCCGGGACCGGGCCAGTCGATGAACCCCGGAACCATCGCGACCGTCGCGCCCGCGGCGGTCGCCGACACCGGGATGACCCGGCGCCGCAAGGCGCTCGCGCTCACCCAGCCGCTGCACGACCTGGACGCCAGGAAGTCGTACCTGGAGGGCGCCGACTTCGACGTCTACGCGATGGCCGAGCTCGCGCTGCACGCCATCGACCTGGTCACCGTGGCCATGGACTTCGACCGGGGCGCGGACCACGAGCAGGTGCTACGCAAGCTCGTCCCGCTGGCCGCCGACCAGGCACCCGACCGGCCCCGCGCCGAGCACGAGCGGGTCGCCCGGTGGGTGCTGAGCAACCTGATCAACGTCGGCAGCGTCGACCGCGGGTTCGACGTCATCTACGGCACCTACCGGGCCGACGGCCGCTACGTGCGCCGGCGGTTCGACTTCAAGCTGCTCGTCGAGCTGACGGGCAGCGGCGGCGAGCTGTATCTGCGCGCCACGGACGAGGCGGTGACCGTCCTCGTCGGCGCGCTGGACACGGACGTGACCTCCGCGCAGATCGCGGCCGAGGTGACGCTGGACAACCTGATCCGCCGCGGCCGGCTGGCCGACGCCAGAACGGCGGCGGAATCGGCGCGGTACCGGACCGTCCAGTACGCCGAGCAGCTGCGCCGACAGCTCGACGCGACGCGGCGCAACGTGCTGGCGGTCGACTGGCTGCGCGCGGTACCGGTGCTGCTGGATGAGGCACTCAGCCACGTCGAGCAGCGGTACCGGCACGAGAACGCGATCCTGACCCACATTCGGCGGTACCGCGACGCGGCCGACGACGCCGATCACAAGCGGCAGGCCGCCGAGCTGGTCGCGATCGTGGCGGACTGCGTCCGCCGCCACACCCAGCTCCAGGCGCGGCTGCTCGAGGCGGGCGCGGTCTTCCGCGCCGAGCAGGACCGCCAGCAGTTCGCGGATGTTCCCGCGCGCGACGGGATCGACCTCTACACGCAGGTCCTGATGCCCGTCCTGGCTCTGCCGGTGGCGGCGGCGGCTCCGGCCACTGCCTTCTTCCCGGCAGCCGTGGGAGTGCGCACGCCTCGGGCCGTACGCCTCGTCGATCTGGTCGACGGGCTTCTGGCGCCACCCGCCGAACAGGAGGTGCTCGGGCCTCCGGTGGTCGAGGCGGACCTGGTCTCGCTGCGCGAGCCGGCACGGTTCGACGACGAGACCTGGTCGGCCGCGACGGCCATCCTGGAGATCGCGCCGGAGGCGCCGCGGCGACTGTCGGAGCTCCTCGCGCAGGCCAGGCGGGCGGGTGGCGCGGACGTGGCCGAGCTGGTGGTGCTGCTCGCCGCGCACGCGCTGAGCCCGCAGGTCTCCGCCGCCGCGCGCCAGGGGGACGACGTTGTGTCGGTCGCCGTCGACGACGGCGTCGAACTGGATGACCCCTGGTTCGGTGGCTCCGACCTCCTCGTCGGCCGGGTGCGCATCGGCGCCGAGGGCACCGATGCCGGCGGCCCCGCTCCCCCACCCACCATGATCCGGAAATAGTCGTGACAGCCACCCATGAGCCCATCGCCGCGCTGGAGCACACCCCGGGCGCGGCCAGCCCTCGTCTCGAGGCCCCCACTGCCCCCGAGCGGGATGCCCGGCGCGAGCACGGCGACGCGTTCGACGCGGCCCGCCTGATCGCCTACGGCCTGCGGCCGAAGCTGGTGCCGGCACGGGACGGGACGTACGCCGAGCTCGTGCGCCGGCATCTGCGGGACCAGGAGTTCGCGGCGCTGACCCAGGCTGTCGCCGGTGGTCTCGGGCTGGTCGTCCTGGACGTGGCGGAGCGGGCGGGCCTGGTGGTCGCGGGAGCTGAGGACTCCGCCTTCACCGTCCGGATGACGGACTACGCGCGGCGGGCTGGCGGGGAACACCGGTCGGCCGAGCGCCTCCTGCACGCGGTCGCGCAGCTCGCCGTCGCCGCGCTCGCGTTCCCCCGCCCGGCCGATCTGCTCGACGACTCCTATGTGGGCCGGGTCAGTGTCGAGGGCGTGGACGCGTTCGTCCGCGAGGCCTGCCGGCTGCTCGAGGAGCGGGTCGCCGCCGACCCGGACACCGAGACCGACCCGGGGGACGGCCGACGGACGCTCGAGGCCGCCTGGCGCCTGTACTCGCGCCGCCCGGCGGCGGGAACGACCCGCGACGCCCGCCGGCTCGCCGGGTCGACCACCGGGATCATCGCCCGGGCGATGGGCTTCCTCGCCGACTCCGGCTGCCTGGTGCCGGTGAGTGAGCAGGCCGGCGGCACGTTTCGCACCACGGCGCGCTACCAGATACAGGTGCGCGAGCTGGCGGCCGACGCGGCGCTCGAGGAACTGCTCGACCTCGGCGTCGTGACGGTGGCCGACGGCTCGGGGGGTGTCCGGGTGCTCGCGGCCGAGCCCGTCCTGCCCGGAACCGAGGCAGGCAGAACGAGCGGGCCACAGCGCGTGGCACCGGAGGCGGACGATGTTTGAGCTCTCCAGGGTGCGACTCCATTCGATCGGGCCGCCCGGGGCGCGGTTCGGCGATGTTCTTCTCGACTTCTCCGGGGTAGGAGCGCCGGTCACCGGACACCGCCAGGATGCGCTCTTCAGCGCCGGCGTGGCCGTCCCGGAGACGGACGGTAACAGTGAGGACACGGCACAACGGGCCGGCGGCGCGCCCCCGCCCGACGGGAGCGCACCCAGCCTGAGGACTCCCGGCGCTGTCGCTGCCGGCGGGGTGACCGACACCGCCGTACCGGCCGTTCAGCCTGGTCAGGCTGGCCAGTCGAGCCGCCCGGTCCGGCCGTCGCCCGCGTCTGTGCTGTTCCTGGAGAACGGCGGCGGCAAGAGCGTCCTGATGAAGTTGATCTTTTCGGTGGTGCTCCCCGGCCGGCGGCAGGTCGTGGGCACCTCGAACGGCCGTGTGCTGGACAACTTCGTCCTCGCCCGGGACTGCGGGCATGTCGTCTGCGAGTGGCAGCACGCCGTCACCGGGGAACGGGTCGTCACCGGCAAGGTCAGCGAGTGGCGCGGGCGGGCGACGGGGGACGCGTCCCGCCTCGCCGAGGCCTGGTACTCCTTCCGGCCGAGCGCGGAGCTGGACATCGCCAGCCTCCCCCTCGTCCGCGACGGACGGCTGATCACGCTCGCCGGCTTCCGCACCCGGCTGGCCGAGGCCGGCGCGGCGGACCCGAAGCTGGCGATGACCTGGGAGACGAACCAGGGCGCCTGGAGCGAGAACCTCGACGCCATCGGCCTGGACCCGGAGCTGTTCCGCTACCAGCGGGCGATGAACGCGGGCGAGGGAGAGGCCGCGGAGGCGTTCGCGTTCAACAGCGACGAGCAGTTCGTCGACTTCCTGCTACGCGCCGTCACCCCGCCGGAGGATCCCGCCGGCGTCGCCGAGGTCGTCGACGGCTACGCGGCGAAGCTCGCCGAGCGGGCGGCACTCGACGCCGAGCGGGAGTTCGTCGCCGGCGCGCTCGAACGGCTCGACCCGCTGGTCGAGGCGGTCGGGGCGCGTGTGGAGTCCGCGGCGGGGCTGCGGACTCTGCTGACGACGGTGCGCGGCGCGGCCGGGGCCGTCGAGGCGCGGATCGCGCTCGACCGCGTGGGGGCGGTCGAGCTGGATGCCCGCGGCCAGTCCGGCCGGGACGCCGTCGAGGAGGCCGAGCGGGCCCGGCGGCGCGCGGTCGACACCGAGCTCGCGGCGCGGCTGCGGGTCTCCGAGCTGCGGCTGGCCGAGGCCGAGGCGACCCGCGACGAGCTTGTCGAGCGTTTCGCGGAGGCCAACGAGGAGCTGGACGCGTGGCGCGCCGCCGAGGACGTCCTCCGGCACGCGGCCGCCTCGAGCGAGGCCGGGCGGCTGACCCGGCTCGTCGAGGAGGCCGAGTCCCGCTCGGCGCCGGCCCTGGCCGACCGGGACGCCGCCGCCCGTGCCCTGGTCGTCGGGTTGTCCCGGCTCGCGGCCGCCTCCGATGCGGAGGAGAGCCGGGCGCGCGCGGCCGCCGCGGCCCACGATCTGGCCGCCGAGTCGGCCGCGGCGGCGGACCGTGTCGCCGCCGACGGAGCGGCCACGGCACGCGCGGGCGCGGCGGCGCTGCGCGAGCGACGCGCCCGGTCCGCGCGGGTGCTGGCCGAGGCGGTCCGGGACGGCCTGCTCCCCTCCGCTGACATCGATCCCCAGTCGGCGGCCGCCGAGGCCGCGCGGGCGGCGGAGGAGGCGCGCGCCGCCGTCCAGGACGCGCTCGCGGCCGCGACCCGCTCCACGGACCGGGAACGGGCCCAGGACGGCGCCCGCGCCGCCGAACGCGAGCTGGACACCGCGCGCGCCGAGCTCACCCGGCTCACGAGCGAGCTCGAGCAGGCACTGGCCGGGGCACGCGCGCTGACCGCCGACGGCCGGATCGCCGCCCTGCTGGGCCTCGGTACCGGACCGGACGAGCCGGACCAGCTCGATGCCGCGCACCACCTCGATGCGGTGGACCTGGACACCGACGCGCCCGCCGCGCTGGACGCGCTCGCGGCGGCGGTCCTGGCCGCCGAGGAACGCCAGCTGGCGCTGTCCGTCGACGCGGAGGCGGACCTGCGGGTGCTCAACGCGCTCGGTGACGGGGACCTGCGGCCGGCGCGACCGGCGGTCGGCGACGTCCTCGCGGTGCTGACCCGGGCCGGCATCCCCGCGGTCTCCGGATGGCAGCACCTCTCCCGGGCGGTCGCCGCGACCGAACGCGAGCGCGTGCTCGCGGCCCGCCCCGATCTGGTGGACGGCGTCGTCGTGCCGGCCGGCTGGGACGTCGGCGCGGCGCACGCCGCGCTGGCCGCGGCTCGGCTGCTCCCCGACTGCGCGATCGTCGTCGGTGCCGCCGAGCTGCTGTCGGACGCGGCGTCGCCCAGCCACACCGACCACCCTGACAACGCCGACCCCGCGGGCCCTCTTCGCGGGCGGGCGTTCCTCGTCCCGCCGAACCCGGCGCTGTACGACCGGGCCGCCGCCGCGGCCGAGCGGGAGTCCGTCCGGCGTCGACACGAGGAGCGCAGCGCGCAGGCGGCCGAGCTGAGCGCGCGGGCGCGGGCTGACCGCGAGCTCGCCGCGGCGGTCGCCGGCTGGCGCCGGTCCAACCCGCCGGGACGGGTCGCGGGGCTGCGTGCCGCCGCCCGCGCCGGCCAGGACGCGGTCGACGTCGCCGAGAACGCGCTGGCGGCCGCCCGCGAGCTGGTCGGGGAGGCCGTCCGCGCCGCCGAGCGGGCGGTCGCCGAGGTCGAACGCCTGCGTGCGGTGGAGGAGGAGCGCACGGCCCGCGCCGCCGCGCTCGACCTGCTCGTCCGCGCCGTCGGGGAGTCGGTGGGAGCCGACAGCGAGATCACGCGGCTGGAGGCGACCGCGGCCGAGCGGTCCACCGAGGCCGAGGAGCACCGCGCCCGGGCCGCGGCAGCGCGGGCGGCGGCGCAGGACGCGCTGCGGCGGGCCGACGACGCCGCGCGCAACGCCCGGGTGGCGCGGGCGGAGTCGGCCGAGGTGGTCGGCGGCGGAGACATCGACAGCGCCGACATCGACAGCGGCAACATCGACAGCGACATCCACGGCGCGGACGGCGCCGGGGACGGCCACGGAGGCTACGGAGCCGGGCCCGGAGCGGGCGGGCCGCCGCCGCAGGTTCCGCTGCTGCGCGCTGTCTACGAGTCGGCCGAGCGGGCGTACGCGCAGGTCGAGGTGGGTGCGGACCTCCGCGGCGAACTGGATCGCGCGCGGCGGGCGCAGGCGGCGGCACGCGGTGCCGTGGAGGGGCTGCCCGCCGCCGTCCGCACCCGCTCGGCGGCGCTGCTGGCCGGTCCGAACGGCGGCGACGCGGCAGCGCGGGTGACCGCCCAGGCCGCGTCCCGGCGCGTCGCGGCCGACCTCGGCCGCGAGCTCGACGCGGCGCGGGAGCGGCTCGGCGGACTGCGGCAGGAGCTGCGCCACACCGCCGCCGAGGTGACCGACGCCGGAGCGCGGCCACTCGCGCGGGACGAGGGCCCCGCCACGATGGAGCAGTCGCGGGACGCGCACCGGGCCGCCGTCGAGACGCTGCACGAGTCGGAGGCCGCCGTCCGGGCGGCCCGGGACGCGCTGGACGAGCTGGAGCGCCACGCCGCGGCGCACGAACGTGAGGTGGACGCCTTCGGTCTCGTCACCGAGACGCTGTCCGAGCTGCGCGCGGACGCCGAGTCGGCCGTAGCCGGCACGAGCGAGCGCACGGGTGCCGGCGAGCGTTCCGACACCGGCGTCGGCGAACGTGCGGACGCCGACGTCGGAGGCCGCGCGGGCACCAGCACCGGAGGCCGCGCGGGCACCAATGCCGGAGACGCCACAGGCACCAGCGTCGGACGCGGCAACGGCGCCGTTGCCGCGCCGGCTGGCTCCGCCGGATGGCCGGGCGGCGTGGAGGCGTTCGACGGGGACACGGCCGCGGCCACGGCGATGGCCCGCGAGCTGCGGTCGTCCTGGCGGCAGGCGGTGGCGGCGCACGGCGAGGCGGCGGGACGGGTGCGGGCCGCCGCCGACGCCGTGGCGGCCTGGGCCGCCACCGACCGGTTCGAGTCCGTCCGTTCGCCGGCCCGCCGGCAGATGGTGCGGGCCGGCCGGGACGCCGTGGCCGCGAACGCCGCCGACTGGGCCGCGGCTCTCGCGCCGCGCCTGCGCAGCCTCGACGACGACCTGGCGCACATCGGCCGCAACCGGGCCGCGATCGTGGCCCGGCTCGAGGGCATGGTGCGGGCCTCGCTGGGCACGCTGCGCTCGGCGCAGCGGCTGTCCCGGCTACCCGACCGGCTCGGCGACTGGTCGGGCCAGGAGTTCCTGCGCATCACCTTCGCCGAGCCGGACCCGGTGGCGCTCACCGACGCGCTCGGCGAGGTGGTGGACGCCGCCGCGCGCGGTTCGGCCACCCCAGGGCCGGCGTCCACAGGTACCGTCGCGGTCTCCCCCGGCGGGCCCGGTACGGCCGGGGCCCGCCGGGACGGCATGACGCTGCTGCTGCGCGGCGTCCGCGCCGCGCTCCCGGGCGGGGTGCGGGTCGAGATCCTCAAGCCGGACGCGGTGCTGCGCACCGAGCGGGTGCGGGTCTCCCAGCTCGGCGACGTGTTCTCCGGCGGCCAGCAGCTCACCGCGGCGATCATCCTGTACTGCACCATGGCCGCGCTGCGGGCCAACGACCGTGGACGGCTGCGCGCCCGGCACGCCGGCGTCCTCTTCCTCGACAACCCGATCGGACGGGCCAGCGCCGCCTACCTGCTGGACCTGCAGCTCGCGGTGGCCGATCGGCTCGGAGTGCAGCTGATCTACACCACCGGCCTGTTCGACACCACCGCGCTGAGCGCCTTCACCCTCGTCATCCGGCTCCGCAACGACGCCGACCTGCGGGCCGGGATGAAGTATCTGCGGGTACAGGAACGACTGCGCCCGGGACTGACCCCGCCGGACGTCGCCGCGGGCGGCGCGGCCGGAGTGATCACCGCCAGCCGCCTGTTCCGCCGGACAGCACCCGGCCCGCCAGCCACGGCATCAGTGCCAGCCACGAGATCAGCGCCGGCCGGGACCGGCCGGGAGGCCATCGCCGCCACGAACGGGGACCGGTCCGATCCCGCCGCCGCGAACGCGCATACGGGACCGTGAGCATCGAGTCCGCACCGAGCCTTGGTCCCGCGCCCGGCGGATGAGACCATGAGCCCGCGCCGCCCGGCACCCCCCGAGCCGGGCGGCGCCGTTCCGGCGGTCAGCCGCAGGCCTCCGGCGGTCAGCCGGCCGGGCAGGGGCGCACCTCGACGGACCCGTCGGTCGTCGAGCTCCGGCCGTCGAGGTCGGTCGCCACCACGGTGTAGGTGATCGTCCCCGCCGCCGGCACCGGCCCGATCGGCCCGGACCAGGTCGACCGGTCGTCCACCGCCGTGCCCAGTTGGAGCGGGGTGGTGGTGGCCTGTCCGTCCGGCGCCCGGGTGCGCACCTCGACGCCGAGGACGCCCGTCGGGTCGACGACCGTGGCGGTCACTGTCGCCTGTGTGGTGCCCTGATCACCGGCGCAGCCGCTGGGGAGGATCGTGGTCGGCGCGGCCGAGACGCCGCTGAGCCCCGGTGCCCCGGAGACCCGCGCGGTGATCCGCAGGTTCCCGCCGCCGGAGCCGTCGACGGCCGAGACCGGGACGTCCAGGTCGATCGAGCCCGGCGGAGCCACCGCCCGGTCGAGGGTGACCACGAGCGGCACCTGCGCGCCCGGACCGACGACGTCCTGCCCCGGGACGACGCTGACCCACCCGGGCGTGTCGCCAACGCGCACGCGCGCCGGTGACGTCCCGACGCCGAGCACGTCGAGCCTGATCGTCGACTCCACCTCGCCGAAGTCGACGTCGGTGCGGCTCAGCCCGATCGCCGGCCCGGCCGGCGGGGTCCCGCGCGGGCCGCCCGTGCCCGCTCCCGGGCGAGCCGGCGCGGACGTGCCGCCCGCCTGGGACGGTTCGGGAGACGCCGAGACCCCGGAGCTCTCCACGGGCTCGGGCGGCCCGGATGCCCCGAACGCCCCGACGGGGACGGGGCCGTTCGCCGTCGGCGAGGGAACCGGCGGGGACGCGACGGAGGTCGACACGACGATGCTGGTCCGCGCACCGGCCGGGTCCCGCACCGCGGACGCCGGCCCCGACCCGCTGTTGTGGATCAGGAACAGGGTCGTGGCCAGGGCCGCCGCGGCCCCCACCGCGGCCGCGACCCGCCMCCACCGGATGGGGAGGATCCGTTTGGAGCGCCCCCAGGGAGAACGGTGCCGGCCAGCGGGACTGATCTCGTCCGCCATCCGTTGTTCCATTGGGTCCGAGCGTAGGCCCAAAAGTGGATACAGGACCCCGATTCACTCGTTTCCGTGACGAAGTCCCCACCAAACCCACCACACCAGCGTCTGGGTTACCAACGCGAACCCGAACAGCAGGTCCTCGACCGGCGCGAACACGAGGCGGGGCCCGGCGATCGCGTCCGGGTCGTACACGACGATGTCGAAGCCGGTCAGGATGCCGTTCGTGACGAGCTGGAAGAAGACGATGATCGCGTAGGCCGTCCAGAACAGCCGGCGGGTGAGCAGCCGGGTACGCAGGATCCGCAGGTCCAGCAGCACGCTCACGACGACGCCCACGACGGCCAGCGCGGTGTAGCTCATCCCGGGCCGCGGGCCCCGTCCGCCGGCCTGTCGCCGGCACGCTCGCCGTCCACCTGCTCGCCGTCCACCTGCTCGGCGCCAGCCCGCTCGTCGCCCGCCTGCCAGCCGGTGACGGCGCGCACGGCCTCCAGCGCGAGCACGGCACACACGGGGACCACGACGAAGAAGAGGACCTCGTCGAGCGGGAGGCCGCCGGGCAGCAGCACCCCGGTGGTGCGCCGCGGGTCGAACGCCCAGTGGCCGCGCGCGATCGCGTACAGATCCCACCCGACGAAGACGACCAGCACCGGCGCCACCGACAGCAGGAGGCGGCGGGGGCGCGCATACACCCTCGTCCGCAGCAGGATCTCCAGCGGCGCCGTCGCCACCAGGCACCCCAGCAGCACGGCGAGGTAGCTGAAGTGGCCCAGACCGCCGAAGTGACCGAGGCGGCTCACCGCGGACGCCCTCCCCCGGTCAGGCCGAGCGCAGGCGTTCGGCGAGCGCGGTGGCGGCGGCTCCCGGATCCGCGGCCTCGGTGATGCCCCGCACCACCACGACCCGGCGCGCGCCGGTCTCGAGGATGGCGTTCAGGGTCCGCGCGTCCACACCGCCGGTGACGAACCAGGGTTTGGCCCCCGGCTCGAACGGCGGGGCGTGCCGCGCGGCGAGCCGCGGCAGGCCCATCCCGACCGGTGGACGGCCCTCCTTGGTCGGCGTGGCGTGCACCGGGCCGACACACACGTAGTCGACGTCCGGGTCCGCGAGCGCGGCCAGGAACTGCTCGGGATCGTGCGTGGACAGCCCGATGAGCGCGTCCGCCCCGACGATGGTCCGCGCCAGCCGCGGCGGGATGTCGTCCTGCCCCACATGCAGGATGTCGACGCCCGCGAAGGCGGCGACGTCGGCCCGGTCGTTGGCGCTGACCAGGGCACCGACCCGGTCCGCGGCCTCCCGCATCCGGGCCAGCCCGGCGAGCTCCTCGCGCCACTCCAGCCCCTTCTCCCGGAGCTGGACGAGGTCGACGGCGGGCGCGCCCGGCAGGCCGAGCACGTCCTCGAGGAAGCTTCCCTCGTCGCCGCGACGCGCGGTGCACAGGTAGAGGCGGGCGTCGAGGAGGCGGGCCATCCGACGCGCGCGCAGCGACTCAGCCCCCGGCGACGGCACGGACGATCTCCAGTGTGTCGCCGTCGGCCAGGTGGACCGAAGGCATCTCCGACGGGGTGAGCGCGGTGCCGCGCAGTTCCACGACCACCGAGCCGGGCCGCAGCCCGAGCTGGACGAGCAGGTCCGGCAGGGCGAGCCCGGCGGGCACCTCCCGCGGCTGCCCGTTGACGACGATCCGCGCGCCGCCCGGGCCACCGGCCGGGGCGGTGCTGACGGCTGCTGCTCCCGGGGACGGATCGAGCTCCGCCCGGTTCGGACGATCGGCCATGCACCCGACCCTACGGGAGCGGGCGCCCCTGGCCGGGCGGGTTCGGCGGGCCGGCCCGGTTCAGAACCCCAGCGCCTGCGCGCGCCGCCTGACCTCTTTGCCGCGGTTCTCGGCCAGCGCCTGAACCGGGGTGCCCGGCAGGCTCGGATCCTCCCGGAACAGCCAGTCGAGGGCCTCGTCGTCGTTGTAGCCGGCGTCGAAGAGCAGCGTGAGCAACCCGGGCAGGCCCTTGACCACCGCGCCGTCCTGGATGAACGCCGCGGGCACCTTGAGCACGCCGTCCACCCGCCGGGCCAGAAGGGTGCGGTCGCGCACCATCTGGCGCACCCGGGTGACGGGCACTCCCAGACTCTCGGCCACGTCGGGCACGTTCAGCCAATCCATGGTCAACAGTAAACACCGTTGCGTTCCGGTTTGCTTTGGCCCCTGCGCCGGGCTGGTCAGCCGGGCGCCATCTGCGCGCCGCCGGCCGCCGCCGACCTGCGGGCCGCCTCGAGCACCGCGACCAGCCGGCGGGCGTCCTCCGGCTGGTGCTCGGCCAGTGGCCAGCCGGCGACCAGGCAGTCCGCGAGCTCGCGATGGAACCTCGTGGCGTCGTGCGGCCCGGTCGGCAGCGCGGTGCGCGTCCCGTCGTGGGCGAGCAGCCGCAGTGACCGCGGCGCCCCGCCGTGGCCGTCGCGGGCGTCGCGGGCGTCGTGGGCGAGCAACGAGCCGATGCTGCCAAGCACCTGGGTGCCGGGCCGCGCGGCGGCGGCCACGTCCGAGATCGTCACCTGGGCCTCGCAGCCGCCGGCGAAGTGGAGGAGCACCCGGGCGTGGTCGACGTTCGTGACGTGGTGCCACACCCGCTTGTGCCCGAAGGCGCTGACCCACTCGACCTGGTCGTCGACGAGATCGAGGACGCGGCCGAGCTGCACGGCGCCCCGGTCGAAGATCAGCCCGCCGCTGATCCGCTCGTCGTCGTGCCAGGTGCCGGCGGGCCGCCGCAGGCCACCGGAGAAGACGTCGATCCACATCACCTCGCCGACGTCCCCGCGGTGCACGGCCGTGCGCATCGCCCGGTGACCTGGGTCGTCCCGGCCGTCGGGGTAGACGGCGAGCAGCAGCGAGCGGCTCTGGGCGAGCTCGGTCAGCTCGTCCACCTCGTGGGTCGACAGGCACATCGGGGCGTGCACGACCACCTGCTTGCCGGCCTCGAGCGCGCGGCGGGCCCACTCGACATGGGTGTGGGTGGGGGTCGCGACGATCACCAGGTTGAGCTCGGCGTCGTTGACCAGGTCGTCGGGGTCGTCGACCCGGCGGGCCGGCCGGTCGGTGTCCTGGCCGGGCGGGCGGGCCATCCCGCCGTCGCAGAGGGCGGCCAGCTCCAGGCCCTCGACGGCGTCGACGGCGTCGATGTGCACGCCGAAGACGTCCGGGGCGCCGATGAGCCCGACCTTGACCGGCCCGGCGTCGGTCACGCCGAGCGCGTGGCGCAGCCAGCGGCCGACGAGCCGCTGGTAGCGGGGATCGGCGAGCAGTTCCTCGCCGGCCCCGAGGGTGAAGATGCCCAGGCCGGTGGACGGCCGCCAGGTGCAGATCGGGTGCTCCCCCATCTCGTGGCGCACCATGAGCAGCCGTTCGACGTCCTCGGCCACCTTCTCCGGGATGACCCAGGACTCCCGGGGCCGGAAGTCCCCGAGGCGGGCGGCCACGGCGGCGCCGTCCGGACCGGGGATCAGCGGCAGGTCGTAGAGGGGCGTCACCCGGCCGGGGGTGAGCCCGGAGGCGTCGATGAGCGGGCTGTCCGGCGACAGCGACCGGACGGTCGGCCCGGCCAGCAGGACGGGCACGGACTGCCGGGCCCGGTCGAGCAGCTCCTGCTCGACGTGGTCGAGCGGGCGGTCGATGAGGACGAGCAGCGCGTCGGCCGAGCGGGCCGACGTCGGCCCGAGCCCGGCGGCCCGTAGATGATCACCGAGCGCATTCACGCCGGGAAGGTTCGACACCAGGTGAATGCGTGGCACGGGGGGCACTTTAGTCAGAACCCACCCGGACGGGAACAGTGGGTTCACGACACGCGAGCACGCCACGCACTCCACGACAAAAAGTAAACAATACTTTTACGGAAAGTAGTCAACTGCGGGCATGGCAAAGACCGCCGGCCGCTCGGAGCGGCCGGCGGCCGCCCGTCTCACACCGGCTGCGCGGGCTGGAGCTCCTTCAGCGCGACCGCGGGGTCCGCGAACCGCTCGGCGTCCGGCGCCACGCCGGCGAGCAGCATCCGCCGGCCGGCGACCATGTCCAGTGGTCGGGCGACGGTCACCAGAGCGACCAGCTCGCCGTCCGGGGCGAACCAGCCCGCCGACCAGCCCGGCGCCCGCTTCGCGCCCTCCGGCGCGACGGCGGTCGGATCCCCCCGCAGCACCAGCGTGCTGTCCGCGCYGGGCATCCCGGCGAACTGGATCATGCGCCCGAACTGCTGCGACCAGAAGTACGGGACGGGATCGTAGATCTCGGCCTGGTCGCCGGCCTGCGCCGGCCCGTCACCGCCGGCCAGCGAACGCAGCAGGGTGGCCACGGCGACCCGCGGCGACTCCTGGGCGCATTCCCAGTGCTCGACGCGCAACCGGCGGTCGTAGCGCCGGGACCACCACGCGGCGCAGTCCCCCACCGCGACGACCGAATCCGGCCGGTAGCCGCCGGCCCCGTCGGCCGTGCCCGGCCCGCCGGCGTCGGCCGCCCTGGCGCCGGGCACCGCCGACAGCCATTCGTCGACGACGACGCCGCGGTCCAGTTGCAGACCCGACGACTCCAGCCAGGCGACGTCCGGGCGGACGCCGACTCCCACGACCACCACGTCGGCAGGCACGAACTCGCCCCCGGCCAGCGCGAGCCCGTCCGCCCGGATCTCGTCGACCGCGGCACCGAGCCGCAGGTCGATCCCCACCTTGGCGTACCAGGGGACCGTGTACCCGCCGATCTCGGCACCCAGCGCGAGCAGCGGCGCGGAGCCGGCCTCGACGACGGTCACGGCCGCGCCGGCGGACGCCGCGTGCGTGGCGACCTCGGCGCCGATCCAGCCCGCGCCGACGATGGCCAGCCGGATACCCGGGGTCAGCGCCTCGCGCAGCGCGAGGGCGTCGTCGATGGTGCGCAGCACCCGCTGCTCGCCGGGGCCGGGCAGCCGCACCGGGGCGGCGCCGGTCGCGAGCACCAGCCCGTCGAACTCGACGGCGCCGCCGTCGGTCTCCAGCACACCCGGGCGCAGCCCGGTCGCGTGCCGGCCGAGCAGGAGCTCCACGCCGTCGAGGTCGAAGGGCAGCGTGGTGTCGTCCGTCCGCCCCGACAGCACCGCCTTCGACAGCGGCGGCCGGTCGTACGGCCGATGCTCCTCCGCGCCCACCAACGTGATCGTGCCCGCGAAGCCCTGGGCGCGGAGCTCGACGACCGCTCGCCCTCCGGCCAGCCCGCCACCGACGACGACGACGCGATCCATCAGCCCACCCGCTCCATGGGCCGAGAGGCTACTGGGCAGGTCTGTCCCGTGTCGCCCGCTAGTCGCGCTGCCCACAACGGCGGGCGGCGCGGACTCGCCGCGACGGAGGATCGCCGGTCAGCCGGTGGCGTCGACCAGCGGGAAGGCGTCCTTCCACACGGGCTCGTAGCCGGCGCCGACCAGCATCGCGGCGACGTCCGCCGGGGAGCGCTCGTCGGAGATGGAGAACTGCTCCTGCGCCGTCCCGGGCCGGCCGTACCCGCCGGGCTCGGTGGACGAGCCCGCGCTCATCGTGGTCACCGCGATGCGGACCAGGCCGTCGCGCAGGGCCGCCGGCTCGCGGGTCGACAGTGAGATCGCCGCGTCCGGCTCGAACAGCCGCAGCGCCGCGTGCGCCTGGACGAACTCGGCGTCGCCGACGACGACGGTCGGTGGGAAGCCACTGGCGCTCGGCTTGATCCTCGGCAGCGCCACCGAGACCTCCGTCCGCCAGAAGCGGCGGGCGAGGAAGGATGCGTGCGCGGCGAGCGCGAGGACGTCGGCCCGCCAGTCCGGCGCCAGGCCGAGCAGGACGCCGAGGCCCAGGCGGCGGGCGCCGGCGCGGGCCGCCCGCTCGAAGGAGGACAGCCGGCGGTCGTAGTCGCGCTTCCACCCGGCCACGTGTACCTGCGCGTAGCGCTCCCGGTCGTAGGTCTCCTGGTAGTGGACGACGCCGTCGAGCCCGGCCGCGACCAGCCGGCTGTAGGTGTCGTCCGACCAGGTCTGGGTCTCCACCGAGATCGAGGGGACGAACGGTCGCAGCCGCTCGACGACGTCCACCAGGTACCCGGCGGAGACCTCGACGCGGTGCTCCCCGGAGACCAGCAGGATGTGCCGGAAGCCGCGGTCGGCCAGCAGGCGCGCCTCGGCCTCGGCCTCGTCGACCGTCAGGGTGCGCCGGGCCACCTCCAGCCCCTTGGCGAACCCGCAGTAGGTGCAGGACGACAGGCAGGCGTTCGACACGTACAGCGGGGCGAACAGCCGCACCGCCCGGCCGAACCGGCGCAGCGTCGTCTCCCGTGCCGCCTGCGCCAGCTCCTCCAGCCGCCCGGTCGCGGCCGGCGACAGCAGGACGGCGAGGTCGGCGAGGTCGAGCCGGCCACCGGCGTCGGGCCGCCCGGCGGCGACGGCCCGGCGCAGGACGGCGTCGACCCTCGCCTCGTCGGCCTCGGCCGAGACACGGGCGAGCGCCGGGATGTCGAGCGCGGCGAGCTCGCGGGCGAACAGCCCTGCCGGGCTGGCCATCAGCCGGCCCCGCCGGGCAGACCGGGCAGGCCGGGCAGGCCGCCGGGCACCGCGCCCAGGAAACCGGTGAGCGGAGAGGACGCCTCGGCCACGGTGGCGCTGCCCGCCCGCGGCCTGCCGGCGAGGTGGGCCATCCGCCCGGCGGTGGTCGCGAGCGCGAAGGCCCGGGCCATCGCGACCGGGTCGGCGGCGATCGCGATCGCCGTGTTGACGAGCACCGCGTCCGCCCCGATCTCCATCGCCTCGGCGGCGTCGGAGGGCGCGCCGATGCCGGCGTCCACCACCACCGGGACCCCGGCGGTCTCCACGATCGCCTCGATCGCGTCGCGGGTGCGCAGGCCGCGGTTGGAACCGATCCAGCTGCCCAGCGGCATCACCGTGGCGCAGCCGGCCTCCTCGAGCCGGCGTGCCAGCACCGGGTCGGCCGAGCAGTACGGGAGCACGGTGAACCCGTCGGCGACCATCAGCTCGGCGGCGCGCAGCGTCTCGATCGGGTCCGGCGCGAGGGTGCGCGGATCCGGCGTGACCTCGAGCTTCACCAGGGACGTCCCGGTCGCCGCGCGGCCGAGCCGGGCCAGCCGCAGCGCCTCGGCCGCGTCCTGCGCGCCGGAGGTGTTCGGCAGCAGCGTCATGCCGGCCGGGACGAAGTCGAGCACGTCGCCCTCCCCCGCGCGGCTCAGGTCGACCCGGCGCAGGGCGACGGTGACGATGTCCGCCCCCGAGGCGACCAGGCTGTCGCGCATGACCGGATGGCTCGCGAACTTGCCGGTGCCGACGAGGAGCCGGCTGGCGTAGACGGTGCCGGCGATCCGGAACGGGTCGGGATGACCGCGCTCCGAATGGTCGGACTCCGGATGGTCGGACTTGTCCGGCTCGCGTCGGACCTCGGTGACCCGCTGTGTCATCAGATGGTTCCTCCCCACGCGCGCATGACCGCGATCGGGTTATGCGGGTCGCCGGCGGCATGCTGGCCGGCCTCTCAGCCCGCGTCCGCGGGCTCCCCGGTCACGCCACAGTCTAAGCCGCCGCGCGCGGCGGACCAGCGGCTCCGGCGAACCCGGACAGACAACGCGTCCCGGTACGGCATCCGGGAGCTCACCAGGGCCGGGATCGACCGGGCTCCCGCCGAGCGGGCCCGAGATCGAGCACGCGGATCGAATTCCAGATTTTGTGACGAACATCCCGCCCGTTCGGGTACATCTCACTGCCAAATACGCAGTAAGACCACTGTCTGGCCGATCGGGCGGCCGATCGTAAACTGTGCATGTGGATTCCACCGTGGCCGACCCCGTCATAGGTCGTCTCCTGGACGGGCGGTACACCGCCCAGGAGCGGCTCGCCGTCGGCGGGATGGCGACGGTGTACGTCGCCCATGACAACCGGCTCGACCGGTTCGTCGCCCTCAAGATCATGCATCCGAACCTCGGCCACGATCCGGAGTTCGTGGCCAGGTTCCACCGGGAGGCGAACGCGGTCGCGCGGCTGAACACGCCGTGCGCCGTCTCGATCCTCGACCAGGGGTCCGACACCAGCCCGGCCGGTGTCCTGCACTACCTGGTGATGGAGCTGGTCCGCGGGCGCTCGCTGCGCCAGCACCTGGGGATGCGCGGGCGGCTCACCGTCGCCGAGGTCGTCGAGATCTTCGAGCCGGTGGCCGAGGCGCTCGCCGCGGCGCACGCGGCCGGCATCATCCACCGCGACATCAAGCCGGAGAACATCCTGCTCGGCGACGACGGCCGGGTGAAGGTCGCCGACTTCGGCCTGGCCCGGCCGGTCACCAATCCCACGGCGGCCCTCACCGGCGGAGTGGTGATGGGGACGGTCGGCTACCTGGCCCCCGAGCAGGTCACTCACGGCACCGCGGGCATGCGCAGCGACGTCTACGCGGCCGGCGTGATGCTGTTCGAGATGATCACCGGCAACCTGCCGCACACCGGTGAGACGCCGATGTCGGTCGCCTACCAGTCGGTGCACGGTGACGTGCCGGCGCCGTCCACGGTCGTGCCGGACGTCCCCGCCGAGCTGGACGCGCTGACGCTGCGGGCCACCGCCCGCGACCCGAACCACCGGCCGGCCGACGGCGCCGCGCTGCTGGCCGAGCTGCGCGCGATCCTGCCCTATCTGCCCGCGCCGGACGCCGGTGAGGAGTACCACTCCGGCTTCACCGGCCCGCTGGTGGCGCCGCCGCGTCCGGCACCGCCCCGGCCGCCCGCCGGGTCGCAGGTCGCCCCGACCAGCATGCTGGGCACGGGCTCCGGCTCGTCCTCGGGTGGACGGCGGCGGGCGCAGCGGACGGGGCCCGGCTCGCGGCTGCCGGTCGGCCCGGCCGTCATCGCCGGGGTGGTCGTCGTGTGCCTCGTGCTCGGGGTCCTCATGCTGCGGGCGCTCGTCGGCGGCGGGAAGCCCGAGGTGCCGCTGCTGATCGGCCTGGCCAAGGCGGACGCCGAGCAGGACCTGCGGGACGTCGGCCTGGCTTTCACCTACGGAGCGGAGATCGCCAGCACCCAGATCCCGCAGGGGCACGTCGTCGAGCAGGACCCGAAGGATGGCGCCGCGGTCAGCGACGGCGCCGTCGTGACGCTGCGGCTGAGCTCCGGCGCCCCCAAGGCCACCGTGCCGGACCTCGCCGGCCTGACCGTCGACCAGGCACTGCCGAAGCTGACCGAGGCGAAGCTGGCGGACGGCGGGCGCAGCAGCGAGGCGAGCGACACGGTGCCGCAGGGCCAGGTCGTCCGCACCGAGCCCGCGGCCGGGGCGGTAGTCGACCCGAGCACGTCGGTGAAGCTCGTGCTCAGCAGCGGGCCGTCCTCGGTCGCCGTCCCCAGCGACATCATCGGGATGACCTTCGACGAGGCCAAGGCGCGCCTCGACGCGCTGAACCTCAACCTCACGGTCCAGCAGAGCAATGTCGCCAGTGACAGCGTGGATCCCGGTCATGTGGTCCGCTCGTCGCCCGATCCCGGCCAGCGGGTGAACGCCGGCGGGGCGGTGACGCTCTTCGTCGCCCAGGAGGCCGACGACGACGACGACGGCGGCGACGGCAGCGGCGTCATGGTCACGGTCCCGAACGTGGTGGGCAAGTCCTGGTCGGACGCCGAGCGCATCCTCAACCGCCTCGGGCTCAACGCCGACCGGTCGAACTGGTTCGCGGAGCGGGTCACGGGGCAGAGCCCCAAGGCCGGCCGCAAGATCGAGAAGGGCAGCACCGTCCATCTCAAGACGGAGTTCCGCGTAGGCAACTGATCCCTGGGCCGGGTGCGGGCCGGAGTGTGAGTTCCACCTGGCACCGCGTGAGTTTCGCCTGGAACCGATTGCGGCACGCCGTGAGGAGGCCACTCGTCCCCGTGACGAGACACGCCCGGGATCGCGGTTACCGGCACCCACGATCGGGTACGGTCGATCTTCACCGGGACCGCGGGCCGGGGCAGGGGAGCGAGGAGCGCGGGGGGCGACGTGGCGGCAGGGCGCGGACCGCGCTGGCGCGGGGGGCGGGCCGGACGCACCGCCGAGGTGCTCGACGGCCGGCGTGAGCCCCTCGACGAGACCGAGCTGCAACTGGCGCGCGCGGTCGCGACCCTGCGGGTGCTGCCCGGTGCGCTGCCCGCGCCGGCGATGTCCCCCCGGGTCCGCGCCGAGATCCGGGCGATGCTCCTCGCCGAGCCGATCGGCGCCCGCGGCACCCACGAGGTTGGTGAGGGCAACGGCAGGGAAACCGTCGGCGCGGCTGAGAGCACCCGGCGGGCACAGCCGACCCGACCGACCCGACCGGCTCCTCGGCCCGCCGCGCTCGTCACCCGGCCAGGCGGGATGGGCGTCCGGCAGGCGTTGCGCGCCGCCCGGCCGGCCCTGGTCGGGGCGCTGGCCGTCTCGGTCGCGACGGTGGGCGTCGCCGTGAGCGCCGAGCAGGCCCTGCCCGGTGAGCTGCTCTACGGAGTGAAGCGGCAGGTCGAGCAGATTCAGGTCAGTCTGGCCGGCAACCGCGTCGATCGCGCCAAGATCCAGCTCTCCGTCGCCCGGAACCGGATGGACGAGCTCGCCGCGGTCGTCCATCCGGCAGCCCGGCCACCGGCCAGCACGCGCACCGACTCCCCCGCCACCGGCGGAACCACGGCTGACCTCGGCCCAACTGACAGCGGCCCGACTGACGGCGACGCAGCCAACGGCGACCTGGCCGGCGGCGGTGCCGCCGCATCGCCCTCGGGCCAGCCACTTCCAGCAACGACCCCCGGCCCCGGATCTGCCGGGGTACCGCCGACAGAGGCGGCGCCAGAGCAGACGGGCGACCCGGTCGTGGGCGGCCTGGCGCGAACGGGCGGATCGGTGCCGGCGGGCGCCGCGACCCCCGATCCGGCCGTTTCCTCCCCGAGCCACGCGGCGCCCGGGGGGCGTCCGGCCACGGACGGGGACATCGGCACGGTGACCAGGCTGCTGCGCGACTGGTGCGACGAGGCCGGGGCGGGGAGCGCGGTCCTGATCGAGGAGGCGCTCGCGGGCAGCCGCGACGCCCGGGCGACCCTGAACGAGTTCGCCGCGGACCAGTCGACGCGCCTCGAGGCGCTGTTCGACGCGCTGCCGACCGGCTCGGTATCCGGCGCGCACAAGGCTCGGCGGATCATCCACGACGTCGACTCGGCGCTGGCCGTCACCGCCCCGGAGGCCGACGGGCCGTCCGGGGCCGGCACCGCGGCGGGGCGCGGCGGCACGACGGCCGGGACGGCGAGCGGCGGCACCTCACCTGACCCGACCAGCCGGGCACGTTCGGCCGACGGGATGACCAGCCCGACGGTCACTGAGCGCGGCGACTTCCAGCGACAGTCCACCGGGCCGCGGGCTACGGCGCCCGTGCCGACCGTCCCCGCGGCGATCGGCGGCATGGCCGGCGGGTTCCTCCCCGGCCTGCCCTTCCTCACACCGGCACAGTCACTGACACCTGACCAGCCATCGACGTCCGACAAGCCGTCGGCACCTGTCCAGCCAGCGGCATCCGGGCAGGCGTCGACGCCCACGCCCGCATCGCCGCCGCCCGGCACGGTTCCCGGAGATCCGGGCGCCCCGCCGGCGGACCGGTCGGCACCCGATCTCCCGCTTGTTCTGGAACCAGAGCCGTCGGCACCGCCGCCGACGGGCGGGCATCCCGGCGGCGGCACGTCGGCACAGTCCTCCCCCACGACGCCGCCGGACGTCCTCGAGACGTTCGACGCGCCCGCGAAGGCGGTCGGCCCCGGCGACGGCCCCGCCGGTGACCCCGCGGTCGACGATCCCGCCGGTGGCGGGGCCGAGCAGACTCCGGCGGACGGTTCGTGGTCGGACGGTCCGCGGCCCGAGGTGTCCCCCGTCGCTCAGCCGTCACCGGCGGCGTCGGACGACCCGCTGGCGGAGAAGGCCGTCTTCGAGGAGTGGGCGGCCGAGGCCGCCCCGGACAGCGCGGAACCGCCCAGCCCCGAGACAGCCCCGAACGGAAAGACGGCCCCGACCGCCGGGACGACGCCGACCAGCACGACGCCACCGACCGGCGGAACCGCGGTCACCCCGAAGACCACAGCGAGCGCGGCAGCCACCCCGACGACCGAGGCCACCGAGGACGTCACCGGAGGGAACGCGCCGGCCGGGCAGCCGTGACCGCCCGCCCCGGGCCTGTGCCAGGGGCGGGCGGGACACCGGTCAGTGGGTGTGTGTGTCGCGCTCCACGCGGGCCTGCTGCAGCGACTCGGCCACCAGGAAGGCCAGCTCGAGCGCCTGGCCGGTGTTCAGCCGCGGATCGCAGGCCGTCTCGTAGCGGCCACCGAGATCGGCCTCGCCGATCATCTCCGCGCCGCCGAGGCACTCGGTGACGTTCTCGCCGGTCAGCTCGATGTGCAGGCCACCGGGGTGCGTCCCGAGCCCCTTGTGCACCTCGAAGAACCCGAAGACCTCGTCGAGGACGTCGTCGAAGTGCCGGGTCTTCACGCCGCCGACGTCACGGGTGTTGCCGTGCATCGGGTCGCAGGACCACACCACGGGATGCCCGGCCGCGTTCACCTTGTCGATGATCGGTGGGAGGGCGTCACGCACCCGCTTGGCACCCATCCGCGCGATCAGCGTCAGCCGGCCGGGGATGTGGTCGGGGTTGAGCCGCTCGGTGAGCGCCACGACCTCGTCCGGCGTCGCCGTCGGGCCGATCTTGCAGCCGATCGGGTTACCGACCCGGGAGAGGAAGTCGACGTGGGCACCGTCGAGGTCACGGGTGCGCTCGCCGATCCAGATCATGTGCGCCGACAGGTCGTAGACCTCGCCGGTCGACTCCTCGGTGCGGGTGAGCGCCCGCTCGTACTCCATCAGCAGGCCCTCGTGGCTGGTGAACATCTCGACACCGGTCAGGGCCGCCGTGCGGTCCGGGTCGATGCCGCAGGCGGCCATGAACGCCAGCGCCCGCTCGATGTCGACGGCCATCAGCTCATAGCGGCGGCCGGCGGCCGAGTCGCGCACGAACGCCTTGTTCCACTCGTGAACCTTGTGCAGGTCCGCGAAGCCGCCGGTCGCGAACGCCCGCACCAGGTTCAGCGCGACGGCGCTCTGGTGGTAGGCGTCGACCATCCGCTTCGGGTTCGGACGGCGGGCCTGCGCGTTCGGCGTGATGTCGTTCACCGCGTCGCCCCGGTAGGAGGGCAGGCCGGTCGAGGCCTCGATGTCGGCCGAGCGCGGCTTGGCGTACTGGCCCGCGATGCGGGCCACCTTGACCACCGGCGTGCTGGCGCCGTAGGTCAGGGCGACCGCCATCTGCAGCAGGGTCTTGACCTTGTCGCGGATCTTGTCCGCGGTGTTGGCCGCGAAGGTCTCCGCGCAGTCACCGCCCTGGAGCAGAAACGCCTCGCCGCGGGCCACCATCGCGAGACGGTCGGTCAGCGAGCGCACCTCCGGCGCGGTCACCAGCGGCGGCAGGGCCGAGAGCTCGGCGAACGCTGCCGCCAGCTCCTCCTGGTCGGGCCAGGAGGGCTGCTGCCTGGCTGGGAGGCTCCGCCAGATGTCCAGGTCGTTGCTCACGAGTCACCAGGGTACGGCTACGGCGCCGACATCTCCTGCGGTTTGCGCCGGCCGGTCGCGCTCCCCTCATCCACCGGCGCGTCAGCCGAAGAAGACCTCCGCCTCGCCGTAGAGGTGCTCGGGGACGGTCTTGAGCTCGCCGGTCGCCTCGCTGAGCGGAACCCGGTCGATCCGCGTGCCGTGCAGGGCGACCATCGTCCCGAAGTCGCCCTCGTGCACGGCGTCGACGGCGTGCAGCCCGAACCGGGTGGCCAGCCAGCGGTCGAAGGCGGTCGGCGTCCCGCCGCGCTGGACGTGGCCGAGCACCGTCGCCCGGGTCTCCCGGCCCGTCCGGCCGCGGATCTCGGTCTCGAGCAGGCCGGAGATGCCCTGCAGGCGCACGTGACCGAAGGCGTCCAGCTCGCCCTCCCTGGCCATGGCGGTGCCGGCGATCGGCCGGGCGCCCTCGGCCACCACGATGATCGGCGCGTAGCGGGTGGCGAAGCGCTGCTCGACGAAGGCGCAGACCTTGTCGATGTCGAAGGGCCGCTCGGGGATGAGGATGACGTTCGCGCCGGCCGCCATCCCGCTGTGCAGGGCGATCCACCCGGCGTGGCGGCCCATCACCTCGACGACAAGGACGCGGTGGTGGCTCTCCGCCGTCGTGTGCAGGCGGTCGATGGCCTCCATCGCGATGTTCACCGCGGTGTCGAAGCCGAACGTGTAGTCGGTCGCGGAGAGATCGTTGTCGATCGTCTTCGGCACCCCGACGACCGGGATGCCCTCGGCGTGCAGGCGCGCGGCGGCGCCGAGGGTGTCCTCGCCGCCGACGGCGACGATGGCGTCCACGCCGGTGCGGTCAAGGGTCTCCCGGATGCGGGACGGACCGTCCGCCGAGGCGAACGGATTCGTCCGGCTGGAACCGAGGATGGTCCCGCCGCGGGGCAGGATGCCGCGCACGGCCGTCACGTCCAACGGGACGGTGTCGTTCTCCAGTGGTCCGCGCCAGCCGTCCCGGAACCCGACGAAGCTGTGCCCGTAGACGCCGACGCCCTTGCGTACGACGGCACGGATCACCGCGTTCAGACCAGGACAGTCGCCACCGCCGGTCAACACACCGATCTTCACGCCCCAGGGCCCTCTCTGTTCGAGTCGCCCCCGATCTGCGGCACATCTGCCGGCGGCAGCCTAGCTTCCCGGAGACCCCGACCAGCCCTTCACCGCAAACACGGCGTGGCCAATCAACCACGTTCCGTCGAATGATCGTTCCGTCAGTTGGCGGAGTGCCCCGGCGCCTTCGGGGCGAGCTCGGCGCGCAGCGGCGCGAGGACGGCCCAGCGGGCCAGGTTGTGCCGCGCGTCGGCCAGCGCGTCGTGCGCGTCGGGCGGCGGCGGGGGCAGGCTGGGGCTGCCGACGTCCTCCCAGAGCTGGCGCAGGTCTCGGGTGAACCGCGGCAACCGGCGCGGCAGCGCGGGCATCTTCCCGAAGAGCTGGCAGAGCACGACGTGGTCGTAGGCGGCGTACCAGGCCCACAGCTCCGGCGAGCCGTCCGCCGTGAGGAACTGCGCCACCTCGTCCCGGATCCGCTCCCGCGACATCCAGGCCGGGCTGGACGGCGATGGCAGGCGGTCCAGGACGTTGCGGCGCACCCAGGGGACGGCGTGCGAGGGGTCGAACTCCGTCGAGACGGCGTAGAGCTGCCTCGTCCCGTCCTCGCTGACGATCCCGATGCTGACCAGGTCGAGCCAGTGATGGCCGCCGTCGTCGCGCTCGATGAACTCGGTGTCATAGAAGAAACGGCCGCCCACACCCCCAGTGTGCTCCGCCCGGCCGGGGCGCCGGCCAGGGGCCGGGGGCGGCGCCGGTCAGCGGCGGCGTAGCCGGACGAAGACGGGGCCGAGCACGGCGGCCGCCGCGGCGGCGCCCAGCAGCGGAAGGACCAGCAGGAGCAGGACGGGGTCGGAGTCGTCGGCCGCGGAGGTCGCCGCGGGCGCCCCGGACGGCGGCTGCCCCGCCGCCGCGCCGACGCTCCCCGGCCCCGCTCCCGGGGCGGCGGCGCAGTTGGCGGCACCCGCACGGGTGGGCGCGACCGGCGCCGGCGCGCCGGCGGCAGGCGTCACCTCCACGCTGACCCGGGTCGCGCCCGCCCCCGCGACCACGCACAGCACCCCGGCTCCGGGCGGGGAGGTGACCTGGCCACCGGTGACCCGCGCCTGGTAGCCCGACGGATAGGCCCACGCGGGCAGGACGACCGCCGTCGCCGTGCCCGGGGCGAACGTCCCGCCGCCGGCCCGGGACGGCTGGTAGACGAGGCGGAAGACGCCCGCGCCGTCGCGCTTGAACGACTCCGGCGCGCCCGCCACGGCGGCCGGGTAGGGCCGCACGATCTCCGCCGGGGGCGCGGTGAGCGCCCGCACCTCACCCGGCCCGATGCCGGTCGCGGAGGACTCGACGGCCGGGCCGTCGAAGAACCAGCCAAGCCCGAACGCGTCCCCGGCGTCGGCCAGCGCGGCGGCCCGGCGCGCGGAGCCGTCCACCCAGCCGGTGACGTACCCGGCCCCCTCGGCGGCCGCGACCCGCGCCGCGGGGTCGAACGGCGCCGGCTGCTCGACCCAGAGCGTGTGGTTCGTGTCGACGGCCCGCACGGCGCCGGCGAGATCGGCCGAGCCGACCCCGGCCGGCACCTCGTAGCCGATCAGCCCGGCCACCCCGCCGAAACGGCCGGCCAGGCGGGTCAGACCGGACGTCAGATCCGCGGCCGAGGGGGTGTAGCCGGCGGCGCCCGGGACGATCCGCAGCACCACGGTGAACCCGCGGCCGGTCAGCTCCCGGACGACCATGCCCGCCTGGTCGAGGCCGCCCAGCTCCCGGTCGCCCGGTGGCGGGGCCTCGCCCGACGGCGGGAACAGCCCGCCACGGGTCATCGGGATCTCCAGGCGCAGGCCGGTGAAGCCGAAGTCGAGCCACTGCGCGATCTCGCCGGCGGTGGGGACCCGCCCGGCCGGGACGGTGACACCGCGGGGCAGGACGACCCGTCCGGCGCTGTCGGTGAGGTGGGTGCCGGTGCGCGTCACGGTACCCGGCGGGACCTGGGGGGCCACGGCGGTCGGCGCGCCGGCACCGCCGGGCACGGACGCCGGCGGCTGGGCCGGGGTGGACGTCGAGACCCGCGCGGTCGTGGCGGCGGCCCGGCCGGACATGCCTATCCCGACGTAGGACGGGAGGAGGGCGGCCGCGAGCACCACCGTCGCCCACCTGGCCGGGCGGCCGCCCCGGCGGCCGTCTCCCTTTCGCGAACCACCCGCAAAGCCGCGCACCCTGCAATCTTGCCGTGCCTGCGCGGAACCGCTCAGACCGCCCTGCGGACCGGCGGCTCACCGGCAGGGGGTACGCCGGGAGAAGAGTCCCCCGCGCGCCGGTCCTGCAGCGGACGCGGACCGTTCTCGGACCGCGGGCCGGTCTCGGAGCGCGCGGCGGTCTCGGAACGCGAGCCGGCCTCAGAGCGCGCGGCGGTCTCGGAACGCGAGCCGGCCTCAGAGCGCGCGGCGGTCTCGGAACGCGAGCCGGTGTCGGGCCGCGGGTCCGGCTCGGAGCGGGTGCCGGCCTCGGGGCGCGGGTCGGCCGGCGCGGCGGAGGCGGCCTGCGCCTCGCGGGCCGCGGCGAGCTCCTCCTTCCGCCGCTGCGCGTACATGTCGACGTACTCCTGGCCCGACAGGGACATCAGCTCGTACATGATCTCGTCGGTCATGGAGCGCAGCACGAAACGGTCATCGGCCATCCCGGCGTACCGGCTGAAGTCGAGCGGACGGCCGATCCGGATGCCGACCCGGCGGATCCGCGGGACGAGCCGGCCCAGCGGCTGGACCTCGAACGTGCCGATCATCGCGACCGGGATCACGGGCACCCCGGCCTCCAGCGCCATCCGGGCCACGCCGATCTTGCCGCGGTAGAGCCGGCCGTCGGGCGAGCGGGTCCCCTCCGGGTAGATGCCGAGCAGCTCGCCGTTGCCGAGCACCCGCACGCCCGTGCGCAGCGCGCCCTCGCTCGCCCTCCCGCCGCTGCGGTCGATCGGCACCTGGCCGACGCCGGAGAAGAACTTCCGCTTGCTCCAGCCCTTCAGCCCGACACCGGTGAAGTAGTCACTCTTCGCGAGGAAGGTGATCCGCCGCGGCACGACCAGCGGCAGGAAGAAGGAGTCGAGGAAGCTCAGGTGGTTGCTCGCCAGGATCACCGGCCCACGCGCGGGCACGTGTTCGAGACCCTCGACCCACGGACGCCAGAACACCCGCAGGATCGGCGTCAGGATGGCCTTGACGACCCAGTACAACACGCAAGCTCCCCGCTTCGTCGCACCTACCGCCCTCTGGCGGCATTCCCGGACGTCCGCGCCCGAACCCACCCGACGGCCGGACGCGTGCCCGACACGGTGAGTCAGGGCGAGCGCCACGACCCCGGGACGAGGATCGGACATGAACGGGTTGCCCGGGGTGACCATATGGACCCCTCACGACGTCGTCCACCCACGCGGCACAGACGTCGGTGTGTCATTGTCCGGCGCGGGCCCGGAGAGCCGGGAGTGGGCCCGCCGCGGGCCACGGCGAGAGCCGGCCCGGCCCACGCCGGGCGGGCGGATCTCCATCGATCCCACCGACCTCACCCGACATCCCGTACCCCGACATCCCGCCGACATCCCGCCGACATCGCGGAGACGTCCCGCCGACATCCTGCCGGCCGGTGCCAGCGGGAACGCGCCGGGAGCACGCAGAGCGCACCGGAGGGAACACACTCCGGCAACGACCGGTTCGTCCAGGATGATGGAAAGGCACACGGCCATGGCCAGTCGGCCCGGGGCGTGCGAGCATGCGAAGGTCGGCGTCGTTTCCCAGCACGGCGACGGACGGCAGGTGACAGTCGGGTGACCGGCGGTCGCTGCGGGCCGACAGGCGATGCGGGCCGACAGGCGATGCGGGCCGGCGGTCGACGCCAGCCGGCGCACGGCGGCAGGCCGGCACGGTCCCGCGGGTCTGCACCGCTTGCGGGTCTGCACCGCCCGCGGGTCGCCGCGCGGCGGCGGGCCGGCACGGCGGGTCGACATCGCAGGTCGGCACGGAGCACGGCGTACGCACGGTCACCGAGGCGCCCACGTCATGAACCGCGGCGGGCGCGTCGCGGGCGCTCGACGCGGAGGGAGCGGATCACCATGGCGGGAGTCCCGGAGTCGGCGATCCTGCCCGGCGCCGAGCCCTTCGATCTCGACGGCGGCGGTGTCGACGGCGTGGGCGTGCTGCTCGTCCACGGCTTCACCGGCTCGCCGCAGAGCATGCGGCTGTGGGGGGACCACCTCGCCGCGGCCGGCCTGCGCGTGAGCTGCCCGCGGCTGCCCGGGCACGGCACCCGGTGGCAGGACATGGCCGGCACGACCTGGCAGGACTGGTACGGCGCCGCCGACGCGGCCTTCGGCCGGCTGAGCGCCTCCTGCGACCGGGTCTTCGTCATGGGCCTGTCGATGGGCGGGACGCTCACGCTGCGCCTCGCCGAGGAGCACGGCGACAAGGTCGCGGGAGCGGTCACCGTCAACGCCAGCCTCGGCACGGACCGGCGGACGGCCGCGCTGGCGCCGCTGCTGTGGCGGATCCTGCCGACGGTGCCCGGGGTCGCGAACGACATCCGTGATCCCGCCGCGACGGAGGTCGGCTACTCGCGTGTTCCGACCAGGGCGTTCGCCTCGTTGCGCGAGCTGTGGGCGGTGACCCTGGCGGACCTCGGCCGGGTGGTGTGCCCGGTGCTGGCCTACCGCAGCGTGACCGATCATGTGGTCGAGCCGACGTCCGGGCGCCTGCTGCTCGCGGGTCTCACGTCCGCGCCCGCCGAGGAACAGCTGCTGCACTACAGCTACCACGTGGCCACCCTCGACCACGACAAGGAAACGATCTTCAAGGGGAGCGTCGACTTCGTCACCGCGACGCCGGGGCCGGCCGGCTCCGGCCAGCCCGAGCCGAGGCCGGGCCGTCATGCCTGAGAACCCGGCGGGTTTCGGGCAGCCGGACGCTGACCCCGACGAGATCCCCACCGAGCCGACGTCACCCCCCGCGGCAGCGGCGGCGGATCAAGCGGCTGCCGGTGGTTCGGGCTCCGCGGGAGCCCCCGGCTCAGGCCGTCCGGTGGAGTCGCCGAACGCGGAAGCGGGAGCCGCCGGCTCTGGCGAGGGACGAGAGGACGGCACGGCACCGGATGCCGGTTCGCCGCAGGCGGCTGGTTCCCCCGATACGGCTGGTTCCCCGGAGGCGGCTGGTCCGGACACCGCTGGTTCCCCGGACCGGGGGGCCACGCGCGCCGACACCGCCTCACCGAGCCTGACCGACAGCGGGGCTGACGGGGCGGGCGCGGCGGGCCGGCGGACCCCCCGGGAGCGCCGCTCACCGGCCGCCGACGAGGCGGCCTTCCTCGAGCTGATCGCCCGGTTCGACCAGGAGCCGCCGCCGGGCGAGCGGCTGTGGCCGGCCGCCGAGGACGTCGACGAGCCCCGACGGCCGTCCGTCATCATCATCAGGCCCGCGGGTCGGCAGCCCGACGGCATGCCGCCGGACGGGCGCCACCTCGCCGGCGACGACACCGACCCGGGCACCGAGCGCACCGAGCCGGCGTCCCCGCTTGGCCGCCGCACGGACGGCACCGCCCCGGTGGATCTCGACGGGTCGAGCGAGGACCGCCCCAACGCCGGCCTGACCGGTTCCGACCGCACCGGCACCGACCGCACCGGCACCGATCGCACGGGCGCCGGGAACGCAGGCACGGGCCGCCAGGGCGGCGGCCGGGGCGAGGCCGGGGCCGCCGACGAAGCGGACCGCGCGGGAAACAGCCGCGGGCGGGACAACCGCTCCCCGCTCGACGGCATCGCGGGGCTCGACGCCGCCGTGCGGGCCGCCTTCGGCACCGCGGGTCGCGACGCTCCCGAGTATCCGGGCGCGGACGACGACGATCACTACGTGCCGCCGCCACCACCGCCGGTCCCGAAGCTGCGGCCGGTCACCCGCTGGGCGCTGGGCTCCATCGCGCTCGGCGTCGCGATCCTGGTGGTCCCGACCCTGATCGGGCTCAACCATTCACGTTCCCAGGACGTCGCGGGCGTCCTGCTCATTCTCGGAGGCGTCGGGACGCTCGTGGCCCGCATGGGCGACCGGCCGCCGACGGACTTCGACGGACCGGACGACGGCGCGGTCGTCTGATCGCGCCGACGGACCGGACGCGCCTGGGGCGCGTCCGGTCCGTCGGCGTTGCTCCAACCAGCCCGACCTGCCGGCGCGGCGTCGGGTACGGCGACCGACAGATGACGGCGGAAGGACGGCGGCGTGCGTTTCCACGAGCAGGTCGAGGTGCACGGGCACCTGATGGACACCGGTGTGCTGGCGCGGGTGCTGGACGACGTCCTGGCCTACGGCGGTGACTACCGGGTCGACAAGATCGACCTCGGCCGGACCCACGACGACGAGTCGCACGCCGTGGTCACGGTCGGGGCGGAGTCGGCGTCCAGGCTGGCCCGGATCCTGATGCGGGTGCAGGTGCACGGGGTGAACAAGCTCGTCCCCGGCGAGGCGCGGATGTGCGTGGCCGACGCGGACGGCGTCTTCCCGGAGGACTTCTACTCGACGACGAACCTGGAGACCGTCGTGCACCTCGACGGGCAGTGGGTGCCTGTCGAGCACCCGGAGATGGACTGTGGGCTGATCGTCTCCGGCGGCCGGGTGCGCACCGTCCCGGTGGCCGACGTCCGCGCCGGCGACGTGATCGTCTGTGGCATCGACGGGGTCAAGGTCGTCCTGCCCGTCTCGGACCACTCGACCCGGCTGCACGGCGAGTTCGCGTCGATGTCGACGTTCAGCTCCACCGCGGCCCAGCCGCAGGCCGTCCTGGTCAAGGCGATCGCCCGCCAGATCCGCGAGGTCAAGGCCGAGGGCTACCAGGTGCTGTGGGTGGCCGGGCGCGCGGTGGTCAGCACCGGCGCCTCCCGCGCGCTGACCGCCCTGGTCGAGGCGGGCTACGTCGACGTGCTGTTCGGCGGGAACGCGCTGGCCACCCTCGACCTCGAGCGCGCCCTGTTCGGCAGCGCGCTGGGCCTGGGCTCGCCGCACAGCCGGCGGGTGCAGCGTGGCAACGAGCAGCACATCCGCACCGTCAACACGATCCGCCGGGCCGGGTCGATCCGGGCCGCGGTCGAGTCCGGCCTGGTCACCAAGGGTGTCATGCACGCGATGGTGAAGGCCGGCAAGTCGTTCGTCCTCGTCGGCTCGGTCCGCGACGACGGCCCGCTGCCCGACGTCCACACCGACGTCGTCGCCGGGCAGCGGGCGATGCGGGCCGCGCTGCGCGGCGTCGGCTTCACGGTGATGGTCGCGACCACCCTGCACTCGGTCGCGACCGGCAACATCCTGCCGGCGTCGGTCCCGGTGGCCTGCGTCGACACGAACCCGTCGATCGTCTCCGGCCTCACCGACCGCACCTCGGCCCAGGCTCTCGGAGTCGTCGCAGACGCCGGGCTGTTCCTCGAGCAGCTCGCGACCGAGCTCGTCCCCGACTACCGGACCTGACCGGATCTCCCACTCCTGCGAAGAAGAGAATGACCGGGTGACGCCTGGCCGACGACGCAGTTCCGCGGGTCCCGAACCGACCATCGCACCGGTCTCCCGGCTCGCGGACCGCGTGCTCACCGGTGAGATCGTGCTGCCCAAATACCAGCGGGCGTTCGTCTGGTCCCCGCACCAGGTGCTGACGCTCCTGGACTCGGTGCTCCACAACTACCCCATCGGCAGCCTGCTGCTGTGGGAGACGACCGATCAGCTCGCCAGTGAGGACACCGTCGCGGGGCTCCCGGTACCGCCACCGCGGCCAGGCCGGCCGGTCAGGTACATCCTCGACGGCCAGCAACGACTGGCAAGCATCATCGGGGCTCTCCACGGCGGCGCCGGCATCTGGGACGTCGTGTACGACCTGGAAGCCGAACACTTCGCCCACCGCACGCCGGATACGTCGACCGAAGCACACATCGTCCCGATGCGGATGGTGAGCTCGGCGGGCGAGCTCTTCAGCCAGGTCGCCGCGCTCCCGCCCGAGTTACGCGAGCGCGCCACGGAGCTCTACGAACAGTTCACCAACTACCTGGTTCCCGTGGTGACCCTGGACCACATGTCGGCGGAGGAGTCGGCCGAGGTCTTCGTACGGATCAACAGCACGGGCACGACGATGAACATCGTCGACGTCGCGCGGGCTGGCACGTGGAGCCCGGACTTCGACCTCAAGGACGAGATCGAGTCGCTGCTCCAGGTCCTCGACGCGAAGAACTACGGCCGGGTCGACACCAAGACGATGCTCCGCACGATCGCCGTCGCGGCCGGCTTCGGCTTCTCACTCAAGGACATCAACCGGCTGCGGGGGGTGGAGAAGGAGCGGCTGCGGCAGGCCGTCGGCGAGGCGGCCAAGGCCGCCGAGCGGGCGGTGGATTTCCTGAGCACCCAGATCCGCACACCGACAGCCGACGCGCTGCCCTACTACAACCAGTTCGCGGTCCTCGTGGAGATCTTCCGGCAGCTACCGAAGCCCTCTTCCACGCAGTACGAAGCGTTGCGGCGCTGGTTCTGGCTGACCGCGAGCGGCGAGTACTTCAAGGGCTGGAGCGAGGCCCAGATGGGCCCCGATCTGCAAGCGATCACCGCCTTCGCAAAGGGCGAGACGACCGAGATCGACACCGGTGCGGCGCTGCCACGGAGTGCCCTGTGGTGGCGCAGTGYCTTCTCCAAACGGAACGCCCCGAGCAAGCTCCTGGCCCTCATCCTCGCCTACGAGGACCCGCTCGATCTGCTCACCGGGCAGCGCATCGACGTCGGCAAAGCCCTGTCATGGCAGAACGACAAGGAGTTCCACCATTTCTTCCCCAAAGCATATTTGAGGTCACGCGGAGTAAATTCCGCCCAGGCCAACGTCTGCGGCAACATGATCATGCTCACCTCGCACAGCAACATCTGGGTGACCGACCGCCCGCCGTCCCGATACCTCCGGGACCTCGCCGACCTCGAGGGCGAGGCACCACTGCGCGTGCGACTGCGGACGTGCCTGGTCGAGGAGGAGGCCTACCAAGCAGCCCTGCGGGACGACTACGACACGTTCATACGCATGAGATCGGAAACCTTACACCGCCGAATGATGGAATTGATAAATTCGGCCGAAAAAAACGCAGACGCAAATGCCAAGAGTAACTCCGAAGCCACCCCAAAGGACGAGGTGATGATCGAAGGTCTCCTCTTTGAGGAGCCAATTGACCGCGACTCGGCAGATTGATCGGCCAGAAAGCCGGAGGCAAGCCCGAGTCTCCACAAAAAATCCTGGATTACTCTGTCGGTGACGGAAAACTCACCTATAGAGTTCCACGGAAAGCCGCGCCAAGCAGAGTCGAACGCAATTGATCGATCTGGACACTCTGTTCCAGCCCCAAATCAACTGCTAGCCGTACCATTGTGAGCTGCCGCGCAACAYGGCGTTGTTCAACGAGGTTCGGTAGAGGGACCTCCGTGGCCAGAAAACGATCAACGTTTATACGTTGTCGTCGCGATCCCATACCGCTCCCCTTATCTTTGAGTATCTCATGCAGGCCACTCCAACGAGCGAGATGGGTCATGTATTCCACATCGGCGACCGACCGATCAATATCAAAAGTCGGAAACTCATGCGACACATAGAACCCATCAAAGTCAGGCGGCACTACCGCAAACGAGCCTTCCCAACCAAAGAGTTTACTATACACAAATTGCTCAGCATGCAGGCGATTATACCGCGAATATTTCGTTTCACTGCCAGATACAGCCGGACGAGGAAACAGTCCACGCCCKAAATTCAGAATTCCCGCGGTCCGATAACTCTCCTCAGGATCAACATTTATATAGTCACTACTTGGATGCAATGCAACCGCAAGTCGCCTCCGGTCTCCGTTTGAGCGAAGGAGGGAATTCATGTGTTGCCGAGAAATCTGAATGGCATGGCTACGTAGTTCGGCAACTCGCGACAGTCGCCCCATAGCCGTGTCGAGCCTGTCAGCTATACGGAACTGCTCATCCAGAGCAGGAAGCGGAACCTCGATGGACAGCAACGTGGCCGGAGTTGTCCTCTTACGCCGGACCATGGAACCTCGCGGCGTGAGCTTTTCCCACAAATCGGGCCATTTCAACAAATGTTCTATATACTTGGGATTGCCCTTATTTTTATCAATACTAAAAACAGGATACTCTGGCGACACATAGGTACCGGAAAATGAGTCATCAACAACCGCCAAGGCTCCTTCCCAGGCATTCAATTTACTCATGACAACCTGACCCGATGAAAGTCTGGCCATTCGCTGGTAAGACGTTTCGTTTCCCCGGATCTCAGGACGCCGGATCAGGCCACGCCCAAAACTGTAAATTCCAGAAATTCTATATACACCATCCTGGCTCAACTCGATCAGCTCTGCATCCTGATACAGAACATCACCTAGAGGTCGGAGCTGAATACTATTCACCGCTACCAATCATCTCCGTGTGCAGTTTTTTCAAAAGCCCTATAATCTCGTTTTCCGTCTTGAGGAGCTCTTCCACTAGTTCGCCCGGCGAGTGGTGTACGAGATCCTCTCCGACGTGCGGGTTCGAGATATCGAGATTGTGGCCTTCCTTCTCAACATCGACCGCCAGAACCCTCCACGTGCTTGGGCCCTCTTCTCGGCCCTCGCGCCTCTCGCCACCCCACCACTCTATGCACGAGTCGAACTCCTCGACCCGCATCGGCTTCGTCTTGGTGTAGCCGCGCCGTTCGTCCGAAGGGGAAATCTCGTAGAACCAGATCTCCTCCGTCGGGTTGCCCTTCTCAAAGAAGAGCAGGTTCGACGGGATCTGGGTATACGGCGCGAAGACACCCTGGGGCAAACGGACGATGGTGTGCAGGTTGCAGTCCTTCATCAACTTCTGCTTAATTCTGGCACCGATACTGTTCTCCCCACTAGCGAAGAGGCTGCCGTTGGGCAGCACGATGGCGCAGCGCCCACCTTTCTTCAGTTGATCGATGATCGCAAGGAGAAAAAGCCACGAGGTTTCCTGCGTCTGGTAGCCTTTAGGGAATTTCCCGACGATCGAGCGCTCTTCCTCGCCGCCGAACGGCGGGTTGGTCAACACTACGTCCACACGGTCTGCAGCCGTAGCATCGCGCATCTGAAGGAGAGCATTCTCTCGGACCAGTCGTGGCGCGCCGACGCCGTGCAGCAGCATGTTCATGCTGGCCAGTAGGTACGGGAGCGGCTTCTTCTCTATTCCCCGGATGTCGGCGTGGAGCCGCATGCGCTGACTGTCCGTATCCACCTGCTGCATCAGATCCTCGTAGGCCTGGACCAGGAAGCCACCGGTGCCGCAGGCGGGGTCGAGAATCGACTCGCCCAGTTTGAGGAAGGACTGCTGCACCATGAAACGGTTCACCGGGCGGGGGGTGTAGAACTCGCCGGAGTCACCGGCCGCGTCCCGCATCTCCTTGAGGATCGACTCGTAGACGAAAGCCATGGTATGGATGTCGTCCGAGGAGTCAAAATGAATCTGATCTACGAGGTTCACCAAGTCCCGGAGCAGGGTCCCGGACTGCATGCGGTTCGTGACGTCCTTGAATATGGTAGACAGGACGTTACGCGGGTCGTCGGCGTTGCCACCAACGCTTCGAAGATCAGCTAGATATGGGATGAGATCGTCGTTGACGAAGGTCTTCAGTTCATTTCCGCTGAAGTCCCGATCCGTCGCCCAGTCCTGCCAGCGATAGCCTTTTCCGATCGCAGGACGGTAGTCGGGATCGAGCGTCTCCCCAACCTGCTCGACGCGCTGGTCGAATGCCTTGAGGAATAGGAGCCAGGAAAGTTGGGGCAGCCGGTCTAGGTCGCCGTTGAGCCCCGCGTCCTTACGCATGGTGTCGCGAGCGGACTTGACGATGGACGCGAGTCGCGCCTTGGATGTGGTGGCCGTAGCCGGCTTCTTGTTGGTGGACGCCATCTCAATCTTTCTGCTTGGATTCAGCTTCGTTACTCTTGGAGGCCACAGCCCAGAAGGCGCGCACCAGCGCGAGCGCAGCATCGAGGCGGGGCGGAGTCTCGGTCAGGCCGGCGGCCTGTGTGGGGTAGATCTCAGTCCAGTGCGGCGGGGGTTCGGGGAGTATCTTCGGCACTTTGTGTGTCGATCGCACGGCGAAGACGTGTCGTACCGCGCCGGACAAGGTTTCATCTGCTGCAAGGCCACTCTCGACAAGCAACACCAGGTCCACAAGGTCCTTGACCCTGGTGTTGGGGCGGTCGCCGTAGTCTCTCGTGAGAGCATGCAGCTTCTCGGCGAAGTGCTGACGGCGATCCACGGCCTCGATGTCCCTGGGTGGAGTTCCCGCGAATTCCAGCATGTTGGGCAGGGCCAGCCGCTCGGTGAGTGCTATTTCGTCCCCGCGCGCGACGACGTCGATGCGTATCGTAGCGAAGATTCTCCCCGCCAGTCGGCTCTCCACGGTGAAGCGCCAGCCACCCCGACCGGCCGCGTCCGCCTTCAGGGCGATGGGTGTGGACACCGTGAACAGGAAGCCGTCCCGGTCGGTGTCCACCGACAGTGCGGTGATGAGGAGATCGCGGACTGCTGAGCCGTCGAGTTCCGGCTCGGTGTCCGGACGGGCCGCGAGATCCATGTCCTTGGTGGCTCGGGCCCTGCTCCGCAGCCTGAACTCCATTGCCGCACCGCCCTTGAGCACCCAGCCGGCAACCGCGTCGACGGAGAGACGGGCGGCCACTCGGTCGAACACGACGAGGCGGCGGCGGCGGGCCAGATCCGTACCGGTGGCGGCCGCGTCCTGCTTGAGCCGGGCCTCGATGGCCCGGCGGAGCGCGGTCGCGTCGCCGTAGCGACTGGTCACTGCGCCGCCTGCAGGGCGCGCTCGGTTCCGAGTTCCGCCCGTGCGCCCAGGCGCTGGGCGGCGTGCAGGAGCACCCGCCGGGTGGTCAGTCCACGGTCCAGTGCCTCGGCGACCGCGGAGTCCACGGCGTCCTGATCGACCGACGCCTCCGCGCACTCGATGATCGCGCGGACCGGGGTCGTGACACGGTAGCCCTCGCGTTCCTCGATCTCGTCTTGCGCAAGCTCGGCTCGGTGAAGGATCACCAGACCGCCCTTCTGCCGGAAGCCAGGGGGGACGGTGAGGTGGATCTCCGCGGGGTTGGCCGTTCCCAGATCATGGACGGACAGTGCGGTGGTGTGGGAGACGATCGCGCGCCCCCTGCTCCACAGCGCCCAGCGGACCAGATGGTCGTCCTCGCCGCCGGGCAGGGTGTCGAACTCACGGAAGCGATAGATGCCTCGGTCCACGAGCTGCCAGTTGCCCCGCTGCGCGTGGTAGCGCTGCGCCTGGTACGAGTAGCCGACCTGAAGTGCCTGGGCGGAGGTGAAGTAACCGCGTTGCCCGCTGGCCACCCGCCAGAGGGCGGCTCTGGTATCCGTGCGATCCCTGAGCACGGCGCCCACCCTAGCACCGCGAACGCGAACCTAAAAGACCACGCTAGTTCTGCGCAACGCGGCTACATCAAACTAAAACTATGATTCAACTACGACGCCTCAAGGAGGCGTCTGCTCAGTTCGTCGATCGCCTCGTGCATCGGCTGCGCACCGCCGAAGCGCTTCGCCAGCTCCGGCACGGGACCCATGTCCGTGAACGGGCGGACTCCCAGGGTTGCGGGCTTGAGCTGCGGCGAGCCGTGCTCGGCGAACTTCAGCAACAGCTCCTCCAGCACCTGTCGCGCCTGGGGCTGGAAGGCCTCCAGGAAGTCCCTGTGCTCGTGCAGGAACCGGTGCAACCGCTCCTCGCGGCTGACCAGAGGCAGCCCCCAGGCCACGTTGAGCAGCAGGTCGACCGGATCGACGTCCGGGCTGCCGAACTCCGAAGGCAGCTCTTCCGCCTCGATGTCGGAGGCCCTCAACAGATCGATGAGCGTGCGCCGGCTCTTCGCGACGGCCCACTTCGAGCGCAGCCCGTCCGGCGCCAGGTCGAGTTCGAGCACCCGGTCGTGGACCCACTGCTGGATCGTCACCAGGCGCATCGTGCGGCCGTCCGTGTCCAACTGGTAACGACGCTCGCCCCACTTGTAGACGTGGACGCCGTCAACCGTGTAGCGCTTGGCCCGGGACCGGATGAGGTCCACCTCGTCCGGGTCGACCAACGCGCTGCCGGGTCGCTCCATGTCGCCCGTAGCGCCGTCGGCCGGGAGGTCGTCAACGTCGGACTCAGCAATGGCCTCCAGGTCGACCGCGTCGCCCTCGGGTGTCTCGGGCACGCTGTCGAGCACGTGTCCCTGCTCGTCGGCAGTGTCCCGGACGACGCGCAGCGGCGGGCCGTCGAACCCCGGGTCGTTGAAGAGCCGGGTGGCCTCGACGAAGTCGATGATGTCGAAGGAGCCCTTACCGATCTCCGCGCATAGCCGGGTGCCCCGGCCGATGGTCTGCTTGAACTCGGGCATCGAGGCGATGCGGCGGAACAGGACGATGTTCCGTACCGCGGGCAGATCGATGCCGGTGTTGAGGAGCTTCGACGTCACGGCGATCACCGGTTCGTCGGAGTCGTCCTTGCGGAACTCGTCCAGCTGGGCCCGGCCGTGTGGGCCGTCCGCGTCGGTGATGCGCACGACGTAGTCATGGCGTGCCTGTACCTCCGCCGAGGCGGCGTTGAACAGAGCGGTGCGCATCCGGGCAGCATGATCATTGTTCTCGCAGAAGACGATGGTCTTTCCGTGCCTGCCGTCCTCCGCCGTGGAGCGGAGGAAGTCGATCACATACTGGGCCGCAGCCTCCGTGCGCTCCAGGATCACCATGACCCGCTCGAAGTCCTTCGGGCCGTAGACGCCCTCCGGGATCTCGTTGTCGTACTTGTCCCGCTGCCCGGGCTGGGTTTGATAGCCCTCCATGTCCACATTGAGCCGGACCCGACGGACACGGTAGGGGGCCAGGAAGCCGTCTTCGATGCCTTCGGCCAGCGAGTAGGTGTATACCGGCTCCCCGAAGTAGTCGAACGTGTCGGCTTCCTTCCGGCTGATCGGGGTGGCGGTCAGACCGATCTGGGTCGCGGGTGAGAAGTGCTCCAGCACGCGGCGCCACTGCGAGTTGTCCCGGGAGCTGCCCCGGTGACACTCGTCCACGATCACGAGGTCGAAGTAGTCCGGCTCGTAGCGCCGGAAGAGCTCCTCCTCGTCTCCCTTCTCCAGCGACTGGTAGAGCGCGAAGTAGATCTTCCGACCCCGGACGGGAACACCGCTGATCTTGTGGACGTCGTCCGGGCCGAAAACGGGCAGGAAGTACTTGTCCTTGGGATCGTCGACGAGCAGGGAGCGGTCCGACAGATACAGCACTCGGGGCTTACGCCCGGGGACCCACTCGGACCTCTGTAGCTTTGCCACCGTCTGGAGGGCAACCATCGTCTTCCCAGTGCCGGTCGCCAGCACCAGCAGTATGCGTTTCTGGCCGCGGGCGATCGCGGCCAGGGTACGGGCCACCGCCACGCGCTGGTAGTAACGCGGGCGCTTGGCCGTGTTGTCGGGGTTCCTCAGGTGATGGTCGTAGGGTGCCGCCAGGAGCTCACGCCCGATGCCGGAATCCGCCTGCAGGCCGGCCAGATACCGGGCCCACAGCTCCTCGGGCGACGGAAAGCGGTCGATCTCTCGGATCGCGGGTGGGTCACTGCTGTAGTCGATCTCCACGATCTGGCGGCCGTTGGTCGCGTAGGCGAAGGACAACCCGAGCTTCGCCGCGTACCGGCGCGCCTGCTCCACACCGTCGTTGGCGTCGACACGCCAGCGCTTGGCCTCGACGACCCCGATGGGCATGTCCGGCACGTACTCCAGCACGTAGTCGGCTACCAGGGGGTCGCCGTGCACATGACGTCTCGGCGTGGGGGTCAGACGTCCGTCATTGATGCGGAACTGTGGCCGGATCTGTTCAGGGGACCATCCCGACTGTCGGAGAGCAGGCATGACGAATGATCGACATGTCTCTTCCTCAGTCATCCCATATACAGCGGTCACCGCATAAAGGTTAGTACGAACGTGTCGGACCGACGCGAGCGACTACCAGAGGTCCTGCCAGCACCGGTACGCGCAGAATCGCACCGGTGCTGGCAGATGTACGACCCGGCCGCTTGCCTACTGGGATCCGACGGCCATTACACCTCGCTGACCTGGGCATTCTCTTCGCGATAACGCAATGCTCAGCCGACCGACGGCTACATGCGGGCGAGGTCGGCGGCGCCGACGATGCCGGCGGAGGAGCCGAGGGTGGCCACCACCACGTCGGCTTCCGGCCGGTGCCCGCGGCCCGACAGCCCCGCCCGGTACTGGGCGCGGGCGGGCCCGACCAGCAGGTCCCCCGCGTCCGACACTCCGCCACCGATGACGAACCGGCCGGGGTCGAGGATCGCCGTCAGGCTCGCCAGGCCCTGGCCGAGCCAGTGGCCGATCTCCTCGAAGCACTTCACCGCGGCCGGGTCGCCGTCCTGGGCGGCGGCGGTGACGTCCGGCCCGCTCAGCTCCTCGACGGAGCGACCGGCCAGCATCGTGCGGGCGGCCTCCGGGGACGCGGTGGCCATCTCCTGGGCGACCCGGACGAGGGCCCGTCCGCTGGCGTACTGCTCCCAGCAGCCGCGGTTCCCGCAGCCGCACAGGTGGCCGCCCGGGACCACCTGCATGTGGCCCATCTCGGCGCCGATACCGAACGCGCCGCGGTGCAGCCGACCGTCCAGGACGATGCCGCCGCCGATACCGGTGCCGACGGTGACGCAGACGAGGTCGGCCTGGCCGCGCCCGGCGCCGAAGCGGTACTCGGCCCAGGCCATCGCGTTGGCGTCGTTCTCGACGACCACGGGCAGGCCGACCCGCTCCGCCACGACGTCGCGCAGCGGCTCGTCGCGCCAGGCCAGGTTCGGGGCGAAGAGGACGGTCGACCGGTCGCGGTCGATCCATCCCGCCGCGCCGATGCCCACGGCGCGGACGTCGTACTCCTGGCGGAGCCCGGCGACGAGCTCGGCGATGGCGTCGGCGACCTCGGCCGGGGCATGGCTCGGGGTGGGCCGTCGGGCGGAGGCCAGCATCCTGCCCTGGGCGTCGACGACACCGGCGGCGACTTTCGTCCCGCCGACGTCGACTCCGATCGCCAGGTCGCCGTCCCCCTCGGGGGCGGTCGCTGACCCGGTGGTCACTGTGCGCTCACCTCACATCGATCTTCTGGACGCGGGGTCGGGGCGACCCCGCGGACGTTGTAAGGCCGGCGACCGTCTCACGGCCCCGGCCTGGTGGTGGGAAGCCTGGTGGTGGAAAGCCCGGCGCGGGGAAGGGATCGCGGTCGGTCCCGGCTCCCCGTTCCCGGGCGGCCGGGCCGCCGCTGTCGTGCGGTGCCGCCGCCTGCCCGGGAAGACGGTCTGCGCCGCCACCGTGCCCCGTCTCGGCCGGACGAACCCGATCCCCGGCGGCCGCTTCGCTACGCTCCCGGCCGGTTGCACCATGTCGCGGTCCGGCCGGGTCGGCAGGTTCGCCCGCGGCCTGGCCGCGGTGCCCGCTGGCGCCCCAGACCGTCCAGGCGGCACGTGCCGCCGCGCTCAGTGACACTGCCGCGTCGACCAGGTGGCCCGCGACCTCCACGTGCTCCTCCCGGACACTGGCGAGAACCCGGCAGACCGGGCAGGCGCAGCATGGCCAGGAGCCGTCCCGGCCGCCGTGCGCGTCCGATCCCGCGGCGCCGGGGGCTGTGGCGTTGGCGGCTGCGCCGGTGGGTGCCGTGCCGGCGGGTTGCCCGTCAGCGGTGTCGAAATGACCGCCCGCGGCGTCCGGGCCGCCGTTGGCCGCCGCCCAGTCCCGGACGGCCGCCGCCAGCAGCGCCGCCTCCTGGGCGAGCGAGCCGACGACCTCCCGGGGCACCCCGTCCGACGTGCTCACGCGCGCACCCACTGGGCCGGGTCCGGCACGAACGACACGACGAGGCGCTCCTCGGCCAGCCGGGCGCCTGACACATCACACCGGCGCAGCGCGGCGGGCAGCGGGACGAGCCGCCGGTGCGGGCCGACGCTGACGATGAGGTCGTCACCGACCCGGGCGAGGTCGACCTCCGACCGGTCGACGAAGGGCAGGCCGAACGACATGGCGTAGCCGCCCTCGGTGCGCTCGACCCGCGGGCCCGCCCCCTCGCCGGACCGGTGAACGCTGAGCACCGCGGCCGGGTCGAGGTCTCCGTAGGCCGCGGCACCGAAGGCGGCGAGCTCCTCCAGCCCGAGCGGCTCACCGGCCCGGTAGGCGGCGGTGAGGACGGGCAGCGGCGCGACGAACGCGCCGATCTCGATGAGCAGCTGACGGTGCGCCGCCGCCCAGCCGGCCCGCCAGGCGTCGCCCCCGGCCGAAGCGATCACCCGGTTCGCGACCACCGCGTCCACGCCGATGCCGTGCAGCGCCAGGGCGCTCAGGGTCCGCCGGGCCTGGGCGAGCGCGGCCGTCTCCGGGGTCAGCACCAGGCGCACGCTGGTCACGACGGGATCGGCAAGCAGGGCGCGCATGTCACGCGCCAGGCGTGCCAGCCACGACACCGCCTCGTAGGCGGGCCCGGCGATCGCGGCCACCCGCCCGGTGAGACGGCCCGGCAGCGCCAGCGACGGGCGCATCCAGCGGGCGAGCGCGCCGTCCGGGGAGCCGAGCCGGCGGCAGCCCCACGCGAGCGTCTCCGGGCTCGCCAGCAGCCGCAGCGCGGCGCTGGCCGGCCCTGCGTCGACGACCACGACGTCGTAGCGGTCCGACTCGAGCCGGTCGCGCAGCTCCAGCAGGGTGAGCGCCTCGAGGGCGCCGGGCAGGCCGGCGAGCTCCTCGACCTCCAGGAGGTCGACACCGGCGGCGGGGGCCACGGCCGAGATCAGAGCGCGTAGTTGCGGCCAGCGCTCGGCGAACGCGTGGCGCAGGTCCAGTTGGAGGCCGAACAGCCCGGGTTCGAGCTCGACCTCACCGGGGCCGAGCGGATGGTCGAGGATGCCGGCCAGGCCGGCGGCCGGGTCGGCGCAGACCAGGAGCGTCCGGTGGCCGCRCTGGGCCGCGAGCGTGGCCGTCGCCGCCGCCACCGTCGTGGTCCCACCACCACCCTTGCCCGTCAGGAGCACACACCGCACCGGATGGTCAGCTCTCGGTGAGCTTCTCGACGTGCTTCTTGAGGTCCTTGAGCGCCGCGTCGACGATGCCGCCCTGCACCTTCCGACGGAGCAGGCCGGGGATCTTGATCTTGAGCTCGACGGTGAGGTCGTAGGTCACCTCGGTGCTGCCGTCGCCGAGATCACGCAGCGTGTACGAACCGTCCTGGGTCGACATCGCCTCGCCGGAGACGAGGCTCCAGCTGACGTGCTCGTCGCCCTTCCAGGTGTACTCGTTGACGAACTCGTCCTTCACGACGACGGCGTTGATCCGGAACCGGGCCTGCCGCGGGCGGCCGTCCGGGCCGACCTCGAGGATCTCGGCCTGTTCGATCTGGCCGACCCAGGTCGGGTAGGCGGCGATGTCCGCGATGGCCCCCATGATGACGGCCGGCCTGGCATCGATGACGATCGACGACTGCGCGTGGTCCGCCATAGCCGCCAGCACCTCCACATCTCATCGCCCCGGCGGGGCCTGGTCGAACCCGCCGGCCCTGTCCGGGCCGTGCCGCCGGCCCGTCTCCGCGGGCCGTTCGGCACCCGTTCGGCGACCCGTGTCACGGGCCGCCGGACGATTACCCGATCGATCGTTGAGGCTACCGGAACCCGGGCGCGGGGCCGGGTGTCCTACCACTCGAGGACGTACGGCGCGCCCCGCGCGTTGAAGTGACCGACGTTGACACATCGGGTCGCGCCGATCTCGAGCTCGGCGACCAGGGGCTGGTGCACATGGCCGAACAGCGCGTACCGCGGCTGTGTCGCGTGGATGGCCTCCAGCACCGCGACGCTGCCGCGCTCGAACCGGCGGGCCTCCGTGTCGTAGACCAGCTCCGGGACGTGCGGCGGGATGTGGCAGCACAGGACGTCGACCGCGCCGACCGCGGCCACCTTCGCCGCGTAGGTCTCGTCGTCGATCTCGTACGGGGTGTTCATCGGCGTGCGCAGCCCACCGCCGACGAACCCGAACGTCAGCCCGCCGATCTCGGTGGTCTGGCCGTCGAGGAGGGTGATCCCGTCGCGCAGGAAGTCGGGGTAGAGATGTGGGAGGTCCACGTTGCCGTAGGTGAGGTAGGTCGGCGTCGGGAACGCGGAGAACATGGCCGCGTACTGCCGCCGGATGGCCGCCTCGACGACGTCGGCCCGGTCGCCGTCGACCCCCGCCCAGAGCTTCCTGGACCACTCCCGCGCCTCGTCGAACCGCTGCTCGGTACGCAGTTCGATCATGCGGCCCACCGCCTCGGCACCGAACAGCTCACCCATGATCCCGCGGCCGTGATCGAAGTAGTCGATGAAGAGAATCAGGTCACCGAGGCAGACGAAGGCGTCGGCACCGGCGGCGGCGCCCGGGAGCGCGTCCGACCGTCCGTGAACGTCGCTCACCACATGCACGCGCACGTGAGAGAGCTTAGGGCGAGTCGCGTGCCTTCCACAGCACCCGTACCCGAAAGCGCACAGGCGGGTCGGCGCGGCGGGGGCGAAAAAAGCGGGCGCGGACGGCTCGCCGTGGCCGCGCTCACAGGCTAACGTCACTTGACCAACTTCTCTCCGATCACCGACCGCCCTCCCATCAGTGCCACGCCTCAGTGCCACGCCGCACCAGAAGGCAGCGCCGCGGATCAGCGCCGCACCGGCACGTCACCCCGAACGGCCCGCCGCCAGCCAAGGAGTTCCCGTGCGCGAGTACACCTCTCCCGCCCGAGTCACCGTGGCGGATGACATGACTCTCAGCGATGCCGTGTTCGCCAACGCGTCACGGACACCCGAGAAGGTCATCGTCCGCCACAAGTCGGGCGGCCAGTTCGCCGACGTGACCGCGCGGGAGTTCCGCGATCTGGTGGTCCGCACGGCCGCCGGCCTCGCCGCCCGCGGGGTGCGCCCCGGCGACCGCGTCGCGATCATGAGCCGCACCCGGTACGAGTGGACGGTCGTCGACTACGCGGTCTGGGTCGCCGGCGCGGTCACCGTGCCGGTCTACGAGACGTCCAGTGCCAGCCAGATCGAGTGGATCCTGTCGGACTCGGAGGCCGTTCTCACCGTCGTCGAGACCGAGACCAACGCCGCACTCGTCGCCACGGTGCGCGACCAGGTTCCCACCCTGCGCGAGGTGCTCGTCCTGGACGGCGGCGCGCTCGACGCCCTGGCCGAGACCGGGGCCGCCGCGGGGACCGGCGAGGAGGAGCTCGCCGCCGCGCGGGCCGGGGTGACCGCGGCCAGCATCGCCACGATCATCTACACCTCCGGCACCACCGGCAGACCGAAGGGCTGCGAGCTCGCCCACCGCTCGCTGCTGTTCAACGCGATGAGCTCCGCGGCGACCATGCCGGACCTGTTCACCGAGGACGCGTCCACGCTGATGATCCTGCCGCTGGCCCATGTGCTGGCGCGGACGATGCAGTGCACCATCATCAACAGCGCGCGGTGCATCGCCTACGCGCCGGACACGTCCACGCTGCTGGCCGACCTGGCCCAGGTCCGCCCGAGCTTTCTGCTCGCGGTGCCGAGGGTCTACGAGAAGGTGCACGCCGGCGCCCGTGCCAAGGCCCACGCCGACGGGAAAGGCCGGATCTTCGACGCCGCCGAGGCCACCGCGATCGCCTACAGCGAGGCCCTCGACCACGGCGGGCCCGGCTTCCTGCTGCGCGCCCGGCACGCGTTGTTCGACCGCCTCGTCTACAGCAAGCTGCGGGCCGCGATGGGCGGCCGGATCGACCACGCCATCAGCGGCGGCGCGCCGCTGGGCCCACGCCTCTGCCACTTCTACCGGGGCATCGGGGTTCCGATCTTCGAGGGGTACGGGCTCACCGAGTCCACCGCGGCCGCGACCGTGAACCGGCCCGATTCACTGAAGATCGGCACCGTCGGCCTGCCGCTGCCCGGCGTGACGATCCGCATCGCCGACGACGGGGAGATCCTCATCCGCGGCGACCTGGTCCTGAGCGGCTACCGCAACGACGAGACGGCGGCCAAGGAGGCGCTCGACGCCGACGGCTTCCTGCGGTCCGGCGACCTGGGCTCCCTCGACGAGACCGGACATCTGCGCATCACCGGGCGGAAGAAGGAGCTGCTCGTCACCGCGGGCGGCAAGAACATCGCCCCGGCGCCCCTCGAGCACCGCATCCAGGAGAACCCGCTGATCAGCCAGGCGATGCTGATCGGCGACCAGCGGCCGTTCATCGCCGCCCTGATCACCCTCGACCCGGACGCCTTCGCCTCCTGGCGCGACGCCCACGGCCACCCGTCGACGGTGACCCCCGCCGACCTCGCCACCAACCCGGAACTGCTGGCCGAGGTCCAGAAGGCCGTGGACGCGGCGAACGCCACCGTCTCCCACGCCGAGTCGATCAAGAAGTTCGTGATCCTGCCGAACGACTTCACCGTCGCCGGCGGCGAGCTCACCCCGAGTCTCAAGGTGAAGCGCAACCTCATCATGGAACGCCACGCGGCAGCCGTGGAGTCCATCTACGCGGGGGCCCGGACCGCCTCCTGATCCCCCGCACGCCCCAGCCGAGCATGGCCGGGCCAGGCGCAGGCCGGGCGGCCGCGGGCGGCTCAGGCGAGCAGCAGGTCGCGCAGGTCCGAGGCCAGGACGTCCCAGCGCCAGCGGAGCTCGACCCACGCCCGCCCGGCGGTCCCCATCGAGCGGGCGCGGTTCGGATCGGCCAGCAGGTCGCCGACGGCCCGGATCAGCGCGCGCGGATCGCGGCCGTCCACGACCACCCCCGTCCGCTGGTCGAGGACCGCGTCGGGGGCTCCCCCGCTGCGGCCGGCGACCACCGGCAGCCCGGTCGCCGAGGCCTCGAGGAAGACGATGCCCAGGCCCTCGACCTCGAGCCCCGCGCGCCGGTTGCGGCACGGCATGGCGAAGACGTCCCCCGCCGCGTAGTGGGCCGGCAGTTCCGCCCACGGCACCGACCCGGTGAACACCACGTGCTCGGCGACGTCGTTCTCCCTGGCCAGCCGGGTGAGCTCCTGCCGGTACGGCCCGCCGCCGACGAGCAGCAGCGCGGTGCCCGGGATCCGCCGGCGCAACGCCGGCAGCGCCCGGATCAGCATGTCCTGCCCCTTACGCGGAACCAGACGGCTCACACAGACGACCACCGGACGGCTACCCAGCCCGTAGCGACGACGGGTCTCGTCCCGCCCCTCCCCCGGCCGGAACAGGGACGGGTCGACACCGCTGGGCAGCCGGGCCAGGTCCGGATGCGGACCGAAGGCCGGACCGAGGCGACCCCTGGTGTAGTCCGTGAGGTAGGTGATCACGTCGGTGGTCGCCCCGATGCGCCGCAGCAGTTGCCGCGCGCCGGGCAACGCGGCCCAGCCCACCTCGTGCCCGTGCGTGCTGGCCAGCACCCGGCGGGCGTCGAGATCCCGGCGCAGCCGCGCCCCGAGCAGGCCCAGCGGCGCCGCCGCGCCGAACCACAGCGTGTCGCACTTCTCCGACCGCGCGATCTCCCGCGCGCGACGGAAGACATCCGGCGTGGGCAGCATCAGCGACGTCGGGTGCCGCACCACCGGGAACCGCTGCGCCGCGTCGAACTCGGCGGCCCCCCGCCAGGCAGGGGCATACACCACGATCTCGTCGTCGGGCAACCGCGAGGCGAAATTGTGCACATACGCCTGGATGCCACCGGGCCGCGGAGGGAAGTCATTGGTCACAGCGAGCACCCGCACGCCGCCATGTTCCCGCATCGCCTCCATCAAGACGCAGGTGGGACGCCTCCAACCACGCGGACACCACCGCAGCGCCCCGCCCGCACACAGAGCGCTCTCCCTCTCCCGGACGCGGCCGCACCGCCCGCTCCCCGGGCACGCCCCGGGCAGCGCATCAGCCAGGCGTCAACCGGCGCGGCGGCGTGGCAGGGGCCGGGGCGTTTCCGGGCCGGTCGGCGACCCGCCGGGGGCAAGCCGCAACCTCGGGATGAGCCCGGCATCGGCGAGCACGGCGAGGGCGCGGCGCTCGTCCTCGTCCCACTCCATGCCGGTGGACGGCGGGGCCAGCAGGACGGTCACCACGCAGTCCGCGCACGCGACGTCTCGCACGGCGCACACATCACAGTCGATCAGCATCGTGCTCACCTCTCGGTTCGCCGCCCGGATCCGCCTGGTCTTCCCCGCACCCGGTAGATCACCGAGCCCTGTCGACCACCGCGGAACCGGACACCAGTTCGACGCGAACCACGCTAGGTGAGGGGTCCGACAGTTCCGGACGCCCGAACCCCGTCCCCCATACCCGGCGCCACCCAAGCGTCAACGAACCGTGGCGGCTGAGTAAGTCGGGGCCGGCGGAGAGCTAGCGGTCGAGGCGGGCCAGGAGGGCGTCCGAGGGGACGGTGCGGGCGCCCTGCGAGGCGCAGTTCTCCGCCACCTCGCGGTCGGAGGTCACGACGGCCACCGGTCGGCCGACGGGTTCCGCACGCACGAGATGTCCAATCTCGTCGTCGGCCAGCTCGCCGGGCTGGCTGAAGACGACCCGCACGCCGCGGGGCATCGCGACCCCGACCGGCCGGGCCACCACCGCCGTCGCGTCGAAGACGACGGTGACCTCGGTGTCGAGGGAGCGGCCGGCCAGGGCTCCCAGGCCGGCCAGCAGGCGTGCCCGCTGGGCCTGGAGGGTCAGGGTGCCGTAGCCGCGTTTGGTGACGTTGTAACCGTCGATGATCAGATGCAGGCCGGGGATGGCGAGGACGTCGTCGATGATGGCCGGGTCATCGGCGGAGCGCCCGCGGCCACCGACCGCGGAGAACGGGTCGAAGGCAGCTCCGTTGTCGGAGCGGCCGACCAGGTCGGCGGGCCGCGCGACGGTGGTCGGCAGCGCCAGCTCCCGCCGGACCCCGTTCGCCGCAGCCATCAGCGTGTCGAGCAGCACCCGAAGCCGCGCCTCGTCCAGGCCGCGGGACTCGCGGGTGTCGCGGCGGGTCAGCGAGGCGGCGGCTTCGAGGTCGCCGACCCGCGCGCGCAGCCGCCGTACCTCGGCCTCGCTCTCCCGGGCCGAGGCCAGCGCGGCGTCCCGGGCGGCCTCGGCGGCGAGACTCACCTCCCGGGCGGCGAGCTCGGCGCGGCGGACGCGGTCCGCGGAGGACCGTAGCCGGCGGCGGGCCTCCTCCGCCTCGGCCCGTGCCTGGTCGAGCTGGCCGCGTAGCTGGTCCTGCTCGGTGCGGGCGAGCCGGCGGACGGCTTCGATCTGCTGGTGCAGGCGGTCGATCTCGCGCTCGGCGTCGACGAGCCGCGCGGTGGAGACCGCCTGCTCGGACGAGCGGGCCGCCTCCTCGACGAACTGCTCCCAGTCGGGGAGCCGGAGGATGTAGGCGACCGCCGCGACCTGGGCGGGTGGGGCGGCGGGTGGCGGGCCGCCCTCCCCGGTGATCGCGGCGACCAGATCGGGGTGGGTGCGGCGCACCCATTCGGCCACCCGGCCACGGAACTGCGCGTCGTGCTCGATCGCGGCCGCCAGCGGGACGGCGCCCAGCCGGGCCCGGCGCGACGGCTTGAACCGGCGCACGGCGACCAGGCTCGGGGGGACGACCGCTTCGGCGATGTCGGCCAGGGTCTCGGCGGCGTAGGCCACGACCTGGGCCCGCACGTCCACGGGCAGCGTCTCGTTCATGCGACGGGCCCGGCCTGGCCGGCGGGGGTGCGGACGCTGACTCCCCGTGGCCGGCCGAGTGGTCGGGGCATTACCACTGGCACGGGGGACTCCGGAGCGAACGACGACAGCGACGGTCCAGGGTATCGGTCGGCCAGCACGACCTCTTCGGACACCATCGGTGAATCCGTGCCCAGCCCACCGCGAACGGGCACGCACCGCCGCGGGGTCCGCGTCGGCGGCCGCGAATCCCAACGGGAAGCGGTGTTTCGCCCCCGGTGGGCCGGGGTCGAGGGGCTGCCGCAGGCCACAGGACACGGCGGCGCGGGCCCGGGGCATCACGGCACCGCCGCACCTACCGCATTTCGCGAGCCAGCCGGCCATTGTCTCATGTGATATCCGGCTTATGTAGCCTCGCCCTGTCCGTCCGCACATACCCCGCTTCGAGAGAAACACGGCAATGGCCGTCGAGAGGACACCCGTTGACCGACCAGACCCCTCCTGGCCAGCCCTCCCCCGGTCCGGAGAACCAGGAGACCTGGAGGGCCCCCAACAACTCGTGGCAACAGCCACCGGATGCCGGCGGCCAGGCGGGCGGAGCGCCCGCAGCGGCCGGTGCTCCCGGCGCGGGCCAGGGCGGCCTGCCGTCCACCACCCCGCCGCCGGCGCCCGTGCCGCAGTGGGGCACCGGCGCGCCGGGCCAGGAAGGCGGCGGATGGCCGTCCACCACGCCCGTGGGCGGCGGGGCGGGCGGCGGATGGGGCACGCCACCGGCCGGCGGGCCCAACCCGGACGGTTCGTGGCCCGGGGCGGGACAGCAGCAGTGGCCCCAGCAGGGCACCGATACGCCCTGGGGGCAGCCGGGCCAGCCCGGCACCGGATGGCAGCAGCCCGCCGGCTACCAGCAGGGTGGCACCCAGGGCCAGTACCAGCAGGGCTACCAGCAGCCGGCTGACTACCAGCAGCAGGGGTACCAGCAGCCCGGGTATCAGCAGCCCGCCGACTACCAGCAGCAGGGGTACCAGCAGCCCGGCTATCAGCAGCCCGCCGACTACCAGCAGCAGGGGTACCAGCAGCCCGGCTATCAGCAGCCCGCCGACTACCAGCAGCAGGGGTACCAGCAGCCTGGCTACCAGCAGGGCTTCCCCCAGCAGCAGGGCAACTGGCAGCAGCCCGGCGGCCCGCCACCGGCCCGGCCCCGCCGGAACCCGGCAATGATCATCATTCCGGTGGCCGTCGTCGCGGTCATCGTCCTCGGGGTGGTGATCGCCCTCGCGGCCGGCGGCGACGACTCGAAGCCGACGGCCACGCCGCCGGCGGTCACGAACCTGGACCCGGGCACCGTGCCCACCCTGACGGCACCCGCCGTCCCGGGTACGACGACGGCCCCGCAGCAGCCTGCCGGCCCCGCCGGATGCACGCCGGTCGTGCCGCAGGGCGCGCCGCCCGCGGGCACCCTGACCCTGGGCGGGACGGGCACGGTGGTCGGCACCGCGAGCTCGTCGGTCAGCGACTTCGAGGCCAAGGTGACGCTGAACAGCATCTGCAGCACCACCGGCCCGGCCGCCGACTACTCCGATCCGCCGGTGCAGGGCGCCAACTACATCCTGAACGTGACCGTCGAGACCATCCGCGGCGAGACGACCGCGTCACCGGACGACTTCTACATCCAGACCTCGGACGGCAGCCGCTACGACGGCTCCTTCACCACGGTCGAGCCGAAGCTGTTCACCCTCGACCTGAAGGCCGGTCAGAAGGTGCGCGGCAACGTGGTCATCGACGCCCCGGCGGGTCACCACATCCTGTCCTGGGAGCCGCTGTTCGCGACGCAGCCGGCGAAGTTCCAGTTCTGACGACAGGGGGCCCCGTCCGTGCCCGTTCCACCGGTGAACGGGCACGGACGGGGCCTCGGCGGGGCACCCGTGGCAGAGCTCGACTCGGCTCCGCCACAACCGGCACGGCTCCGCCACAACCGGCACGGCTCGCTCCGGACCCGGCGTGGCCGGATCTAGACCCGGCGCGGCTCCGCCAGGGCCGCCCGCAGGCGCTCGGCGACGTCGTCCATCATCGCCGGATCGGGGTTGTGGTCGGCGAGCGCGAAGCTCATCTGCGACTCCGCGTCGATCGGGAACAGGTGGATGTGGGCGTGCGGCACCTCCATCCCGGCGAGCATCGCCGCGACCCGCCGTGGCTTGAACACCGTGTCGATGGCCCRCCCGACGACAGCCGCGGCACTCCACACCGCGCGCACCGTCTCGTCCGGCAGATCGATCCAGTGATCGATCTCCAGGCGGGGCACGATGAGCGTGTGCCCGGGGCGGACGGGCGCGATGGAGAGGAACGCGACCGCCGACTCGTCCGAGTAGACGATGCGGCCCGGGAGCCCGCCGTTGATGATCCGGGTGAAGACACTGGCCATGGCCGGACCCTACCGAGATCGACCGCGCGGCACCCGACCACGGACGCCGGGGTCGCGGTCGGTCCGGGGAGCCTCTGGTGAGCGCGGCCGGCAGGCGGACCACACCATCCACTATCACACTTGAAACCATATGATAGCGGGCAATAGCGACTAACAGGAAACGTAGCCCGCAAAGAGGTCCAGGAGGACACGCCGGAAGCACTCTGGTGCGCCAACAAACCCGGCCATACGGAATGATGCTCCGGGTGGCGTGGTTTGAGACGAACGGCATCAGGGTCGCCCGTATCAGCGTCGACTGCACCGATGTGGACACGATGGTCCGCTTCTGGTCCAACGCCCTCGGTTACGAGGTCTCCGAGCAGGGCGGCGACTCGGCCGTCCTGCGTCATCCCGCCGGTGCCGGGCCCAAGCTCCTGCTCCGGCGGCGGCCCGAGCCGCGGGCCGCCCGAGGCGAGCAACGACCACCACGATGGGCGGCGCGCCGGGCCGGCCGCCGCCCGGAACCGGAGCAGGACACCGCGGACAAGGCCGGCAACCGCCTGCACCTGGAGCTGTACGCCGTCGACGCGGAGCGGGTGATCGGCTGGCTGTCGTCGCTGGGCGCGCGCCAGCTCGCCCGGTACGAGGCCGACGGGGAGACCGGTTTCGTGCTGCGCGACCCCGAGGGCAACGAGTTCCGCGTGATGAACGCCGGGCCGACCGCCTTCGCCCGGCCGTTCTCCTGAGCCGCGCCGGGCCGACCGGGGACGAGTCCTGTCGTACCCGCGGCCTAGGGTGTCGCCGTGTGCCCAGTCCCTGCGCCGACCGGCGGCGTGCCGCGCCAGGCCAGCCTGGCAGAGCTCGGCCGGCCGCTGTCGGACCTGACGTTCGTCGTCGTCGACCTGGAGACCACCGGCGGCTCGCCGGCGACGAGCGAGATCACCGAGATCGGCGCCGTGCGGGTTCGGGGCGGCCAGATCCTCGGTGAGATGTCGAGCCTGGTCCGGCCGTCGGCCCCCATCCCGGCCTTCATCTCCGTGCTCACCGGCATCACCGACGCCATGGTCGCCACCGCCCCGGGCATCGGCGAGGTCGTGCCGACGTTCCTGGAGTTCGCCCGGGGCGCGGTGCTCGTGGCTCACAACGCCCCGTTCGACCTCGGCTTCCTGCGCGCCGCCGCCACGGCGTGCGGCTACCCGGCCCCGGCCTGGGAGCATCTCGACACGGTGCGGATCGCGCGCCGCGTCATCAGCCGCGACGAGACCCGCGACTGCCGCCTGTCCTCCCTGGCGGCCCTCTTCGGTAGCGCGACCCAGCCGAACCACCGGGCGCTGGCCGACGCCCGCGCGACGGTCGACGTCCTGCACGGGCTGTTCGAGCGGCTGGGCAACCTGGGTGTCACCACGATCGAGGATCTGCACGAGTACAGCGCGCGGGTCTCCCCCGCCCAGCGGCGCAAGCGGCACCTCGCCGACGACCTGCCCACCGGCCCGGGGGTCTACGTGTTCCGCGACGGCACGGGGCGCCCGCTGTACGTCGGCACGTCCCGGTCGGTCCGCTCCCGGGTGCGTACCTACTTCACGGCCAGCGAGCCCCGCACCCGGATGGCGGAAATGGTCGCGATCGCCGAGCGGGTCGACGCGATCGAGTGCGCGCACGCGCTCGAGGCGGAGGTGCGCGAGCTGCGGCTGATCGCCGAGTACAAACCGCCGTACAACCGCCGCTCCCGGTTCCCCGAGCGGGCCGTCTACCTGCGGCTCACCGACGAGCCGTTCCCCCGGCTCTCCCGGGTCCGCTCCGTCGGCGACGGTGTGACGTCGCTGGGGCCGTTCGGCAGCGCGGCGGCGGCCGAGTCGGCGGCCACGGCGCTGCTGGAGGCGATCCCGCTGCGCCAGTGCTCGACCCGGCTCTCGCCGCGCCGTCCGACGGCCGCGTGCGCGCTGGCCGAGCTGGGGCGCTGCGGCGCGCCGTGCGACGGCCGGGAGGGGGTCGCCGAGTACGGCCAACACGTCGCCGCGGCGCGCGGCGCGATGACCGCCGATCCGCGGCCCGTCGTGGACGTGCTGGAGCGGCGCATCGCGCGACTGTCCGCCGACCAGCGCTACGAGGAGGCCGCCGGGGTCCGCGACCGGCTCGCGGCCTACGTGCGGGCCGTCGCGCGCATGCAGCGGCTGACGGCGCTGACCTGCATCGACGAGTTGGTCGCCGCCGCGCCGACCGCCGACGCCGGGTGGGATCTCGCCGTCGTCCGCCGTGGCCGGCTGGTGTCCGCGGCGTCGGTGCCGCGCGGCACCGACCCGAGGCCCTGGGTCGACGCCGTGGTCGCCAGCGCGGAGACCGTCCGACCACTGCCCGGCCCCACCCCGTGCGCCTCGGTCGAGGAGACGGAGCGGATCGGGCGGTGGCTGGCCGGGGCCGGCGTGCGCCTGGTCCGGCTGGACGGCGAGTGGAGCTGGCCGGCGCACGGCGCGATCCGCGCGGCGCGGCGGTTCGACGTCCGCTTCGACGGCGGTTTGGACAGCGGGTTCGACCGCGGGTTCGACTCCCCCACCGACACCCGACGCGGGCGCGCGCCCAGCAGCCCCCGGAGCGGCCGGAGCGGCCGGAGCGGCCGGAGCGGCCGCGAGCCGCGGAAACGCTAGGGGCGCAGCGCTAGGGGCCGCCCCCGTCGATGACGGGAACGGCCCCTCGGTGCTTCAGCGTGCCTGTTCTCGAGTGTGCCTCCGGGTCGAGCCTGGTGGCTTACCTCAGTGCTTGGTCTGACCGCCGCCCACCGCCGAGTCTGCGCCCTCGCCGTCCGCCGGCTTCTCCGACTCCTCGGTGAAGAACCCGCCGACGGCCTTGCCGGCCCGGCGCGCCAGGCCCGTGCCGTGCTGGCCGGTCCCGTTGCCGTGGCCGTCACCGGCCGTGAGCGCGAACCGGTCGTTCGGCACGACCGGGTAGTCGGGCACCGCCGGCGGCTTGGGCCGGTGGTCCTCGACGAACTCGCCGTTGGGCAACTGGCGGATGATGCCCGTCTCGATGCCGTGCGCGGCGATCTCCGCGTCCCGCTCGTTGAGGTGGATGCAGAGCTTCTTGGTGACCACGTAGGCGATCGGCGGCACGACGATCAGCCCGATCCGGCCCGCCCAGGTCATCGCGTTCAGCGAGATGCTGAAGGTGTGGGCGATGATGTCGTTGCCACCGGAGATCCACAGCACCAGGTAGAAGCTGATGCTCATCGCGCCGAGCGCCGTGCGGGTCGGTGCCTCCCGCGGGCGCTGCAGCAGGTTGTGCGACGCCTTGTCCCCGGTGAACTTCGCCTCCAGGAACGGGTAGACCGCCAGCAGCGTGAACAGGATGCCGGGCAGCACCGCCGTCGGCCACAGCACCGCCGGGATGGTGTGGCCCCAGCCGCGGAACTCCCACGGCGGCATGAGCCGGGTGGACCCGTCCAGGAAGCCGATGTACCAGTCGGGCTGGGACGCCGCGCTGACCTTGGCCGGGTCGTAGGGGCCGAACGTCCAGATCGGGTTGATCTGGGCGAGGCCGCCGAGCAGCGCGAGCACCGCGAAGGTCAGCATGAAGAAGCCGCCGGACTTCACCGCGAACACGGGGAACACCCGGTGGCCGACCACGTTGTGCTCGGTCTTGCCCGGGCCGGGGAAGTCGGTGTGCTTCTGGTGCCACAGGATGCCCAGGTGCGCTCCGATGAGGGCGAGCAGCACTCCGGGCACCAGCAGGATGTGCACCACGTAGAGCCGCGGGATGAAGTTCTCACCCGGGAACTCGCCGTTGAACACCAGGAACGACGTCCACGTGCCGATGATCGGGATCGACTGGGCGATCGAGGCCGCGATCCGCAGACCGGTGCCGGAGAGCAGGTCGTCCGGCAGCGAGTAGCCGRCGAAGCCCTCGAGCAGGCCCAGGGTCAGCAGGCCGACACCGATCAGCCAGTTGACCTCGCGGGGCTTGCGGTAGGCACCGGTGAAGAACACCCGCAGCAGGTGCACCACGATCGACGCGACGAAGATCAGCGCCGCCCAGTGGTGGATCTGGCGGAACACCAGGCCGGCCCGCGTGTCGAAGCTGATGTCCAGCGTCGACGCGTAGGCCCGGCTCATCTCGACGCCCTTGAGCGGCACGTACGAGCCGTTGTAGATGACCTCGACGTTCGACGGGTCGAAGAACAGGGTCAGGTAGATCCCGGTCAGCAGCAGGATGACGAAGCTGTAGAGCGCGATCTCACCGATCATGAACGACCAGTGGTCCGGGAAGACCTTGTTCAGGTTGCGGCGGATGGCCGCCTGCGTCCCGAACCGTTCGTCGATGGCCCGGTTGGCCTTGCGCGCCGGCGTCGGCCGCTTCTGGAACTTCGGAGTGGTCACGGAGGCGGGTTCGGCGGTCATGAGCGCTCCCAGAACGCGGCGCCGACGGGCTCGGTGTAGTCCCCGTCACGGGCGATGAAGTAGCCCTCGTCATCCACCGCGATGGCGAGCTGCGGCAGCGAGCGGCTGGCCGGCCCGAAGATCGCCCGGCACCCGTCGGGAACGTCGAACACCGACTGGTGGCAGGGGCAGAGCAGGTGGTGCGTCTGCTGCTCGTACAGGCTGACCGGGCAGCCGGCGTGCGTGCAGATCTTCGAGTAGGCGACGTGGCCGTCCACAGCCCAGTTCTCACGGCCCTCGCGCGGCTTGTTCAGGCCGGGCTCGAGACGGATGAGGATCGTGGTGCTGTCGGCCTTGCTGTGGATGTCCAGCTTGGGCTCGTAGGAGATGCTGCCGTCGGACTCCTTGACCGGCACCGCCGGCAGCACCGTCTCGATGCCGCCGATCGCGACGTCGCCGAGCTTGACGTACCGGCCCTGCAGGTTGACCAGCCGAGCGCCCTTGACCCAGTGGGTGTGGTCGAGCTTCTTGCCGGGCTTGCTGTTGGTCAGGTTGAGCAGCGGGACCACGAGCAGGCCACCGAGGACCGTTCCGGCGCCGAGGAGGCTGCGCCGCAGCAGCGGGTACTTGGCGAGGCCGGTGTCGGCGAAGCCGAGGGCGACCTCCTCCTCGGTGACGGCGATCTCCTCCTGCGAGGAGGTGAACTCGTGGCGCTCCTGCACCGCCTGCTCGTGCGGCATCAGGCGCTTGGCCCAGAGGATCATGCCGATGCCGAGGCCGCCGACGGCCAGGCCGAGGGCGCTGCCCATCGCCGGGGTGTAGTACTGCTTGTGCTTGTCGCCGACGAAGTTGGTGACGATGAAGCCCACCGTGCCGACGACCGAGATGGTGAACCAGAAGGCGATGAGCCGCTCGGCGCGCCGGGAGGCCCGCCGGTCGTACTCCGCGGAGTGCGGGGCCCGGGGGGTGACTCCCCCACCGGCGCCGCCGCCCGCGCCCTGTGCGGTCAGGGTCGACGTCCCGCCCGAGCGCATGACCGTCGTCTCCGGGATACGGGAGGAGTCGGTCTGGTGCGGGGGGGTGCCGAGCACCTCAGGCCCGTCGTGCCCCGCGTCGGGGACGTCGGGGCCGCCGGCCCGGGGGTCGGTGGCGTCCTTGGGGCGCCCGGACGTGTCGACCGGGTGCTTGGTCCTCTTGAAAATGCTGCTCATCGAGTCCTGGTCTGATTTGTCGGCCGGCTCTCCCTGATAGCCGGCGTAGTGCATGCGCCGCTCCGGCGAGTCCGGCGGCAGCTCGCCGCCGTCCGCGGACTCCGGCCCGGTCGGGCCCTGGTTGGCGCTCACAGCTTCTGCCTCGCTCCGATCCAGAGGCAGACGCCGAGCAGCGCGCCGATGCCTATCACCCACGCGACCAGGCCCTCCGGGACCGGCCCGTACTTACCGATCGAGGAACCACCGGGTGACGGGGTGTCCTGGAGGTGACGGACGTACGCGGCGACCGCGACGGCCTCGTCATCGTTGATCTGACCGGGACCGAACACCGGCATCGACTCCGGGCCGGTCCGCATCGCCTCGACGACCTGTTCGGGCGTGGCCTGGCTCAGCGACGGCGCGAACTTGCCGTAGGTGAGCGGGGCGCCGGCGCCGGCGGCCTGGTGGCACTGGGCGCAGTTCGCGAGGAAGAGCTCACCGCCCTCGGCGAGGTCGGCGTCGTTGAGATCCGCCTCCGTCAGCTCGGGCACCTGCGTACCGCCGCCCAGGGTCTGGACGTAGGCCGCGATCTGGTCGATCTGGGTCTCCGAGTACGACGGGGGCTTGCGGTCGGCCTGGGCCGCCGGCGCGGCGAGCGGCATGCGGCCGGTGGACATCTGGAAGTCCACCGCGGCCGCGCCGACGCCGATCAGGCTCGGGCCCTCGGTCGAGCCCTGGGCGTTCAGCCCGTGGCAGGTGGCGCAACCCTGCAGGAACAGGGCGCGGCCCTGGCGCACGGCCTCGTTGGCGTCCGGCGTCTCCGTCGCGTTGCCGCCTGGAGCGAGCACCGTCCACATCACCCCCGTCGCCAGCAGGCCGAGGAGAAGAACGATGGACGACGACCGCCGTCGGCGGCGCGCGGAGGTCGACCGGGATCGCCCGGCGTTCCTCACCGAGATGAGCCGGGGTCTGCCGGCCTCGCCCGCGGACGAGGTCGGGGACGCCGCGGCTCCGGATGCCTTGGATGTGGTCATGTCGCTCACTGGAGGAGGTAGATGGTGGCGAACAGGGCGATCCAGACGACGTCGACGAAGTGCCAGTAGTACGACACGACGATCGCTGACGTCGCCTTCTCAGGCGTGAACCGCCCGTAGGTCGACCTGGCCAGCACCAGAACGAAGGCGACCAGCCCACCGATCACATGCAACCCGTGGAAGCCGGTGGTCAGGTAGTACACCGACCCGTAGCCGTGCGACGCCAGGGTGAACTCGTTCTCCTTGAAGTACTCCCAGGCCTGGCCGCCGACGAAGACGATCCCCATCAGCAGCGAGATCAGGTACCAGCGGCGCAGGCCGATGACGTCGCCGCGCTCGGCGGCGAAGACCCCGAGCTGGCAGGTCACACTGGATAGGACCAGGATCACCGTGAAGAACAGCGCATAGGCGACGTGCAGGTGCACGGGCCCGATCTCGGACCCGGCCGGGTCGCCGGTGACCGGCGGCCAGTTGCCGCTGTTGACCGAGCGGATCGTGTAGTACATCGCGAACAGGGCCGCGAAGAACATCAGCTCCGACGACAGCCACACCACTGTGCCGACCGAGACCATCGAGGGACGGTTGGCCGCCGGGTGCGCTGGAGGAGCCTTCTCGAGGACAGGGGCTGAGGCCACGACGGTCATTCTGGCATGTGACGCCACACGCGCCACCGTAGGTTCGACAATCGGTAGGACTACACGGCGTCGACGACGCCCGGATCGCGGCCCGGCGCGGCCGGAAATTTTGCTCCTCAGCGTCGAAGCTCCTGCTAATACGCAGGTTCTGGTACCTGACGAGACGCCGGCCACGTCCGGTGGTAACCCGGGAACCCGCCCGTTGTTGTGTCCCTCACCCAGGGCGGGGCGGCGCGCCGAGGGTGGCCCGGACGGCTCAGTCCGCGAGGGCGGCGAGCGCCCGGACACCCTCCGCGGGGAGGGTGATCCCCTCCTCCGTTCCGGGGTCGACGGCAAGCATGAGATCACCGGCGGGCCACGTCCGCAGCAGCGCGGCCAGTGGCACCCGGCGGTAGCGCCCGACGCTCGGCAGCGCGTCGACGAGGCGCCGCTCCGAGGTGAAGGTGGGGACGAACTGCTGACCGTCGGGCTGCTCGGCGACGGGCAGCCGCACCACGCGGGCATCGCCGTTGTCCCTGGCCGGGTCGCTGACGTCCGGAACGAGGACGTCGGAGGTGGCCAGGGCACCCAGGGCGGCCGAGTCGTCGTGGTCAAGCGCGAGCCGGTGCAGGGCATTGCCCGCCCGGGTCGTCCCGTCGTTGGCGTCGTCGGTCACAGCGGGCTCCTGTCGATCCGGGAGTCGTGCCTTCTGTGGCCTCGCATACCCGGCTCCGCCCGCGTGTACCCGGCTCCGGCCCGAGATGGGCGGCCGCGGCCGTCAGCTCGGCAGCGCGAGATCCGCGATCAGGCTCCGGCGGACGGCGCCGACGATGGGGGTCGCGTCACTGTAGGCGGGATGATCGACCACCAGCTCCGCGGTGACCTCCGGGTCGCGGAACGCGTCCCTGGTGCCGTCGGTGAGCGGGAACCGGAGCATGTGGACCGACACCGTCTCGCTGGGCTGATCGGGGTCCTCGTCCACGCCCGGGATCTCGACGGCGGGCACGGTGACCCCGCCGATCTCCAGCGCCACCCGGCGCTGGACGCCGGAGAGACGGGCCAGCTCGTCGCGCACGGCCTCGACCTGGTTGAGCTCGATGAACATCGTGGCGGTCAGGGCGTGGCTGGACGGCAGCAGCCGCGAGTAGGCCTCGACCTCGTGGGCGACCTCCCCGGGGGCGGTGAGCCGCTCGGTGTAGACCATCTCCTGCACCTGGTAGCGCAGCGTCTCGGCGTTCTCGAACTCGAAGAGCAGGATGTCGCCGACCCGGACGCGCCGCTCGGCGCGGATCGGGAGCATCCTCGAGCGGGCCTGGACCCGCTGGGCGGAGTAGGCCGTGTGGTCGGTGGTGATGTCGGCGGCGGTGAACGCCATCGTGCGCAGCGTCATCGTGCTGGCTCCCTCCCCGTCGCGAGGACGCATCGACCTCGACGGCCGTCCGGCCGTACTGGGGGTATCCCCGGAGTACCGGATGTACCGGGTGTAACGGTCTTTCGGGTGTTGCCGAGGTGCCGGATGCCCGGGGCCCCGAGAGGGCCGGGTGGCGGGCCCGGGGTGACCCCGGGCCCGCTCCGCGCGCCGCTCAGGCGTCAGCGGTCTCCTCGGCGACCACCGCGTCGAGGGCCTTCTTGAAGCGACCGGCGTGGGTCTTCTCGGCGCGGGCCAGCGTCGAGAACCAGTCGGCGATCTCCTCGAAGCCCTCCTCGCGGGCGGTCTTCGCGAAGCCCGGGTACATCGCGGTGAACTCGTAGGTCTCGCCGGCCACGGCGCTGGCGAGGTTCTTCGACGTGTTGCCGACCGGCTCGCCCGTCGCCGGGTCGCCGACCTCGGCGAGGAAGTCCATGTGCCCGAACGCGTGGCCGGTCTCGCCCTCGGCGGTGTCACGGAACAGGGAGGCCGCGTCGGTCAGGCCCTCGATGTCCGCACGGCGGGCGAAGTACAGGTAACGACGGTTGGCCTGGCTCTCGCCGGCGAACGCCTCCTTGAGGTTCTCGTGGGTCTTGGTGCCGTCAAGCTTCGGCATGCGGTACTCCTCCTACGTGATGGGTGTCGGGTCCTACCGTCGGCCCGGGAGATTGCCCTCGCCGGCGGTCTGACACTCCGGGCACAGGCCCCTGAACTGCAGGTCGTACCCGGTGATCGTGAAACCGGACCGGCGCGCGATCTCGGCCACCATGCCGTCCGGGACGGGGTGGTCGATGTCCGCGGCCCGGCCGCACCGCTCGCACACGGCGTGGTCGTGCCGGCTGGTGTTGGCGTCGTACCTGGCGGCCGCGCCGTCCCCGAGGTTGAGCTCGAGGGCGTGCCCGGTCTCGACGAGCAACGCGAGGGCGCGGTAGACGGTCGCGCTGCCGATCCCGGGGGCCGCGAGTCGCACACGCTCGTAGACCTCGGCCGCCGTCGGATGGTCCTCGGCGGCCTTCAGCACCTCCAGCACACGGGTGCGCTGGGGGGTGAGACGTAGTTCGGTCCGCTCCGGCATCGATCACGTCCGTCATCGGTCGGCGCCGCCCGGGGCGTTCGTCCCGCGTCCCGGTGCCGTGTGTCGGTGTGTCCGCGGCAACGGGCGAACGTCGGGACTGGCGCTCGGACAAACATTGAGAACGAGTCTCAGTATCGCGTGCATCACCACCCGATGGCAAACCCCACGGGCGTCCGCCCCCGAACGGCATGACCGTACCCACCGCCCGTCGCGTCCCGTGAAGCCGGATGGCGTCGCGCCTGGCGGGCGGCGAGCAGATAGCCTTCGGGACGGATACCGGGACGGTGCGACACCCGCCGCCACGCGCCGGGCCTCCGTGGCGACGCCCGGGGCCGCCCGGCGGGGACCGGTGCCCGCGCAGTGCCGGTACCGGCAGTCGTTCCCGATCGCCGACCACGGCGGTCGCCCATCGAGAGGCCCGTGGACGCCATGAGCACCGTCCTCGTGTACGCGAGCAAGGCCGACGTCCGAGAGCGCGTCCTGGCCGCGCTCGGGCGCCGTCCCGCACCCGACCTCGACGAGCTCGAGCTTGTCGAGGTCTCCGACGCGGAGACGCTGATCGACGCCATCGACCACAGCGAGGCGGACCTCTGCATCCTCGACGCAGAGGCCACCCCCTCCGGCGGGATGGGGCTGGCCCGGCAGCTCAAGAACGAGGTCGCCGACTGCCCGCCCATGCTGCTGCTCGTCGCCCGGCGCGACGACCGCTGGCTGGCCACCTGGTCGCAGGCGGACGCGGTGGTCGGCCACCCGATCGACCCGGGCGAGCTCACCGACGCGGTCGTCGGGCTGCTGCGCGCACGGGCCGGCGGAGTCGCCGTCCGGCGCCCGGTGGTCAACGTCCGGCACCACTGACGCCCGGCAGCACCGATCCACCAGGCCGCACCGAACCACCCGGCCGGCGCGACGACGCGGTCGTGCCCGGCCACCGGACCCACGCGAACAACGACTGCAGACGGACACGACATGACGAGCACCGCCTCGGAGCCGCGGGCGACGACGGCCGCGGCCTCCCCCCTCCCGACGGCCGCCTCTTCCCCGGCCGAGTCCCCCTCCCCGGGCGTCACCGCTGCCGGGGGGGCCCGGGCCACCGCCGAGAGCTGGCCGGATCTGATCACCGACCTGATCGCCGGGCAGGCGCTGACCGCCGGCCGGACGGCGTGGGCCATGGAGCAGATCATGGGCGGGCTGGCGACGCCGTCCCAGATCGCCGGCTTCGTGGTGGCGCTGCGGGCCAAGGGTGAGACCGCCCAGGAGATCGGCGGGCTGGTCCGCACGATGCTCGGCTTCGCCGAGCCGCTCACCCTCAGCGAGGAGCTGCGCGCCGCCGCGGTCGACACCTGCGGAACCGGCGGCGACCGCTCGAACACCGTGAACCTGTCGACCATGGCCGCGATCGTGGCGGCCGGCGCCGGGGTCACCGTGGTCAAGCACGGCAACCGCGCGGCGTCGTCGGCGAGCGGGTCGGCCGACGTGCTGGCCGAGCTCGGCATTGTCATCGACCTGCCGCCGGCCGGGGTGGAGGCGTGCCTGGCCGCCGCGGGGATCGCCTTCTGCTTCGCCCCGGTCTTCCACCCGGCGATGCGGCACGTCGGCGCCACCCGCAAGGAGCTGGGGGTGCAGACCGCGTTCAACATCCTCGGCCCGCTGGCGAACCCGGCGCGGCCGGGCGCCCAGACGATCGGCGTGGCCGACGCGCGGCTGGCCCCGGTCGTCGCCGACGTGCTCGCCGAGCGGGGAACCCGGGGCCTCGTCTTCCGCGGCGACGACGGACTGGACGAACTCACCACGGCCACCACGTCGACCGTGTGGGTCGTCCAGGCGCCCGACCAGGCCCCCGGCCCTACGTCCGGCCGCACGCCGGGTTCCACGGCCGGCTCCGTGGCCGGGAGCGCGTCGGAGGCCGCGGCGGTGCGCCGCTCCCGGGTTCGTTCGGAGCACTTCGACCCTCGCGACCTCGGCCTCGCCCCGCCGGACACGACCGCGCTGCGGGGCGCGGACGCCGCCTACAACGCTTCCGTGGCCCGGGCCGTGCTGCGCGGGGAGACCGGGCCGGTCCGCGACGCGGTGCTGCTCGCCGCGGCCGCGACCCTGGTCGCGGTGGACGGCCCCACCGACGCCCCGGTGGCCGAGCAGATCGCGGCCCAGCTCGGGCGCGCCACCGAGGCCGTCGACTCCGGTGCCGCCGCGGCTGCGCTGAGCCGCTGGGCCGAGGCCAGCCAGCTCGCGGCGACGGCCCGGGGCTTGAGCGGCTCCGTCTAGCAGGGCCCCGTCAGGGCCGTCCCCACCCGCCCGAAAACGACTCAGGGGCCGCGGTTCCAGGTGATGACCTGGAACCGCGGCCCCTGACGCGTCCGCGCCGCCGGTTGGCGGCGCGGACCGGTGGTACCGATCAGTCCTCGGGAATCGGCGGGTTCCAGAAGTTCTCCATCACCAGGCACACGGCGAAGGTGAACGTCAGGACCGCGCCGAGGATGGTCATCCAGATACCGAAGGCCAGCCCCATCGCGGCCACCGCGGCACTCGCCGCGAGAAAGAACGGGTAGTAGCTGCCCGGGGTGAAGTGCCCGAGCTCCCCGACACCGTCGGCGACCTCCGCGTCCGGCAGGTCCTGCGGGCGCATGCCGATCCGCCGGCCGGTGAAGACCAGGTAGCCGCCGACGAGGAAGCCCATGCCCGCGCACAGGGTGAGCGCCGCCGTCCCGGTCGGGTCCTTCGCCCAGAACCAGTAGACCAGGGCCATCGCTCCGGCGAAGAAGCCGAAGAAGTTGAAGATGAAGCCTTCTACCTTCATCGCGCGGCTCCCTGACCGAGTTCCGGTGTGGCGTGGTAATCCGCCCTACCGACGACCGCCGGGTAGTGCAGGTCGAACGCGGGTCGCTCGGAGCGGATGCGCGGCAGCGACCGGAAGTTGTGCCGGGGCGGCGGGCAGGACGTCGCCCACTCCAGCGAGTTGGAGTAGCCCCACGGGTCGTCGACCGCGGCGATCGGGCCCTTGCGGTACGAGTACCACAGGTTGTACAGCAGCGGCAGCGTGGACAGGCCCATCAGGAACGAGCCCGCCGTCGCGAGGGTGTTCAGGTTGGTGAAGCCGTCGTTCGGGCCGTAGTCGGCGAACCGCCGGGGCATGCCCTGGGTGCCCAGCCAGTGGAACACCAGGAAGGTGGCGTTGAAACCCAGGAACAGCGTCCAGAAGTGCAGCTTGGCCAGCTTCTCGTTCAGCATCCGGCCGGTGACCTTCGGGAACCAGAAGTAGACACCCGCGAAGGCCGCGAACATCAGGCCGGCGACGACGTAGTGGAAGTGTCCGACCACGAAGTAGCTGTCACTGACGTGGAAGTCGATCGGCGGGCTGGCCAGCAGCACGCCGGTGAGACCACCGAACAGGAACGTCACCAGGAAGCCGACCGCGAACAGCATCGGCGCCTCGAAGCTGATCTGCCCGCGCCACATCGTGCCGATCCAGTTGAAGAACTTGATCCCGGTGGGCACCGCGATCAGGAACGACAGGAAGGCGAAGAAGGGCAGCAGCACCGCGCCGGTGACGAACATGTGGTGCGCCCACACCGCGACGGAGAGGGCACCGATGCTGATGGTGGCGAACACCAGGCCCTTGTAGCCGAACAGCGGCTTGCGGGAGAACACCGGGATGATCTCGGTGACGATCCCGAAGAACGGCAGGGCGATGATGTAGACCTCGGGATGCCCGAAGAACCAGAACAGGTGCTGCCACAGCATCGCGCCGCCGTTCTCGGCGTCGAAGATGTGGGCCCCGAACCTTCGGTCCGCCGCGAGCGCCAGCAGCGCGGCCGCCAGCACCGGGAACGCCACCAGCACCAGGATCGAGGTGACCAGCAGGTTCCAGCAGAAGATCGGCATCCGGAACATCGTCATGCCGGGGGCGCGCAGGCACAGGATCGTGGTGATGAAGTTGACGGCACCGAGGATCGTGCCGAGCCCCTGCACCGTCAGGCCGAGCACCCACAGGTCCGAGCCGACCCCGGGCGAGTACAGCTGGTTACTCAGCGGCGCGTAGGCGAACCAGCCGAACGAGGCCGCACCGCCCGGGCTCAGGAACCCGGCGAACACGGTGAGGCTGCCGAACAGGAACAGCCAGTACGACAGCGCGTTCAGCCGCGGGAACGCGACGTCCGGCGAGCCGATCTGCAGCGGCACGAGGTAGTTGGCGAACGCGAACGCCAGCGGCGTCGCGAACATCAGCAGCATCAGCGTGCCGTGCATGGTGAAGAACTGGTTGTACTGGTCGTTGGAGAAGTACTGCAGCCCCGGGCGGGCCAGCTCGCCACGGATGAAGACCGCGAGGATGCCGGCGATGACGAAGAACGCGAACGACGTCAGGAAGTACATGATCGCGATGTCCTTGTGGGACGTCGTCCTCAGGTACCCGAGCAGGTTCGCGATCGCCGGCTTCTCGTGGTTCACCGGCTCATGGGCGTGCCCGGCCGGCCCGGCGGGCGACTCGTGCAGAAGGGTCACTGGACACTCCCGGTGGTGACGCCGGAGGACGGCGACGCGCTGATCGCGGCGCTCTCCCGTTCCTCGATGAAGCGGTCGTACTCGGCACCCGGCACGACCTTGACGTAGAACGTCATCCGGTCGTGGTCGGTGCCGCACAGCTCGGCGCATCGCCCGACGAACGTCCCGGTCTTCGTGGCGGTGAGCTCGAACTGGTTGACCCGCCCGGGGACGACGTCCCGCTTGAACAGGAACTCGGGCACCCAGAACGAGTGGATCACGTCCGGTGACGTCAGCACGAACCGGACGGACCGGCCCTCGGGCAGGACGAGCACCGGCGCCTCGCCGGGACGACCGGTGACCTCGACCTGGTTGCTGCCGGGGGTCTTGCCGGTGTCCAGGTACTGGAACTGCCAGTTCCACCGGAAACCGATGACGTTCACCGTCACGTCGGGCTTGTCCGAGAGCTTGGTGATCTCGGACTCGTCGCGAGCGGTGTAGTAGAACAGGCCCGCCACGATCACGACTGGCACGACGGTGTAAAGGATCTCGACGGGAAGGTTGTACCGGACCTGGCGCGGCAGAACGTCACTGCGCTTCCGGAACACGACGACCGCGTAGAAGATCAGGGCCCACACGAACACACCGACGGCCAGGGCGGCGATCACCGAGCCCTGCCACATGTTCAGGATCCGCGGGGTGTGGTTGGTCACACCGTCCGGGAATCCGAAATTGGGGACGTCGCAGGCGGTCGCCAGCAGGCCGACGGCCACCAGCGTGGCGCCCAGGCGCGCATTGACGCGGCGCCGGCGCGGCCGTCGGTGCCCAACCCGACGGCTCGGCGACGCGTCCGCGTCCGCGGTGTCAGCCGGGGCCATCGGCGTGTCCTCGACATCCGCGAGCGACGGCCGGGTCCGACCGAAGGATCTCCTCACCAGGTCCTGCCTCCCACGACTAGCGGCCGCGCGGCCGGCGGAGGAGATCTGAGCCCCGCCACCGCCTCGTGACCGCGTAAACGCTTCGCGGGCCGGCCGGTCCAACCGGCCTCGCTGCTTCGTCTTCCGACTGTCTTCGACACGCTGTAGATGGTGCGGCAGCAGCGTATCCCAGCAGCGGACGAGCTTCTCGCCGCAGGCCCCGTCCGGAGCTGTGAGACACGACCCGCGGGGCATCCTGGACGGGCCGGAGAGCCCTTGATCCGGGCAGATCGGCGGGCGCGCCGTGGGCGCGTTCCAGCTCCCGGCGGGCGTATCCGCCACCCGCATTGTTCGCGGCACCCCGCAAGCCCTTTCCCCGCCGCCCCGCCTGGCTGCGCGAATGCCCCCACGCGGCCCCGCAACGTCCGGCCATCTGCTCCGGGACGGGCGTAGCGTCACTCTCGTGCCGGCCTATCTCGACCACGCGTCGACCACGCCGCTGCATCCGGTCGCCCGGGAGGCCCTGCTCGCCGCGCTCGACGACGGCTGGGCCGACCCCGCACGGCTCTACCGCGAGGGCCGCCGCGCGCGGATGCTCCTCGACGCCGCCCGGGAGACCGTCGCCGGCGTCCTCGGCGCCCGGACCAGCGAGATCAGCTTCACCGCGAGCGGGACGGCCGCGGCGCACCAGGCGCTGCTCGGCACCGCCGCCGCCCGCCGCCGCGCCGGGCGGGTGGTTGTGGTCAGTGCCGTGGAACACTCCAGCGTCCTGCACGCCGCGCAGCGCCACGAACGTGCCGGCGGCGAGGTCGTCACGATCGGTGTGGACGGCCTCGGCCGCGCCGACCCGGCCGCGTTCGAGGCCGCGCTCGACGCCCACCCGGGAACGGCCGTGGCCGCCCTGCAGCACGCCAACCACGAGGTGGGCACCGTCCAGCCGGTCGCGGCGGTCGCGCGGGCGCTGCGCCGGCGCGGGGTGCCGCTGCTCACCGACGCGGCGACGACGGTCGGGCGGGTTCCCGTCGACCTCGCCGCGCTGGGCGCGGACCTGCTCACCGCGAGCGCGCACAAGTTCGGCGGGCCGCCCGGGGTGGGCATCCTCGCCGTCCGCACGGGCACCAGGTGGGCCAACCCGCTGCCGGCGGACGAGCGGGAGCACGGGCGGGTTCCCGGCTTCCCGAACGTTCCCGCCGTCGTCGCCACGGCTGCCGCGCTCGCCGTGCGCGCCACCGAGATCGACGCGGAGGCGCCCCGGCTCGCCGGCTACACCGAGCGCCTCCGCCGGCGCCTGCCGGAGCTCGTCGAGGACGTCGAGCTGCTCGGCCCCGGCGGCGCCGACCCGGCGGTGGGACTGCCGCACATCGTGGCCTTCTCATGCCTTTACGTCGCGGGCGAGGCACTCCTGGACGAGCTCGACCGTGCCGGCATCGCCGTCAGCTCCGGGTCGAGCTGCACCTCGGACACCCTGACGCCCAGCCACGTCCTGGTGGCGATGGGCGCGCTGACCCACGGCAACCTCCGCGTGTCGTTCGGGCGGGACTCCACCGACGCCGACCTGGAGGCGCTGCTCGACGCGCTGCCGCCCGCCGTGCGCGCCGTCCGCGAGCGCGCCGGGGCGGCAGGCCTGTGAACGACGGCTCGCCGGCGGCGGTCGTGGACGCGCGCGGACGGCGCTGCCCCATCCCGATCATCGAGCTCGCGCGGCGGATCGGCGACGTCGATGTGGGCGAGATCATCGAGCTGCTCGCCGACGACCCGGCCGCCGCGGCCGACGTGGCCGCCTGGTGCCGGATGCGGGGCCACGACCTGCTCACCGCCGCACCCGGCGCTGGGCCGGGCTCCTACCTCGTCCGCCGCCTGGGTTGAGACACCTGGGTCAGAACGCCTGCAGGCGCGCGGCGACCTCCGCGGCCGCCTCCGGGCCGTAGGCCTCGGTGAGGCGCTTCACGATGTCGTCCTGATCGGCGCTGTACTCCTGGGTGCCGACCGTCTCGAGCACCAGGGTCGCCAGCAGGCATCCCACCTGCGCGGACCGCTCGTGCGACAGCTCCCAGGACAGCCCGGCGAGGAACCCGGCCCGGAAGGCGTCCCCCACCCCGGTGGGGTCGGGGGTGCAGCGCGCCGGGACCACCGGCACCTTGACCGCCGCGGCGCCGGGCGCCTCGATGACGACGCCGTCCTTGCCCAGGGTGGTGACGCGCACGCCGACCCGGCCGAGGATCTCCTCGTCGTTCCACCCGGTCTTCGACGCGAGCAGCGCCTTCTCGTACTCGTTGCAGAACAGGTAGGCCGCGCCGTCGATCAGCGAACGGATGTCGTCGCCCTCCATCCGGGCGAGCTGCTGGGACGGGTCGGCCGCGAAGGAGTATCCGCGCTCGCGGCACTCCTCGGTGTGCCGGACCATCGCCTGCGGGTCGTTGGGGCTGATCACCACCAGGTCGAGCCCGCCCAGGCGCTCCGCGACCGGGCGCAGCTCGATGCTGGCCGCCTCGCTCATCGCGCCCGGGTAGAAGGACGCGATCTGGCAGAGGTCGTTGTCCGTGGTGCACACGAAGCGGGCGGTGTGCGCGATCTCACTCACCCAGACCGACGCGGTGTCGACACCATGCCGGTCGAGCCAGGAGCGGTAGTCGGCGAAGTCCTCCCCGACCGCTCCCACCAGGATCGGGTGCAGGCCGAGGCGCCCCAGGCCGAAGGAGATGTTCGCGGCGACCCCACCGCGGCGGATCATGAGCTCGTCCACGAGGAACGACAGCGAGACCCGCTCGAGCTGGTCGGCGAGCAGCTGCTCGGCGAACCGCCCGGGAAAGCGCATGAGGTGGTCGGTGGCGATGGAACCAGTCACGGCAATACGCACGATGGAGCAGCCTACCGGCAGCCCCCGCGCACCCCGGAGGGACGTCGCCCCACAGTGACCCTGCGTCCGACCTTCGACCGTTTCGGAACAGGGGCGGGCGTTCGGAACAGGGGCGGAAATGGCGGAACCCGGTGTGGCAAGAAGCACCACACCGGGTTCCGTATCGAGGGATCAGCTACCTCCCCCGCCGACCGGAGACGAGACGCGGCCCACCGGGACGGCCCGCGCCCGCCCGCGCCCGATCAGTGGAAGGAGTCGCCACACGCGCAGGAGCCCTGCGCGTTCGGGTTGTCGATCGTGAAGCCCTGCTTCTCGATCGTGTCGACGAAGTCGATCGTCGCGCCGCCGAGGTAGGGGTAGCTCATCCTGTCGACGGCCACCTTGACCCCCGAGAAGTCGAGCACCGTGTCGCCGTCGAGCTGGCGCTCGTCGAAGAAGAGCTGGTAGCGCATGCCAGAGCAGCCGCCGGGCTGCACGGCGATCCGGAGCTGGAGGTCATCCCTCCCCTCCTGCTCGAGCAGGGTCTTCACCTTGCCGGCGGCCGTGTCGGTGAGAACGACGCTGCTCGGCCTGGTCTCGGTCTCGGTTGTGTCCTGCACGGTCATAGGGGCTGCTCCCTGCCCTTGTGGACGTGCCTGGTTCACCAGGCTTGCTGGTACCCAAGGCGGCTTACGCGAGGAGACGCCAACGGGCGACGGCTCCCCACGGGCGGCACCTGCTGTGCCGCCGTTCCTGCTCAACACCGCGAGGCAGGATCCGCTTCCCATCGTAGCCAGCGACTCGCGGGTCGGCCACGACGCGCAAGTGACATCCGTCCGCCATCCGGGGCCCGACCGGACCAGGTCCCCGGGGCCCGACCGGACCAAGTTCGCGCAGACCAGGCGTTCCGGAGTTAGAGTCTGAACGACCATTAGCAGGCGGCCCACAGCGAGGCCACGAGCAGCGAGCGAGGCGACCGGGCCCCCGGTCGGTCGCCCGAAGGAGCGGACATGACCACCAACCCGGCCCTGGAACGCCTGGGCGTCACCGCCTCACCGCTCGCCATGCTCCTGCTCGGGCGCGACGCCGACCCGGGGAGCGAACGGGGCGTGGAGTGCCCCGGCGATCTCCCCCCGGCCGCTGATCCCGACCTCGCCAGGCGGGCCGCCGCCGCCAAGGCCGCGCTCGGCGACGACGTCTTCATCCTGGGCCACCACTACCAGCGTGACGACGTCATCGCCTTCGCGGATGTGACCGGGGACTCCTTCAAGCTCGCCCAGCAGGCCGCCGCCCGGCCGGCGGCGAGCGCGATCGTGTTCTGCGGCGTGCACTTCATGGCCGAGAGCGCCGACATCCTCACCGCCGACCACCAGCGGGTGATCCTCCCCGACCTGGCCGCCGGCTGCTCGATGGCCGACATGGCCACCGCCGAGCAGGTCGAGCAGGCCTGGGACGACATCCTCGACGCCGGCGTCGCCACCGGCACGGTGCCGGTCAGCTACATGAACTCCTCGGCGGCGATCAAGGCGTTCACCGGCCGCCACGGCGGCACGATCTGCACCTCGTCGAACGCCGAGCGGGCGCTGGACTGGGCCTTCGGCGAGCGGGGCGGCCAGCGGGTGATCTTCCTGCCGGACCAGCACCTGGGCCGCAACACCGCGATCGACAAGCTGGGCATGTCCGAGGCCGACTGCGTGGTCTACGACCCGCGGCGGCCCGGCGGCGGTCTGAGCCGCGCGCAGCTGCGCGACGCACGCATGATCCTGTGGCGCGGGCACTGCTCGGTGCACGGGCGGTTCACCCGGGAATGCGTGGACGAGGTGCGCGAGCGGGTGCCGGGGGTACAGGTCCTGGTGCACCCGGAATGCCGGCGCGAGGTCGTGAGCGCCGCTGACCTGGTCGGTTCCACCGAGTACATCATCAAGGTCGTGGACGAGGCTCCGCCCGGGTCGTCATTCGCCGTGGGAACCGAGCTGAACCTGGTACAACGGCTGGCGAACCGCCATCCTGACAAGACGATCGTCTTTCTCGACCGTACGGTGTGCTTCTGCTCCACGATGAACCGCATCGACATGCCGCACCTGGTGTGGGCGCTCGAGGCGCTCGCGCGCGGTGAGACCGTCAACCGCATCACCGTCGACCCCGAGGTCGCGACCTATTCCCGGAAGGCCCTAGACCAGATGTTGACCCTGCCCTGATGGCGCTGCTGAAGAAGCGGAGCCCCGAGCCCGCGCCCGGCCCGGAGAACGAGGAGCCGTCCGCCGGCGCGGTCGACCAGGCCGACGGTGACGCCGGCGCGAGCGCCCGGGTCACCGCCGGCAAGGGCCGGCCGACCCCGAAGCGGTCCGAGGCACGCGCCGCGCGGACCCGCGGCGGCGCGGTGCGCACCCCGGCGAACCGCAAGGACGCCCGCAAGATCGAGCGGGAGGACCGGCGGGCGCAGAGCCAGCAGTACCGCGCCGCGATGATGGCCGGCGACGTCAGCCGCCTGCCGCCCCGCGAGCGGGCGCCGGAACGCGTCCTGGCCCGGGACTTCGTCGACACCCGGATCAACATCGGCCCGTTCTTCCTGGCCGCGGCGGTGGTGTACTTCGTCGGCGGGCTGGTGCCGAACTCCTACGTCCGGCTCGTCGCCACCTACGTCATGCTGCTCGGGATCGTTGCCGTGGTCGCCGACTCGATCGTGCTGTCGCGGCAGGTGAGCCGGCGGGTGGCCGAGAAGTACCCGGACTCCAGCGTCCGCGTGCGTGCCTACGCCGCGCAGCGGGCCCTGCTGCCGCGCCGCTGGCGGATGCCCCGCCCCCGGGTGTCCCGCGGCGACAGCTGACGGCCGACACGACAGCTGTCGCTCGCGACCGGCGGCTCGCGGCTCGGCGGTGGGCACTACGAGGCACGGCCGGACGTTGGCCGGGCCCGGGAGCTGGTGCGTAGTGTTCCGGTGTGAAGCATCGACGCCTCGGGCGGAGTGGACTGTCCGTCAGCGAGATCTCCTACGGCAACTGGATCACCCACGGTGACCAGATCGAGGCCGACACGGCGAAGGCCTGCGTGYACGCTGCGCTCGACGAGGGAATCACCACGTTCGACACGGCCGACGTGTACGCCCAGACCCGCGCCGAGTCGGTTCTCGGCGAGGCCCTGGCCGGGGTCCGCCGGGAGTCCTACGAGCTGTTCACCAAGGTCTTCTGGCCGACCGGTCCCGGCGAGAACGACAAGGGCCTGGGGCGCAAGCACATCATCGAGTCCGCGCACAACTCGCTGCGCCGGCTCGGCACCGACCACATCGACCTCTACCAGGCCCACCGCTACGACCCGACGGTCCCGCTAGAGGAGACGCTGCGCGCCTTCGACGACCTGGTGCGCGCCGGCAAGGTCCTCTACGTCGGCGTCTCGGAGTGGACGGCGGCGCAGCTCGCCGACGCCGCGCGGATCGCCGCCGAGCTCGGCCTGGACAGGATCATCTCCAACCAGCCGCAGTACTCGATGCTGTGGCGCACCATCGAGGCCGAGGTGGTGCCGACCTCCCGCACGCTGGGCATCTCCCAGATCGTCTGGTCGCCGATCGCCCAGGGCGTGCTGACCGGCAAGTACCTGCCCGGGCAGCCGCCGCCCACCGGCAGCCGGGCGACCGGCGCGACCGGCTCGGGCTTCATCGCCCGTTTCATGTCCGACGAGGTCCTGACGGCCGTGCAGCACCTGCGCCCGATCGCCACGGAGGCCGGCCTGACGATGGCGCAGCTCGCCATCGCCTGGGTCCTGCAGAACGAGAACGTGGCGTCCGCGATCGTCGGCGCCTCCCGGCCCGAGCAGGTCAAGGACAACGTCGGGGCGGCCGGCGTCGTCCTGGAGCCGGAGCTGCTCGCCCGCATCGACAAGGTGCTCGCTGGCGTGGCGACCACCGAGCCGGAGGCCTGACCGCCACCGCGCGGCGCCCGGGGGTTCAGTGGGCGGTGAAGGCCGCGGCCAGCGCCGCCCACGTCCGGTCGAGGTCCGAGCCGGGCAGGAACCGGTTCGCCAGCTCCAGCACGACCGCGCCGTGCGCCGCGGCCCACAGGGCCTGCGCCGCGTACGGCTCACCGGTGGCCCGGTAGAACGGCTCACCCGACCAGTCCTCCAGGCCGGCCGTCAGGCCCTCGCGCCCGAGCGGGTCGACCGCGGTAAGCCGGTACAGGTTGGGGTGGGCCAGGGCGTACCGCCGGTACTCGGCCAGCAGCCGGCCGACGACGTCGCCCGGGCCGGCCCCGTCGACCACGCGGTGCAGGGCGTCCCCCGCCTCCCACAGCGCGGTCTCGACCAGGGCCGCCTCGACCGCGTGCTTGCCCGGCAGATGCTTGTACAGCGACGGCGCGCGGATGCCGAGCACCTCGCCGAGCCGGCGCATTGTGAGCGACCCCACGCCCTCGTCCTCCAGCAGGCGCCGGGCCGCGCCGATGATCTCCGTCACCCGCGGCGACCGTGTGGGCGGCGTCGGGCGCAGCGCGACCCGCTCAACCGGCACGGCCGGCCGCGGCGGGTCCGCCGGCAGTCCTGTGTCCGCAGGTGGCCCCGTGTCCGCCGGCCGCGGCGCCGCCGGCAGCCGCAGGTCCGTCATCAGGCGGCGGCGAGGATGAAGACCGGGTGCCGCGGCGCGATCCGGCCCAGCTCCTCGTCGGCCGACTCCGGGCCCACGCCGTCGAAGAACACGCCGACCTCCGCCTTCCACTTCTTCAGGTACGCCCGCAGCACCGGGATCTTCTCATCGCCGGCGAGCTCAGCCGCACGGTAGCGGACCCGCCGGCGCCCCACGACGAGCGCCAGCTCGCCGTCGGCGGCCCGCACGTTGCGGACCCACTGGCTGTGCCCGCGCGCGGAGACCAGGTACTGCCGTCCCTCCAGCGTGAGCAGGTTCACCGGCAACCGCCGGGTCTCGCCGGACGTGCGGCCGCGGACCTCGAGCACCCGGCTCCCCCACAGGCTCAGCCCGGCCCGGGTGACCAGCGCGACCGGGCGGTTGAGGAACGTGTTCGTGAACCAGTTGGGCCGCCGGTAGTGCCGGGCGTCGTCGTCCCGGGTGTCGCCGATCGGGTTCGCGCCGCTGCTCGCCATTGTGATCTCCCCTGTCTTCCCGGGCTCCGGTTGTTGGCTAACAACGTTAGCCAACGAGGTAAGGCTAACACTGTTAGCCGAGGGGGTGTCAACCCGTTCGGGCCCGTTCGGTGGGACTTGGTCCGCGGGCTCTGCTACCCGCGGGCAGGGGCCGGCCTGGCAGCCGGGGAGGCGGCCCTCAGGTCACCGGGCGCAGGCTCATCGGCCCGTAGACGCGCCGGCCCGCCTCCAGCAGACTCACCTGCGTCACGCCCAGATCCAGCAACTCTCGCCAGGTCTCGCCGATCCACGTCTCGGCGTCCCCCTGGCTGGTGAACGACTCCGACCCGTCCGCGCCGCCGACCGCCACGACCGAGCCGTCCTCTCCCTCATACCGCCAGGTCCAGCTCACGGTCCACGTCCTTCCCGACGTCCGGCGGCCTCGGCCACCGAGCCGGGGCCACCACCGACCCCGGGAAATGCCCACCACACCATCAAAGCGCGTCCGGACCGGACGCGAGGCCGTCCCGCGCCGCTGGCGATGAGCAACTCATCCGCGGCGCGACCCACCGCGGGACGGGACGGATCCGCGCCAGCCCGTGGATCGGCCCACGAGCAAGGCACCGGCGACCCGAAGGTCGGTAACGTCGAGACCCGCGAGTGACACACGAGCAGCACGGTTCAGCCCGGAGAAAGGAAGGCACCAGTGACACCCGCCTACACCGCCGCGGCGGTACTCGCCGAGACAACCGAGCACCACGACGGGGGAATGGTCTGGTGGGCCGCCTGCCTGCTCACCTTCGGCGCGATCGCGGCGCTCGCCGTGGTCCTGACGCTGATGACGCTGTGGGAGCGCAAGCGCCACCCGCACTCGCACTCCTGATCGCCCGGGGTCCGGCGCGGTGCGGCTCACACTGCTGGGTACGGGCTCGGCCGACGGATGGCCGAACCCGTGGTGCGAGTGCGCCTCCTGCGCATGGGCCCGGGCGCACGAGCCCCGCGGCCAGACGGCCGTGCTCGTCGACGACCGGCTGCTCATCGACTTCGGTCCGGACGTGCCGCGGGCGGCGTCCCGGTTCGGGGTGAGCCTGGCGGGGCTGCGCCACGTCCTCGTCGGGCACGCCCATCCCGACCACCTCGGCCCGGAGGCGCTGATGTGGCGGTCCTGGTCGACCGTCGCCGACCAGCCGCTGGACGTCGTCGCGCCGCCGGCCGCGCTGGAGGTGTGCCGGGCCTTCCTGCGTCGCTGGGAGGGCACCGAGCCGGGCGAGGGCTCCCCGCTGCGCCTGCTCCCGGCCGTCGCCGGCGATCACCTCGAGCTCGGCGGGCCGGGCGAACCCACCGAGCCGGGCGAGCCCCACAGGCCCGGCGGGCCGGGTTACCTGGTCCGCCCGGTGGCGGCCCGGCACGGTGACGACAGCATCGGGCCGGCGGTGCTCTACGACGTCACCGCGCCGGACGGGGCGCGCCTGCTGTACGGGTGCGACACCGCCGTCCCGCTGCCGCCCGCGACGCTCGCCGCGCTGGCCGGCCGCGCGTTCGACGTCGTGCTGCTGGAGGAGAACAACGGCGACCGGCCCGGGTTCGGGGAGCATCTCGACCTCCCGGACTTCGCCGAGCTGGTCGCCGAGCTGCGCGGCCTGGGCGCGGTCGTGCCCTCGACCCGGGTGCTCGCCGTCCACCTCAGCCACCGCAACCCGCCCGGTGACGAGCTGACGGCACGGCTCGCCCGCATCGGAGCCGAGGCCCCGCCGGACGGCAGCGTCCTGGAGATCCCACCCGGCGGGGCCCTCCCGGACGGCGGCACGGCGGCGCCACGCCGGGTACTGATCACCGGTGGCACCCGGTCGGGAAAGTCCGCCCAGGCCGAGGACTGGCTGCGGGCAGAGCCCGAGGTCGTCTACGTCGCCACCGGGTGGGCGCCGGACGGGTCCGATCCCGAGTGGGCCGCGCGGGTCGCCGTCCACCGGGAACGCCGGCCGGCCCGGTGGCACACCGTGGAGACCCAGGAGCTGGAGCCGCTGCTGCGCTCCCCCGGGCCGGCGCTGCTCGTCGACAGCGTCTCGCTGTGGGTGGCGGCCCGGCTGGACGATCCGGACTTCGGCGCGGCGGTCGACCGGCTCGTCGAGGCCTGGCGCGCCACGCGCCGGCGGGTGGTGGCGGTGACGGACGAGGTCGGGTCGGGGGCGGTGGCGCCGACCGCCGCCGGGCGGCTGTTCGCCGACCGCCTCGGTCAGGTCAACGCACGGCTCGCCGCCGAGTCCGACGAGGTGTGGCTGGCCGTCGCCGGCCTGGCCACCCGGCTGCGGCCCGCCTGACCCAGCCGGGTTACCGCGCGGGCGGTCGCGGCTGCGGCCGGTGGTCCTCGCGGATGCCGTCCGCCAGCAGGTCCAGTGCCCAGGTGACCGCGCCCGTCGCCGCGTCCAGGTCGAGCTTCCAGGCGGTGACCAGCCGTTCGTAGACGTGCCCGGTCCAGAGGATGTCCAGGATCGCGGCCGCCATCCGCCGCTGGGTGTCGGTCCATTCCGCCGTCGGCGGGGCGATCGCGCGGGCGAGCGCCTCGCGCCGGCGGCGGTCGGCGGCGCGGGTGGGCTCGACGGCTTCCCCGCTCAGGCCCGGCGAGGCGGCGAAGCGGTCCAGGGTCGCCAGCCCACCGGCCGCGGTGTCGGCGAGGTTGTCCAGGTCGAGGCCTTCGTAGACGACCCCGGCCTCCTTCTCGAGGTTGCGAAGGATGGCGTCGTGCAGCTCGCCCTCGGTGGCGAAGTAGCGGTGCACGGTCCGCTTGCTCACGCCGGCGCGCTCGGCGACCGCGCGGAACGTCAGGCCTCGCCAGTCCCAGGTCGGGAACGAGTGGACCAGCGCCGTCCCGGCGGCGACTATGCGCTCCCGCGTCTGCGCGGTCTGCGCCCGGCGCACCGGGCTGTCGTAGCGGCGCGTCTGCCGGGCTGGATCGCTCCCGTCCGCGTGCTGGTCGGCCGGAAGGCTCATGGCGGCTCCTCGGGCTGTCGCGCCGGGGCGGGACCGGACGCCGGGCGGTGGGAGTGGCGGGGACAGCGGGAGCGACGCAAGCCGGTTGACGGTCCAATTAGTGTCACTATTGTAGTGACACAAAAGCTCCCGGCGCTCATGCCGCGGCGCACCGGCAGCGGCGCGCCCCCGTGGCCCACCAGGAGCCCACGCGATCAACGAGGAGCGGCTGTGAAGCGGTTACTGATCGACGGAAAGCTTGTCGAGACCGAGCGGACGGTCGACTCGATCAACCCCACGACCGGCGAA
>NZ_MAXA01000115.1 GCF_001854695.1 Parafrankia soli
GGGGTCTGGCCTCGGCTGCACCGGGCGGTGCTCGACGCCCATGGTGTGGCCGGGCAGGTCGACTGGTCGTCGGTGATCGTGGACGCGGCGAGTCTGCGGGCGAAAAGGGGGGATCTTTGACCGGTCCGAACCCGGTCGATCGTGGCAAAGCAGGCTCGAAGCTTCATGTTCTGACCGACGGGGGTGGGTTGCCACTGGTCGTGGCGGTCTCGACGGCGAACCTGCACGACAGCCAGGTCCTCCTCCCGCTGGTCGCGAGTATCCCGGCGATCCGTTCCCGGTGCGGCCCGCGGCGGCGCCGACCGGACAAGCTGCGGGCGGACAAGGCCTACGACCAGCCGGAGCTGCGTCGTTTCCTGCGTCGGCGTCGTATCGCGGTGCGTATCGCCCGGCGTGGGGTGGAGAGCACCGAACGCCTCGGCCGGCACAGGTGGAAGATCGAAAGGACGATAGAGGGCGTCTGAAAAGGGTCAGGCGGGCGTACCGGTGAGGCGACGCAACAAGATCATGGACATTGCCAGGTAGATAGCATTTTCGGAGGTGGCGGTCAGGTATTCATAGTCCTTGGACAAGCGGCGGTATTTACCCAGCCAGGCGAAGGTGCGCTCGACCACCCACCTGCGCGGCACCACGGCGAACATCGGCACCTGCCGTGGCGGTGCCCCGACCGGGGCCCAGGTATGACGGAATCCACCATCACGCCGGGAGACGATCTGAACGTCGACATCGACCGCATCTTCGGCCCAGTTGCAGAACTCCCGGCCACGGTAGCCCTGGTCAGCCCACACGTGCCGGAGCCGGACGAAGGCATCACGGGCCTGGGACAGCACCACCATCGCCGCCAGACGATCATCAACGCTGGCCGGGCTGACACAGGCCACCAGCACGGTACCGAGGGTGTCGACGAGCAGATGACGCTTGACACCGTTGACTTTCTTGGCACCGTCGTAGCCATGCAGCCCACCCCGGTCGGTGGCCCGCACGCTCTGACTGTCCAGGACACCCGCCCCCGGAGTGGGATCGCGACCGCCACTGGTGCGGTCACGTTCGCGGAGYCGGGCCAGGATCTGCTCCCAGCGGCCCGCGATCCGCCACAGGCGCCAGTAGTGATAGACCGTCTGCCAGGGCGGCAGGTCATGGGGCAGCAGCCGCCAGGCACATCCCGCCCGTATCCAATACGCCAACGCGTTCACGATTTCCCGGCGTTCATGCGCCGGCGGCCGGCCACCGGGTTTGGGATCGGGAATCAACGGAGCGATCAGCTCCCACTCGGCATCGGACAGATCGGTCGGATACCAGCGCCGCTCGGCCATCACCAGCCTCCCTCACACCGAGGCTTCACACACCCCCCGACCTACCCACCCTGACCCTTTTCAGACACCCTCTAGCGTGGCTTGACGGCTACCGCCGTCTGACCGTCCGCTACGAACGCAACGGCCGTAACTTCCTCGGGTTCCTCTGCCTGGCCGCCGCGATCACCTGCTGGAAGAAACTCCCACACCCCACCTGAGACACGCTCTAAGTTCTCTGGCATCCAGAAGGAGACTACGTGCCGATCGAGTCGGCGGAATCCGACCGTCGGGTTCTCGGCCCGGTGTCGGTTCGACTGTCCGCACCGGAACATCGCCGGAGGCACGGCGCCATCGGCGAGGATCGGCCCTCCGAGGTCACCCTCGGGATGATCACGAGAGGCGGCGGACCCAGCCGTTGATGCATGCCATGGGCAAGTCGAAGGCGGTGGCGATGCCATCGCCACCGGAGCCCCAGAGTTCGGTACTCACGATCGTTAAATAGCCAAAGATTCCTGACGCTCAAGGCGTGTCGCGGTCCATCAAGGAGGTTTGATGCGTCGAGTACTCTACACCGAGTTCGGCCCAGTCGAGCAGCTCAATGTGGTTGAGGAGCCTGATCCGTTCCCGACCTTCTACGCCGTCATCGGGAAGATGGTGCTGCTGCCATGAGCGTCCGCAGTGAGCAACAGGGACGGGTCACGGTGATCCGCATCGAGCGCCCCGAGAAACGCAATGCCATCGACGCCACGACTACCCGCGAGCTCGATGAGGTTTTGAACCGCTTTCAGGATGACCCCGCGGCCTGGGTGGGTGTTCTGACCGGCACTGCGGACATGTTCTGCGCCGGCACCGACATCATCTCCGGCCCTGGTGAACCCACTCCGAGAGGTGGAGAGTACGGCGTCATTCGACGCAGCCACACGAAGCCGCTGATCGCCGCGGTGGAGGGGCTTGCGCTCGGCGGCGGCTTCGAGATCGCGATGGCCTGCGACCTCGTGGTGGCGGCTCGCACCGCCTCGTTCGGTTTACCTGAGACCGTTCGCGGGCTCGTGGCCAACTCAGGTGCGTTGCTGCGGGCCATGCGTTGCCTGCCGTTGAACGTCGCCCGGGAACTACTCGTCACCGGCGCCCGTCTTGACGCGCAACGTGCCTACGAGATCGGTTTCGTGAACCGGCTGGCTGAACCCGGCCAGGCTGTCGAGATCGCGCTCGAGCTGGCCGAAGAGATATGCCGGTCTTCTCCCGTATCTGTGCGCGCCACCCTGCAGGCGCTCGAGGAGCAATGGGCGGACGACGAGGAGGCGGGATGGGCAGCGACCGCGCGCGCCTGGGCGCGTGTCGAGGCGGGCGCCCCTGTACTCCGCACGTTCGTGCGGTGTCCTGAACGTGTGACTCTTTGATCTTGTGGTGTGTTGATCGCCCTGGTGTGTAGGGCTTCCGGTC
>NZ_MAXA01000116.1 GCF_001854695.1 Parafrankia soli
GGCTGGGAAGACCTGGCGGGAGAAATCGAATGCCGGCGGTGAACGGCGTCGGTAAGCCGTGTGAGGGAGAACCTCATGCACGGATTGACGGGGGGGCGGCTGGAAACGGAGCATGCCATGGACGGCCGGGATGAAAAACGCGGGGGAAACCACGCGGACAAAGGTACCGGACCTTGTGCCTAAAGCGAGATGCCACCGCGCCAGTCGCCTACCCTACAGCAACGGCCCGTGACGTTCGGTGGCCATTGCGCGGTGTGAGCGTCCCCGGGGCTGCGACGAAGGAGGCGCGGGGCTCCGATAGGAAGTTGTTCCGACCAAAGAGCAACTCCGAAGGAACCCCGCGCCTCCATGAGTTTCTCATACACCGCCGAGTTGCCCCTCGGCGATCACACCGTCTTCCGCCTGGCGGGTCTTCTCGTCGCGGAGCGTCAGCGTCGCGGCACCCGCAATGGCACCCGCACGCTGTCCACGCTGGAACAGGCGGTCATGGTCCTGCGCTGGTTCTGTGACGGCACCAGGACCAGCCGGCTCTTCAAGGATCACGGGGTATCCCGGTCGGTGGGCTACCTCTACCTACACGAGGGCATCGCCGTGCTCGCCTGGCAAGCCCCTGACCTGCGCGAAGCGCTGATGCGCGCCAGGATCGCCGGCTACGGCCGCCTCATCATCGACGGTACGATCATCGAGACCGACCGGCTACGCATGCCCGGCCCGACCGAGGGCGTGGACCTGTGGTGGTCCGGCAAGATCTCCAACCACGGCGGCAACGTCCAGGTCCTCTCGGCCCCCGACGACGGCTGGCCGCTGTGGATCTCGGACGTGCGGCCCGGCCGCGAGCACGACTCGACCGCGCTGAAAGCCTCCGGCGCACTGGCGATCCTCCAGGAGTGGACCGCCGACCTGCACGAGGTCCTGTTCGACCTCGGCTACGAAGGGTTGGGTAGCCCGGCCGGACCGCTCGCGACCGCCTACAAGAAGCCCAAGGCCGGCGCCCTCACCGACGAACAGAAGGCACACAACCGGATCCACAACGCGCTACGCGCCGTCGGCGAACGCGCGAACGCCCTGCTCAAGGTCACCTTCCGGCTGCTCCGCAACATCACGATCGACCCCTGGAAGATCGGACTCGTCGCGAAAGCCGCCCTTGTCATCCTCCACACCGAGCACCGCAGGACCGCCTGAACCCCAACACCGCAACACGGAACTGTTGCTACGCAAGGTGACGAATGGTTACCGGGAAAGGTTCACTGTAGTAAATCTTCCCGGTGAGGACTCCCGGTGAAGTGGCAAAACAGCTTCATGACTGTTGTGGCGGTTGATTCAGGGAATGGGTAATGTGCGCTGTGTGCTCCTGTTTGCCGATCCGAACGAGGAATTTGGTTGGTAGGGTGCTGCTGGCGCCATTGACGATCCATGCGTATGCGACGGATGGCAGAATTAAGGGGTCGGGGGGAATCCCCTGACTGGAGGTTCTAAGGAAGCGGAGGCTGATGGCGGGGCCGCTGCGTGGGAATGCCGTGCATGAGTCTTTCGGCGTTATGCTGGCCGCGATTCGGCATCCGGGATATGCGTCCAAAGTCGCCTGTGCCCATTCGTGGGCGGGGCGAGTGTGGCCATCAGAGCGTCGAACGAGGACGTCGGCGCTCTGCAGGAGTCCGAGGTCTGTCTCGGCGAGGTCGACGGCGAGGTGCCGGTCGCCGTGATCAGCGCCGGCCTGTGGATCGGTGTCGGCGGGGAAACGCAGTACGTCGACGGTACCGGTGTGAGGGCTCATCGCAGCGACGACGATGGTCGCGGAGACGACAGGTTGCGCGGTCTGGGGCGCGGGAACCCGCCTGGTGCTAGGTGCTCTGCCTGGAGCATCCAGGTCCATGAGCTGGTACATCAGCTTCTGGAGGGTCCGCAACGACTGGCCCGGAATATCGAATGTCCGACGGGTGAGGAGGGTGTAGCGGTCTGGTGTGTGGGCGCCTATCGCCTCGTCGATCTGTTCGCGGGGTGTTTCGGCACGGTCGAATCGGGGTGCGGACCGGATCAGGGCGGAGGTGGAGCCGTCGGGGTCGAGTTCGTCCTCGGTGCCGCCGCCAAGGAGGACCGGTGTGCCGATGGCGGCCGCGTAGGTCGCCACCGATCCGTGGTCTCCGATAAGCAGGTCTGCGGCGACCAGCGCGCCGCGCCAGCCTTCCCGAGCTGGGACGAGCTGCAGGCCGGCGCGAGTCGCGCGTTCCAGCCAGGCACGTGTCTGCCAGCCGCCGTGCCAGTGCCAGACGTTCGGATGCACAATCGCGGCCAGCCGGTACTCATCCATCGGGAGCTGCCCGAGGAGCCGGGTCGGTAGGTCGGGATCCTGTCCCAGTAACGACCAGCGTCCCCAGGTGGAGGTGAGTACCACAAGCGTCTGGTCGTCCTGAGTGTGCAGGGCCGCGCGGTACTCGTCGCGGTGACGAAGRCTCGCCAGGAGCCGGTCGTAGCAGGGATCGCCTGCCACGACCGTCCGAGGCACCGCTTCGGGGCAGCTCCTGCGGAGACGTTCGCGCTGCTCGGCATGCGACAACACGATGGCCGTGGGGACCACCCGTCCCTGGTGGACGAGTTGTTCCCGCGCCAGACCGTATACCGGTTTCCGGTTTCCGGTTTCCGGTTTCCGGTTTCCGGT
>NZ_MAXA01000117.1 GCF_001854695.1 Parafrankia soli
TTGATCTTCTCCGGGTCCCACACCGACTCGGACAGGAAGAACTGCAGCCGCTGTACCGCCGGATGCCCCGCACCCACTACCGGCTCCGCCCCGGCCAGGCAGGTCAGCGTCTTGTTCCGGTCCCGCGGGGCCAGCAGCCCGGTCAGATACTCCCGGAACCCCCGCCGCTGCCCCAACGCCGAGAACAGATCATCAAACCGGGCAGCGTAATCCTCCAACGGGMCTGGTGCCGGCGGACAGGGCAGACGTCTGGTCATGCCAGCCTCCCTCCGCTCCTRAAAGACAACCAACAGAGCAGACCTACCCGCCACAACCTTGATCCAACGAACTACCGCTAGGCGTCGACCTGGCTGCCTTGCCAGATCATCGACGGCCGGTCAGCGTCCGGGAGATATCGGCGACTGCCAGGCGGATCTGCCGCCAGATCGTGCGGTTGATCCAGCGGCACGGCTGGACGACGAGGAGGCGGAATGCGGCCGCGACCGCTCGCCAGCACCAGGCGATGGGGATGACGACCAGGATGCGTAGCACCGTGCTGATGGCCCGGACCACCGGGGCGAGGATCGTCCGCCAGCACCAGGCGAGTGGCACGACGACGAGCACCCGCAGTGCCGCCCGGACGCCCCGGAGGGTGGCCCGGACGAGCGCGGCGCACGCCCGCCAGGCCGGAACCACCAGCGTTCGGACGAACCAGCCGAGCGGACGGGCTATCAGCTGCTCGAAAAGGAACCCCAGTCCCCGCGCGAGCAGGAGGACTGCCTGCCAGACCGGGGTCAACAGCCAGCGGAGGAACGACCCGACCGCGCGGACCACCGGAGCGACGAGCCGCCGCCACATCCAGGTCAGCACTCGTCCGATTGGCTCGATGACCAGCCGCCACAGGCCGCGGGCGATCAGCCGGGCGAGCTCGTAGAGCAGCTGGCATGGCAGGACGACGACGGCGGCGACCGCCCGCGCCGGCCAGACGACGAGCACCCGGACCGGCCAGGGAACCTGACCTGGCTGCGGCGCCCGTTGATATGGAGCAGGCCCACCCGGCACAGGCGGCCGCGGCGGGCCCTGAAACGGGACAGGTCCATCCGGCACAGGAGGCTGGGACGCACGCTGGTACGGGGCGGGGGCACCCGGCGCGGGTGGGCGCGGCGGCTCTGCCCTCGGTGGGAGACCCACTCCTGACATCCCACACCTCCTACCGACCGGTAATTGCTTGACTGTATGCCCTATACCAGCAGGTTTGGTAGGACTTGTCGCAGCGTTCGCGTCGATCCGATCATCAGTTGCGTGATAGTCGGTGATTGCTTGGATCGCTCGCTGCCAGCCGGTGGGATCGACCGCCAGTCGGTGGCTCAGAGTCGTTCCGGCGTCGTCCCCGGCACGGTCATCCGGACAACAAGACGAGCCCCGTCATCTTCGACCCTGTGGGGCTCCAGAACCCCGATTTGGGCGGTGACCTGTGCGTTTGCCTGCCGGACGGGGCCCATGTCACGCAGGCTGGATGGTCATGGCGTGGTCGCTGCTCTACGCCCTGACACGCAACGCTCTCGGACTGATGCTGCTCCGCGTGCATGGCGACACCGCGAAGGACGTGGAGCTCCTCGTCCTGCGACATCAGGTGGCGGTGCTGCGACGGCAGGTGAACCGCCCGGTCCTGGAACCGAAGGATCGGGTGATCCTCGCAGCCCTGTCCAGGCTCCCGCCCCGGGCTCGGTGGGGTTCGTTCTTCGTCACCCCGGCCACCGTGCTGCGCTGGCACCGCGATCTCCTCGCCCGAAAATGGACCTACCCACGCAAGACCCCTGGGCGGCCGCCGGCCCGCCGGGAGATCCGCGAGCTGGTCCTGCGCCTCGCAAAGGAGAACCCGACCTGGGGCCACCGCAGAATCCAGGGAGAACTGATCGGGCTGGGCTACCCGGTCGGGGTCGCCACCGTCTGGCGGATCCTGCACCCGCGCCGGCGTCGACCCCGCACCCCGTCGAGCCGACGCCTCCTGGCGCACGTTCCTGCGCGCCCAGGCCTCCGGCCTGCTGGCCTGCGATTTCTTCACGGTGGACCCCGTGTTCCTCCAGCGGATCTACGTGTTCTTCGTCGTCGACCACGCCACCCGCCGTGTCCACGTCCTCGGGGCCACGAAGCATCCAACCGCGGCGTGGGTAACCCAGCAGGCACGGAACCTGCTGGGTGATCTCGACGAGTGTGACCACCGGTTCCGGTTCCTCCTCCGTGACCGCGACGCGAAGTTCACGGCTTCCTTCGACGCCGTCTTCGCCGGGGCCGGCATCGACGTGGTACGCACACCACCACAAGCCCCGCAGGCGAACACGATCGCGGAACGCCGGATCGGCACCGCCCGCCGCGAATGCACCGACCGACTACTAATCGTCTCCGAACGGCACCTGACCTCAGTTCTCGACAGCTACGCGGAGCATTTCAACACCCACCGACCTCACCGCTCCCTCGGCCAGCACCCACCCTGACTCACCACCCGTGGTCACCCCTGTACTCCGCACGTTCGCGCGGTGTCCTGAACGTGTGACTCTTTGATCTTGTGGTGTGTTGATCGCCCTGGTGTGTAGGGCTTCCGGTCTGGGACGGTTCGTCGTGTGCTGGCTG
>NZ_MAXA01000118.1 GCF_001854695.1 Parafrankia soli
AAACGGGTCGCCACCCCGCTGCTCGCGGTCGTCGCCGCGATCGAGGCAGCCGACCTGCTCTTCGCCGTGGACAGCGTGCCCGCCGTCCTCGCGGTCAGCGACGACGCCTTCATCGTCTACACCAGCAACGCGTTCGCCATCCTCGGCCTGCGGGCCCTGTACTTCCTGCTCGCCGGGCTGCTGGACCGGTTCCACTACCTCAGCAAGGGCCTTGCGCTGATCCTGTCCTTCATCGGCGTGAAGCTGATCCTTCAGGCGTCCCACAAGTTGTTCAGCAGCAGCGTCCCGGAGATCCCGTCACCGGTCAGCCTGGCGGTCATCGTCACGGTCCTGACAGTGTCCGTCGCACTAAGCATTCGGCGCCTCCACTCGACCGCCCAAGAAGGCACTGCTCCGGCCGCACGGGACGAGAACGGCGTTGCCCCGGGTTCGGCCGGTGAACAACCCCCGGCGCAGGGAACGCGGGAGACGGGCAACCCACCGCAGGACAGCTGAGCTGCACATACCCCCCGTGCGGCGTCTCTCGTCGGCGGCCGCGAGCATGCCCAGCAGCTCGCCCACCTCCGCCGGGGACTCCACGATCCGTCGCTTGGCCAGCAGTGGGTCGACTGGACCGAGGGGCATCACGACGTCGCCCTGGTCGACGACAACGGAGTTACTACCGGTCTTCCGGCCATCCAGAGTCTGGATGGTCGGGTGATCTGCGCAGTGCGTCCTCGGTGTCGTCTCGGCCTGCCTGGGCCGCCAGGTCGGTGGCGATGCGCAGCAGCGTGGCCCTGCCGAGGCGTTCTCTCCTGAGGCTGCGCGCCCGCCGCAGACGGCGAACCTCGTGGTCGAATACCTGGAACTCGTCCAGACGCGGCCATGCGTCCATATACGCTCCGCTCGAGAGGGATATCCCAGGTCTGACCTGGGGGAGAGGCTAGAAAACCCAGCCTTCCCGCATCCCTGCCCGAACCCGCGGAACGAGAACAGGCCCGGCGGAACTTCCCCGCCGTCCCTGCCAGCGGGGAGGCTTCGTCGCCGTGCTCACCGTGGCGCTCATGGCCGTCAGCCGCAGAGGTAGCGGTAGCGGCACCGCAGCCTCCTAGGGGTGTCGGTGAGACAGGACGGCACCCACCCCACCCTCGCATCGAACATGTGTTCGTTCGAGGGTGTTGTGTGGTGACGTATTCGGAGGCGACTTCTGGCAGCTGGTAGCCGCCGGCGGTGTCACGGATGATCCATCCGGGGTCGGCGGCGGCGAGGACCTGTGCGGGGAGGTCGGGCAGGGTGGCGGTGGCGGGGTCGGCGTGCAGGATCAGCTGCACGGCGGCCAGGCGGGTAGCGGCGTCGGCTGTCGGCGTCTTGATCCCCAAAATGCGGCCCGGGATCATGCTGCCCGTGTGATTGTTCTACAGGTGACGTGTCTGCTTCGAAAGGTCAAGATCCGAAGGCTTCGGAGGGGCGGGGCTCGGGCTGTCATGCGACGGCCGAGGGCAACCGTCGTTGCCGATTGTGGCCCGGTGTGCGCGCCGGGGTGAGGTGATCGGGTGAGGGTCCGGTATCCGCGGTTCGGGCGGGCGCACCCGCGCTCGCCCGCGGCCGCGTTGACCGTCCAGTGTTGGGTACGCGGACAGACATTCCCACCACGATCACTACAAGTGCCTCGGGGACCACCGTCTTTCGTCGTACCCGGCGGCCCGGGTCGGGCGGGTAGCAAAATTCGGCCATGGGCCTCTTCTCGCGACGCAAGGATCCGGACCAGCTCCTCGCCGAGGCGATCGTGAAGCGCGGTGTGCGGGTGCGCGGCGATATCGTCTCGGCAGTCGATGAGGGGGACGCGTGGCGGGTCGTTGTGCGCTTCACACCGGTGGGGCAGGACGCCCGGGAGGTCGAGGTCCGGCGGCGGCTGTCCCCGGACCTCCAGGTGGGCCTGGATGCGGGCGAGCCGATGTCGCTGTCCTACGACCGAGAGAATCCAGACCGCGTCGTCCTGTGGGGTAACCCCCGCTACCGTGCGACCGAGACCGGCGCCGTCGTCCGCGTGGTCGATTTCGAGGGCGGTGAACGGTCGCTCTGAGGCTCGGCGCCGGGCTTCGCTGGCACCCCCTTTTCATATGGCGCCGCGGTGTGGCTGTCGCTGGGCGTCGGTGGGGGTGGCGTCGAGCCGCATCCCGCGAGCGGACAGGCATTCCTATCAAGATCACTATCAGTGCCCATTAGAGGTGTGCTGCGTCTCCTGTGACGTAAATGTGACGAAAAGACTGGTGATCAAAAGCGCATCGATGGGTGCGCGGGCGACATGATCATTTGTGGGTTCCGGGTCCAGCGGGCGCACGATCCAGATCGTGGGCTGGGTGCCGACGCCGGTGTCCCGTGCCGTCGTGGCGCACGCTGCGGCGGAGCCCTCCTGTGCGGACAACCCCACCGGATCGTCGCTATACGAATTCAACTGCTTGCGCTACGCTTCCCTAAGGGGATGTGAGCGATGTCCGGACTCCGCAGCGGTGTCGGCGCTGCACATAGTCCGTGGCGTCTGACCGGTTCGGGCCGTACGCCACGGGTGTTGTGGTGCGCCATCGCCGCCTCCCTGGCGCTGCTGGGGCTGGAT
>NZ_MAXA01000119.1 GCF_001854695.1 Parafrankia soli
CGCCCGGCAGGACACCACCGACTGGCAGGCGAAATACGCGCTGCGGGCAGGGGTCGAGGGCACCATCCGCCAGGGCGTCGCCGTCACCGACCTACRCCACACCCGCTACCACGGCCTGGCCAAGACCCACCTGCAACACGTGTTCTCCGCGGTCGCGCTCAACCTGATCCGCCTCGACGCATGGTGGAACGGCCACCCCCTCGACCGCACCCGCACCAGCCACCTCGCACGCCTCGAACTCACCCACGCCGCATAAGGCCGAATTAGCCAGCAGGGTCGTAGACCCGACCAAACCCCCGTGATCACGAAACGGGCAGGTCAAAGCATGAAAACCAAACGTGCGGAGTACAGGTGTCGTTGATGTGCCGGAACTGGGCGTCCCGGTCCGCGTGCTGACTACCCTCCAGGGTCTTGAACATCTGCTGCAGACTGAAACCTTGCCCGCGCAGGACCGCGGCGACCGCGGAATGGCTGATCTCATGCCCCATCGCGGCCAACGCTCCGGCCAGGTGCCGGGTCGACTTCGTCGTCCAGCGCAACGGCGACTCCGGGTGCCCGCGACTTTCGGGCTCGACCAGCCCTTCCAACGCCTCGACCAGCCCGGGGTCGGCGACTTCGGCCTTCTTGCGCCCCCCGCCCGGCGCCCGCACACGCGCCGTGCCTTTCGGTTCCTCATCGAGTTCCTTGAGACCTCGCGAGGTCGTGGCACGCGCCGACCCGGTCGCCCTCGATACCACCGATATTCCCCCGCGCCCCCAGGTACGCGCCTCGGCAGCCATTGCCAGCCGCCGGTCCCGCTCGTTCAACCTCGGCAGCAATGCATCCAGACGTGCCTTCATCGCCGCAAAGTCCCTCGACCGCCCGTCCGCCACACCGCGATTCTATCGGAGCGATCACCAGGCATGATCAATGCATGCAAAATTGAAAAAGTTATTTAATTACAAATCCTAAGCATCTGCGCGGCGAGGTGACCGCGTGACCGGCACCTACCTGCCCGATGCCTTCGCGACGCACAAAGTGGAGGCCATGCTCAAGCTTCTCAGACTCGACCCGCTCGACGACGAGCAGTGGGACTTCCTGCAGAGCGAGACCACACAGGACCTCCAGGCCGCTCCGGGATCGGGTAAAACCACCTTGATCGGGCTCAAGCTCGCGCTCATGGCCGACGCATGGACCTCCGTGACGTGCGGGGTTTGCGTGCTGTCGCACACCAACACGGCCAAGAACGAGATCGCCGATCGGGTGGCCTCCCTCGCTGCGGGGCGGAGCCTGCTGCGCTACCCGCACTTCATCGGCACCATCCAGTCCTTCGTGCACACCTTCTTCGCGCTTCCGGCCGTGCGAGCCAAGGGCATCGAGGTCCGGGCCGTCGACGACGCGGCCTTCGAGACCGCAGCGCTCCGGCTCCTGCAGCACCCCGACTACGTCACTCTGCGCAACTACCTGGAACGCCGGCACAACGGCACCAGCATCGTCAGCGGGGCGACGTTCACCTACAGGGGCGGCAAACTCGCGGTCACCGGCGCGGCCAAGGAACCCTCCTTCGGCCCCGAGACGCCCAGCGGAAAACAACTGTCCAGCCTCAAGCAGACGCTGGCCTGGCAAGGCGTCTTCCGCTACCAGGACATGTACGCCATCGCCCAGCGGTACCTCGCCGAGAACCCAGGGATCATCCCGGCCGTATCCGCGCGCTTCCCGTTCGTTCTCCTCGACGAGATGCAGGACACCAGCGTCACCCAGCACGAACTGCTGGACCTTGTCTTCGCCTCCTCGCCCACAGTGGTGCAGCGGGTAGGCGACACCAACCAGGGCATCTACAGCGACGCCGGCGCCGCAAGCGAGCCCGCGCTGGCGTTCCCGCTGGCCGGCGCCGCGGAGCTGCCGGTCAGTCGCCGCTTCGGACCGAAGATCGCCGCACTGGCGAGCTGCCTGACGGTCCGACGCCCCCAGCAGATCCATGGAGCCGGTCCCGACGGCCAGGTGGCGGTACTGCTGTTCGACGAGGCCACAGCAATCGACGTCGTGTCAACCTTCGAACGTATGGCTGCCGCGATCGTCCCCGAGGACGTCCTTCTGATTGGATGTTTGATTTGACTTAATTGTGGTTCCTCTTCTATTGAGGGTCTCGCCAGGTTGGTGTGGCTTCGCCTGTTACGCGCCTGGCCGTGTTGTCGATCATGGCGATGTGGATCATCGCTTCGGAGCTGGCGGGCAGGGTCTCATAGTCACGGGCCAGACGGCGGTGGAACATCAGCCAGCCCAGAGTCCGCTCGACGACCCAACGCCGTTTCACGACGTGGAAACCGCGGGCCCMGGTGTTTCTGGAGACAACCTCGACGTCGACACCGAGGGTGGCCCCGTGCTCGACCACGGTGTTCTTGAAGCCTTTGTCGACCCAGGTCTTGGAGATCGCCCGGTAGGTGTCTGTGACCTGGTCGAGTAGCCGTATGCCCAGGGCGTTGTCCGACAGGTGGGCGGCGGTGACGGTCACGG
>NZ_MAXA01000120.1 GCF_001854695.1 Parafrankia soli
CGGGATGAGGGTGCCGCGGCCCTGCCCGAGCGCGCTGATCAGCGCGGCGATCCTCACCGGGGCGTAAGCGGTGTCGCACAGGCGGCCACGCCAGTCCGGCAGGTCCGCGGGCGCGGGCGGGGTCCACAGGGGCAGCGGTAGGGCAGTCCGGTCGGAGGTGGGGACGGTCGGGGACATGTGTCCGCCCTTCGGGCGCCGAGGGGGTGGCGGGGAGTTCGACCAGGGGAGGGAACATCAACCACTACTAAAATACCACACTATGCGGTATTCTGATAGAGGTTGAAGAGAGGAGATGCAACCCCGGGGGGAGGTGTCACCCCCCACGCGGACAGCCCGAATCCCCAGCCGCCCGCGCGGGGGACAGGTCACCCCTCGGCTACGGCCCTTCCGAAACGAATGGGCCTAGCTGCCGGCGGCCGTGTCCTCTTCGCTGTCGGACGCCTCCCACAGGCGAATCGCACCCGGGTCCACCTGGTCGCCCAGCGGCGCTCCCGCGGGGGTGCCGTAGGGCACCCGGCGGTGTTCGACGTTGCGGTAGCTGCCCTGCTCGATCAGCGACCGCGCGTTCGCCGGAACCGTGATCTCCATCGCGATCCGCCCCCCTGGGCGGCTGACAAAACGGACACGCAGCGGCGCTGCGCGCCGCGGCGCGCTGCTGACGGCCGGCCGGACGGCCGCCAGCAGGGCGGTGGCCTGCAGGACGTCGGCCATGTCGGGATCGAAGGTGGAGGTGGGTATGAGTTGTACGGCGTGTCGTGATGCCAGCAGATGGGCCTCGGCTCGCCGCCGAGCTGCCGCGATCACGACGGCGACGGCTACCGCGATCACCGCGATCGCTCCGCCCGCGCCTACCAGCAGGGTCACGTCTACTACCTCCGATCGGAGCGCCTACGGCGCCCGCCATTCCAGGCGAGGACTTGCTCTGCCGGCAGGACCGTCGCGCCCTCACCCCTGCGAGGTCCCGGCAGAAAAGACATGTCGAATACGGCCGGGCAGGTTGCCCGGCCGGGTTGAGCTGGGGTTTTGCCGCCTCGGCGTCGCGGGTCGCAGGAAGCACGGCGGGAAGCCCCACGGGAAGCACGGCGGGAAGTGCCGCAGGAAGCACGGCGGGAAGCCCCGCGGGAAGTACCAGAACGGGTGGCGGAGTCTCGGTTCGGACCGATCCGGGTACAGGTGTGCCCCATCAGCCGAGGCCGATCCGGCGCAGCGTGTCCGGGGTGGCGGCGACGTGGACGTGATCGTGGTGTTCCGCGACGGTGCTCGCATCCCAGACCGCGGCGGTGCAGGGCACGACCGTCCCGTTCTTCACGCATGTCGCCCCGGGCCCGGTGTAGATCAGTTCGGTGAGGCCGGGGGCGTAGCGGGCGAAGAACTGGTTGATGGTCAGCAGTTGCGGGGTGTCACGGGCCCCAGCGGGTGGCAGCGCGAAGTCGACGGCTTGGCCGACGTGGTGGTAGCTGACGCCGCCGCCGGCCTCGGGGGTGCGGCGGGTGGAGGTGACGCCGTAGGGCACGGACGAATCCGCGATCAGGCTGATGATCGCCGGGTAGGTCTCAACAGTCGTCCCGCTCGCCGAGCCGCCGCCGGCCGACGTGGGGGTGAGCTGGTCGTAGTGGTCGATCTGGGCGAGGACCTGGGTGACGTAGCTGCGGCTGGCGTTGTAGCCGTAGATCGYGGCGTCGAGGGTTGCCCGGTCGGAGAGGTCCTTCGGCCCGGTCCCGCACAGGTGGACCACGGCGGCGGCGACCGCGTCGTAGATGTTGTGCGGATCGGCGACACCGTCGTCGTTGCCGTCGCGGCCCATGGTCCGCCACGAGCTCGGGATGAACTGCATGGGGCCGACCGCCCGGTCGTAGACGCGGTCGCCGTCGAACCGGCCCCCGTCACTGTCGAGGATCCGCGCGGTGCCATTACTGCCGTCCAACGGCACTCCGATGATCGGGCGGGTGCGCAGGTCACCGTTGGGATCCAGTGGCCGGCCGGCACCGTGGTGGGACTCGATTTGGCCGATGCCCGCCAGGATCGACCAGCGCACCCCCCGGCAGGCCGGTGCGAAACGGCGGGCGTAGTCCGGTGCGCGCCGGTAGGCGTCTAGGACCGGGGAGGGGATGCCATCCACCGCCGTTGGCGCCGGACCGAGGCCACCGAAGCCGGAGGACGCCTGGGAGGAGGCTGCGCCACCACCCCCGCTGATGACCACGAGCATCAGAGCGGTGAGAGCCAGCAGCCCGGCCGGGGTGACGACGAGCAGGGCGAGTAGCCACCACCACGCGTTCCCTTCCTTCCGGGTGGATGCGCGGGCGGCGATCTTCCGGGCCTGGCGTGCTGCGACCTTGCGGGCCTTGCGTTGAATCAGGCGGCGGGTGGCGGCGTGGGCGGCTTTCGCCGCGACCGCGGGTACTGCCATCGGCTACCGGCCGGGGCGGCGGCGGGCGGTGCGCGGCAGCGGGTTCTGCGGCTGGCGGGAGGCGCGCTGGCGTAGCCGCTGGGCGGCGGGGG
>NZ_MAXA01000121.1 GCF_001854695.1 Parafrankia soli
CCGGTGGCCGTTGGACCAGGATCCCGGGCGGCCGCGCGACAGCCCGTTGGCGTTGAAGCCCTGGGTGGCGCGGACGAACACCCGCCGGGCCCGCTCCAGGTCGTCGACGTCGGCGGTGAGGTCTGCGGCCCGGTACTCCTCCCGTGCGTAGGGGCTGAGCTGGCAGGCACGGACGAGCTCGTCGGGCCGGTCCCGCAGGACGCGGAAGAACGTGACGACACCGCCGTCGCGGTCGTTGATGACCTCGTGACGGGCGGGTTCCTTAGCGAACAGGACCGCCGCGCTGCCGGCGAACGGCTCCAGATACAGCTGGTGCGGGCGCAGCAGGCTGGCGATCCAGGGCGCGAGGCGACCCTTCCCGCCATAGAAAGGGAAGGGCGGCTTCACGCCGAGCCTCCCCGTCGCCGCGGCGTCACCGGTGTGCGGCCGATGCCGGCTGCGTGTCGCTTCCTCATCTCGTCCTCACTCACCTTGACGCGCGTCGACGGGTGTTCGACGAAACGTCACGAAAGATCGCTGGGCATGGCTGCGGGGCGGCCGGGCGCCCACGGTCTGGGCCAGGCCGAAGGTGCGGGCTACTCGGGGTGGATCCACCAGGTCGGCCGCAGGGCGGACGTCGGGACCTGGCGGGGCTGCTCGGCTCCGGTGTCCAGCCACACGTGCAGTGCGGAGCCGTCCGCCGGGCCGTGGGCGCTGAGGCCGAGCCTGGGCTCGTCCTGGTCGTCGACGGGGAGGGCTGTGATCTCGCCGTCGATCTCGACGTCGCCGAGGACGGCGGTAAGGCGGGTGCCGACTGACGGTGCCCGCCAGAGGGTGCGGGGGGTGATGTCGAGGGCCGGGTCATAGGGGGCGAGCCGCGGGGGTGTCGGTGCCATGGGGTGCTCTCCAGGGGCTGGGCGGGACTGGGCCGTGCCCGGTTCGAGCACCCCGGGCCGGAGGGAAGTGCTCCACCCTCCGGCCCTAGGGTTCTGTCGATCGGACACGTCAAAAGGTATCCAATAAAGAGTGTGCCGCTAGAAGTTGCTATCAATCGAGTGGGCGGATGTCGCGTTACACGGGGTTTGGGGCGGTTCCTGTCGTGTGCCTTCGGAGCGCCTCCGCGGCCTTGGCCCGCGAGACGCGGACTACGAGGCCGGGAGGGCGCTCAGGCGGCCGCGATGATGCCGAGGACCCGGTCGAGGATGCAGCGCTGGCCGAAGGCGGCCTGGGCCGCGCCGTAGCGGGCGCTCTCGTCGAGGCGGGGGTCGGTGACCTCGCGCTCGTGGGTCTCGATCATCTCGGTCACCTCCTCGGCGAGGCTTTCGAGGATGTGGACGGGGATCGTCGTCCCTGTCGGGATGCGGGCGGCGTCGGCGGCCGCGCGCAGAACAGCCTGGGCCTCGGGGTCCTCGAAGGGGTCCCCGAGGCCGGTACGGATGGCGGTCATGGCGTGCCTCCTCGGGAGGTGTCGTGGGCGGTCTCGGTGGGGTCCGGGACCGCGATGAGGGTGTGCGGGGCCCGCAGCAGCTCGTAGCGGGGCGAGGGCTGCCGGCCCCGCTGCGCCGGTGCCGCGGGAAGAACGCGCAGGTAGCCGGCGGCCACGAGGTCGTCGACGACGGCCTGCACGTCGGGGACGCGACGGCACCAGCGCCGCCCGTCGTCGTTGCGGTGCAGCGGGTAGACACCGCGGTGGATCTCACTGACGGACACGTCGTCGCCGACGGTGAGCTGCTGACGGTGCAGCCAGCCCAGCACCACGTCCACGCGCTCCTGCTCGGGTGGCGGCGCGGGGACGTAGCCGGCTTCGGCGGCCAGTTCCTGGGCGCGACGGCGGACCTGGACGTGCGAGAGGCCGCCGGTGGCGGCGAGGCCCTGCAGGACGCGCAGTTCCAGGTCGATACGGGCGAGGTCGGCGTGGCGCGCGCCGCTCAGCGGGGCGTCGTACCTTTCGCGGCCGGTCGGTGGACGGTCGTGGGGGACGGGGTCAGGCATATTCAGTGCCATGGTCGTTCTCCTGGTCAGGGGGCTTTCGATCAAGATCGTGGCGGGTGCGGGACGTCCGCATGGGGCCGCTCCGCGGGCCGGCTACGACAGGTCGTCGTCGGCGGCGTAGAGCGCGTCGAGGTCGGTGCGGTCGCCGATGAGGGCGGCGAAGAGCTGGGTGGTGGCCGCGACGTTCGTCGCGACGGCGGCGGCCTGCGCGCGGGCGACGGCGGGCAGGCCCGGGTCGTCGGCGTCGCGCTGGTGCATCGTGGCCAGGTGTCGGGCCTGGCCCAGCGCACCCTGGAAGCCGCAGTAGCCGTCCGCCGACAGGTCGTGCAGGACCGGCAGGTAGGGCTCGTCGTCGAGCACCTCGTCGTCGGGTGCGTCGCCGGCGTCCCCGAACAGCCCGTGGATCCTCACGTCGTCGCCCCTGCCGCCCCGTCGCCGTCGTGCGTGCTCTCGTCGAGCTCGGCGAACAGCTCCGCCATGGAGTCGTAGACCTTCAGGCCCCCCGGGGCGATCT
>NZ_MAXA01000122.1 GCF_001854695.1 Parafrankia soli
CCGCGCGGGGGAACCGGCCCCGGCCCGGTGCGGCCCGCGCGGGTCACCGCGTTTCACGACAGACGGCGCCGATCCCGCTGACGGGAGATCGCCGAACTACATTCCTGTGACTCCTGGCGTGGGCATTCCGCTCGCAGTCCTTACGATCTACCGGACACCGCCGCTGCTTCGGAGGGTGACCACCATGCCGACGTCCGCGACCCCGCCCCGGCGCGCCGCCCGGGATGCACGCCCGCAGCTCGAACCAGCCGACCCCTCGGCGTTCGCGGACGCACAGGAGGCCGCGGAGTTCGACGCCTACGTGGCCGCGTTGCTGACCGCGCCGGTCACCGCGCTGACACCGGCGCAGCACCGGCACCGCGCGGAGGTCGAGGCCCTGACCATGGCCGCCGGCCCGCAGGGCCAGGCGATGATCGCCAGCCTGCGAGCGGCCGAAGGGCCCGTGCTGGTCCCGCGGCCCTCGCCGGTGGTGCTGGTCATGCTGGCGGCCTGGCAGCGGGAGATGGCCGAGGACATCACGGCGGCCGCCCGGCAGGAAACCCGCCGCGCCGGGTGACTCGTCGCGCCGCTACTCGCTGGTTGGGACTTGACGCCCACGGTCCCGAGCGTCGATGGCCCACCGGAGGATCTCAGCCTGGCTGTGCAGGAGTGCCTTGTGGATGCTCATGCGGTGGCGTCTGAGGTAGCTCGGGTGCCACTGTCCCCGGTCGTTTCGGCTGCATCCGCCACTGACGCGATGATCGTCACGATCACTGCGCCGGACTCGGCCGTCCCGGCCCAGTGGTACGAGCTGCGTGGCGACAACGGCGCCACGGTCACGGCGCCGGGCGATGTGCGGGTCCCGGCGAGCGGGTGCGCGGATGTCTCGGTGACCGTGGTGGTCATCGGACCCGGCGGTGGATCGGAGCCGGCCGTCACGCCCCCGACGATGAGCTGCGTTCGCCCCGGCCCGATCAGCAATGTCATCTCCCAGTACAGGGACTTCGAGGACGGCGGTGACATCGTCGGCCGGTTCAACTGGCCGACGCCCTCCGTTGGACGACGTGGGGACTGTCATCGCGTCCAGCTACGAGTACGTGATCAGCGGCGTGGCTCCCGCGCACGAGGGCGTCTACATGGCCGCGGTGAACGCCGTCAGCAAAGGGCCTCGTGTCCGGATCAACTGAGCCTTCGCGTAAAGGCGGCGGGCTCGGTGCAGAGGGTCAGCCCAGAGCTGAGCCGTTGCTGCTCGGCGATGAGATGGGTGCGAGGAAGGTGGTGATGTCCTGGATGTTCGGCTGGTAGCCGTGGGAGGTGTCCACGGTCAGGGTGGGCACGTCGAGGGAGATCGGCACGAAGGAGTCCAGAGAGTACTCGCCGGCGGCGATCGCGTGTAGCAGGTCGTGGTCGGCGTGAGCCGCCCGGTGCGTGCTCTCGTGGGCGCGTCGGACGATCCGGTCGTGGGCGACATGGGCGTCGGTGACGGTGCAGCGGATGACGCGGATCTCGGCGAGGTCGGCGAGGGGTTCCAGATTCGGTCGCCACAGCCGGTCCTGGAAGGCGGCTTCGGCGACCACCGTGGTGCCGGCTCGCAGCAGGACGGTCAGCACGTCGAAGAACGCGGCCAGGGCGGTCAGGTTGAGCGGGTCGTCGCCGCCGGCCTGGTATCCGGGTGCGGCGAGGACCATCCCCTGCTTGATCTCGTCGCGGATGATCGCGGGACAGCCGAGAGTCTGGGCGAGGGTGTGGGCCAGCGTCGTCTTGCCAGTACCAGGTGGACCGCTGACCACGGCCAGCGTCGGCAGCGTCATAGCGCATCCTCACATGTCAACGACAGGGCCGGGGTCTTGCGGAGTCGGAAGGCGATGAAGCCCGGTTCCTGGGACAGCCGGGTGTAGTCGGCGGGGTGGCGGTGGGCCATCGCCTGTTGTGGCTGGTGCTCGATGAGGGTGTCGAGGGTGAAGCCCGCGGCGGTGAACTCCTCGATCCAGCGTTGGAGTGGTTGGCGCCAGAATCGGTGTTGCATGCCGCAGGACCACTGCTGCTGGGCGTGCCGGGCGTCGAAGTAGCTGCCGCCGTCGTCCAGCCAGTCCGCGGTGGGATGGCTGGTGGACAGCACGAGCCGGCCCTGGGGGCGCAGGACGCGGTGCAGTTCGCGGAGGGCGGCGACCCGGTTGCGGACGTAGTGGATGACCAGCGCGAGAACGGCGAGGTCGATGCTCTCGTCGGGGAGCCAGTCCAGGGGCTGGTCGAGGTCGTGCTGGTGGATGGTCACGTCGGGTCCGAGGCGTTGGCGGGCCAGGCGCACCATGTCGCTGCTCTGGTCGAAACCGATGGCCTGGGCGCCGCGGGTGAGGAGTTCGGCCAGGTACAGCCCAGGTCCGCATCCGCCGTCCAGGACGCGCCTTCCGCGGACGTCACCGAGCAG
>NZ_MAXA01000123.1 GCF_001854695.1 Parafrankia soli
AGATCACCACGCGTCATACAACCGTGCTACCAGCCGAAGCACCCGGACGAAGGACGAACACCCCGATTGTGATCCGGACTCAGAACAGGCCCTAGAGGTGCAGAGCACCCGTGCACCGACCCGGCGCGCTCTACCGCGCTCTCCTGCAAGCCAAGACAGGCCGGGTGGTTCCCTGTCGTCGCCCCACATGTAGCCCTGACCGTCCGTGCTGTACGACCGTACCATAGGTCACATAATATTCGGTCGTCCAACATCTTCTTGGCGGTCGGGCGTTGACGATCGGCCGTCAGAGCGACTCGTGCCAGCGGAGGGATGGATCACATGGGAGGACGTCTCGGTGGCAAGATTGCGATCGTTACAGGCGCCGGTTCAGGCATAGGGCACGCGAGCGCCCGACTCTTCGCCACAGAGGGTGCGAAGGTCATCTGCGCCGATTTCAGCGGCGATGAGGAGCGGACCGCCGACGAGATCGGTGAGGCCGGGGTGGCGGTGCACGTCGACGTCGCGGTCGCCGCAGACGTCGAGCGAATGGTCGCCATCGCGGAGGACCGTTTCGGGAAGCTCGACATCCTCTTCAACAATGCTGGTATCGGCGGTCCCAAACTGCTCATCACCGAGCAGACGGAGGAGGACTACAATCGTGTCCTCGACGTGAACCTCAAAGGCGTTTTCCTTGGGATGAAGTATGGCATTCAGGCCATGCTCCGCAACGGTGGAGGCTCCGTGGTGAACACCGCGTCGGCAGCCAGACTGGTCGGTTGGAGAAAGAACGCCGTGTACGGTGCATCTAAGGGCGGCGTCATCCAGATGACCAAGGCTGTGGCGCTCGACTTCGCGGATAAAAGTGTTCGGGTCAACGCCCTCTGTCCAGGAATGACCTGGACCGGGTTAGTGCCGGGTTCAAGAGAGCACTCGGAACCGCCCGCCGACGCCCCGGTGCCTCCTCAGCCGATGCGTCGGTGGGGTCTTTCCAGCGAGCTGGCAGCTGCCGCGATCTTCCTCGCGAGCGACGAGTCGTCCTTCGTCACCGGAGTGGCCCTTCCCGTCGACGGCGGCTACGTCTGTGCCTAGCACACGCCCGTTCCGCTTCGCCGTCCAGACGACCACCGCAACCTCCGCTGACCAGTGGCGTGACCTTGCCCGCAGGGTCGAGGACCTCGGTTACTCGACCCTGTTCCTCGCAGACCACTACATCGGTCCCGGACCGGTCAGCGCCCGCACTCTCCTACGCCCGCAACATCTGGCCCCCATCGCGGCCATGGCCGCCGCGGCGGCATGGACATCCACGCTACGCATCGGGTGCCGCGTCTTCTGCATCGACTACCACCTGCCTGCGGCGCTGGCGAAGGAGGCGGCAACCCTCGACCTGCTCTCCGACGGGCGCTTCGAGTTCGGCATCGGGGCCGGCACCAACCAGGGAGAATACGAAGCGATGGGTCTCCCCTTCCATGCGGCTCCTCAACGCGTCTCGAAGCTCGAGGAAGTTGTCACCCTTATGAAGGCGCACTGGTCGGGCGAGCCGATCGACGTCACGGGCGATCACGTCAGAGTCAGTGGCTACGCCGGACTGCCGCTCCCCGTCCAACGTCCTCGTCCCCGCATCCTTATCGGTGGCTCCAAGAAGCGCGTCCTGTCCCTGGCCGCGCGTGAGGCCGACATCGTCAGCATGGCCAACGTTGGCTGGAAGCCCCTGAACGACGCCGGACTCACACCGCTAGAAGAGGAACAACGGCGCCTCGACACGGTCCGCGAGGCCGCCGGTACGCGATTTCCAGCACTGGAGCTGGAAAGCTCGCCGTACCTGGTGTCCGTGACCGACGACATCGACTCCTCCTTGGATCGCTGGTCAGCCAGCCTGCGCAAGGCCATCCCAGAAGTCACGCCGGAGGAAATCATCCATCGCTTACAGGAACGCCGCGAGATAACGGGAGTCAATTACATCACCATCCCGCGCAAGCAGATCGACGATTTCGCGCCCGTCGTCACCAGGCTGAGCGGCCAGTAGCCAGCCCCGTAGATCATTCGGTGGCGCGTCGTTGTCTGCAGCGCGGAGCGAGCCGTATGAGCGGGGCGGTGACCGACGCATCAGGGTGATGGCCTAGCCGGCGTGCCTGATCTGTTGCCGGCGGCTTCGGGCGCGCAGAGGTCCCGAAGCCAGCACCGCGTGCACCGGTCGGGGGCCTCGGTCGCGCGGATCTTCCCCGTCCACGCGCCGAGCCCCCGGCTAGACCCTGAACGCCGCAGGGAACCGGACGAGATCGAGCAACCGTCGGTCTAGCTCTGGTCGAGAAGCTCGCGGAGCAGATCTGTGGTGCGGCGCCGGGAAACCGCCCGCGCTTCCCGCGTGTCGCCCACCGGGACCACGTTGGCCCAGA
>NZ_MAXA01000124.1 GCF_001854695.1 Parafrankia soli
GGAGACCGACGCGTGTGGGGCTCCGAAATCCGGGTTTCGGCGTGTGAGCTGGCCTTTTACAGTTGGTGTGATCGTCCGGGGGGTCTCATCAGGCGGCGTTGCGGTATTCGTTGATCATGCCGCCGAGGATGCGTGTGCGACGGACGGTGCAATCCGAGGTCGGGGTGACCATGGGTGGTGGGTCGGGTGGGTGCTGGCCGAGGGAGCGGTGGGGTCGGTGGGTGTTGAAATGCTCGGCGTAGCTGTCGAGGACTGACGTCAGGTGCCGTTCGGAGACGATCAGCAGTCTGTCGGTGCATTCGCGGCGGACGGTGCCGATCCAGCGTTCCGCGATCGCGTTCGCCTGTGGYGACTGTGGCGGTGTGCGCACCACGTCGATACCGGCCCCGGTGAAGACAGYGTCGAAGGAAGCCGTGAATTTCGTGTCGCGGTCACGGATGAGGAACCGGAACCGGTGGCCACGTTCGTCGAGGTCCATCAGCAGGTTCCGTGCCTGCTGGGTGACCCACGCCGCGGTCGGATGCTTCGTGACCCCGAGAACATGAATGTGGCGGGTGGCGTGTTCGACGACGAAGAACACGTAGATCCGCTGGAGGAACACGGTGTCCACCGTGAAGAAATCGCAGGCCAGCAGGCCGGAGGCCTGGGCGCGCAGGAACGTACGCCAAGAGGTGTCGGCCCGCCGGGGTGCGGGGTCGATGCCGGCGCGGTGCAGGATCCGCCAGACGGTGGCGACCCCGACCGGGTAGCCCAGCCCGACGAGTTCGCCTTGGATCCGGCGGTGGCCCCAGGTCGGATTTTCCTGCGCGAGGCGCAGGACCAGCTCGCGGATCTCCCGGCGGGCCGGCGGCCGCCCAGGGGTCTTGCGTGGGTAGGTCCATTTTCGGGCGAGGAGCTCACGGTGCCACCGCAACACGGTGGCGGGGGTGACGACGAACGAACCCCAGCGAGCTCGGGGTAGCAGCCGGGACAGGGCTGCGAGGATCACCCGATCCGCCGGTTCCAGCGTCGGACGGTTCACCTGCCGTCGCAGCACCGCCACCTGATGTCGCAGGACGAGGAGCTCCACGTCCTTCGCGGTGTCCCCGCGCATGCGGAGCAGCATCAGTCCGAGGGCGTTACGTGTCAGGGCGTAGAGCAGGGACCACACCATGGCCGTCCAGCCTGCCCGACGCGGACCCCGTCTCGCAGGCAAACGTGCAGGTCACCGCCCAAATCGGGGTTCTGAAGCCCCACAGGGTCCTCCTTGGAGCCCTCCATGCAGACTCACGTGTCGCTACGCTAAGTAGCGAGAGAAGCTCATAGTGTGTCGGCTAGGTGTCTGCGCCGCTGCCGTCGTCACGGTGTACTGGGCCCTGCTCTCGAGCACCACCCAGGACAGCCGCGGTCCGTAGAACCGGCGGTTGCCCGGTGCCCGGCCACTGTGGCCGGGCACCGGACAGCCGCATCAGCCCTTAACGGTCAGGGAGTGCAGTGAGCGACAATGAGCCAAAGCTGATCTACGGCCAGGGGGCAGAAGCGTGCCCCGAGGGGAACTTCTGCCTCTACCGGGCCAGCAACTTCAACGCAGGCCAGACCCCGGGCCGTGGCGACAAGATCCTCGCCATTCCGAGCGGCGTGTACGTCAACGACTTCTCCGAGTACGGATTCGACCACAGCGGTGACGGGGTAAGCGCCGTCGTCAACAACACGGCCGAGGACAACGCGCTCTTCTCGGCCGCCAACCAGCAGGGGCACTCACTGCCGGTAGACCGGGCAGCGTCCATCGCGGACCTGCGGCAAATTCCCATGGCCGGGAGTCCAAACGGCTCCTGGAACGACCAGGCCCAGTCCGCGCTGGCGGCCCGCTTCGTGGGAAACTTGCGCGTCGACCAGGAACTGCGCGGCCACTGGGCGGAAGGCCCGGGGCACGCTTACTCGGGTCTTCGAAGTTAACCGGGGTGGGGCACGGTGACCTGACCGGGGCTGGTGACCGTGCGTGATGTTGGCTCGTCGTGGCTTTGTWTGCCCCGCGTGGGACGCTGGCATGTCGTGACATGAAAAGACCCGCAACCCGGGCGATCTTGATTGTTCTCACGCAATCCAGACGCCACGGGGTTACGGRCTTGAACGATCATAGTAGTGCGGCGACGTTGCTGTTGGAGCTGGACGGTCTGGTGGTGCAGCGCGTCGAGCGGCAGGCCGACGGATCACGGCTGGCATGGCTTGCGACCGTGGACGAGACGGCGCGGGCATGTCCGGGCTGCGGAGTGTTCGCGCATCGGGTCAAGGGCATCGTGACCACCCGGCCGCGTGACCTGCCTTGCGGCTCCACCCCGCTGCGGCTGGTGTGGGT
>NZ_MAXA01000125.1 GCF_001854695.1 Parafrankia soli
CGGCCAGCCACACTGTTTCCGGGTCGCGTTTCCACGCCGTCAGCATCGTGTCCGTCTCGGCATGCGTGACCCGGCGCTACTCCTGGAACCAGGCCCGGTGCCGCTCCGCCAACGCCCGGTTGTACACGTAGCGCACACAGCCGAACGTTCTCGCCAACTGCTCGGCCTGCTCGGCAGTCGGGTAGAAGCGGTACCTGTAGGCCCGCTTCACAACCCGACTCCCCACGACCGGCAGAATACATCATTCGACTGTCACCCCGACGGCGGAGTCGACGCGCCAACCCCGCCCTGAAGGACGGGGCCTGCGCGCTACGTTTCATGGGTCACCGACGAGCTGCGCTGAAGTGCCCGGGGCTACGAGCGAGCCGCGGGAACCAGCCCGAGCGGCCGCGTCAGCCGGGCGTCGCGCAGGACCTCGCCCCACCACTGGAGCTCGTCCAACAGGATCTTCGCGGCCTCGGCGGGCTCCTGCGGGTCGGTGAGCGTCCCGGCGGCGTCGAACAGCTGGTAGTACCGCGGAAACGAGACGTAGTGGCGCACGGTGTGCGCGTGCAGCTCGCCGAACACCTGCCGCAGGTGCTCGATGGCGAGCAGGCCGCCGCTGGCCCCGCTGTACCCGACGAACCCGATCGCCTTGGCCCGCCACTCCAGGTGGTACCAGTCGATGGCCGCCTTGAGCGACGCTGGATAGCTGCGGTTGTAGTCGGGCGTCACGACGACGTAGGCGTCCGCCGCCGCGACCCGCCGGCTCAGCTCCGCCATGGCGGGGGGGCGTGCGAGGTCCGGCGCGAGCGCCGGCGGCACCGCCGGCAGCGCGAGCGGGAGCGGGGTGTCGGCGAGGTCGATCAGGTCGACGGTGAATCCGCCGTGCGCTTCGGCCTGCTCGACGAACCACCGCGCGACCACCGGGCCGAACCGGCCCTCGCGGACGCTTCCGATGATCACAGCAAGGTTGAGGGTGTCTTCGGGCATGCCGCCCACGGTGGCGCGCCGCGGCCGGTGCCGGGAAGGCCGGCCGGAGGCTGGTAGTGAGAGGGCCACGATCCGTCCGTCGCGGTGGGTTACGGTCGTGGCTATGGCCGGCAACGAACTGGGTCTCTTCCTGCGGGCCCGGCGCGAGGCCGTCCACCCGTCGGACGTCGGCCTGCCAATCGGTTCCCGTCGGCGTACCCCGGGGCTGCGCCGCTCCGAGCTGGCGACGCTCGCCGGTGTCAGCGTGGAGTACGTGACGCGCCTGGAGCAGGGCCGTGATCGCCGGCCCTCCGCCGCGGTGCTGGCCACCCTCGCCGACACGCTGCGCCTCACCCCGCGCGAGCGGGTCCACCTGCACCGGCTCAGCAAGGGAGCCGAGGGCGGATTCACCTGCGGGGTGGGCGCGGCACCGGCCCGTGCGGTGCGCCCGACCGTGCGGGCGCTGTTGGCGCACCTCGAGCCCGCCGCCGCGCTGCTGCTCAACCGGGTGAGCGACGTGCTCGCCTACACCCCGGCCTACGAGCGGCTCGCCCGCCCGATCGGCCTGCTGGACGACTCCCCGCGCTCGGGTGCCGTGCCGAACCTGGCCCGCTTCGTCTTCACCGACGAGCGGGCGCGCCGGGCCTGGCCCGACTGGGGCCAGGTCGCGGACGACCAGGTGGCCGCGCTCAAGCAGGGTCCCTTCCTGGCGGACCGCTACGTCGCGGCGCTCGCCGACGAGCTGACCGTCACCGCCGGCGCGGCCTTCGCCGGGCGCGTCGCCTCGGTGCCGGGCCTGCCCGCGGCCAGCGGCGTCACCCGCCTCGCCCATCCCGAGGCGGGTGAGCTGAGACTGGCCTTCGAGACGCTGGAACTGCCCGCCGACGACGACCTGCGGCTCGTCGTGCAACTACCGGCGGACGCACCGACCGCCGCCGCCCTGGACCGGCTGCGGGTAGGCCGATCCCCGCTGCGCGCGGTGCCCGGCTGACCCACGCGGGCCGGCGATGATCGCCGGGTTGCCGGGTTGCCGGGTTGCCGGCCGGCCGGTGACCGCCGGGCCGAAATCCGCGGCACCGGTGGCATCCGCGTGATCCTGGAAAACGTCCGTCCGCTCTGTGTGCACCCACTGCTCCGGCGCGCATCCGTCGCTCGGGCACGGCGGCGGGCCGGGCCGGCGTGCCCACCTGTGGGCGAGGCGGAATGACGCTGGCAGCATGCGTGGTTGAAGTCTCCGCACCGCGCCGCGAATCGGCGTCCTGACTGATCGTAGGGTGGACCTATGGCAGCGCACTTTGATCTCGTCGTCCTAGGTGGAGGTCCTGGCGGCTACGTCGCGGCGATCCGGGCGGCCCAGCTCGGGCTGTCGGTCGCGGTCGTCGAGGAGAAGTACTGGGGCGGCGTCTGCCTGAACGTCGGGTGCATCCCCTCGAAGGCGTTGCTGCGCAACGCCGAGCTCGCGCACCTGTTCGCCCACGAGGCGAAGACCTTCGGTATCTCCGGCGAGGTGAGCTTCGACTTCGGCGCCGCCTTCGACCGCAGCCGCCAGGTCGCCGAGGGGCGCGTCAAGGGCGTGCACTTCCTGATGAAGAAGAACAAGATCACCGAGTTCACCGGCCGCGGTACCTTCCGTGACCCGAACACCCTGGACGTCGCGCTCTCCGCCGGCGGCACCGACCAGGTGAGCTTCGACCACGCGATCATCGCGACGGGTTCCCGGGTCCGGCTGCTGCCCGGCGTCGAGCTCTCCGACAACATCGTCACCTACGAGACGCAAATCCTCACCCGCGAGCTGCCGCGGTCGATGGCGATCGTCGGCGCCGGGGCGATCGGCATGGAGTTCGCCTACGTCCTGCGCAACTACGGCGTGGACGTCACGATCATCGAGTTCCTCGACCGCGCGCTGCCGAACGAGGACGCCGACGTCTCCAAGGAGATCGTCCGCCAGTACAAGAAGCTCGGCGTGCCGATCCTGACCTCGACCAAGGTCGAGACGGTGACGGACAACGGCTCCTCGGTGACCGTCGAGTACACCGGCAAGGACGGCGCCCGGGGCTCGCTCGAGGTGGACAAGGTCCTCATGTCTATCGGGTTCGCGCCCAACGTCGAGGGCTTCGGCCTGGAGAACACCGGCGTGGCGCTCACCGACCGCGGCGCGATCGCGATCGACGACCACATGCGCACCAACGTCGAGCACATCTACGCCATCGGCGACGTGACGGCGAAGCTCATGCTGGCGCATGTCGCCGAGGCACAGGGCGTCGTCGCGTCCGAGACCATTGCCGGTGCGGAGACGGTGACGCTCGGTGACTATCGGATGATGCCGCGGGCCACGTTCTGCCAGCCGCAGGTGGCCAGCTTCGGTCTCACCGAGGCGCAGGCGCGGGAGGAGGGCCATGACATCAAGGTGGCCAAGTTCCCGTTCACCGCGAACGGCAAGGCCCACGGCCTGGGCGACCCGAACGGCTTCGTCAAGCTGATCTCCGACACGAAGTACGGCGAGCTGCTCGGCGGCCACCTGATCGGCCCGGACGTCTCCGAGCTGCTGCCCGAGCTGACGCTGGCCCAGAAATGGGACCTCACCGCGCTCGAGCTCGCCCGCAACGTGCACACCCACCCGACGCTGAGCGAGGCGTTGCAGGAGGCGATCCACGGCCTCGCCGGCCACATGATCAACCTCTGACGGGAGCGCCGTGCCGGGCCGGCTGGCGCCGGCCGCGGCGGGTGCACGCGGGCTCAGGCGGAGGCCAGGTAGGCCGCCGCCTTCTCCGGGTCGAGGAACCAGTCCTGGAAGTCCGACGGATTGTCGAAGCCGTTCACGAACCGCCGGGCGACCGTGGGGTTCGCCTGCGCGGCGCCGAGGATCTGCTGCACGTGCGGCGGCGGGGGCTGCAGCAGGGCGTTCGTCCAGACCGTGACGTCCTGCGCGCTCGCCCAGTAGCGGTCGAAGGCGGCCTGCATCCACGCCTGGTCGAACGGCTTGGCACCGTGCTCGAGAATGCTGTCCAGGTAGGAGGCGGCGCACTTCGCGGCGTTGTTCGAGCCCTGGCCGGTGATCGGGTCGTTCGCCACGACGACGTCGGCCATCCCGAGCACCGCCCCGCCCGACGGCAGGTTGCCCACCGGCCGCCGCACGACGGGCGTGTACCCGCCGGAGAGGGTCGCGTGGGCGTCGGTGAGCTCGACCTTCGCGCAGCGCTCGTACTCCCAGGGCAGGAACCGCTCGATGAGGTCCAGGATGCGGCGCAGGTGCTCGTCGGGCTTCGGGTGGTCGTCCCAGCAGTCCAGCGGACCGCCCGGGATGCCCTCGAAGAAGAGGATGTCGCAGTTCCCGCTCAGCGTGTAGGCCGGGATCATGAACAGCTCGCCGACGCCGGGGATGATGTTGAATCGCACGCCCGGCGCGGTGGGATGCTCCGGCCTGGGCGCCAGGCCGTGCACGTACGCGAGCGACAGCGCGCGCTGGGGTGAGGTGTACGGCGAGCGGGCGGCGTCGCGGTCGAACAGGCCGACCAGCTCGCCCTTGCCGGCGGCGACCACGACGAGGTCGTAGAGCTCGGCGAGCCCGTTCAGGTCGGCCGTGGTGACACCGTGCAGGATGAGCTTGCCGCCGCGCTCCTCGAACAGCTCGGCCCAGCCGGCCATCTTGACCCGCTGGTCGACCGACTGCGCGTAGTGGTCCAGCGGGGCGAACCAGTCGAGAGGCCGGCTGCCGTCCGGCCCCGCAATGGACAGCCCGAGGCCCTCGATGCGGACGGTGTCGGCCTCCCAGAGGTTGAGCCCGTGGTCGCGCTCGGTCTGCAGCGCGCTGTGGAACATCGCCTGCGTCGACATGACCCGGCCCCGGCGGATCTCCTCGGGGGAACGCGCGGACATCACCGTCACGTCGTAGTCGTGCTCGCGCAGGGTCAGGGCCAGCTGCAGGCCCGACTGGCCCGCGCCGACGATCAGGATCTTACGCATGCGTCCGTGTCCTCCTGGGTTCCGGGACCTGGGCCAGTGACATCGTGTGAACAACCAGGTCCCGCAGCACCTGGGCCGTCGAGGCCGTCTCGCGGGCGTCGCAGGTGACGAGCGGGATGTCCGGGCGCAGCGCGAGCGCCTCCCGGACCTCGTCGACGTCGTGCCACAGCTTTCCCTCGAAACGATTGACGGCGACGATGTACGGGACCGTCGAATCGTTCTCGAAGTAGTTCAGCGCGGCGAAGGACTGGTCGAGGCGGCGGCTGTCGACGAGAACGACCGCGCCCAGCGCGCCGCGGGACAGGTCGTCCCAGAGAAACCAGAAACGGGGCTGGCCCGGGGTGCCGAACAGGTACAGCACCAGATCCGGGAACAGCGAGATCCGGCCGAAGTCCATCGCGACCGTCGTCGTGCTCTTCGCACCGCTCATCGACAGGTCGTCGATGCCTTCGCTGGCCTCGGTCATCCACGCCTCCGTGTTGAGCGGAGGCACCTCCGAGATCGACCTGACCAGCGTCGTCTTGCCCACTCCGAACCCGCCCGCGATCACGATCTTCGCGGAGATCGCCGTGGCGGGGTCAAGTCCGTCGGCGTCGGTCGGGATCATGTCCACCCCGCACCGCCGTCCGGGTCCGGAGGTGCGTCAGACCGGGAGCTCCCGCAGGCCACTGAGAATCCTTTCGAGCACGTTTCGATCGTGGTGGTAGGTGTGGGCCGTGGGGTGGATGAGGATCGCTCCCTGCGCGGCCAGATCGCTGATCAGGACGCGGACCACCCCGAGCGGGATCGACAGCATCACCGAGAGCTCGGCGATGGACAGCTGCCCCCGGGCGCGTTCGTACAGCGCCTTGGACTCGGGCATCAGCGTCTCGCTGAGCGTCGGGTCGTAGCTCGGCACCGAGACCAGGGTCTCGACGAGCAGGTGATGGYGGGCCCTCGTCCGGCCCCCGGTGAGGGCGTAGGGGCGGATCCGCTTGCTGCGCGGGCCACGCCTCGGCCGTCCGTTCTGTGCGGAGTCTTCAGGCATGCTCTTCACGATTCTGGTCCGTCACCCGTCCTGGTCCGGTGCGTTGGTTCGCCGCGGCGGATCATCCGTGCGGTGATCCGCCGTGTTGGCCCGGCTCAGCTCGATACCTGGCGTCCGACCAGGACGCGGCGCAGGTCCGCGCGCCGGTCCGGGGTGAGCGCGTGGCCGGCGTGCAGTACGAACTGCGTCATCTCGTAGCCGACCACCTTCATGTCGCAGTCCGGTCCGGTCAGCACGGCGAGTCCCGCTCCCTCGTCGATGCTCATGAACAGGAAGTAGCCGCCGCTGAGCCGCACGATGATCTGCTCGCAGGTTCCGCGGTCGAACAGCGTCGCGCTGTTGCGGGCAAGGCTGAGCATCGCGCTGGCTATCGCCGCCAGCTGGTCCCGCTCCGCCGAGCTCACCCCGTCGGACGCGGTGAGCGACAGGCCGTCGGACGAGAGGATCAGGGCATGGGTGACGCCGTGGACCTTGCCGACGAAGTCATTGATCAGCCAGCTGAAGTCGTGGTCCGGCTGGCGATTGGTCTGATCCGTCACGGATGTGTCCTCAGTCCTCTCGCTGGTGTTCGTGGGCGATCCGTTCGCCTTCGCTGAAGGCGTCGAGATCCGCGAGTAGTCTCGCGTGGTCCGCGGCCCGGGCCGAAAGCGCCTGTGTGGCCGTCGATCCGCCCTCCTCCGCGGGAGGGACGCCTTCCGCGCCTGTCGCGTCTTCCTGGTCTTCCGTGGACGCCGCGGCGGGTGTCGGTGTCGGTGTCGACGGCGCGGGAGCCGCGGCGGGCACGGCGGCTGCCACGGGCATGGTGGCTGTGGGTGCCGTGGCAGCGGGTGGGCGCGCGCCGTCGCCGGCGGGGTTCTTGAGGCTGCGCGACACCCGGCGGGGGAGACCGCTCGCGGTCGTGCCGCCGATCAGGGAGTCCGCCGTGGGGGGTGTGGCTGGAGTCGCCGCATCCTTGCTCGGCGCTGGCGCTGGCGCTGGCCTGGCCGACACGCTGCCCGCGCGGGTGAACAGCGTGGATTCGCGTACGTGGCCCGCTCCGTTGCCGGACCTTTTCACGCCCGGCCCCCGGCCCTGGACGTCCGCCTGCGGCTGACTGTCGCGCGCGGCGGGACGCGCGGACGGACCCGGCGCGGCGGGGCCGCCGCCGCGGATCGCCACGGTCTGCGTACCCGACCAGCTGCCCTCGGGCAGTTCACAGATCAGGGCGGAGGGGATGAGTACCGAGGCGGTCGTCCCGTGGGGGTGGCGGCGATCGAGCCAGATCCGCAGGTCGTGGCGGATCGCGAGCCGGCGCACCACGGCCAGGCCCATGTGGCGCACCGCGTCGTCGTCCAGGACGGGATCGCCGGCCAGCCGCTCGTTGAGCTGCCGCAGCCGGTCCGGCGGGAGCCCGATGCCCTCGTCCTCGACCCGCAGCAGCGCGCTGCCCAGCTCCGTGAGGTGCACGCCGACCCGTACCGGCGCGGTCGGGGGAGACGACTTGGTCGCGTTGTCCAGCAGCTCTGCCAGCAGCCGACCGACGTCCTCGGCGGCGAAGCCGACCACACCGAGCGGGACCACCCGGCCGATCGTGACCCGCGAGTAGTGGTCGATGGACGACATCGCCGCGCGCACGACGTCGACCAGCGCGGCCGTGTCGGACGAGGCGTCACCGGCGTCACGGCCCGCGAGCACCCGCAGGTTCTCGGCGTTGCGGCGCAGCCGGGTGGCGAGGTGGTCCAGCCGGTACAGCTCGGCGAGGCGGTCGGTGTCCTCCTCCTTGGCCTCCATGTCCTCGAGCTGCGAGAGCAGGGAGTCGACCAGGTTGAGGTCGCGCAGCGCCACGTCCGCGCAGATCGCGGAGAGCGCCTCGGCCGCGGGCGGCGCCGTCACGGCCGACCCGTTGGCCGGGGAGGCCGCCGGGGACGTCTCGGCCCGCATGGCGTGGGCCGACTGGTCCGCGGCGCTGGTGCTGATGCCGGTGCCGCCGCGGCGGGCCGGTCGCGTCACCCCGGCGTCCGCCGCGGGGATTCCCGGCCGAACCCACGGCTCGTGCGCGGACCTTCCGCCATGGGCCGCGGGGCGCCTGACGAGGCCGGCGGGGGCCGGCTGCTCCGGCCGGGGCAGGGGAGTCGGGAGATCACCACCCCGCAGCTGGGCCGCTATGCCGCGGGAGCCACCCAGGAGCGCGCGGGATCGGTTGAGCAGGTCTCGTGCCCGCGTCGTCATCGCGTCTCACATGCTCTCGTCGGGTACGGGTTCCACCCGCTTCTGCCAACCCCCGTCGGGGAGCTATGCAATCAGACGCCCCGGTTTGCGTCCAACCTGTGCCCATCGCGGCCGGCGCGCCTCGGCCCGGATGCCGCGTGTCGTTGTTTTCGGTTCATTCACGCCGGCGCGTGATGTGCTCGTTTGACCACGACCGATGTCTTCCAACGCCCACCGTCCTGGGTGTGCAGGCTCCCGACCTTGGACAATTCTTTGACAATTGCCCCGACCTGCCGGTCTCGATCGGTCTCTGTTGGGGTATGGCGATGCCGCCGGGGCCCGGTGCGGGCCGGCAGCGCTGTCCGGCCGCGCTGTCCGGCGGAGTTGTCGGTGGGCCGCCGTAGGATGCGCGCGTCCCGCCGGTTCGCGGCCCAGGAGCGCCGATGCCCGAGTTCACAGGCTTCCCCGTCGAAGCGTTGATCTTCTTCGAGGGCCTCGAGGCCGACAACAGCAAGGCGTACTGGACGGATCATCGCGACACCTACGAGAAAGCCGTCCGGGCCCCGATGCTCGCCCTGCTCGACGCCCTCGAGCCGGAGTTCGGCGCACCGCACGTTTTCCGCCCGCACAGGGACGTTCGATTCTCGAAGGACAAGTCGCCCTACAAGACCGCGATCGGCGCCCACAACGAGCGGGGCGGCTACGTCCAGGTCTCCGCGCGCGGGCTGATGATCGCGGCCGGTTACTGGCAGACCGCGCCCGACCAGGTGGAGCGGCTGCGTGCCGCGGTCGCCGACGACCGGACGGGGCTGCGGCTCGAGGCGCTGGTGCGCGAGCTGCGGGAGGCGGGGTACGAGGTCTCGGGCACGACGCTCAAGACCCGGCCGCGGGGCTACGACGCGGATCATCCACGCATCGAGCTGCTGCGCCATCGGACCCTCACGGCGGCCCGTGACTTCGGTGAGCCGCCGTGGCTGGCCGAGCCGGAGTGCGCCGAGTACGTGGCGGCGGGCTGGCGGGAGACGCGCCGGCTGACCGGCTGGCTCGACGACCACGTCGGCGCGTCCCGCCTGCCCGCCGCCCGCCGCGGTTCCCGGTGAGCCCGTGCTGTCGATCAGAACGACCCGGGGTCACTCACTGAGGGCTCCCCGTGTGCACACGCGCCGAATCCGGGTGTGCACACGGGGCCGGTCGGCCGGGCTGCCGACCGATGCCTGGCCGGCCTAGTCGACCGACTGGAACCTCCACCCCTGGTCCTGGCGGAAGATGGGCGAGAGCGCCACCATCGGCGGATAGATGAGTGCCGGGTGCAGCCCGACGGTCAGGTCGCTGTCCACGGCTCCGATGACGAAGGAGCCCGGCCTGGGGCCCTGCTCGATCCGCCACTCGCGAGGCTGCGGAAACGGGCGCACCAGCTCGAACGTGTCAGGGTCACCGTCGAAACCGAGGAAAAGCTGGTCGGACGTCTGCTGGATCGTGTATGTGTCATTATCCGTGCGTCGGACCTCCCATTCCTGGCCGCGTCCGTTTTCGGGCAGAATAACGCTGCGATCGCGGCCTTCCGCGGTGAGAAACTGATTGTTGTCAAGGCCGATCCGGTAAACGCCATCGGTAACCGTTGCCACGTTGTTCCCGCTTTCTGTCGTGGACCATCGCTCGGTAATTCTGCCCGGCAACGCGGGAGTGGGCCGGTAGCGACGCACGCGAATCGCGGCACGGCCCCGAGCGGCCTGCCGAAAGAAGGTCAGGCCGAGGCCACCGTCACATCGCCGAGGATAAGGCGCGAACGGCTTTCATGCTCCACCTGGGTGACGGGTGCCCCCGTGTCGGTATTCGACTCCGGTTTCGTGGGGCTTGTTCCTCTCGGTGCGGGAAGGGGTGCGGATCCTCAGCGGTCCGTGATCTCGAGCACGACCTGCGTGGCGGTGGCGAGGCCGACGGGACGCCCGACGCCTCCGACCCGCAGGCTTACGGCGGCATCGATCAGGTGGCGCCCGGTGGGCAGCCCCGGACTGGTCAGCCGGATGACCGCGGCGTGCGCGGAGAGCTGTCCCTGGGCGCGGAGCACCGTCCCGCCCGGGGCGGTCCCGTGCTCGGCGCTCCCCGCGGCGCCGGGCGCGGCATCGCCGGGCCGGACACCTGCGACGGTGTGGTACTCCAGCGGCCCGGTGGGCAGCGGGCGGGCGGGGGCGAAGCCGACCGACAGTGCGACGGTGAACGGTTCCCCTGGGCGAGGCCCGGCGGGTTCGACCTGAACGCCGAGCCGCACAGGGAGCGGTTCCAACCCGCTGAGCGGTTCCGAGCTGCTGAGCGGTTCCGAGCTGCTGAGCGGTTCCAAGGCGGCGGGCGGGTCCAATGTGCTGAGCGGGCCCGACATGCTGAGCGGGGCGGGGGCGCCGTCGGTGCCGAGTGCTGCCTGGCCGCCCGCGTCGACRCCGGCCGGAGCCGTCGGGGCGAGCCGGCCGGCACGAGCCTCGATGAAGGCGATCACCTCGGACGGCCTCCAGCCCGGCCAGCGCATCGGAGTGTTCTCGCGTGCGTGCTGCACGCTGGTGCTGCGGACGCCGTCGCAGTCGAGGAGGAGGCGCACCACGAAGCTCTCCTCGCGCTGGGCCTCGTCGCTGTCAGGTGCCATCGGTGCCCTCCACAGTCCACCTCCATGAACGGGATCCCCGGGACGGGAAGGCCGCGCGCCACCGGCACGGGGCGCGCGGCCTCCGTCGGAGCGGGGTGGGCGCCCGGCGCGCCCGGTGACCTCCTAGGCGTAGATCTCGATGATCTTGGGCAGGGTGAAGACGGTGAGCGGGTACTGGAGCAGGTTCCCGTTGTTGTTCAGCCTGAACGTGACGATGGCGCCGAGCTGGTAGACCCCGGCCGCCAGCGTGTTGGCGGGCACTGTGCGCTCGGTGTCGGCGCGGCGGTAGCCGAGCTGGCCGTAGGTCGTCGACTCGACCCGCGACGGGATCGGGGTCGCCGGGGTGGGGCTCCCCAGCCCGTTCACCCAGTACCGGACCGAATAGCGCAGAATTCCGACGAGGAGCCCGTTGAGGGCGCCGGCGAGGTCGAAGTCGATCCACACGGTGAACGGATCGCCGACTCTGATGATGTTGGTTGGCGCGACTCCGTTCGAGTCCTCGATCGACACGTAGTCGTCCGCGGTGATCTGCCCGACGGGCTCGCCTACCTGGGTCATTCGCTGGTTCCTCCTGAGATGTGGCCGCTGTTGACGGCAACGAATTCCGGGTTCGGATCCTGTCTACCTGCGGGCGATTAACGATCTTGCTCGGGTGGCTTAAGGGGGCGGTCGGGCCGGTTAATCGGCTGTACCGTGGGCTCGGCGGGGTGCGGTAACCGCTGCTCGCCCCCATTAACGCCTGCCGGGAACCCGGTTGGGATTCTTGCCGGCCGCTGGTATTGGGGCTCGTGCCACCCGTGCCGCGGAGGCGGCCTCCCGGCATGGTTGCGCGTAGCCGGGGTTCGCCGGCCGTCCACGGCTGAAGTGGTGGATTTGGTGGCGCTGTCCGCACGCCCGGCGCAGACCTCACCACTTCCTGACCGAACGGTGATATGGATGTGGATGTTCTTTCGTTGTCTTTACGGTGTCTTCACCGTCGGCTGCATGGGGGATGCATGCTCGCGGGCAAGGTGCTGGAACCTCTCGGAGCTGAGCCGGTGGCGGCGCATTTTTTGTTTGTCGACGCGGTGACCGGCGGCGTCACCGTGTTTGTCGCGCCACCCGGCACGCTGCTCACCGACGGGCTCGCGGCCGCGCTGGAGGCGGTCGGCCGGACACCGGTCTGGCTCCGGCTGGGCGTCGAGGACCGCGATCCGGCGACCTTCCTGGCAACGATGATCACCGCGGTGCGGCGCAGGGCCCCCGGGTTCGGCGCCACCCTGCTCACGCGGGTGCGGGCGTGGCCGGGCCCGGTGCACGGGTGGGACGACATCTTCCGGCGGCTCGGCGCGGAGCTGGCCGAGCGGCTCCCGCCCGACTCGGCGCTGGTCCTGGAGCATGCAGACCGGATCGATCCGCACGGGCCGTCGTTACGCCTCGCGTGCGGCCATGTTCTGGGCGCTCTGCCCGAGGCGACGCCCCGCGTCCTGATCGGCCACGACGCGCTCCCGAGCACCGAGGCGCTCGGGGACGCCCGCCGACCGCCGGCCGAGCGCGCCCGGCTGCACCCGTCGGAGGTGGAGCTCCCCGGCGGGCTCGGACTCCGGCGGCGTCACGCGGCGGCGCTCCTCGGCCGGTCCGCGGCCCTCCGGCACGCTGTCGAGTTCGCGCGCACCACGCTGTCGGACGGTGATCTGGCCCAGGCTCTGCGCGGCCGGACGCTCGTCGGCGTGCTCACCTCGCTGGCCCGCGCCGTTCTCGCGGGCGCCACCGGGGGAGCCCGTCGGATGCTCGCACGGCTGCTGCACGTCGAGTACGTCGTCCCGGAGGCGAACCGGCGTCAACTCGCCGAGCTGGGGGGACCATGGTTCCAGCCGTTGACCGGCGACTGGTCCCGACTGCGCACCGTCTGGCGTGCGCCGCTGCTCGCCGCTCTGGCCGAGGACGCGTCGCTGGACCGCGAGACCCTGCGCGCACCGCGCTCGAACTGTTGCGGGCGGGCGCTCCGGAACGGGCGATCCCCATGCTGCTCGAGTTCGACGATCGCGCGGTGGCGGCGCGGGCGCTGGCCAGGGTCGCCGACGACATGATCGCTGCCGGCCAGTGGGTGACAGTCGGCGGATGGCTGGACCAACTGCCGCCCGAGGCTGTCGAGGCGGAACCGGATCTGCTCGACGCGGCCGCGCACGTCGCCTCGGCCCGGGGACAGCAGGGCCCCGCCCGTCATCGGTCCCCCGCGGCGGCCGCCGCGGTCTCCGAGACGGACCGGCTGGCCCGGCGGCTGGCGGACATCCGGCGGGACCGGCGCCTGCATGCCGAGGCCGAGGCCGCGCTCGCCCGGTCGGAGCACGAGACGACGGCGCTCCTGCACGCCCACATCGCCGGTGTGTCCGGCGGCCCCGAGGCGCCGAGGGCCGCGGACGCTCCGCCGGGCACCCCGTTACTCGGCCTGGTGCCGGGGCCCAGAAGCGCCAGGTGGAGATGGCCGTGCACGTGCTGGGACCGCTGTCGGTGACGGTGAACGGGCGGCTCGTGCGAGGCTGGGGCACCCGCCCCCGGTCCCTACTGGCCTACCTGGTGATCCATCGGGCGTACCTGCCCCCGCGGGAGGTCGTCACCGAGGCGTTGTGGCCACGCGCCGACCTGCCCGCGGCGCGGAACAACATTCAGGTGGCCGTGTACGGCGCGCGCCGCGCCCTGCGGGAGGCGGTTGACCGGCAGGTCATCGTGTTCGAGCGCGGCGTGTACCGGCTGGCCGCCGACGTCATGGTGTCCATCGATCTCGACGCGTTCGAAGGCCATGTCCAGGCTGGTCAGCGTTTCGCCGACGCGGCACGCGTCGAGGCCGCCATCGCCGAACTCGAAGCGGCGGTGGCGCTGTACCGGGGCGATTTCCTCGCCGACGCGCGTTCCGAGGACTGGGCCGTCCTGCGGCGCGAGCAGCTGAGGCTGGCCTACCTGGACGCGCTGGACCGGCTCAGCTCGCTGTACCTGGAGACCGGGCAGTACTCGGTCTGCGCGCTGCTGTGCCGGCAGATCCTCGAGCGCGACCCGTGCCGGGAGGACGCCCACCGCCGGCTCATGCGCTCCTACGCCCGCCAGGGGCAGCCGCACCTGGCGCTGCTGCAGTTCCGGACCTGCATCGACATCCTCGCCCGCGAGCTGCGCGTCGCCCCGGGACCGGCGACAGCGCGCCTGCACGAGCGAATCCGCCGACACGAGCCCGTCTGAGCGTCGCCGCGCCCWGCTCTCCCGCCGACAGCGATGGCCGCGCCGCGCCGTGGGCCGGTCCGCTGTGGGTCAGTCCGCGGGCGTGGCGCTACACAGCGGGAGGATGTGTTCGCCGTACTTGGCCAGCTTGTTCTCGCCGACGCCGTTCACCGTCGCGAGCTCGGCGAGCGAGGAGGGCGCGCGGGTGGCGATCTCGCGCAGCGTGGCGTCATGGAAGATCACGTAGGCGGGAACGCCCTGTTCCTTGGCGGTGGCGCCCCGCCAGGCGCGCAGCCGTTCGAACAGCGGCGCCGCCTCCGCCGACAGTTCGACCGGCTCGGCTCGGCGTGCCTTCGTCGCCGAGGAGCTGGTGGCCTTCGCCGGTCGCTTCGGTTCGCGCCGCATGGAGACCGTCCGCTGCCCGCGCAGGACGTCCGCGCTCGCGTCGGTGAGGACGAGCGTTCCGTGCTCACCCTCGACGGCCAGCAGCCCCTGGGCCAGGAGCTGGCGGACCACGCCACGCCACTCGGCCTCGCTGAGCTCGGTGCCGATGCCGAAGACCGTCAGCGAGTCGTGGCCGTGCTGGTCGACCTTGGGTGTGCGCCGGCCCAGCAGGATGTCGACGACGTGGCCGGCGCCGAACTTCTGCCGGCGTTCCCGGTGCAGGCGCAGCACCGTCGACAGCAGCTTCTGGGCGGGCACGGTCGCCTCCCAGGACTGCTGCGGGTGCAGGCAGGCGTCGCAGTTGCCGCAGGCGCTCGACCCCTGTTGCCCGAAGTACGCCAGCAGGCCGACCCGGCGGCACTCGATGGTCTCGCACAGTGCGAGCATCGCGTCGAGGTGGGAGTTGAGCCGCCGGCGGTGCGTGGCGTCGCCGTCGGAGGCGTCGATGAGCCGGCGCTGCTGGACCACGTCCTGCAGGCCGTACGCGAGCCAGGCGGTGGAACGCAGCCCGTCCCGGCCGGCGCGGCCGGTCTCCTGGTAATAGCCCTCCACCGACTTCGGTAGGTCGAGGTGGGCGACGAAGCGGACGTCCGGCTTGTCGATGCCCATCCCGAAGGCGATCGTGGCGACCATGACCAGGCCGTCCTCACGGAGGAAACGGGCCTGGTGCTCGGCGCGGGTGCGTGCTTCGAGGCCGGCGTGGTAGGGCAGCGCGGCGATCCCGTTCGACACCAGGAACTCCGCGATCTTCTCGACCGACGCCCGGGACAGGCAGTACACGATGCCCGCGTCGCCGGGATGCTCGGTGCGCAGGAGCTCCAGCAGCTGTGCCTTCGGGTCGTTCTTCGGCACGATGCGGTACTGGATGTTCGGCCGGTCGAAGTCGGCGACGAAATGGCGGGCGTTTCCCAGCCCGAGCCGGTTCGTGATCTCCTGGTGGGTCGCCGGGGTGGCGGTGGCGGTCAGTGCGACGCGCGGCACCTGCGGCCAGTGCTGGTGCAGCTCGGAGAGCAGGAGGTAGTCGGGCCGGAAGTCGTGCCCCCACTGTGCGACGCAGTGCGCCTCGTCGATCGCGAACAGCGCGATCTCGCCCTGGTCGAGGAGCTCGATCGTCGCGCGTACCCGCAGCCGCTCGGGGGCCAGGTAGAGCAGGTCGAGCTCGCCGGCGAGGAACGCGGACTCCACCGCGCGGCGCTCGTCGGCCTGCTGGGTGGAGTTGAGGAACCCCGCCCGGACCCCGAGCGCCAGCAACGCGTCGACCTGGTCCTGCATCAGCGCGATGAGCGGGGAGATGACGACGCCGGTGCCGGGCCGGACGAGCGCCGGGATCTGGTAGCACAGCGACTTGCCGCCGCCGGTCGGCATGAGGACCAGCGCGTCGCCACCGCCGACGACGTGATCGATGATCTCCTGCTGGCCGTCGCGGAAGGACTCGTAGCCGAAGACGCGGCGGAGCACTTCCACGGCGTCACGCGGGACGCGAACCGAGGGCGAGGTCACCGCGCCACTGTAGAAGGCCGCACGGGACGAGGGTGACGCGAGTTCGCGCCTGTGGACAACCCGTTCCCGACCCGCCTGTTGTCCCCAGCGGGGAACCGGCTCAGGCTGACGAACGGATCACCAGCTCCGTCGGCAGGATCACCGACGCCGCGTCGCCGGTGGGATCGGCGATGCGCCGCAGGAGCTGGTGCACCATCTCCGCGCCGAGCCGCTCCACCGGCTGGCGGACGGTCGTCAGCGGCGGGTCCGCGTAGACCGCCGGCGCCGCGTCGTCGAAGCCGACGACGGCGACGTCGTCGGGAACCCGCCGCCCGGCGGCCCGCAGCGCGCGCAGCACGCCGAGGGCCATCAGGTCGGAGGCGGCGAACACCGCGTCGATCGTCGGGTGCTCCGCCAGCAGCCGGGCCGCCGCCGCCTGGCCGCTGGCCTCGGTGAAGTCGCCGGTCTCGACCCGGGTGGCCGAGGCCGGCAGGCCCGCGTCGCGGGCCGCCTGCGCGTAGCCGGCCAGGCGGTCGACGCCCACGCTCATGTCCACCGGCCCGGCGACGGTCGCCAGCTCGCGGCGGCCCGTCGCGACGAGATGGCGCACGGCCTGCCGGGCGCCGCCCACGTTGTCGGCGTCGACCGAGTCGACCGGGTCGCCGGTGAGCAGCCGTCCCGCCATCACCAGCGGGACCCCGGCGCCCGAGACCGACATCGGCATGATGTCGTCCCCGTGCAGGGAGATCAGGAGCACTCCGTCGACGTGGCCGTTGCCGACGTAGCGCAGCGCCCGGTCGCGCTGCCGGTCACCCTGCACCTGTAACAGGACGAGCTGGAGCTGGGTGACGCTCAGCGCCTGGTTCACTCCGCGCAGCACGCTGGCGAAGAACGGGTCGGCGAACACCGTGTCGGGCCGCTCGTGCACGATCAGCACGATCGTGTCCGTCCGCCTGGTCACCAGGCTGCGGGCGGCCTGGTTCGGCACGTAGCCGAGCTCGGCGATCGCCCTGGTGACCGCGGCGTGCGCCGCGGGGGAGACACGGAGCGACCCGTTCACCACCCGGGAGACCGTCGCCCGCGACACCCCCGCCAGCTCGGCGACGGCCTCCAGGGTCGGCGCCTGGCGGGTCCGGGCCGGTGGTTCCGGCGTCACCGCGTCCCGCTTGCCGCGCGGTGCTCCCGGATCAGCCGCGAGTACCACAGCCCGCTGGACTTCGGCGTGCGCACCAGGGACTCGAAGTCGACGTGCACGATGCCGAACCTCATCCGGTACCCCTCGGCCCACTCGAAGTTGTCCAGCAACGACCACACGAAGTATCCCCGAACGTCGACCCCGTCCTCGGACGCCTGCCGGACGGCGTCGAGGTGACCCGCCAGGTAACGCACCCGCAGCGGGTCGTGCACCGTCCCGTCCGGGGACACCTCGTCGTCGTAGGCCGCGCCGTTCTCGTGGATGTAGAACGGGACCCCCGGATAGTCCGCGCCGAGCCGGCGCAGCAGGGCCAGGAAGCTGCGCGGCCGGACCGGCCAGCCCAGCGCCGTCACGTCCTCGTTCGTGGGCACCCTCGTGACGTTCCCCGCGCCGGCGAAGGGGGTCGGTTTCGGGGACGGGTCCGGCCCGGGCGCGACGATGTGCGGCGCGTAGTAGTTCACCCCGATCCAGTCCACCGGCTGCGCGATGACGGCGAGATCACCGTCCTGGGCGGGCAGCTCGGCGCCGGCCCGGGCGAAGTCGGCGATCACGTCGGACGGGTACGTGCCGTGCAGGACGGGATCGAGCCAGAGCCGGATCTGCTGCCCGTCGACGAGCCGCACGGCGTCGCCCGCCCCGGTGTCGCCCCCCCGGGTGTCGCCCGCCCCGGCGGTGTCCGGCGACGGTTCCGCCGGAATCAGGTTGAGGGTGATGCCGACGTCCGCCGCGCCGTGCGCCCGCAGCACGGCCGTGCCGAGACCGTGGGCCAGCAGCAGGTGGTGGACGGCCCGGACGGCGGCCCCGGCGTCCCGCACCCCGGGGGCGTGCCGCCCGGTCAGGTGTCCCTCGAAGGCCGAGCACCAGGGCTCGTTCAGGGTCGACCAGTGCCGGACCCGGTCGCCGAGCGCGCTGACGACGTGCTCGGTGTAGTCGGCGAAGCGCAGCGCCGTGTCGCGGTTCGGCCAGCCGCCGGCGTCCTGCAGCGGCTGTGGCAGATCCCAGTGGTAGAGCGTCAGCCACGGGTCGATCCCGGCGGCGAGGAGCTCGTCGACGAGCCGGTCGTAGAAGGCCAGCCCGTCGGGGTTCACGGCCCCCGACCCGGCCGGGACGATCCTCGGCCAGGCGACCGAGAATCGGTACGCGCCCAGGCCGAGGCCGGCCATGAGGGCGACGTCCTCGCGGTAGCGGTGCAGGTGGTCGGCGGCGACGTCGCCGTTCTCGCCGTTCGAGGTCATGCCGGGGGTGCGGGCGAAGACGTCCCAGATCGACGGCCCGCGGCCGCCCTCCCGGGCGCCGCCCTCGATCTGGTACGCGGAGGTGGCGGCACCCCACACGAATCCGGTGGGCAGGCCGGTCGCGATCCGGGCCGCGAGCTCGTCGGCTCCCGGCGACGCTTCGGGCGCCGGTACTCCGGTGGCCGCTGTCGTGTCCGTCGCCGGGACGGGGCTGGTAGTCAACCTTTCACCGCGCCTTCCATGATTCCGCCGATGATCTGGCGGCCGAACAGGGCGAATACGACGAGGACGGGGAGCGTGCCGAGCGCGGTGCCGGCGAGGACGAGGGTGTTGTCCCGGTAGTGGCCCGCGGCCAGCGTGCTGAGGGCGACCTGGACGGTCGGGTTCTCCGAGTTCAGGACGATCAGCGGCCACATGAAGTCGTTCCAGGCCTGCATGAACGTGAGCAGGCCGAGCACGGCCAGGCCGGGGCGCAGCGCCGGCAGCGCGACGTGCCAGTACAGCCGCAGCGTGCCGCAGCCGTCCATCCGCCCGGCGTCGAGCAGCTCGTCCGGCACGGCCTGGAGGACGTTCTGCCGCATGAACACGACGCCGAACGCGGTCACCGCGGTCGGCAGGATCACCGCGACGAGATGGTTCGCCCAGCCGAACTCCTGCATCTCCAGGTAGAGCGGGATGATCCCGAGCTGCATCGGGACCATCATCGTGGCGATCACGGTGAGCAGCAGCGCGCCGTGGCCGCGGAAGGTCAGCTTCGCGAACGCGAAGCCGGCCGCCGAACAGAACAACAGCGTGCTGACGGTGATCGACCCCGCGACGATGAGGGAGTTCAGCAGGGCCTTGCCGAAGTTCACCGTGTCGAACACCCGGGCGGCGTTCTCGAAGAAGTGTCCGCCGGGCAGGAAGGGTGGCGGCAGCTGCCCGACCGCGTCGTTCGTCCGGGACGGGATCATGAACGTCCAGTACACCGGGAACGCGGAGACGAACAGGGCCAGGAGCAGGAACGGATAGCGCAGCGGGCCGGAGCGTTCGCCCGGGGTGCGGGAGAAGGCGGTCACCGGGAACCCCCTTTCAGCCGGGAGCCGCCGCGGGTGACGAGGTAGGCGAGCGCGGCGAACACCACGGTCACCAGGAACATCACCCAGGCGATGGCGGAGCCGTAGCCGAAGTTGTGCAGTCGGAAGCTCTCCTCGTAGAGCAGGAGGGCCAGGGTCTGGAACTGGTGGCTGTTGCCGCCGGAGACGCTGCCCGGTGAGGTGTCGAACAGCAGCGGCTCGGTGAAGAGCTGGATCTGGCCGATGACGGAGACCAGCGCGGTGAAGGCGATGGTCGGCCGCAGCGCGGGCAGTGTGATGTGCCAGAGCTGCCGCCAGGTTCCGGCGCCGTCCATCGCCGCGGCCTCGAAATGCTCCTTCGGGATCGCCTGCATCGCGGCCAGATAGATGAGCGCGTTGTAGCCGGTCCACCGCCAGATGACCATCGACGAGATGGCTATCTTCGACGTCCACTCGCCGGCCTGCCAGTTGACCGGGTCCAGGCCGACCTCGTCCAGTAGCCAGGTGACGAGGCCGAACTGGCGGCCGAAGATCTGGCTGAACACGATTGTCACCGCGACGATGGACGTGATGTTGGGCAGCAGCACGCCCATCCGGAACAGGGTCCGCCCGCGCAGCCTCGCGTTGAGGATGTGCGCGAGTATCAGCGCCAGCGCCAGCTGGGGAACCGACGACATCGCCATCAGCAGGAAGGTGTTGCCGACCGCGTTCCAGAAGAAGTCGTCGGAGAGCAGGTCAGCGTAGTTCCGTAGCCCGACGAACCGCTCGGCGCCGGGGTGGAGCATGTCCCGGTCGGTGAGCGAGATCCAGGCGGTGTACAGCATCGGGAAAAGGCCGAAGGCCGCGAATATCGCGAAGAACGGCGCGATGAGCCCGTAGGGAACCGCCGCGCTTGCCACCCGCCGCAGCACGGAGCGTGCGGTGTGTGGGGTGCGGTCGCCCCCCGGCGTCCGCCGCCGGGGTGGGGCGGGGTCGGCCGCGGGCGCCGGGGTTGCGATCGTCATCGCCGGATCTCCCTCCTGCCGCGCTCAGCGGGCCGCGCGTTCCGCTTCGTCGACCGATTCCCGGAACGCGGCGTCGGGGGCCTGGTCCTCCTGCTCGATGCGCTGGATTCCGTGCTCCATCGCCTGCCGCACGGCGCCGTGCTTCGCGCCCTGGTACTGCGGCGCGAGCTTGATCGCCGATTCACCGAAGATCCGGCCGGTGGGGGCGTCGTCGAAGAACGGGTTGGTGAACGACTGCACCGCGGGATCCCTGATCGCCCCGAGGCTGGAGGGGAAGTTTCCCGTCTCGGTGAAGATGCGGGTCTGCTGTGCCGGGGCGGTCAGGAACGAGACCAGCTCGTAGGCCAAATCCTGGTGATCGCTCTGCGCCGGGATGGTCAGCCAGGAGCCGCCCCAGTTGCCGCTCCCGCCCGGGATGGCGGCGATGTTCCACTTGCCGGCCGTGTCCGGCGCGTTCTCCTTGATGTAGCCCTGCATCCAGGCCGGGCAGGTGATCGTCGCGAAGGTGCCCGCCTTCATCGCGGTCACCCATTCGTCCTCGAACGCGACCAGCCCGGCGGACTGGCCGTCTGCGATGGCCTGCGCGGTCGCGTCGAAGGCGGCTTTGACCTGCGGATTCGAACCGACGATCAAGTCGGGTGTGCCGGTGGCGTAGTAGCTCTCGTCGAGCTGGAAGACCTGCGCGTTGTAGATGTTGGTGCCGGCGTCGAAGAACTTCGGGCCGGTGTTCTTCGCGGTGAAGGTGCGCCCGGTCTTGAAGTAGTCGTCCCAGCTCGGCCAGAGCGCGCTGACCGCTGCCGGGTCGGTCGGCAGCCCGGCGGCGGCGAACAGGTCGGTGCGGTAGCACATCGCGAGCCCGCCGACGTCGGTTCCCAGGCCGATCTGGGTCTTCCCGTCGGCCGACAGCGACCCGGCCCACTTGAACTCGGGATAGTCGGCCTGCCGGTCGCCCGCTCCCAGGTCGAGCAGGTTGACGAACTGCTCCGGAGCGGCCTTCAACTGCGCCATGAAGCCTTCGTCGACCGCCTCGACGTCGGCGGCTCCGGACCCGGCCGCGAGGTGGTTGACCAGGTTGTTGTGGTGGTCGTTGTACTCGCTGACGGTCTCGACGATCTCGATGTCGGGGTGGCTCGCCTCGAACTCCCGGTACAGATCCGTGTAGCCGAAGACGCCGAACGTGTTGATGGTGAGCTTGGTCTTCCCTCCGTCGTCACCGCAGGCGCTGGTCAGTAACGCCATGGCCAGGACGGCCGTCCCGGCCATGGCCGCGTGGCGACCTCGTCGTGCCCTCATGAAGCCCTCCCTCTGGCTTCACACCCACCGCGCTGATCGCGTGTGAGCGCTCTCATGGCTTCGAAACTGTGAACGGACATGACGGGACTGTCAAGGGTTGATGACCCTCGGATAAATAGACTCCGAAGAGTGTTCGGCAGACTCCGTAAAGGAGTCGAAAAGCGTCCCGGATGAGGGTCTGGACGGCCGGCGCGGATCATGCGAACCTGGCCGGACGGCGCCATGACGCGGGCATCGGGAACTCCCTCTCCCGAATGCCCACCACGGCCGGTCGGGCGCCGCACGCACCCCCGTCCGACGCGTCCGGAATTCCGCGCCCGGAATTCCGCACGTCGGGGCGGCTGACACGTCCGGCACAGGTGCCGCAGGGAAGAGGGAGCCCCATGTCCACGATCGAGTTCTGCGACGTCACGCTCACCTACGATGTCCGGCCGATACTCGACAACCTCAGCCTCGTGATCGGGGACGGCGAGTTCCTCGTCCTCGTCGGTCCCTCCGGCAGCGGCAAGACGACGGCGCTGCGGATCGTCGCCGGCCTGCTCGCGCCCACCGCGGGCCAGGTCCTCGTCGGCGGCCGGGACGTCACCCGGGTGGCGCCGGCCGACCGTGACCTCGCGATGGTCTTCCAGAGCTACGCCCTGTACCCGCACATGACCGTGCGTCGCAACATGGAGTTCGGCCTGAAGCTCGCCGGGGTCGACCGGCGGGAACGCGACAGCAGGGTGGCCGCCGCGGCCGAGACGCTCGGCCTGACCGAGCTCCTCGACCGGCGGCCGCGGGCGCTGTCCGGCGGCCAGCGCCAGCGTGTCGCGATGGGGCGTGCGCTCGTCCGTCAGCCGCGGGCGTTCCTGATGGACGAGCCGCTGTCGAACCTGGACGCCAAGCTGCGGGTGCGGGTCCGCGCGGAGATCGCTCGCATCCAGCGCTCGCTGGGCACCACCACGCTCTACGTGACCCACGACCAGACCGAGGCGATGACGATGGCCGACCGGGTCGCCGTCCTGCACGACGGGCGGCTGCAGCAGGTCGGCACGCCCGATGACCTGTTCAACCGCCCGGCGAACGTCTTCGTCGCCGCGTTCATCGGCAGCCCGCCGGCCAACCTCGTCCCCGGCCGGCTGGTCTCAGAGGATCATGCCGTCGCGCTGCGGGTCGGCGACCAGACCCTCGTGCTGCCAGTGGACGTCGCCGCCGGGCTCACCCCGTCGGCCGGCACCGAGGTGATCGTCGGCGTGCGGCCGCATGACGTCCAGATCGAGCCGCCGCCGGGACCAGCCCTGATCCTCGACGTCGACGTCGGCCTTGTGGAGCGGCTCGGCACCGAGACCCTCGCCCACGGCGAGATGGTGACGGGTGCCCTCACCGGGAGCGCGGCGCGGGCGGCGATCGCGCTCGCCGCCGGCGACGACGAGCTCACCGGTCGGGAACCCGGCCAGGAGGCCGGTGATGAATCCGGGCGCGCGCCCGGCGGCCGTCCGGGGACGTCCCGTTTCACCGCCGCGCTGAGCCCGCGGACCGACGTCACCGCCGCCGGGCGGCTCCGGCTGTACGTCGCGGCGGACCGGCTCCACCTGTTCGACGCCGATACGGGCGCGACGCTGCGCCCCGCGCCCGCCGCCCTCGCCGCCGCCTGAGGAGCGCCGCCCGCCATCCTGCCGGGCCGTGGCCGGCGGGCGGTGCGGCGGGCGGGATCAGTGCTGGTGGTCCGGGACAGTCGCCTCGGGGTGGTCGCGGAGCCAGGCGATGTTGGCCCGGCTCTCGTCGTCGACCGGGGTGTAGATGACCATCCGGGTGCCGGGCAGGGCTGTGAGGTCCAGGTTCGTGGAGCGGGTCGCGATGTCCCCGACCGCCGGATAGTGGAACACCTTGTCGCAGGGCCGCGGCGGGGCCACGTCGTGCGTCGCCCACAGCCGGGCGAACTCGGCGCTCGCCGCGCACAGCCGCTGGACGAACTCCTGCCAGCCCGGGTCTCCCATGTGCTGGCTGTACCGGTACCGGAAGATCGCGACATGTTCGGGTGCCTGCTCGTCCAGGTTCACCAGCGGGTTGCAGCAGCGCGGGGTCGTGAACGCGAACCAGATCGAGTTCCGCGCGGCGGCGGGGGCGTTCACGAGGATGGGGAACAGCGCGGCGTAGGCGGCGTTCCAGCTCAGCACATCGGAACGCGCGTTGACCAGGCACGCGGGCAGCAGGTCCAGGCTGTCGAGGATGGTGCGCATGTCCCGCGGCAGAGCCGGCGCCTCGTCGGTGGCGGGCTGCGGCCCGGGCGTGTCGGCCAGGCGGTAGAGGTGCTCGCGCTCGGCGGCGTCGAGCCGCAGCGTGCGCGCCACCGCGTCCAGCACCTGCGGGCTGGCGTTGATCGGACGGCCCTGCTCCAGCCAGGTGTACCAGGTGACGCCCACGCCCGCGAGCTGGGCGACCTCCTCCCGGCGCAGGCCCGGCGTGCGGCGGCGGGGCCCCGGCGGCATGCCGACCTCGTCGGGGGTGATGCGCTCCCGCCGACTGCGCAGGAACGAGGCCAGCTCCGGCCGGCGCCGCCCGTCCCGCGGGCCGGCCGTCGTCCGCTGGCCGGCCGTCGTCGAGCCCGCCGGCGCCGGGCGTACGTTACGGACCGTCGCGGCCGGAAGGGCATGGGACTGCGTCATCGTCACGGCCACCAGCTTGTCCGCTGTGTGGCGCCGGTGCCAGGTGCTGCGAGTACCAGTATCGACAGGCTCTCGTTACCAGTATCCGGACCGCCTCATGCTGAGGCTCATGGTCGAAGCAACACACACCTCTCGGACGCGGGCACCACATCCCGCCACTGAGCGCCCGGCGGCCGGCGGAGCCCTGCTGGCCGTCATCCTCCTCGGCCAGTTCATGGCCATCCTGGACGTCAGCATCGTCAACGTGGCGCTGCCGACGTTGCGGACGGATCTGGACGTCTCCGGCGCCGGGCTACAGCTGATCGTCGCCGGCTACGTCCTCTCCTACGCGGTTCTGCTGATCACCGGTGCGCGGCTGGGCGGCATGTTCGGGCACCGGCGCGTGTTCAACGCCGGGCTCGCCGGATTCACCGTGGCCTCGCTGGCCTGCGGCCTGGCACCCGGCACGTCCTCACTGATCGCCTTCCGGTTCCTGCAGGGGGTCAGCGCCGCGCTGATGACCCCCCAGGTCATGAGCCTGATCCAGCGCAATTTCGCCGGTGCCGCGCGGATGCGGGCGCTCGGCTACTTCTCCGCGGTGATCGCGGGCGGTGTCGTCGTCGGCCAGGCCGCCGGCGGGCTGCTCGTCAGCGCGAACCTGTTCGACGCCGGCTGGCGGACCGTCTTCCTGGTGAACGTGCCGATCGGGGTGCTGCTGCTCGTCGTCGGCCGGCGGGTCATGCCCTCGGACGAGGGGCGCGCGGGGGTCGACCTCGACATTCCCGGCCTGCTCGTCCTCAGCGCGGCGGTGCTGCTCTTCGTGATGCCGCTGATCCTCGGTCACGAGCTGGGCTGGCCGGCCTGGACGGCCGTGTCGCTGGCGGCGAGTGTCGTCCTGTTCGTGGTCTTCGTCCTGGTGGAACGGTGGGTCGCGGCCCGCGGGCGACGTCCGTTGATCTCGGGACGGGTGCTGCGCGCGCCCGGGTTGCTGCCCGCCGCCGGCACGCTGCTGCTCGGGCCGGCGTCGTGGGCCGGGTTCCTGTTCACCACCACCCTGCACCTGCAGGGCGACCTGGGGATGAGTCCGCTGCGCTCCGGGCTGGCGTTCGTCCCGTGCGTCGTCGCGTTCGCCGCGGTCGGGCTGAGCTGGCAGCGCCTGCCGTCCAGCTGGCACGCGAACCTGATCCCGGTCGGGCTGGTGTTCGCCGCCGTCTCGTATCTGTTCCTCGGGCCGCTGGCCGGCGGCGGCGCGCGCTACGAGATCCTCACCGCGCTGATCGGCCTGGGACTCGGCGTGATGTCGATCATCATCTCGGTGACGCTCGAACACGTCCCGGTCGAGGACGCGGCCGACGCCAGCGGCCTGCTGCTGACCCTGATGCAGCTCGGCCAGGTCATCGGCATCGCCACGGTCGGCACGGTGTTCCTGACCACCGCCGCCGACGGCGGCTCGACCCGCGACGCGGAGTACAGCACCGGCTGGGCGCTCGCGGCGGTCGCGTTCGTCGCGGCGGCGAGTGCCCTCCTGCTCGCCCGGCGTCGCGGGCGGCAGCTGAGAGTGGTCGTTCCCGTCCAGGCACACGACGTCGATCCGGATCGTGCGGATCAGGTGATCGTGGCCGCTCCCACAGTGCCGACCGGCGCCTAACCCGCGGCCGTCCCCAGCCGGCCCTCGCGTGGCCCGCCCGCCCCGTGGTCGCGTGGGCCTGCCGGTCTATCCGGTGGCCCCGGCCGGCTGGTCGGTGATCCAGGCCGCGATCCGGGAGCGGGAGGTGAACCCGAGCTTGTTCAGTATCTGCAGGTTGGCGTGATCGAGACGTAGGCGGCTGAGCCACGACTGCTGCCCGGGCCCGGTCCACTCCTGGTCGGCCCGCGCGGCGAGATCGGCGTACCAGTCACGGTGCCGGCGTCGAGCTCGAAACCGCCGGCGAACACCGACAGATGGGTCCACAGGAGCCGCTCCTGCGGCGTGCAGAGATCGAAGCTCCAGTCGACGCAGGTACGCAGTGTGCGTTGACGATCGGCGACGCGCCGGCCGTCATGGCGCAGGATCTCCGTGTTCTCGCTGAGACGGGCCAGGATTTCGGCGGGCGGTAGTGCCCGGGTCTTGACCGCGGCGAGCTCGATGGCGAGGGGGATCCCGTCCAGCCGGCGGCAGATCTCGCCGACCGCGACCCGCAACACCACCACGGGCACACCGGTGGGGGACCGGCAGGAGCGGGCCGCCGGTCTACCGGTTCTGCCGATCTGACGGCGCGAGCCCGCGTACGCTGAAAGGGACTACATGCTCACGCCGTTTGACGACTATCCGGTTCACCAGACCGCATTGCCTGTCGCGCACGCGGGCGGTGGCCATTCCGATCACTACGACCGGTTCTGGTTCAACGGCTACGACGAGCAGATGTATTTCGCGCTCGCGTTCGGTCTCTATCCCAGTCGTGGGATTATCGACGCCGCCTTCAGCGTGGTTCACGACGGTGTGCAGCGGTCGGTGTTCGCGTCGGGGCGCATCCCGTTGGACCGGACCCGGACGAGCATCGGCCCGATCTCGGTGGAGATCGTCGAGCCGCTTCGGGTCAACCGCATCCTGGTCGACGCCGCGGAACACGGGCTGGTCGCCGACCTCACCGCCACCGCCCGTACGCCGGCTCACGAGGAGCCGCGGGCCACGAAGTATGACGGGACCGAGCTTCGCACCGACTCCACCCGGGCCACCCAGATGGTGACCTGGACCGGTCAGCTCGCATCCGGCGGCCAGGACATCCGGGTGAACGACGGGACCTACGGCACGAAGGACCGCTCCTGGGGAATTCGTGGGGTGGGTGAACGTACGCCCGTCGCACCGCGTACCGCTCTGCCGCAGGTGTTCTTCCTGTGGGCGCCGCTGAACTTCGCCGATGAGTGCCTGCACTATGTGGTGATGGAGAACGAGGCGGGGCAGCCCTGGCTGGAGCGCACCGCGGTGCTGCCCGTGCTCGGCGAAAAATCACCGGTCTTCGGACCGGACACAGGTATCCGGTGGTTGCGCGGGGTCCGGCACGAGGTGCGCTGGGCGCCGGGCCTGCGGCGCTCCGCCGGAGCGTCACTGCTCCTCGCCCCGGGCGAGACCGTGGAGCTGGAGCCACTGCAGACCTTCCGGATGAAGGGCGTCGGCTACCTGCACCCCACATGGGGACACGGCCGATGGCACGACGAACTGGCCGTGGGTGGCGAGACCTTCAAGGTGGCGGAACTGGACACCATTGCTCCGACTGTGTGCACGTTCAGCAGGTCGTACGCGCGGTCTGGGGTGACCGAATCGGACTCGGCGTGCTGGAGCAGCTCGTCATCGGACCCTACGAACCCGGTGGATTCCGCGGCATGCTCGACGGCGCGCCGGAATGATCCATCGATATGCGCCGTTCGGTCAGTCCGGCTACTACTCCCAGACGAACCTCAAGGCGAGTGGAACGCTTCTGGACCACGGCGTGCTCGTGAACGTCACCGGCACCGCCTGGCAGGACCACCAGTGGGGTGACTTCACGGCCGGTCCGGGTGGCTGGGAGTGGTTCAGCATCCAGCTCGACGACAACACGCAGTACATGCTCTACTTCATCCACAATGCCAACAACCAGCTTGTTGAGACGGTCGGCACCCGGGTGAACGCCAACGGCACCACCACGAACCTCGCCCCCGGCACCATCTCCTCGACGCCGCTGGGTAGCTGGACGAGCCCACACACAGGCATCACCTACCAACAGAAATGGTCGATCAACGTTCCTGGTGGATCGTTGACGATCACACCCCAGCTCGCCGACCAGGAGCTGTACAACCCGCTTGTTCCGCAGGGTTCGTACTGGGAGGGCACCTCGACCGTGACCGGCACCATAAACGGTGCGAACATCACCGGTAAGGCGTACGCCGAGCTGACTCCGTCCATCACGCTTCCGACCCGCGGATCTGTGTGGCAGGGAATCCTGGACGCGCTCAACCTCTGATCACACCCAGAGAGACGATGTCACCACCGTCGCGGAAGCGGCGGTGGTGACATCCTTGATTCCGGGCCGAGACGACCGGTGCTCAGAGCCGGGTGATGGTGGCCAGCCAGGACGGGATCGCGCTCGGCCCGATGGTGATCTCGATCTCGGCCGGTTCGACGGAGTCGACCCGCCAGCCGTCGGTGAAACCGGCTCGGATCTCGTGCTGGCTGACCCGGCGTGGTCCGGTCTCCCCGGGAACCTGATCATTGAAGCAGAGCATGAAATAGTGGCCGCCGCTGGCGATCGTGGCCCCGAGGGTCGCGATGAAACGGGCGCGGTCGTCGTCGGTGAAGACGTGGAACAGGCCGCAGTCGAGCACCGTGTCGAACCTCTCGTCGAGGGCGACCAGCTCCAGCGCGTCCCAGACCAGGAACCGAGCCGAGATGCCCCGGTCGGCCGCTTTGGCATCGGCACGGGCGATGGCTGCCGCGGCGGTGTCGACGCCGGTGGCCTCCAGGCCGCGACCGGCGGCCATCAGAGCGTGTTCCCCGGTGCCGCAGCCCACGTCGAGCACCCGGCCGCGGATCAGCCCCGCCTCGGCGAGGGCCTCGAACGCAGGCTGGGGGCGGCCGATGTCCCAGGGCGGTGTCCCCTGGTAGAACGCGTCGAAGTCAGCCGGATGTCGCGGCCGCAGCGGAATGGGCACGCCGTCCGGACCGTTCGCGATGGCCATGCGCAGCGGTCCTCCTCGGTGTTCGGGAGCGGTGCTTGTGCGCCTGGGACGGCGACGATGGTCACTGTGGATAACCCATCCATCGCTCCTGGCGTCCACCCAGACTACGGCGCTTGCCCCGGGAGCACCCGCTGGCCGCAGCTGCCCAGGCGACCGCGCGCCGGTCCAGGGCCGGATTAAGATCATCGCTGTGCGCAGGGTACTGGTGGTGGGGGCGTCCGGGGCCGGGAAGTCGACACTCGCCCGAAACATGGCGGAACGCCTGAAAGTGCCACACGTCGAGCTCGACGCGCTGTACCACGGCCCGGGCTGGGTGCCCCGCCCCGCCTTCCGGGCCGACGTCGACGAGATCACCGGCGCCCCCGGCTGGATCGTCGACGGCAACTACGCGGCCGTGCGCGAGCTCCTGTGGGCCCGGGCGGACACGGTCATCTGGTTGGACCTGCCACGCTGGCTGGTCGAATGGCAGGTCGTGACGAGGACGGCCCGCCGGATCGTGTGCCGGACCACGCTGTGGAACGGCAACCGGGAACGCTGGCGTGAGCTGCCGCGGGCCTCGCATCCGATCCGCTGGGGGTGGCGCAAGCATGGTGAGTACCGGACGCGCTACGGCGCCCGCTTCGCGGATCCGCTCAACGGCGGGAAGGAGCTGGTCCGGCTGCGCAGCCGCCGGGAGGTCCGCCGCTGGGTCGCCGCACTGCCACCGGCGCCCCTCGACCGGACTGCACGATGAGACCTGAATCCCGAAACAGACCTGGCTTCTGGGACGAAACAGACTGAGCCCCTGGGACCCACAAGGTCCCAGGGGCTCAGTCTTCAGGAGTCAGCGACATATTTGATCACAACAGCCCCGCGGGTACACGGGCGCGGCCGCGTCGGCCCATGATCGGCCGACCTACTCCCGAACCGACCGCTGGCGATCGGCGGCAGTAGTCCCCGCGCAGTAGTTCCCGCGGTCTGTACGTGAACTGTCTGCCCAAGTCAGAGGTACCGCCGGACTGTTGGGTATGCCCACCAACTATGTCAAACGCACGAATCCTCGCGCGCCCCCGCGTCCGAAAACCGCACTTCACGGACAGCAGGGTTGAATACGTTCAAGTCTTGAAATGATCTCGATGGCGACGTGGGCCGGTTGCCACGCAGCTACGCGATCGGGCTTGTCGGACCCCTGCAAAAACTGAGGTTCTAGCCCCAAGACGAGCTGGCTTCTATCTACTTGTGCTAGCTGAGGGGCTGCACCTTGGCGGCCTGCGGCCCCTTCTGCCCCTGCTCGATGTCGAAGGAGACGCGCTGCCCCTCTTCGAGCGACTTGTAGCCGTCACCCACGATGGACGAGAAGTGGGCGAAGACGTCGGGCCCTCCGCCGTCCACTGAGATGAAGCCGAAGCCCTTCTCGGCGTTGAACCACTTGACAGTACCTTCTGACACGGTCGCTCCTCGCTCGCTTGCTGCGGTACACCCACGTGGTGTCCCGAATCTGCGCGGTGATCTCCAACTTCTGATCACCGGTGATGCCATCCTGAAGGTGACCGGCGGCACCCAAATAGAAGAGCAACGGATCCACCGTACACCTTGATCGCGAGTGTGTCGCCTGCGGCCGATCGCGGACAGGAAGCGGCCGGCGGGTCGTGTGCTCCGTGCGTGGCCGGATGCGACCGGCTGGGCGTCGGACCCGCGCACGCCCGGATGACAGTCACCGCGCCTGTGGGGCATACGCGTAGCATGCTGTTGTGACAGCCGATGACCTGTGGAGTACCGCGGACATCGCCCGTCGGCTGGGCATCTCGGCGGATCGTGCCCGGCGGCTGTGCGCTCGTGATGATTTTCCCGAGCCGATCCGGTCCGTGCCCTTTTTCGACCTGTGGCGGGCCGGCGACGTCGAGGCCTGGCTCCTGGAGGGCCGGACCACGGAGTGACCGTCCCGGCACCGTTATCGCCCCCGAACACGGGCCACACGAGGGCTACACGGCACACCGCGACGTCGACACACGCCAACCCGGCTCAGATGGGTCAGAGGATCGCGTTCGGCTGAATCCGCGCAGGACGGATAAGTCATTACCAGCTGACAGCACCAGCTGACAACACCAGATGACAACCAAGCCTTGAAGTCAAGCCTTGAAACGTGAAAAACGCGGGCCGCGTGCCCGAGGGGCAGCGGCGTCCACCTGGGAAGGCTTCAGGCGCCCGGTTCGAACGCGGAGATGTACGTGCCGGGGTGCGTGGCGCCGTCCTGCCGCAGGACGGGTCCGCGCGTCCACGGGACCGACAGCGAGTCCCGCCGCCGTGCACCGCGCGACCGCGGCGGACGGCTCCGCGCCGTCCCGCGGATCGGCTCCGGCAGCCGCGCCGGACTCGCCCGATCCGACCGACCCGCCGGGCGAGACCGCGGCCCCGGGCGAGGCCCTGGTGCCGGGTGAGATCGCGGGGGAGCCCGCCGTCGTGCCGGCCGAATCGCCGCACGACGCGGGAAGGACAGCCGCGACCAGCACGAGACCGATCGTCCACCTGCGGTGCACCACACCTGACGGCCGTCGCACGCGTCCTCCATGACGATCGAGGGCCCCGCGCCGGCACCGTCTCACGCGCGGACAGACGGCGTCGGTCCAGGGTCGCGACGCCGACATCGTGCGCCGTGCCCGGCCGGGCACGGCACGGCCCGGCCCGGCCGGATCAGACGCTCAGCAGAGCGTGCTCGTCGGCGCCGTAGAGGAGCTCGAAGCGACGCTGGTAGGACGGCCACCAGAAGCGGTTGAACAGAAAACGCGGGATGGGCGGAACGGTCGCGAGGGCGGCCGTACGCAGCTCCTTGTGCGCGCCGCTCGAGTACCACCCGAAGACCGCGGGCGCGCGCCGCCGGCCGATCTCGGCGAGTGCCTGCCGGCCGATCTCCTCCATCTCGGCCAGGGTCAGATGGTCGAGCATCAGCGGGAGGACGACCGTGTCCTCGTGGTCCAGGTGCGCGTTGATCAGGTCGTGCAGCGCCTCGAGAACCTGAGCTCGCTCGGTGAGCGCGACGGCGGTGTCGGCGGCCGCGGCCAGCAGCGGGTCGACCGACTCGTGCTCGGCGGCGAGAGCGTCGAGCTCGCCGGCCGCCTCCGGCGCGCGCAGGCGCAGCAGCGGCCAGAGGTCCCGGTCCTCGCCGGCATGGTGGCTGTGCAGGACGCCGGTGGTCAGCGCGATCTGCTCCTCGATCAGCGCGGCGTGCTCGGCGTCCCGCGGGGCACGGGCGACCCGGGCCAGCCGGCCGAACTCCCGGCGCATCCCGGCGTGCGCGATGACGAAACCGGCCAGGTCATCCATGATCAGTGCGCGGGCCATCGAGGTTCCCTCCCGTTTTCCTTCGGATGGGACTCAGCGTGGCGGTTGCCGCTTTACGGGCACTTGGCAAGCGCTTGGTGCGCTCTTGCCGTCCAGTAGGGGGAGTCGTTCGCCTCGAGTAGGGCGAGGGCCGCGGTCAGGTGCTCCCGGGCGGCCATGTGGTCACCGAGCGCCAGGTAGGCCTCGCCCAGGTGGCTGTCGACGGCCCCGACGACCGCTGTGCAGGTGCCCAGGCTCGCCAGCTCGCCCGAGTGYGGCCGCAGGTGGGCGATGTCCTCCTCGACGGTGTCCAGCACGCCGAGGGCCACCGCGGCGTTCAGCCGCATGACGACCGCGCTGAGCCAGGTGTAGTCGCGCGGCGGCAGCCGCATCTCGGCGAGCGCGGCGCGGCCCGCCTCGGGACGCCCGGCGGCGGCGAGGGCCAGCGCCAGCGACCCGCGCAGGGCCTCGATGCCGGTGGAGGCCAGCGAGCGGGCCAGCGTGTCGGCCAGCCGGGCCAGCGTGCCGGCCTGGAGGGCCCGGTCGATGACGTTCGCGACGAACGAGCTCTCGACCCCGTTCTGCGCGGCCAGCCCGAGGCGCCCGACGGCGGCGGTCGCCACGTCCGCGGACTCCTCGAGCTCGCCCGAGAAGGCCAGCAGCGCCGCCCGCATGATCGCTGCCTGGTAGGCGAGGGTCGGCGAGCCGAGCCGGGTGATCATCGTGTCCGCTTCGTCCAGCGCGACCCGTGCCCGCGCGACGTGGCCGAAGCGGACCAGGTTGTCGACGAGGGTGAGGTGGGCGCCGACCAGCAGCTCCGGTGGTGTCGACGGCAGGGACGCCAGCTCTCGCGCGCAGGCGTGCCGATGCTCGGCGTAGTCGACCCCGGTCACGGTGAGGCTGCGCAGGTGCAGGACCCGCGGCAGCAGCGCAGGGTCGTCGGCGACGTCCCGCGCCGCGGCCACGGCCAGTGCGCCGGCCCGCTCGGCCTCGGCCATCCGTCCGACGTGGGATTCGAGCACCGCGAGGCAGCCGACGGCCAGCGCCCGGTCGCGGCCGGCGGCCGGCAGCCCGCCGAGCGCCCGCTCGAGCGCGCGGTGCAGCCGGCCGCGATCGGTGCCGTAGGGGAACGGGAACCACGGCGAGCCACCCATCGCGGCCTCGGCGACCCGGACGATCAGGTGCGGATCGTCGCCGGCCTCGTCGAGGGCCCGGTCCACCACGTCGAGCCCGTCGTTGAGCTGGCCCGCCGCGTACCGGGCGCTGACCAGGCCGAGGAGGAGCTCCAGCCGGGTGCCGCGGTCTGCGCCCGCCAGCTCGGCCGCGGCCAGCGCCTCCTGCCAGTAGCCGGCCGCGTCCTCGGGCGCGAGCCGGTCGGCCGCCGCGCGCGCCGCGCGGGCGGCGTGCTCCGTCGCGGCACGGGCCGTCTCGGCGCCGAGCTCGGCGGCGGCCAGCCAGTGCCGCGCGACCTCGCCGGCCCGCTCGGGACGTCCGGCGTACCGCTCGGCGGTGACCTCGCCGTACCGGCGGTGCAGGTGCGCGCGGCGCAGCCGGGAGTGGCCGGCGTCGAGCGCCTCGCGGACCAGCGAGTGGGAGAACCGGAACCGGCCCAGCCGGTCGCCGGCCTCGGTGATGAGCCCGGCGGCGAGCGCGGCGTCGAGCAGGTCGAGGGATGTCTCGAAGGTGTGCCCGGCGACCTGGGCGACCACGTCCGCGTCGAACTCGCCGCCGGCCACCGCCGCCGTGGCGAGCAGCGCGGCGGCGGGCTCCGGCAGGCGCGCGACCCGCCGGGACAGCACATCGCGGACGTGATCGGGCAGCGCGCCCTGCGCCCTGTCCTGCTCCGCGCCCCGGTCCGTGGCCGGCCCGGCGGCGCCGGGCCCCGCCAGGCCGCGTCGGCCGGGCCCGCGCAGGCGGACGAGCTCACCGATGAAGAACGGGTTGCCCGCGGTACGGGAGCGCAGGGCGCTCGCCGTCTCGGGTCCCGGGTCCGTGCCGGTGGTGGCCCGCATCAGCTCGCGGACGGCGGCGTCGTCCAGCCCGTCGAGGCGGAGCCGCTCGCAGCCGGACCTGGCCAGCGCGGCGCGGGTGTCCGCCAGCGCGCCGGCCTCGTGGGTGCGGAACGTGCCGATCACCATCACGCCCCGCGGCGCCGCCCCGCCGACGTGGGCCAGCAGCCGCAGCGAGGAGACGTCCGCCCAGTGCAGATCGTCGAGGACGATGACCAACGGCGCGGCCGCCGCGAGGTAGCCGGCGACTCCCTCGTACAGCCGCAGCCGGGCTCCGGCCGCGTCGTACCCGCCGGGCTCCTGCGCCCGCTGGTCGATGAGCGCGGCCACGCCGGGCGGCACCGGGACGTCCGGCCGCGCGGCGGCCACCGCGCGCAGGCTCTGCTCCCAGGGCCACAGGGCCGGCGCCACCTCGTGCTCGGGGCACGCTCCCCAGGCCGTCAACCGGCCGCACCGGCGGCCCAGCTCCGCGACGAGCCGCGTCTTGCCGACACCCGGCTCGCCGTCGACCAGCACCACGCGCCCGCGCCGGGCCGGCGTCGGGATCGCCGCGAGCAGCGCCGCCAGGGCCTCGTCGCGGCCCACGAACGGGCCGGACGGCTCAGGGGCCCCGGCCCCGGCGGGGGACACGTCGGGAAGCACGGGCCGCGGGCCGTCCAGCCCCGTCGTCGGAGACACGGCCGGCTGCGCTGCGGCCGGCTGCGCCGCGGGCGGCTCGTGGGCGCCACCGGTCCAGGCCAGCGCGGGGTCGTGACGCAGGATGGCGAGTTCCAGGGCGGCGAGCTCCGGCCCGGGGTCGACGCCCAGCTCCTCGGCCAGGTGGGCGCGGGCCGCCCGCAGCGCGGCCAGCGCCTCCGCCGGCCGGCCACACCGGTAGATCGCGAGGGCGAACAGCCCCCAGGCCCGCTCGCGGAGCGGGTGACGCGCCGTGAGGGCCTCCAGATCGGCGGCGGCCTCGTCGTGCCGCCCCAGCTCGACGAGCGCCCGCGCGCGGTCCTCGACGGCGCTCTGCCGCAGCTCCTCGAGACGTCCGGCTTCCGGCCTGATCCAGGACGCGTCCCGCACGTCGGCGTAGGCGTCACCGCGCCACAGCGCCAGGGCGGCGTCGAGGGCGGGCAGCGCCTCGGCCGGTCGCCCGGCCTCCAGCGAGCCGCGGGCCGCGCCGATCGCCGCGACGAACTGCCGGGCGTCGACCTCCGCCGCGCCGGTGCGCAGCACGTACCCCGGCGCCTGGGTCACCAGCACGGTCGCCCGCGCCCGGGGGTCCCGCTCCGGCTCGAGCAGACGGCGCAGGTTCGAGACGTACACCTGCAGGCTCGCCGTCGCGCTGGCCGGCGGCTGGCCGTCCCACAGCCGCTCGATGATCGTCTCGACCGGGATGACGGTGTCGCCGGCCGCCAGGAGAAGGGCGAGCAGCGCGCGCTGTTTCGGTGGGCCGAGGTCGAGTGGCGCACCGCCCAGGAGCACCTCGACCGGTCCGAGGACCTGAATTCGCACGGGCCCGATAGTAGGGCCGGTGCGAGTGCGCCCGTGGCGTGATGGGTCGGTCAGTCGACCGCGGCCGCGCGAAGCCCCGAGATCAACGTGTCGTCACAACCGGCGAAGAAGCCGCCGACGACGTCCTCGACCTGGCCGAAGGATTCGGCCGAGTACAACACCGGCTGGTATCTCGTGATGTCGTAGTCGGTGGTTCCCATGGCCGTGACGTCCAGCGGGCGGACGTTCACGGAGCGGAACTCCGCCATTTCTCCGTACGAGGAAAGGATTCCGGCGCCGTAGGCCTTGAGCTCGCCGCCCTCGTAGACCGTGCCGAATTCCAGCGTGAACCAGAAGACCTTGGAGATGAACTGCAGCGTGTCGGCCGACTCGGCGCGGCGGGCCGCCTCGCCGGCCGCCCGGTACAACGCGGCGAACCGGTCGCTGGCGAGCGCGTTCGCGTGCCCGACGACCTCGTGGACGACGTCGGGTTCCGGTGTGTAGAAGGGCACCGTGTGGTACCGCAGGTACTGGGTGGCGTGGAAGACGCCGTCGGCGAGCGAGCCGTAGAACTCCCGCAGCCCGACGAGCCCGGCCGCGGGAACGTAACGGAAACCGGTCAGCTCGCTCAGCGGCCCGCTCACCTCGTCCAGCTGCGGGATCCGGTCGGCGGGCAGGCCCAGCCGCGCCGCGCCGCGCAGGAACTCGGCGCAGGCACAGCCGCGGTAGGCCAGCGCCAGCTCACCGGTGACCAGCCGCCAGAGCGCGTGCTCGGCCTCGGTGTACGCCACCCGTGGAACGGGCTGTCCTGGTCTCCACCGCAGGGCGAGCTGGGCGATCTGGTTGCGCCGGGCCTGGTATTCGCGGTCGGCCGCACCCGGATGGGAGCTGGCCAGGCGGACTTCGACCTGCCCGTCCGCCTTTTCGACGACAGGGGCGAAATACTGCGTCTCCTCGAACACGGCCACCTCCTCCGCCGGGGCAGACCCTCGACTCAGGACACCACCGGCTCCGCGGGGCCGCAACCACACCGCACGGTCGTATGCCTGGCCACCCTGGACCGCCCGGCGCCGACGACGTAATCTTCGAACGCGATCGCCGCGTACCGCTACCGGTGAGGAGATTCCATGTCATATGACTCGACAGCGGTAAGCGGGGAGCGCGCCGGACCGGCCGGTGAGTCGATCGATGACGACTGGTGCCGGAACCACTTCGATCACCTGTCGCAGGAACTCGTCGACAACCTGTACCCGGCCCTGACGCGGATGCGATCGTTATGCCCGGTGACCCGCAGCAACCAGTATGGCGGTTACTGGGTCGTCACCAAGTATGACGACGTCCTGCGGGTCGCCCAGGAGTGGGAGACGTTCTCCTCGGCGTTCGGGCTGACGGTGCCACCTAGCCCGATCGCGACGCGGAACCTGCCGGTGGAGATCGACCCGCCGCTGCAACGTGAGTTCAAGCGGCTGATCAACGCCTACTTCACGCCGAAGGCCGTGCGGCCGTGGGAGCCCCGGACCAGGGCGTTGGTGAACCGCCTGATCGACGGTTTCGTCGAGCGCGGCGAGTGCGACCTCATGGCCGAGTTCGCCCGGCCCTACCCGGCTCTTTCCTTCTTCGACGTCGCGATCGGCGCACCCGCCGACCAGATCGAGCGGGTCGCCTATCTGGCCTCGAAGTCCGGCGCCCCGAAGGATCCCGACGCGGCGGCATGCTGGCGCGGCCTGTCCGAGTGGATCAACGGGTTCCTCGAGCAGCGGCGGTGCGAGCCACCGCGCGGCGACGTCGTCGATGCCATTCTCAGCGCCGAGATTCAGGGCCGGCCGATCACGCACGAGGAGATCATCGGCACGGTGCAGCTGCTGATCCTCGGCGGGTTGGAGACGACGGCCGGCGCGCTCGGGCAGATCATGCTCCGGTTCTGCCGCCAGCCGGAGATCCCGGCCGCGCTGCGCGAGAACCCCGACCTGCTGCCGCAGGCCGTGGAGGAGCTGTTACGCCTCGACGGCCCGTTCGTCCAGATCACCCGCACCGCCATGCATGACACCGAGATCGACGGCCATCAGATCAAGCAGGGCGAGAAGGTCATCATCTACTGGGCCTCGGCGAACCGGGACGAGGGCGAGTTCCCCGCCTCCGACGAGTTCGACCTGGACCGGAAGATCAATCGGCACATGGCCTTCGGTGTGGGGCCCCACCGCTGCGTTGGCTCCAACCTGGCCCGGATGAACCTGCGCATCGCCCTCGACGAGCTGCTCAGGCGGCTCCACGACCTCCGGCTGCGAGACGGCGCCGAGATCCACTTCCATCCGACGGTGAACCGGGCGCCGGTCACCGTTCCGGTCACGTTCACCCCCGGTCCCCGGGTCGGCGCCGATGGGTGACCCGCCCCGCGCGGGCCTGCCGACCTCGCACGGCATCGAGCACCTGAACATCACCGTCGCCGACCTCGACGAGGCGACCGCGTTCTTCACGGACGTCTTCGGATGCCAGACGCTCTACACGATGGGCCCGTTCGAGGGCCGCCGCGGCCCATTCATGCGGATCATCGCCAACGCCGACGTGCGCTCCGTCGTCCACCACGTCCGCGTGCTGCGCAGCCCGTTCCTCAACATCGAGCTGTTCCAGGTGAGCACGCCGCGCCAGCGGCCACTGTGGCCGGATCTGCTCGACATCGGCGGCTGGGGCCTGGTGGCCGCGTCCGCGGACGTCGACGCGGCCACCGACTACCTGCGGGGCAGGGACCTCTACGAGCTCGGCGCCGGCAAGTGGATGACGCCGTGGGGCTTCCACTTCGAGATCGTCGCCTCGCCGGCTCCGGCTCCGGAGCCGGCCTGGCGTCCGGGCCCCGGGGCGCTGCCCGGGTTCCGCGGCTTCGAGCGGATGCACATCACCGTCGCCGACCTCGACGAGGCGAGCGCATTCTTCGAGAGCGTCCTCGGTTTCGAGCGGGGCGCCGACCTCCCGCCCTGGCCGCAGGGCGGCCCCGAGGGCGGCCTGCGCGCGTTCGCCAACGTCGACGCCCGGGCCAGGCCGACCCGGGCCCGCTCCCTGTGCTCGCCCCACCTGGCGGTCGAGCTCACCGAATGCCCGGCGTACCCGGGGCAGAACCGGGTCTGGCCGGCGATGTTCGACATCGGCGGGTGGCACCTGGCGTTCTACGTCGACGACATCGACGCCGCCTTCGAGTGGCTCACCGCGCGCGACGTTCACATTCTCGGCCGGAAGAAGCCGGCATACCTGTTCGAGGCCGGCGACGAGGCGTACACCATCCACTGCCTCGCGCCGTTCGGCCTCTATACCGAGCTGGTGACCTATCCTCACGGGCGGCACCTGGAGGCGGAGCACGCCGGCCCCGCCTGGCACCCGGCCCGGCCGAACGGCTGAGCCGGCTGGCACGGTCGGGTTGTCGAGAGTCCCGTCAGTCGTCCTCCTCGGGGGCGTACCTCGCCAGGGCCGGCACCGCCGGAATGAAGTAGTAGGCGCCGCTGACGGGCGTCGTGTAGCGGGTGAGCGCGTCGCGCAGGCCGTCGTCGCTGCCGGCCATCCGCCGCAGCATGATCTCCAGGCGTCGTTGCTCGCTGCTGAAACCGACGAACATGGTGCCGTGGTCGGTGACCGTGCCGAAGGCGGTGTTCCGGCGGAAGATCTTCAGCTCGGCGCCGTCCTCCTCGACGACCGTCCGGGAGACGTGCGAGGTCGGCGGCATCACGTCCTCGTCGAGCTCGACGCTGTCGGCCTTGGTGCGACCGATCACCCGCTCCTGCTCCTCGACAGGGAGCTCCTGGAAGCTGTCGGAGTCGTGCCGCCACTGCTGGACCAGGACGACACTGCTGCCGGCGCCCGCGCCCTCCGCCACCACGGCCACGCCGGCCGCCTCGAGCAGTGACGGGTTCTCCGTCCCGTCGATGAACCCCGTGAGATCACGGTCGTGCTCGTACAGCCACCCGGTGACCTCACCGGCGACCGTCGCGATCGTGGCCAGCGCGGCGACGACATCCCGCGTGTTGTTGAAGACGGCGGTGCGGTCACCTCCCGCGACCCAGACCCACGCGTCATGCTGGGTGGCGGGCATCTGGAACCCCTCGATGCCCACGATCGGCTCGGTGAAGCCACGGACACCCGGTGGCATTCCATCGGGCTCGACGAGCGCCCACAGCTCCGGGCGGAAGCCCACGACGAGGTTGACCCCGCCGCCGGTCGACAGCGGGCCGGTCAGCGCCGCGACCGCCTTCACCAGCTCCGCGGCTGACGCGCCGTCACGAAGGTCGAACTCGAGGTAGCAGTGTTCCGGCGTGCCGAGCCCGAAGATTCCCGTCTGCGTCACCAACCCAGCCTTTCCCGTCTGCGGCCCCATGGTCGCACGCCCTATCCTCCTCGACTCCGCCAATGGGGGAGACAGCCGACCGGCCCCGGAGGCGCCGAGGACCGGTGAACCCATCAACCTCCGTGATGGACGGCCTCGATGTTGTGGCCGTCGAGATCGCGGAGGAACACCGCGTAGTAGCCGGGGTGATACTCCGGCCACTCGCGTGGCGCGTGAAGCACCTCGACGCCCGCGCCGAGCGCGGCCTCGTGGACGGCGTCGACGGCCTGCCGGTCAGCCGCATGGAACGCCAGATGCAGCTCCCGTGCCTCGGCACCCGCCGCAGGGCTGAGCCAGAAGGCGGGCACCCCGTCAGGACCGGCGAGCCCGACGACGGCGGACCCCTCGAGTGGGATGCGCATCGCCTCGCGCATCCCGAGCGGGGCGAACACCGCGAGATAGAGGGCGAGGGAGGCCTCGACGTCACCGACCTGGACACCGACGTGATCAAACATGGGCACACCGTAGCCACGGCCTACGACAGTTTCGGCCCCGCGCCGCGGCCGGGCGCGGTTGGCCAGGTCAGGGGCTCGTCCCACCCATGACCCTTGAACCTGGTGCGGAAAATCGGCGAAGGTGCCCTGCGCCGCCGACGATGACGCCACGCCGATCAGGCCGACCACGCGGGCGCGGCCGAGTCGTTGTCGCGATCCTGGCGGTCGCCACGCGGATGGGCCGGCGATGCCCATGGACGGCCGTCCCGCAAGCCGCGTCAGAGGTAGGCCCGTCGTCATGGCTGGTAGTGGACGGGATAACCGCTTCCCCTACCGGCCGGAGGCCAAGATGGCCGCTCCTTGCTGCCCTAACTGCACCGCCATCCTCGGCGGCGACGGTGGCGTGGAGTCCATCCCCGGAAAACTTCCGGTCGACGAAGGAGAAGACAGTGACTGAATCCGATCCGGTTCGTTCGGTGACGTTCGAAGACATCGACCACACCGACGACCTTTTTGTCCCATGGAAATGGTCGCCGAAGAGGACTGGAGCGTACTTTTTATCCCGATGGGACCCTCGAGTCCGAGTACTGGAAAGTCGACGGGGGTCACCACGGCGTCGGCCGTACCTGGTTCCCGAACGGCCAGCCGGAATCTGAGACACAGTACGATCATGCCAAAGTCGTCGAGAGGAGGCGCTGGTCCGAAGACGGGATCGAATTGAGCTGATCTACGTCCGGTTCGATCGCGGGAGTTGACGTTCGGCAGCGCGAGGGGTTGCGGTGAGGCAGGTGGAGGACGCGGAGGTGCTGCAGGCTGAGCTGCGTCGGCTCGTCCAGGCTGACGTGCCCGGCCCCGACCTGATCACGACGGCGGCTGGCTTTGACGTCGCGTACGACACCGACTCCGATCTGGTCGCGGGCGCGGTCGTCGTTCTCGCCGCGCCGGGCTGGGAGGTGATCGCATCAGCCACGGTGGTAGGTCGGGCGGCGTTTTCCTACATCCCGGGCCTGCTGTCGTTTCGGGAACTGCCGCCGCTACTCGAAGCGTGGGAAACCGTTCTCCCGCAGTTGGCCGCGCCGCCAGATCTGCTGGTGTGCGACGGGCATGGCATCGCACACCCCCGAGGGTTCGGGCTGGCCTGTCATCTCGGTGTCACCCTGGACCTGCCGACGATCGGCGTGGCGAAGACCCAGTTTGTCGGCGAGCATTCGCCGCCTGGGCCGCGTCGGGGGGAACGGACGGCGATCACTCTCGACGGCGAGCCGGTGGGAGCCGCGCTGCGGACCCGCGACGGTGTCCGCGAGGTGTACGTCTCGGTCGGGCACCGCACCAACCTTGACTCCGCCTGCCGGTGGGTACTGGAGCTGTGCCCCAGGTACCGGCTGCCGGAGACGACCCGGGCGGCAGATCAGCTCAGCCGAAGGACGCTCGCCGAAGCCCGGACCGCGTCTCGCTGAGGGAGCAGGCCGGTGCGGCCCGGCCGACGGCCCACAGCAAACAGTTCGGCGACGCACCAGTTCGGATGCTGGCTCCCACCACCAGGTCAGGACGCGACCGGGGACGATGCTCGGCGCAGGGTGTCCAGGATGGTCTCCACCGGCTGGGCGCCGGAGATGCCGTAGGTGCGGTCGACGGCGTAGAACGGCACGCCGCTGATGCCGAGCGCGCGGGCCTGGCGGATGTCGTCATGGACGTCGTCGGCGTGCGCGTCGCCGTCGAGGACTTCGCGGGTTCTGTCTGCCGGCAGGCCGGCTTCGGTGGCGAGTCGGACGAGCGTGTCCGTGTCGTCGACGGCCGCGCCGTCGGTCAGGGTGGCGCGCATCAACCGTTCCTGCGTCGCGCCGGCGAGGTTGTGCGCGGCGGCGAAGTGGATGAGGCGGTGCGCGTCGAAGGTGTTGGCGGTGACGGCCCGGTCGAGGTGGTAGGTCAGGCCTTCCTCGGCGGCCAGTGCGCTGACGCGGTCGTTCATGGCCTTGGCCTCGGGCGGGGTGACGCCGTACTTACGCGCGAGCATCTCGGAGGTCGGGATGTTCTCCCCGCGTGGCTGCGTCGGGTCGAGCTGGAAGCTGCGCCAGATGACCTCGACCTCGTCGGCGCGCTCGTACCGGGTGAGTGCCTTCTCCAGCCGTCGCTTGCCGATGTAGCACCACGGGCAGACGATGTCGGACCAGACTTCGACCTTCATGGTGCCTCACCTTACTGCGACGCAACCGGCCGCGGCCTGTGTGCTCCCCGGGCATCGTCGGAAGGGGCCCGCGGTGCTCGGCGGGTACCTCGCCGGGAACATGGGGAAGGATCAAAGGCGACAGGTATGCGGCATTGTGTTCCGGTCGGGGTCGGCGCTGCTTTCCACCGGATGGCGACGCCTCTTCGCAGTCAAAGAAACGTCAGCTTCCCCTATCTGCCCGGCTCGGCCGAGGACTTCGTCGACCACGTCGTGCCCGAGCTACGCCGTCGTGGCCTGTTCCGCGCCGAGTACGAGGAGACCACCCTGCGCGGGCACCTGGGCCTCCCGCGGCCCTCGATCCGGCCGGGCGGGCCGTTGCCGAGAGCGAGCCGGCCGCGCGATGACCGCCTCGTCGCCGGAAGGCCCGCGCCCGCGCCCGCGCCCGCGCCCGCGCCAGCTCCATCTGAACGCGTTCCTCAAGCCTCCGGGGGAGTTCCTCGCCGCCTGGCGGCACCCGACCACAGTGCCGACGCGGGCGTGAACATCCGCCACGTGATCGAACTGGCGCGCACCGCCGAGCGGGCGAAGGTCGACGCCGTGTCAGTAGACCTGATCGCCTGGTGTGGCCTTCTCGTGGGCAAAAAGTGGAGCAGCTTGCGCCTGATCTTCCGGGCCATCCGGATGGGGAACCCCAAGTATCAGGGCGTCTGAGGTGTACGGACCTATCTCTCGTGAACCGAGATTCGCACACACGATGACATTTCTGCCGACCAGTTCATCCTCTGACAGCAGCGCATACTGACCTACCGAGTGACGGATTCCGAGACTCCCCAGATCCAGTTCGATGACACGGCACGGAAACCTTGTGCCCTCGGCCAGTGGAGCCGAGATCACTCGCGCTACGCGCATGTCAATGTTCTCGAACTTGCCAAAAGTGATCTTCGGCTTGAGTGGTGGTTCTTTTTTGGCTGCCATCTCGCGCGCGTCCTGTTCTCTGATTCTGCTGGGGTGTAACTCTCGCTGGCGGGCCTAAGGGGTCGAGGTTCATTCGGCTGCAAGCTGGTCTCGGCGATGCAGGTGCAGCAACCCAAAATGATACCCGATCTTCTTCGGGAGGATTTTCAGTGCCCACCCAGATGATAAACGCCGGCCGCGATCAGATCCTCCGGCCCTTGTTTCGCAAGCACTCTCATCTGCAGGATTGGGCCGGAGGATCGGGCGGGCGACGGCCGCTGGGCAAGAAGGATGCGCGGTGGATCCCAGTGACCGTCCGTGGCACGGTGACCTGCATCCACGGCTCCCTACGTCCGTCCCTGACGCGCGACCCCGGGTCGTCGCCTGCCTCGGCCCGTGAAGCCAGCTGCCCCTTTGGTGCAGATTCTACCCAGATGTTCGGTTGTTGCGTCGGGCGTGGTTCCCTGAGGGGGCCGCAACGGAAACGGAATAGGGGTCGTCCGATTACCTGTAGTCACCAATGTGTTTACTGATGCGATTCCGACAGGTTTCGGGATATTGAGGCCATCGGCCACGATATTGTCGCGCCAACTGTGAGCAAGCAGGCCTTCGGAGGTGCTGACTGTGGCCGGTTCCAGCTCAGATGTTCCTGGATGGCGCCCAACGATCTTCATTGGTAGTTCAGGGAAGTCCGTCAACAGGGGAATCGTAAACACGCTGGCAGCCGAGCTGGTCGACCGGTTCGAGCTACACCTCTGGCGGAATGTATTTCCGCCGGGGGCCTACATCCTCGATGTCCTGCAGAAAGAACTCAGAACCGTGGATGCCGCAATACTTATCTTCGGTGCGGACGACGAAGTCGCCCGAGGCGAACGAGACTTCATTTCAAGTCGCGACAACGTGATCCTGGAGTACGGGTTCTTTGTTGCTGGGCTGGGTCGGGATCGGGTCTGCGTACTTCTGGAGGAGGGAGTGACACTGCCGACGGATCTGGTCGGTCTGACGGTCGAGCAGTTTGACGGCAGTAACGATATAAAGCTCGGCGTGACGCTGGAAGGATGTGCCCGCCGGATCAAGGAGCGATGGGAATCTCTGCGCAGGAACAAACTTAGCACGTCAATTCCAAATGACTCGGTCGGAGCGCTGTTCGGCTACTCGAAGACCATTGAACGCGAGCAGAATCGGCTGGACAAGCTTGTCAGCTCACTCGGTGAGTCGGTTGCAAGTATTACTGACGTTTATGACGAACCAGTTTACTTTGACTCCCCGGACAGCGCGTTGTCCAGCTATGCGGAAGCACTCGCTCTGGTGAAGCGCCGGTTCTGGACAACGACGTTCCTTTCCAGCGGATTTTGGAGCCGGCCGCAGCCGAGTGTTCTCACTGCGAATGCTCAGATGATGGTGCGACTCGGTCGCAACGGCGGCGAGGYGCGCCGGCTGTTCATTCTTGACCAGGATGTCGAAGCCGTGGTCCAGGCCTTCCGGGCGGACCGCATTCATCTCCGTGAACTGGCGCGAGGACGGGAACTGCGCGAGTCGGCCAACCGTTTTGAGCACGTCAAGCGCAACATAAGGGCGATGATCGCCGCAGGTTTTGAAGTCCGGGTGGTATTCGATGCGTGGAGCCTGCATCGCGCTCTCCCACCGGGGTTAATTGATGACCCCTACGACAACGAGCTGGCAATTTACGACGAGTTCCGAGTGGACTCTTTCCAGGGTGGTAGTATGGGAAGTATTCGCGGCGTGAAAAGTCATTGTGCGACGACGCGTGAGTTTGCGTCGTACCTAGCCGCGGCTGAAACCTACTTCGATGACCTATGGCAGGAAGCACAACCAGTGGATAGTTTCCTCCAACTCATGCAGAACTCCATCAGGAGTGCCGATACAAGGATCGACTACACGGGTAACTGGTTGACGGCGTACGAGTTCGACCTCGATGGCGAGGACGAGCGACTGAAGACACTTGAAGCTCGTCGAGCAGTAGCCGCGATTGAGTCCATCGGGCGCTGGGGAAACCTGCGGAGTCATCTCGATGTCGGCACTTGCACGGGCAGGTACATCGCCCTCTTCAGGGATGCCACGGTTCCCAGCGGAGAACTCATCGGCATCGACGACGACCCTGACTGCGTCCGTTTCGCTCAGGCCAGTCTTGAACGACGTTTCCCGGGTGATGAACGGATCAGGATTGAACACGTTGATTTCTCCTCGGACCGGCTACCGAGAGGAGACTTCGATCTTGTCACCTGTATGCTGGGCACTCTGTCTCATTTCGGCTGGGATCGGAAGCTCTCGCGAAACGACAATCTGCAGAGCATAATCCAGCGTATGCGGGAGATACTCGCGGACGATGGTGTTCTGCTACTCGGAACGTGGTCGCAGTTTGCTCGAGATCAACGGCGCCTACTCGGCATCTATCAAGATTCGGATCGCGAGCGACTGGCTCGATGGACTCCTCCGGTCGACGAGCTCCACGACCGTCTCCGACAGGCCAGATTCGAGATCGAGCTGTTCGAAAAGCCTGAGGCCAGGCTGGATCTGACAGTGTGTCGCCCCGTCTGATCTTGTCGTTGGTCACACACTGTGGGCCGATCTGCGGGCGGCGCTATGCGGTCCCGTCCGTCGGGCCGGGCAGGAAGCGGCTGGTCGCGGCGGCGAGCGCGGCCGGCTGCTGCTCCTGGACGTTGTGGCCCGCCTCGATCCCGACGATCTCGGCCCGCGGCACGCCGGCGCGGAACTCGCCGATCGTCTCCGGTGTGAGAAAGCCGTGCGTGCCGTGAACCAGAAGAACCGGCACGGTCGACGTCTCCAGCGCTGCCCACAGGCCGCGGAAGTCGACGTCGAGCCGTGCGCCCGGTGGAGGGGCGAGCCGTGCGCCCGGTGGAGGGGCGAGCCGTGCGCCCGGTGGAGGGGCTGGCGCAAGTCGTCACGCCACGCCGAGTCGCCGTGGCCCGGCAGATCCACATCTCGGGGCGGACGAGCTCAGCCGGCCCCGCAGCGCGCGCCTACTTCAGTCGGCCGTCCTCGATCAGTGTGCGCAGGCCCCGGCGGTCCGGCTTGCCGCTCGGCAGGGCCGGCACCTCGTCGTCCGCGGCGACGATCCACCGGGTCGGAACCTTGTAGCTCGACAGGAGCGTGCGGGTGCGTGAGGTCAGACCGTCCACGTCGACGTCCGTGCCGGTCGTGCCGGCCGGAACGATGACCGCGCACACCTCCTCGCCGCGGGTCGGATGCTCGACACCGGTCACGACACAGTGCGCGACCTCGGGGAACTCCTCGATGACGGCCTCGACCTCGCGCGGTGCCACGTTCGAACCGGCGACCTTGACGAGCTCGCTGTCCCGGCCGACGTAGAACAGCCGCGGGTCGCCCGTCCTGCGGTAGACGCGGTCGCTGGTGTGGTACCAGCCGTCCGCGTCGAAGACCTCCGCGCGCTCGCGCTTGTTGTAGCCGGCCATCGAGCCGATGCCACGGATGAGCAGCTCACCGACGGTCCCGTCCGGGACGCGCTCGCCGGCGGCGTCGACGATCGCGGTCTCGGTGAACGCGAAGCTGCCGCCGGACTCGGTCAGGCTGCGGTGGATCGGATGGCCGTCCGGGACGCCCGCCATCGCGAGGTCCACCGGCCCCTCCCGCAGCGCGGGGGCGCTGCGCAGGTCCCGGCTGGGGAAGGACGGGTGCAGCCGCAGCTGCTGGGTGAACGCGGGCCATCCGACGACGCCGTTCGCCCGTTCCCGTTCGGCGAGGTCGAGGGCCGGCCCGGCTTCCAGTCGCGCCAGCACCAGGACCGCGACGGGTGCGTGCAGAGCTCCGGTCGCGGCCAGGATCCCGCCGATCCAGAAGAACGGCATGGCGCACAGGATGCGTGGCCCGTGGTCGACGCCGGTGAGCCCGCGGATCGCCGCCGGCCAGGTGGAGGTCTGGCGCACCAGCGTGCCGTGGGTGTGCAGCACGCCCTTCGGGTCGGCGGTGGAACCGGAGGTGTGAACCATGATCGCCAGGTCGGCCGGGGTGACCTCGGCCTGCACCGCGGCGAGCAGCTCGGCCCGCACCAGCGGCGGGTCCCGCGGATCCCATCGGGTGGCCCAGCCCCGGTCCGTCCGCCCGGTCAGCACGATCCGCCGCAGGTACGGCGCGCCCGCCAGCTCGAGCTGCCCGGCCGGCTGCCCGGCCAGCTCGGGGAACGCCGTCTCGAACCGCTGCGCGACGTCGATCCGCAGCACGGTCGTCGGTGCCACCAGGAGCTGCACATCGGCCAGCCGCACGACCTTGGCGATCTCCGCCGGCGGGTACAGGGTGCTGAGCGGAACGGCCACGGCCCCGATCCGGCTCACGGCCAGCCACCAGACGGCCCACTCGACGCCGCTGGGGAAGAACAGGCCCACGCGGGTGCCCTTACCGACGCCCTCGTGCAACAGCCACCGGGCCACCCGGGCGGACTGCTCCTCCGCCTCGGCGTAGGTCAGCCGGTCGGTGAGGGAGACGATGTAGTCGGCGGAGCCGAACTCCCGAGCGCAGCGCCCCAACAGGTCAGGGATGGTCGGTCGGATCTCGTCGCCGGTCGACGTCATCGCCCTCGCTCCGTCCTTCAGCCGGTGGCGGTGCCAGGCGCGGCCCCGACGCGACGCCGGCCCCGACGCGACGACGGGGCCTACGCACATGGCGGGCCTACGCGATGGCGGGGCCGCACCGCCTGACAGCCGTCGCCTGACCCTCGCACGGGCCCGCCACCACCCATGCTCCCAGAACGGGCGAGCCCACTCGCCGGCCCGCCCGTCGGTCAGGGCAGCAACGCCTCGGCGAACCGGTGGAGCCAGCGGTCGAAGAACTCGGCTTCGCCGCTGAGACGCAGGACGACCTGGTCGGCGCCGGCGGTGTGGTACTCACGGATGCGGGTGACGATCGTGTCGAGATCCCCCCAGGCGGTCACCGCGTCGACGAATCTGGCGTCGAGGTCGGCGATCTCGGAGTCGGTGAATCCCATGCGGAGGAAGTTGCGGTGGTAACCCGGCACCGTGCGCAGGAACCGCAGCCCTTCGGTGGCCGCGGCCCGTGCGGTGGCCGGATCGCTCTCGGGCACGACCGTCAGCAGCACAGCCAGTGCCGCGCCCGGGCCGAGCGTCGCCCGCGCCCCCTCGACATATTCAGGGGTCACCAGGTACGGATAGGCGCCTGCCGCGCGGTCCCGGGCTAGGGCGAGGACCGCCGGGCCGAGTGCGGCGAGCACGCGCGAGGCCGCGGGTACGACAGGGGCTTCGGTGTCGAGGTCGTCCAGGTAGGAGTTGAGCGTTCGCAGGGGCCTGGGGCCATGCGCGCCGCCGAGGCCGACGACGAACCTGCCCGGTGCGGACTTCTCGAGGTCCGTGTAGCTTTGCGCCACCTCGCGGGCCGGTACGACGTCCACTGAAAGGATGCCGCTGGCCACCTGGATGTGCTCCGTCGCACGCACGACCCGGTCGATGGCAGGCAGGTTGTTTCCCTGGCCACCGGCCAGCCAGACGGTCGAGTAGCCCGCGGCCTCCGCTTTCCGCGCGAGATCGATCTGGGCGTCGGGATGGTCCGCCGCGAGCCCGGAAGCCGCGATACCGATCGGTCCAAGAGTCACCATGACTGGCACAATCGCGCGGCAGGCCTTCCGTGTTCCGCACGCCTCGCCTCGCCCGGACGGCGGCACCGCGGCGGGGCCGGCGGCGTGCGATGACCTGCGCGTCGAGTGCTTCCGTGGGCTGCGTGTGGCTCGCGGATCAGATCGGCGATCGCCGCTTCCGTGCTGCTGGAACCGGTTTCGGCCCCTACTACGGGATCGGTGCCGGCGAGCGAGCTCCCGAGGGCAGCAGCCAGGACGACATCGCGGCCGTGCGGGCCGCGGTGAAAGCGATCCAGCGGGCGCTGAACTGGCACAACGGCCCGGGCACGCCGATCCCGACTGACGGCCGGTTCACCGAGCGGACGAGGGCCGCGGTGATCGCCTTCCAGCAACACCGACAGCCGGTCATCAACCGGGACATGTACCTCGCCGCCACCGAGCGGAACCCGCCGGGCCTGGTCCACAAGGAGACCTCGTACGCGCTGTTCATGCCGATCGCCGACCGGTACGCAACCAGGTACACCGTTCCGCGGGGACTGCTGCCGGACGTGACGAAGGACCGGGCGCTCGATCCGTACTGGGCCCTCGATTCGACCGCCAAGGCGATGCGTGAGCGGTACGACTCCGACCGGTGGGGCCACAACTGGACGTATGTGATCGTCGCCCACAACGTTCCCACCTGGGCTGCCGAGTGGGCGCAGGGCAAGCTCACGGCGACGAACCCCGACGACAAGCCGAAGCTCGACCGCATGACCGGCTACCTGACCAACGTGCTCGCCCGGACCTGGTGACGGCACCGCCCAGGTGACGACCCGCGCGACCTGTCAGTCCAGGTTCGACTTTCGGTCAGCTGAACCGCACGACCCCGAGGGGAGACGGCGGGGCGCCGGTGACCGAGATGTGTAGCGCGCAGGCTCTGTCCTTCAGGTCGGGGTTAGTGCGTCGACGACAGTGTGACGGGCGTGCCCGCTACGCTGGCATCTGTGGGGTCGAAGGTGGTGAAGCGGGCGTACCGTTACCGTTTCGACCCGACCCCCGATCAGGCCGCCCAGCTCGCGCGAACCTTCGGCTGTGTCCGCTACGTGTACAACCGGGCGCTCGCCGAACGGCACCGGGCCTGGTTCCAGGAGCAGCGGCGGGTCACTCACGCCGAGACCGACAGGATGCTCACGGGGTGGAAGCGCGACCCGGAGACGGCGTGGCTCGCCGAGCCGTCGAAAGGCCMACTTCAGGCCACGCTGCGGAATCTCCAGACCGCGTATGTGAACTTCTGGCAGAAACGCGCCGGCTACCCGACGTTCAAGAAGAAGGGCAGGGCTCTCGACTCGGCGACCTACTTCCGGAACTGTTTCAGTTTTCGGGACGGTCGGATCACGCTGGCGAAGCAGGACGCGCCGCTGGCGATCGTCTGGTCGCGTCCGCTGCCCGACGGGGCGGAGCCCTCGCGGGTCACGGTGTCGCGGAACGCCCGCGGCCAGTATCACGTCTCGATCCTGGTCGAAGAGACGATCACCGCTCTTCCCGTGTCGCCTGGGCGGGTGGGGATCGACGCGGGGGTCACCTCGCTGGTCACCCTGTCGGCTGGGGAGAAGGTGGCCAACCCGAAGCACGAGCGTCGGGATCGGGCCCGGCTGGCCCGTGCGCAGCGGGACCTGTCCCGGAAGGTGCGGGGGTCGGCGAACCGGGCGAAGGCCCGAGCGAGGGCCGCCCGGGTGCACGGTCGGATCGCCGACCGGCGTCGGGATCATCTCCACCAGCTGTCCACGAGGATCATCCGCGAGAACCAGACGGTGGTCATCGAGGATCTGTCCGTCCGCAACATGGTCAGGAATCATTCGCTTGCGCGGGCGATATCCGACGCTTCGTGGTCGGAGCTGCGGCGGATGTTGGAGTACAAGGCCGGCTGGTACGGTCGCACCGTCGTTGCGATCGATCGGTTCTATCCGTCGTCCAAAACCTGTTCGGTGTGTGGGTCGATCGTGAAGGAACTGCCGCTCAACGTCCGGGAGTGGGCCTGTCGTGGCTGCGGCACGGTCCACGACCGGGACGTGAACGCGGCGGTCAACATTCTGGCCGCGGGGCTCGCGGTGGCTGCCTGTGGAGATGGAGTGAGACCGCCTCGCTCCTGAAGCGAGGAGGCATCCGTTGACGAAGCAGGAACCCGCACCGCGAGGTGTGGGAATCCCCGGTCTTCAGGCCGGGGAGGAGGTCAAGCTGACGCAGAAACCGGTCGGCCTGGTCGCCCGGATGGAACACCATCAGGTCGCGGTCTATCTCACTGCCATGACCGCCGGTGCCGTGCTCGGCCTTACGGCACCCGGCCTCGGCCCGGGTCTGGAACACGCGATCAACCCGCTGCTCGGGGCGCTTCTCTACGTGACGTTCCTCCAGGTCCCCGTCGCCGAACTGGTCCGCTCCCTGCGCGACGGCCGGTTCCTCGCCGCCGCGCTGGTCGTGAACTTCGCAGTCGTGCCGCTTGTGGTCGCCGCGATGTTTCCGTTCCTGCCGGACGATYAGGCCGTCCGCCTCGGGGTGCTGCTGGTTCTGCTCTGCCCCTGCATCGACTGGGTCATCGTGTTCACCGGCCTTGCCGGAGGCAGCAGCCGGCGTCTGCTCGCCGCGACCCCGCTGCTCCTGCTCGCGCAGATGCTGGTCCTCCCCGTCCTGCTGTTCGCCTTCCTCGGCTCGGACCTGGCCGACATCGTCGACGCCGGACCCTTCCTCCGGGCGTTCCTCATCCTGATCGTCGTCCCGCTGGCCCTGGCCTGGGTCACCCAGGGCTGGGCAGCCCGCAGACCAGCCGGGCAGCACGTGTCGGAGACGGCCAGCGCGGCGATGGTCCCGCTGATGGCCGCCGTGCTCATCGCCGTCGTCGCCTCCCAGATCCCGAAACTCGACGGCAGGCTCGGCGACGTCGCCGCCGTCGTCCCGTTCTACCTGGCGTTCCTCTCCGTCATGGCGTTCACCGGGAAGGCACTGGCCCGTCTGTTCCGCCTCGACGTCCCCTCGGGACGGGCGGTGCTGTTCACCGGTGCCACCCGTAACTCCCTCGTCGTCCTCCCGCTCGCCCTCGCCCTGCCCGACGAGTTCGCCGTCGTACCGGTCGTCGTGGTCACCCAGACCCTCGTCGAAGTCCTCGGCATGGTCGCCTACGTCCGCCTCGTGCCACGACTACTCCCCGCACCCCACCCCACCTGATCTGAGGTGGGAGACTTCCTGCGCCACTCCAGGAGTCCGATGATCAGATGTCGGGCTGCGGGCGGAGGCGGGCGAGCAGGCCGGCGGCCTGCTGGGTGACGGGGTGTTGGCGACCGAGGAGGCGACCGGCGTCCGCGTGGAGGCCGCGCAGGGTCACCTGGGCGTCGGTGGCGTGACCGGCTGCCGCCTGGAACCGGGCGATCTCCAGGCGCACTGCCAACGCGGGCTCGGAGTCGGGCCCGTACCTGCCGACGATCGGTTCGGTGAGCCGCAGGACGTCGCGCAGGGCGTGGTCGAAGTCGCCGAGCTCGGCATGGCAGAAGGCGGCCTGTCGACGGCAGTTGATCGCCTCCTCGTCCTGCGGGCCCCGCACGTCTGCGAGGATTTCCGCGAGATGGTCCAGCTCGGGGAGGGCCTGGCGGAAGTCGCCGCCGTAGAACCGGGCGGCGGCGAGGGTGAGGCGCAGGTCCAGCAGCCGCGGGTCCGTCGGCGGGCGGCTGCCGGCGGCCGCGGTGAGGACGCCGGCGAGAAGATCGGCGGCCTGCGAGAACCGTTCCTCTTCGAGTAGCTCCACGGCCTGGCTGTGGGCGGCGTCCAGCTCCTCGTCGCGGAGGATCGTGGTGGAAGCGTCGGCGACACCGGAACCGGCGGGAGGCCGTGGCCGGGGGAGCGGTGCTCCCGGATGGCGGTATGGGCGCGTCGGGTCGGGCAGCGCGGCCGGCGCTCTGGAGTAGTCAGGTGCGCCCGGTGCGGCGGCGGGCAGGAACGGCACGAGCCGGTCATGCACTTCCCAGGCGTTCGCCGGCCGGTCGACGGCCTCCTTCTCCAGCAGATCGAGGATGAGCGCCTCCAGGCTGGCCGGCACGTCCGGGCGCAGCTCGCGCACGGGCGTCGGCGAGGTGTGGAGGTGCTGGTAGATCAGGGACAGCTCGTCTGTCGCGCGGAACACCCGCTGCCCGGCCAGCAGCTCGTGCAGCACGCAGCCCAGCGAGTAGAGGTCGCTGCGGGGGCTGACCGGCGTGCTCTTGATCTGTTCGGGGGACATGTACGGCTTGGTGCCGAGTACCTGCCCGGTGGTGGTGAGCTGGGCGACGTCGGTACCGAGCACGGCGGCGATGCCGAAGTCGAGCACCTTGACGGTTCCCGCGCGGTCGACCATCACGTTCTGCGGTTTGAGATCGCGGTGGATGACCGGGATGGCGTGCGCGTGCKACAACACGGCGCAGATCTGCGCGGCGATGCACACGATCCAGTCGAGGGGGAGCGGTCCGTCATGCTCGTGCCGGAGGTCGGAGAGGGACACTCCGTGCACGAGCTGCATCGCGATGTAGAGCATGTCGGACGTCTCGTCGAACGCCGCGTCATAGACGGTGGGCACGCCGGGGTGTTCGATCTTCGCGGTGACCCGCGCCTCCCGGCGGAACCGGCTGATGAACCCGGCGCGGTCCGCGGACTCGACGATTTCCGGTCTGATCAGCTTGACCGCGATGTCGCGGTCGAGAACGGTGTCGTATCCGTGCCAGACCTGCCCCATCCCACCTCGGCTGATGGGCGCGGTCAGCTCGTACCGCCCCGCGATGACCGTCCGCTGTCCTGGCACGCTCAGACCCCTGCCGGTGGGACGGGGAGGAACGGCGAGGCGTCACCGGCCCAGACGACGACGAGCGCGTCGCGGGCACGGGACGCGGCGACGTAGAGCAGGAAGCGTTCGCGGGCGAGGGTGTCGTCCCGTTCGTCGTCGGGTTCGGTCGCGAGTACCCGTTCGGACGGGACGCTCTTGCGGTCGATGCCGAACAGCACCACCCGGCTGAACTCGAGTCCCTTGGCGCGGTGCATGGTCATGAGCCGGGGCGCATCCGACCTGTGGGTGTCCCGGCCGCCCGCATGGCCGGGCAGGGCGTGGCCGGCGATCACCTGGGCCGAGATCCCGCGGTCGCGCAGCCCCTGCGCCACGATGTCGCGTTCCCGGGCGCTGCGGGTGAGGATGCCGACGCTGCCGGCCTCCACCCTGCCCTGCGCGTCGTCCGACCCAGTCCCAGTCCCAGCCCCAGTGCCAACCGCCGAGCTCGATCCGTTGCCGTTCGGGCCGGACGGTGGGCCGAACCAGCCGCGCAGCGTTTCGGCGGTGACGTCGAGTTCCTCGGTGAGTCCGGAGCAGGCGCGCAGCACGGGAGCCGGCCCGCTCATCGCGGACCGGTAGCCGCTGGTGGCCTCGGCGTCGCCCTCCAGATCGGTGACGTCCGTGTCGCCGGCCAGAATGCCGACCGCGAACCGCAGGTTCTGCGCCGTGGTCCGGTAGTTGAGGGTCAGCCGCCGGCTGCGACCCCGCACCTGGATGCCATAGCGGGAGAGGACGACCTTCTCCCCGTAGATGCGCTGGTGGGAGTCCTCGGCGAGGAACAGGTCGTCGGGGCCTTCGGCGACGAGGGCGCGCAGCAGCCGCCAGTGGCCGGGGTGCAGGTCCTGCGCCTCGTCGACGACGACGTGGTCGGCGGGCCGTGGGCCGCCCGCGGCGGCGAAGGCGTCGGCGCAGCGGGCGGCGAGAACGGCGATCTCGGCATAGCTTGCGGTCTGGCCCAGCGAGAGCTGGCGGCGGTACGCCTCCACCGCGTCCCAGATCGCCATCCGCTGCGCGCGGGAGAGGCGGGTGCCGCGCCCGGGCCGGGGCACCCGCAGGTACTGCGCGCGGGTGGTCAGGTCGTTCGCGAGGACGACCATGCGGTACTCGCCGCGCAGGAACGCGGGCCGGGCGAGATCACCGGTGAGTCCGGCGGCGCGGGCCGCGTCCGTCCACATGGTGCGCTCGTCGGTGTCGGACAGCGGCCGCGGGACGGCGCCGGCGGAGAGCAGATCACCCCCGGAGGCGGCCCGGATGTCGGCGGGCACGATACCGAGGACGTCCAGGGCGAGCTGGTCGATCCCGCGGACGGTCACCCCGGCCTGGCCGAGGCGGCCCTGCCACACCGAGGCGTCCAGGGTCCGTAGGTCCTGGGCGAGGTTGTCGGCCAGGTTCCGGGTGAACGTGGTGAGCACGACCCGCGGCGCGGCCGGCGCGGTCGCGAGGCGGCGCGCCCGGTGCAGCGCGACGACGGTCTTGCCGGTGCCGGCCCCGCCGGAGAGCCGGTACGCGCCGCTGGTCCGCACGTAGGCGTACCGGCGCTGCTCGGGATGCAGGAAGACGCGCCACTCGGCGAAGCTGCCGTCGAGGACCCGCCGCAGTTCGCTGTCGGTCTCGATGCGCACGAAGTCCATCAGTGTGCTGGGCCGCCGCAGCGCCGCGGCGACGTCGGCGTCGCTGGCCGGCCGGGTGGGGACGCCGGCGCCGATGCCGATGCCGACGCCGACGCCGATCCTCGTCTGGTCGGCCTGGTCGGGGCGCGCGGGGGCCTGTTCGGTCTCCGGGTCCGACAGGCCGAGCTGTTCGTGGATCTCGTGGATCGGCGTGCCGGTGGCGAGGGCGAGCAGCGCGTCGGCCTGCCACGGCGGTACCCGTTCGTCGCCGGCGGCGGCCACGAGCGCGTCCTCGTCCGGGCAGGTAACGGCCCGCCGGGCGAGCGTGGCGGACAGGCCGAGGTCCTCGAGCTCACGCGGGGTGAACCCGGCCAGCGGGCCCTGCGGGACCCACCCGGCCGTGCCGTTCCCGTGCACCGGCCGCGGGCCGGGGAGGACCACCGGTTCCGCGTTCTCGATCACCTCGAGGACGCCGCTGACCGGGTTCGTGGTCAGGACGAGGCGTTGCGCCAGCGCGTTCGCCTCGTCGTGCTTGGCGACGGCCGCGAGCACGAAATGCGGCTCCGGTGTCTCGGCGACCAGGAACATGACGGCGCGGAAGTTGTCGTTGACCCGCCCCGTGCGCACCCGCGGGTCGGCCGAGTTCCTGATCGGCTCGATGTGCAGGCCGGGGCTGGCCGGATCGGCCATCAGCTTGGTCAGGAAGTCCCAGGCCCGCTGCTTGAGCGAGCCGTCGATGTCCAGCCGCCTGCGGAACTGCCGCGACATGGTGATGTTGCTCATCGGGTTCCCTCCACGGGGACGTCCGTGCCGCCGCCGTCTGTGTCGCCCCCGCCGGCCGTGGCCAGCAGGCCGGCGATCCGCGCCGGGTCGGGGTCGGCGATCCGCCATCCGCCGCCGGTGAGTTCGGCCCGCAGCGCCGCGTCGACGTCCTCGGGATGAACGAGGACGGCGACGCGCGCGTCCGGCCAGGCGAGGTCGAGCGGGAAGCCGCCGGCCGTCTCGTGGCCCTGCTCGGGCAGCGGCACGCCGGCCCGTGCCAGCCCGCGCAGCAGTGCCTTCTCCGCGTCGTCGAGCGCGTTGAGGACGAGGTCCGCCCACGGCGGTGCGAGCGCGTCCTCCCGCGACGTCACCGCAGTGGTCTCCCCGTCCGCCCCGGCCCCGGCCCGAGACCCAGCCGCAGCCCCGGCAGCTTCGGTGTCCGACCGGGCGACACCCGCCGACCGGTCTTCCGTGCACTGCGACAGGGCGATCGGAAGGGCGGTGCGGGTCGCGTGGCCGAGGATGTTCGACAGCGCCAGCCAGCTGCGCCACGCCCGCACGCCGGCCTCGGTGGCCAGGCCGTCGTCGCGGTCGTCGAGGACGAGGACGCAGCCGAGGTCGTGCGGCGGCCGTGGCCAGCCGGCCGAGGCCGCCGCCAGCCCGTCGCGCCGCCAGACCCAGCCCTGCAGGTCACCGGCCGCGCCCCGGCCCGCGCCGGCCTCCGGAACCCCGTGCGGGTCCAGCGCCGCCGCGGCGAGCCCGGCGAGAGCCGACCGGCTCGCCACCGGCGCCGGCCGGGCGTCGAACAGCGCGAACGGCAGCCCGTCCGCCAGCGCCCGCCACGCATCCCGCCGCGGCTCCATCACCCAGTCGAGCAGCTGGGTGACCGCGTCGGCGGTGGCCAGCCCGTCCGACACCGAACCGGCGGGGATCCGCCCGGCACGATGCTGGACGAGCCTGCGCCGGACGGCGTCGTCGTACCAGGCGGCGCCGGCGGCGGTCACCTGCTCACCGCGGGCGAGCGCCTCGAAGACCGCCACGTCGTCGTCGGTGACCGCCCACACCACGTGCCCCGCCTCGCGCAGCGCGGCGCGTTTCGCCGCGTCGTCCGCGATCCGGTTGTGGGCGGGGGTGGCGTGCCAGGTCCGGCCGTCGGTGAAGACGTAGACGCGGGGCACCGTCGGGTCCTCGCAGAGCAGCTCGAAGTCGGGCCGGCAGCCGCCGGCGCGGACCTGCGGCCGCAGTGTCCAGCGCCGGTGGACGGTGCCCGGCACCCCGAACCGCAGCTCCGTCCCGGTGAGCTGCGGGATCTCCCGCACGCTCGCCCCGCGGGCGCGCAGCGCGTCGGTGAACGTCCGCCGGAACCGCAGTTCCAGCGCGCTGTCGAGGGACGGCAGCGGGATGTCGGCGACCGACCGCAGCCCGACCGGCTTCCATCCGTCGCCGAGCACCTCGGTGAGCATCTGCTCGGCCCGTGCCCGCGACGTCCGCTCGACCAGCGCCGGCGGACTGAACGGCAGCAGGCACCGGGAGCAGGCCAGCAGCCCGTCCTCGGCGCACCCGCACCCGGCGACCACGCCCAGGGCGGCGGTGAGCAGCTCCCGGACCCGGCTCGGCCGGGCCAGGTCGGCGAGGTAGCCCGTCCCGCCGGGGACACGGTCGTGCAGCAGCAGCGCCGTCCGCTCGCTGCCGCCGACCGGCATCCGCACCTCCAGGACGTCGAGGTGATCCGGCGCGCCGCCGAGCAGCTCGCGCAGGCCGAGCAGCAGCGCCGCCCGGAACGACGGCCCGGCGAACTGGTCCAGGGTGAACTGCGGCGGCAGCAGGATCCGCACCCCCTGGGTGCGCAGCGACCGCCCGAGCGCCAGCTCCGTCCACGGGACGTCGATGCGGGTGCGGTGCGGGCACCAGGCCCGGTGCCGCGCCTGCTGCGGGTCGCGCACCCCGAACTGCGCCGCCGGCACGATCCCGCAGCCGGGGCAGAGCAGGAACAGCGGCGCCCGCACCGCGGTGCCGGCCAGCATCCGTTCCGGCGCCTGCTCGACGGCGCGCCCCACGTTGACCCAGCGCACCTCCAGCTGGCGGACGTACTCGGCGCCGAACGGGTAGCCGTCGAGGTGCCAGGCGTCGCTGATCTGCTCCGGGTCGACATCCGCGGCGGCGACGACGGTGAACGGCAGCCGCTCGCGGTCGTCGTGCGAATCGGAGATGGTCGCCGAATCCCGGGACACCTGCGCGGAGACCTTCTCCAGCGGCAGCACCGGCAGCGCCTGCCCGGTGTCGGTGATCCCGGCGTCCCCGCAGCGCGGGCAGGTCGCCGGGACGGCCGGCTCGTCGCCCAGGGACCGCCGGTGCACCCGCGACCAGCCGCAGGACGGGCAGACCCGCCAGGTCTGGAGCAGCCCGTCGAGGTCGTTGCCGATGCCGACGGCGTCGATGCGCACGGCCGTCGCCTGGGCGTAGAAGGTGGCGCCCGGCGCCCACTCGGTGAGCGCGAGCGCGCTGCCCCGCCGGTAGGTGCGCGGCTCCTCGTGGTAGTCCTGCGTGTCCTGGTCCATCCACTGCAGGGCGACGTCGAGGGTGACGGTGTCGTCGAGCAGGGTGTAGTTCGGCAGCACGCCGCGTTCCTCCAGCGCGCTGACCCAGAACTGGGTGGCCAGCGCGCTGCGCCGGTCGCGCAGGAACCGCAGTTCGGCGCGGGCCAGCCGGTGGTCGGTGACATCCTCGGCGGTGGCGGTCGGGCGGTTCGCGGCGGCGGCCAGCTCGGGCAGTCTGTCCTGCAGGGCGTTGCGCCGGTGCCCCAGCTCGTCGGCCTCCCGCCGGTACTCGACGGCCGCCCGCCGCAACAGCCGCGCCAGCCCGGAGACCGCCTCCGGCTCCCCGCTCGCTTCCGGCGCCCCGCTCGCTTCCGGCGCCCCGCTCGCTTCCGGCGTCCCGCTCGTCTCCGGCGCCAGGCCCACGCCGGCCCAGGTGCGCAGGTGGTCGGCGGTGTCGGGGCGCACCGCGGCGCCGAACAGGGCCAGGAACTCCTCGGCGTAGGCCGCCGCGTTCGCCTGGGCGTCGGCGAGCAGGTCGCCCATCCAGGTACCCGGCGCCCAGCCGGCCTCGGGGAACATCACGGCGGCGGTCCCCGGGTCCGCCGCGCCGCCGCGGGAACGCCGGTCCACCAGCCAGGCCACGTACTGGCGTTCCAGGATCTCCACCGCGTCCAGGTAGGTCGCCGGCGGCCGGACGTCCCCGTCGATGAGCGCCAGCGGGTCGGCGAGGCGCTGCGTGTCGTGCCCCCGGCCCTTCACATAGGCCAGGACCAGCGCGTTCCCCGTCAGCCGCCCGGCCCGCCCGACCCGCTGCACATAGGAGGCGACCGTCCGCGGCAGCGACCCGAGCATCACCGTCGACAGGTCGCCGATGTCGATGCCCAGCTCCAGCGTCGGCGTCGCCGCCAGCACGTTCGGCACCGCCGGCCCGCCCCCCTCGCGGAACTGCCGCTCCACGTCGAGGCGGACATCGTCCGGCAGCAGCGAGGTGTGCTCGTGCGCCACCACCCGGCGCATGTCGACGCTGCGGTACAGGTGCCGGTAGTAGTCGTCGCCGCGCCGGGCCCGGCGCAGCCGCCCCGGGCACGCCTGGCGCAGGCAGGCGGCGTCCGCCAGGTCGTCGACGGTGCGCAGGGTGCCCGGGGTGAGCGTCTGGCACACGTCACAGCGCAGCGCGAGCGCCCCGGCCGCGAGCAGTTCGGGGTCGGCCGCGCTCACCACGACCTGCGCCGGGTCGAGCAGGAACACGGTCGCGTTCGTCTCGGTGCGCCGCCGCGACAGCCAGCCGGCGTCCGCCATCTCGTCGAGCAGCGCCCGGGTCACCAGCCCGCCGTCGCGCGCCGTGAGCCGCAACTGCCGCTGCGCCCACCGGGCGTACCAGGACGACGCCCCGGTGATGCTGTCGAACGTCGCCGCCGGTGTCGACGTCCGTCCCGTCGTCGGGAACGTCGGCGCGGGCCGGCCCGGCGGGAACGCCGGCAGCCCCTCCCCGCGCGCCGCCCGCCGGCCACCGGTGAGGAACCAGCGGTTGCCGTCATGCTCGACGAACGACTCCAGCCAGCGATGCCAGATCCCGCCCTGCACCCGGACCCGTTCGAGCACCCCGCGCGCCCACGCCGCCAGCCGGGCGTCGTCGAGCGCCGCGCCGAGCGCGTCGTCGTTCTCCGCCGACAGCGAATGCTGCTGGCGGGCCCGGCCCACCGCCCTGGCCGCCACCCGCGCCAGCGCGTCCGCCCCGCCGGTGTCGACCTCGGCGACGGCCGCGCCGGTCAGCTCCAGGGTGCGCCCGGTGCGGGCGTTGAGCCCGAACTCCAGCGCCGCGTCGAACGCCAGCCGCCGCTCGACGAGCCGCTGCGCCTGCGCCCGCTCATGCGCCCCGCCCGCCGGCTGCCAGTAACGCTGGAACCCCGCCCAGTGGGCGAGCGCCGGCGGCACCAGCCGGTACCGGCGCACCGGGTCGTCGCCGGCCCGGTCCATCGCCTCCCGGGCCAGGTCGGCGACGGCGAGCGGCCCGCGGCTGGAGATCGTGTCGAACAGCGCCGCCCGCAGGCTCAGCGCGTGCGACCGCGCCTGGACGAACCCGGCGGTGTGCGCCGCGTCCTGCACACTGTCGGTGAACAGCAGCGTCTTCTTCTCCGCGGTGTCCAGATACGCCGAGCCGAACAGCGCCGACAGCGACACCGACGTCAGCGTCGACACCCCGCTGCCGAGGAAGCGGATGCCGTCCGCCTGCCGGCACGACGGGCAGGTCTGCGCCCGCGCCGCGGTGTCGTCCTCCCAGGCCGTCAGCACCGGGATGTGGGCGCTCTCGTCCGGCTCGCCGTCGGTGGCCGGGTGCGCGGTGAGGATCAGCGTCGAGGTGTCCAGCCACAGCAGGCCCTCGACGGACGTCGTCTCGGTTGTCTCAGCAGTCTCAGCAGTCTCGGCGGCGTCGGCGATCACGGCGGCGGCCTCGCCCGGGGCGTGCAGCAGTGCACGGAAGCGCTGATCACCGGCGCGTGAGGCCCGCCGGACGGTCGTCTCCGAGGCGTCGATCGCCCGCCCCACCAGGGTGCGCAACGCCCCCCACCCGGCCCGGCCGCAGTGGCGGCAGTACAGCGCCGGCAGGTACAGGTCGAGATCGGCGTGCGCCCCGTCGTCCGACCAGCGGAACGCCGGGGTCGGCGACACCCGCCGGTCGATGCGGGTCACCTCCCGGACCCACAGCTGCGTGTCCACCCCCAGCAGCCGGCGTCCCGCCGCCGGTTCGGCGTTCGCCCGCGCCCGCGCCTGGGAGAGCAGACCGAGATAGGCCTCGACGACGGCCATCCCGTCCGCGCGCCCCGGGCTGGTGTCGTCGGGCAACATCTCCTTCGCGAGATTCCATACCGATTTCGGGCGCAGCGCCTCGGCGAGCAGGCCCTCGGTGAGCGGATGCGCCGCCAGGACGGCGGGAAGCCGGTCACCGCGGCGCAACCGGCGGATCTCGGCGGCGGAGAACTCCGACCCGTCGACGTCCCGGGCGACCAGCGCGCCGAGCAGCGAGTCGGCCACCTGCTCGGGACCCTCCGGGACGGCGTCACGGACGGTCTCGGCGAGCGACCGGGTGGCCGGCAGCCGCCGGATCACCACACCAGGTGTCGAATGGCTGTGCTCGCGGCGCCAGTCGTCCGGCGCGGTCCGCTGCTCGACGACCACCGCGTCAGCCTCGAACGGGCGCCCGAAGACGGTCTCGGCGAAGGTCCGCATCGCGGCGAACGGCTCGTTCTCGGGGTCTGCCTCGTTCTCGGCGGCTGCCTCGCTCCCGGCGCCGAGCGTCGCGGAGGTGGCGACCGGCACCACGTCACCCAGCGGAGCGCCGGGGCGGGCCACGCCCAGCATCGACCCGAGCCGGCGCAGCAGCATCGCCACATCGGTGCCCTGCGCGCCGTCGTAGGTGTGGAACTCGTCCAGGCACACGTAGGCGAGGGACGCCTGCGCGCCCTCCCACAGGCCGCGGTCATTGGCACGCAGCAACAGGTGGTCGAGCATCTTGTAGTTCGTCAACAGGATGTCCGGCGGATCGGAACGCATCACCTCCCGCGAGGTGATCAGGCCCGCCTGGCTGACCTGTGTGCGCTGGCCCTGCTGCTCACCGGTGTAGAGGCCGGCGGTCAGCCCGCCGAGGCGCGGGTCACCGGTCAGCATCTCGGCGAGCCGGCCCGCCTGGTCGTTCGCCAGCGCGTTCATCGGGTATAGGATCAGCGCTTTCATCCCACGCTGGCCCTGCCCGCGCATCCGCAGCGCATGATCGATGATCGGGACGAGGAACGCCTCGGTCTTCCCCGACCCGGTGCCCGTCGTGACGATCGTCGGCCGCGGCCGACCGTGCTTCGACGACAACCGCTCGAACGCCCGCGCCTGATGCACGTACGGGACGAAATCCTTCGGCCACCAGTCCAGCGGAACCGTCCACGTCCCGTCCGCCGGCCGGAACGGCAGCCGCAGCCGGGCGAAGGGGCCGCGGAAAATGCCCTCCTCGGGGTCACCGAGGAACGTCGTCAGCGCGGCCCGGACGTCGTCGTCGGTCAGCGCGAAGGTGGTCGCCAGATAGTCCGTCAGTGCACGGCGCAGGTCGGCCGCCTGCAACGACGGCAGCAGCGGGGCGGTCATCCGGGCAGCTGCTCCTGTGCCTGGCCCTGCTTCTTCTCCGCTTCCCGCTCGGCGGTCAGCCGGCTGAAGTGCTCGTGGGCGATGCGCAGGTCGGTCTCCCGATTCACCCCGCTGAACGGCCCGACGTAGGTGCGGTCGGGCCCGTTGAGCGTGTGGACCCGCTCCCCGGCCGCGGTCGCCTTGTCGAGCTGCTTCGCGAGGTCAGCGGGTAGTTGCCGCCCGAACGAGTCGTACCGCGCCTTGCGCTCGTAATCCTGCAGCACGGGGAACTGCGTCCGGTAGACGGTGACCAGCTCGTCAGCGGTAAGCCCCAGCATCACCGCCACGATCGCGTCGATCTCCACGAGCGCCTGCCGCCGATCCGCCGCCCGCCGCAACGGCGTCCCAAACTCCCACTCCGCCGCGACCTCCCCGATCTCCGCCCGATCCTGGTATGGCACCCCGACCCCACGCACCCACTGGGCCTCCCGCCACGCGGGCAACCAGAGCTCCTCCCACAGCGGCGCGTACGGCCGTATCAGGCAATTCAACCGCAACGTGCGCAACAGTAGATCGGCCTCCAGTACATGCTCACGCACGTGCGGCAGCCTTGTCATCGTCGAGAGTGGGATGTGGCTGGAGCTTCCATTTTTGATAAGGAAGTCGGCGACCAAAGAGGACGCTGTCCCGGTAGCGACAACAAGATTTGTCAGATCTGGAGTTGAGATGCTGTTCACGGCATGGACGTGCATTGGTCCCGGAGGTATGAGTGCTGGCTGGAGGGTGCGTACGGTAGCCGGGTCTGCCATCTCTCGCCAGGCAAGTCGGTAGTAGTCGCTACTTGGGTGACCTTTCCAATGTGGATAGGCGGCACAGTATTCGCTAAAGGGTTTTGCGCGCTGATAGGTCGTTCGTGGAATAAATGTCTCTTCTATTTTTTCCAGGTCAAGGGCTTGGTAGTCTTGCTGGTGTTTCGAGGTTTGATTTGGTTGCTGAAAAAGTGGTGTTCCAACTGTCAGGTGAGGTCCTTGAATAATTACATCATTCCAGGATGAGGGTACACCCGGCTGTCTTTCAAACCATCCGCGCCTGCGATCGGTCGTCTCATTCCAGCCTGGCGTAGACGAAAGACTTAGCCCGGCTATTCTCGGAGCGTTGGAGATCTTGGCAAACACTGCGGCGCTAGAGGTATTGACGGGGAACATGGTTCTTGCCTGATCGTGCGGAGTCCCTGGATCTTCCAGGAGTGCGGCCCACTCCTGGAGGGTCTTGCGATTCACATGAAGTATTCGACGAGCGTGGGGTCGAGTATCCCAATTGTGCGACTGGTCTTTAATTCCCGGTTCCGGGCCGGATCCGTCGTGCAGAAGCGACCTATCTATGGTTGACGGGTCATACAGCCAGGCGGCCTGATTGTAGGAGACTTCTGAACGATATGGGCCGTAAACGTGGACGCCAAAAGATCGAGTATCATTGATCTCAGAGAAAAGCTTGTGTTCATTTCTATAGTGCCAGTGACGGCGCAGGCGATGGTAAGTTTCGCGTCGAAAATTTGCTGCCCGAAGTTCGGTGAGATGAGATTCCGGGTGGATCAGTGAAACGATGCCATTCGGACTTGCGGAACGCCACGTGCGTTCCATAAAGCATCGATAGAGATCGGTCCGCAGGCCGGTAAGAATTGATCTATCGGTAGGGCTGCTTAGGTGAGACGAAAGGCCCGCCTGATCGGTTCGCTGATCGAAATACCATGTCTCGGCATCGGGAAGATGAGACGTATGCTTGCGTCGCTCTTTCTTCTCGCGCTCGGGAGCACTCGGGGTAAGCGCCCACCAGGGATCGTACTCGGCGAGAATTTCGGCCTCGTCCCAGTCGGGGCGGACCCAGGGGGGGTTTCCTACCTGGAGGTCGAAGCCGCCGCGGGTGAAGACCTGGGGGAAGTCGAGTTCCCAGTGGAAGAAGCCTTGGCGGTCGGAGATCTCCGCCGCGACCTGAAGCCAGGGGATGTCGCCGAGTGCCTCGTTGACGGGCGTTGCGGCGGCGAAGGTGAGGTCGAGTTCTTCGGCGTCGTCGAGGCCGGCCCAGGAGAGGTCGTCAGCGAAGGAGGACTGGCCGTTCTTCTCCTGCCGTCCCGGCTTTGTGGCCTTGCCGAGCAGAGCCTCCAGACCGGTGAGCCAGGCGTCCATATCCGGGGGAGGGACCTCGGTGGTCAGCGGCCAGGACCAGAGGGCGCACCAGGCGTCCATCGCGCGGCGCAGCCGGCGGTAGGCGCTGTTTGGGTCATTAAGGACGGCTTCGACCTGCTCGCGGGTCACCGGTTCGCCGGGCGGTTCCGCGGAACCGTCCATGCCCCACACCTGGGTGGCGCGGCGGATGCCGGCCTCGGCGATTTCCAGGCGGCGGCGGGACAGTTCCCAGAGGACCTCGACCCGCTGGGCCAGACGCGCCAGCCGGTTCTGCTGCTCCTTGCCGGGGGTGCGCAGGACGCCGGCCCGCCAGGCCCGGAGCCGTTCCCGCGCCTCAGGTGCGTACGCCTTCGCCTCGGCGGTGTCGACGACGGCGCCCCAGCCCGCCGCCGGCAGCAGGAAGTGGTGGATGCCGGTGCCGACCGGCGGCACCGCGCCGGCCGGTAGCGCAGGATCGTGCAGGCCGACGTCCGTCGGAACGGTCGTCAGCCATTCCTTCTTCTTCAGCAGTGCCGGTGCGTAGACGGCGCGGCGGGCGCCGATGAGGCTGTTGCCGCGGCGCAGGTGCAGGCCGAACCAGGGGGCGGCGAGGCCGGCCTGCATCGTGTCGAGCCACAGGGAGACCTCGGCGAGTTCGACGGCGGTGGCGTTCAGGTCCACCCCGTACACCTGGTGCAGCGCCAGGTACGCCTTCACCCGCTGGAGTTCGGCGGGGTACTGCTCGGCCGGAATGCGTTCGCCGCGCTCGTCCTGCGCGCGGCTCAGGTAGGCGGCGGCGAGCTGACGGACGGCCTCGATCGCGAACGCGCCCGAACCGAGCGCCGGCTCGCAGATGGTCATCGCCAGGATGTCCGCGGCCCGGGTCCTCGTCCCGTCCTGGTCGAGCAGTTCCTCGATGGCGTGGTGCACGACGGAGCGGGTGAGGACCTCCGGCGTGTAGTAGGACGCCGACTGCTGCCGTTCCCGCCCGGCGAGCCGGTACACGAACGACCCGCGCGGGTGCAGCCTCGGCTTCGGTTCGCCGGTGTTCTCGTCGCGGTCGAGGACGAACGAGTCGGCGGGCACCTCGTTGACGCGCTCGGCGGGCAGCAGCCAGGTTCCGCCGGACGGGTCGCTGCCCTTCGCGACCTCGTACAGGTCGGTGTCGGCGATGATCCCCGACCAGGACATCAGCCCTTCGTAGACGGCGCCGAGCTGGTTGATGCCGAGTTCGCCGTAGGAGATGAACCCGCGGTCGCTGCCCTTCTTCACCTTCGTCAGCAGCAGGTGGCGCAGCACCCGCTGCAACGCCTCGTTGCCGAGGCCGACCTCGTCGATGAGCGCCGTGGCGTCCGCCGCGAACAGGTCGGAGCGCAGCGGCTGGAACACCAGCCCGTCGCCGGCCGGCACCGCCGGTCCGGCATCCGAATCCGCACCCGTGCCGGTTTCGGTGCCCGAGGTGTGGCCCTTGTCGACGAGGACGAACAGCCGGTGCAGCGACTCGTACAGGTGCCGGCCGCGCCGCGCCCGGTCCGACGACAGGTCGGTGAGGATCAGGTCGCGCAGCCGGTCCAGCCCGTAGCCGGCCTGGTACTCCGGCGCCTGGACGGGCAGCACCTCCAGTTGCGGCGACGCCTCCGCATACAGCAGGAACAGGATCCGGTACAGGAACCGCAGCGACTGCCGGGTCAGGTCCCGGCCGAGGTTCGCGACGTCGAGGACGTCCAGCCCCGCCGCCCGCCGTCGCGCCACCACCTCGTTGGCGATGATCTCCACCGACAGTCGGACGCCCTCGCGCAGGTCCGCGGAGACACCGACGGTGTGCTGCACCGACTTCTCCAGCAGGCCGAGCCACGGCGCCACGCCGTCCTCGCCGGGCAGCAGCAGGTCCGGCCCGACCATGGCCGCGACGTGCTCCAGCTCGCCGGCCGCCCGGACGTCCCGCCGGTCGACGACGACACCCAGGTCGACGGCGAGCCAGCGCCCCTCCGGCCACCGGCTGCGCTCGGCCAGCAGCACCCACCTGCCGGCTTGGACCAGCACGAACGGCGGGGCGTCGTCGGTCAGGAACACACTGGAGACGACCTTGGCGACGGCCGCCTGCGGCTTGCCGTCGACGACCGCCGGGTCGAGGAGCTGCCCGACCCGCGGTCCGGCCGCGTCCGGCGTGGTCAGGATGTCCTCGACCGCCCCGGCGGGGGTGGCCTCCAGGATGAGCAGCGCCGTCCCGGTGGGGGAGGGGTGCACAATCGCGGCGGGCAGCCGCACCTCGTCCCCGGAGCGGTCCGACACCCAGGACGTCGGCTCCCGGTCGAGCCGCAGTGCCCGGCGAATCGCCCGGTGCACCTCGCGGACGTCCTCGTCGGCGGGCTGTTCGCCCAGCCCGCCGAACAGCCGTGCCAGCGGGGTGGCCGCGTCCCGCAGCGCCGAGCGCGCGGTCGGATGGCCGTCGTCCTCGTCGGCCTTCCACCGAACGCGCAGCGCCAGCACCTCGGCGAGGAAACTGCCGGTGCGGGCCTCCGAGGTCAGGTAGTGCTCGGAGATCCACGACTCGCCGTTGACCACCGCGTCGAAGCTGGGCATCAGACGTTCCCCCCGTCGGTGGTGGCAGCCGGGATCACCACGGCGAGCGGGCGCAGCAGCCGCTGGCTGGCGCGCAGCGAGCGCGCGATCTCCTCCTCAAGGCTGACCTGCTTCGACAGCCGGCGGACCTTCGCCAGCCCCGGCCCCGTCATCTCGTCTTCGAGCCGTCTCGCCTGCTCCCGCCAGCGGGTCCGCCGGTTCGACCAGTCCGCCAGCCGCCGCTCCAGGTCCGAGTGCTGGATGTCCTCGGCCAGGTCGAGGTCGCGGGCCGCCGCGTCGATCGCGGCCGGCACCAGGGCGCGCAGCTCGTCGGTGGCCACGGCCGCGCCCGGGTTCACCGCCGGCTCCCGCTCGCCGGGCCCGGGGATCAGCCCCGTGCCCGCGAACAGCTCCAGACCCTCGACGACCTGCGCGATCGGCAGGTCGGCCCGTCCGGTGGGGAACTCGACGACGACCATCTGGCGGGTCACGACCTGGCCGCGCCCGTTCATCAGCGTCGCGATCACCAGCACCCGCGGGACGTCCACCGGCCCGCGCACCAGCGGCACCTCGTTGCGGCCGCCGGCCGCGAGCACCTTGTCCGCCGCCCAGTCGAGCACCGGGTGCAGCGGGGAGAGGAAATGCGCCTCCGGCCACGTGGACGCGGTGGGCGCGGTGACCTCGCGGGCCTTCGTCGGACGTCCCCTGCGGGCCGCCGGCGCGACGCCCCCCGGCCCGCCCGCGGCCCTCCCGGCAGCGGCCGTTCCAGTAGCGGTCGTCGCAGCCGCGGTCGTCGCCGCGGGCACCAGTGCCGGCCGTCCCGGGCCGCCGGCGGTCTGCCCCTCGCGTGCCGCGCGCAGCCCGTCCAAGGCGACCGACGGCGTCACGGCGAGCAGCAGCTGCTCGCGGATCCCGCGTTCGGCGACATAGGACGCCGGCAGCGCGTCGAGGCGCACCCGCAGGTCACGCGGCGGTCGCAGCGCGATCAGATTCTTGTCCCGGAAGACCTTCCAGCCGACGCCGCCCCGGGCGGGATCGGTGTCGTCCGGCGCGCGGGCGGGATCGTCGTAGACCTCGGCGACCGCGTCGGCGAGGAAATCGGCGTCGGTGGGGTACAGCGACTCGCGCGGCCGGTCCGGGGGAGCCGGCGGCAGGTCGTCGCCGGCGGCGGCGAACTCCTCGTCGAAGAACCCGAAGAACTCCTCGGAGCCCTGCGCCGAACCAGGGTCGGGGACGACCTCGTCCAGGTTCTGGCCGCGCGCGAGCGCGTCGCGGATCGCGTCCTCCTCGCCGCTCGCCGAATGCAGGTGCATCAGCGTCGCCGCGTCACCCAGTGTCGTGTGGGCGAGATGCTCCTTGGCCAGCAGACGCTGCAGCACCCGCACGTCGCCGCTGAACCGGTCGTCGGACGGCACCAGCGCCAGCGCCGCGATCCGCGGCGGATGCTTCTGCCCGTACCGGTCGATGCGCCCGTTGCGCTGCTCGATCCTGATCAGCGACCACGGGATGTCGACATGGACGAGGTGGTGGCACTGCGCGTGCAGGTTGACGCCCTCACTGGCGACATCCCCGGTGATCAGCAGCCGGACCGGGCTCGCCGTGGTCTTGAAGTCGTCGACGATCCGCTCCTGCTCGACGTCCGGCAGGCCGCCGTGCATGACGGCGATCTGGTCCTTCGCGAGGCCCAGGCGCTCGGGGAGCTCGTGGGCGAGCCAGCGCAGGGTGGCGACCCGCTCGGCGAACAGCACCGCGCGGGTCGTCGAGCGGGCGCCGACGCCGACGGTGCGCAGATACTCGGCGAGCGCGGTGAGCTTGGCGCTCTCCCCGGCCAGGGCCAGCTCGGTGAGGTCACGCAGGCGCTCGAGGGCCCGCCGCTCCAGCTCGTGATCGCCGCCGCCGTCCCTCTCCTCCCCTGCCCCGCCGCCGTTTCGGGACACGAGCCGCTTGAGGCGGGCCTCGGTCGTCTCCAGCAGCGCGGCCGGGGAGGAGAGGGACGCCTTCGCCAGCGTCCAGGGGAACAGCGCCGACCCGCGGCCCGCGACGGGGGACGGGCCCTGCGGGTACAGCCAGGTCCGGGAGATCTCCGTGGCGATCGCGTCCTCCGCCGGCGACGCGGCCACCGGGATCACCACGGGCTCGGGGCGCAGCGCCCAGTCGGCGCCGACCTCCGCGGCGACCTCGGGGGAGTGGCGGTGCCGGCGGATGAACAGCCGCTCCACGTCCGCGACGTCGTACTCGCCGTCCGGGCCGACCGCCGTCGGGTCGAGCAGCCGCAGGAGTTCCGCGAACGACTCCTTCTTCCCGTTGTGCGGTGTCGCCGAGGCCAGGACCAGCGCCTCCGTGTTCGGTGCGAGAACCCGCGCGAGTTCGTTGTTCAGCGTGCCGGTGTTCGTCAGGTTGTGCGATTCGTCGATGACGACGACATCCCAGCGGTGCCGCTCCAGAAAGGACCGGTAGCGCGGCGACTTCAACGTGTCGATCGAGACGATGATGCGGCGGTAGAACGTGAACGGATTCCTGCTCGCCGGCAGGTTCTGTCGCACCCGCTGCAGACCGTCACTGTCGAGCCGGACGAGCGGCAGTCCGAACCGGCACCACAGTTCGTGCTGCATCTGTTCGAGAACGTGCCGCGGGGTCACCACCAGCACCCGGTCGGCCCGCCCGCGCCGGGTCAGCTCGGCGAGCAGCATCCCGATCTCCAGGGTCTTGCCGAGGCCGACGGCATCCGCGATGAGGACACGGGGCCGCAGGTTCGTCGGGGACAGCGCGTGCGCGACCGCCCGCCGCTGGTAGTCGAGGTGCGTCGCCAGCATCCCGTCGGAGACGGTCAGCGAGGTCTCGCCGGCCGGCATCGGCGTCCTGCGCAGGGTCGCCTCCAGCCACAGCCGGGTGCGCCGGTGCCGCGGGGAGCCGTCCGGGAGCAGCTCCGCCTCGCGGGGGTCCAGCAGCTCGATGTGGTCGAGCCCGCTGAAGAAGGTCGCCGTGGTCTCCCGCACGAGCTCACCGAGGCCGACCACGTCCAACCGCCAGCCATCCGCGCCCTGCTCGGCCCCCGTGACCAGCCATTCCTCGTCCCGGACCACCACGATMGAACCCGGCGCGAACGTAGTCACGTAACCCCCGCCCCCCTGAGCCCTCATGCGCGGGTGGCATAAGGCACGAGAATTTACCCTATAGAGCCATCAATGCCAGCAGCCCGGGGACGCTCGTGGTGCACGGAAAGTAGTCGTGTGGCCGGTAATGGTTGCGGATTGTCACGTCGGCCGGCTGCGGAATGACCCAGGCCGGCCCGAGGGGGCATGCGGCGGGACTATGCGGGGATTGGCGCCCATACGGCCGATGTGTCGGGCGCGCTACGAGACCGGTGCATACGTTGTCATAGGGTGCCCGAAGGTGGGTGCGCGCGAGACTGCCGATGGTGGGGGAGACGGTGAGGACGGCGACGTCCCGACGTCGCCGCGGCGGGCTGTGTCCCACGACGAGGGGCGCCACGTCACCCCCGTGCCTGCCCCGGGGCCACAGGACGTGGCGTTGGCGGCAGGAGGGGACGGGCGCTATGGGGGCGAGGATTGTCGTCCATGGTCCGTGGAGCGGGCCGGGTGAGGAGGCGACTGCCGTCTACCTGCGTGACCACCTGGACGAGCGGTGGACGGTCGTCTGCGGCCGCCAGCTCGTCGCCGGTTCGGGTACGCGTGACTCCGACTTCATCGTGGTCGGGCCGAACAGTGTCACCGTCATCGAGGAGAAGTCCTGGCGCGTCGACCTGATCGGCACCGAGGAGCGCTGGTACGAGCGTAGGACCCTGGAAGAGCGTGGTAATCCGATCAACCAGGCCGTCGGCGTCGCGCGGATCCTCGCCGGCAACCTCACCCGGTCCAACAGGCAGCTCTCGTCCGCGCTCAGAAACGCGGCGCCGCCCGGCCAGCGGCAGCTCCATCTCGTCCACCCGCTGGTCGTGATGTCCTCGCCCGAGGCCACGTTCCAGATCGAAGACCCACGGGCGGCCAGCCAGGTCGTGCGGCTGGCCGGCTGCGAGAAGCGCCTGACGGAGATCGACCGTTCGGTCGCGGCGCACTTCGACCTCGCCCCGTTCCGTGACACGGTCCTGTCCGTCGTCACCGGCCTCAGGCCGAGGCCCGAGACGCCGGAGACGCTCGGCGCCTACAAGATCATCGGGAACATCGAGCCGACGCCGCGTGGTCGCCGCTACGTCGGCCGGCACCCGGGCGGCTCGGTGCGGGTGCTGATCACCTACGAGCGCCAGGGTCTCACCGAGGCCGAGCTCAAGGAGAGCGACAGGCTGATCCTGCGCGAGTACGACGCGCTGCAGCGTCTCGCGCACCTGCACCGGGTGTTCCCCGTCGACCCGTACTTCGGCGTCAACGACGACCAGATGTGGGTCGCTCCGATGCACCCGCCGGGCCCGAAGCAGAAGACGCTGCGCAATCTGATCCGGGCCGGCAGGCAGCCGTCGGCGGCCACCTTCGCCACCGTCGCCGCGGACGCGTTCGCCGGGCTCGCCGACATCCACGCGGCGGGCATCACCCACCGGGCGCTGCACCCGAGCCGGGTCTGGGTGACGCCGGAGACGAACCGGGTCGTGTTCTCCGACTTCCTGATCGCGAAGATCGCGGACGCGCGCACGGTGATCGACGCGGACGAGGTCGATCATGACGGCGGGCCGTTCCGGGCGCCGGAATGCCGGCGTACCGCGCACCTGGCCATCAACCCGTCGGACGTCTACTCGCTGGCGCTGTGCCTGCTCGACTGGTGGGAGCTGCGCCAGTCCGACCCGCCGCGCGAGCCGCAGGCGCCGCCGTCGCTGCCGGACCGGGTCCGCGACGCGCTGAACGCGTGCTTCGCGCCGCTGCCGCAGGACCGCCCGTCGGCCCGCGAGATCGCGGACCTGTTGGCCGCGCACCTGGCCGAGGAGCGCAAGCGCGCGGTGCGGCTCGCACCAGGTGTGAAGATCGGCAAGTACGAGCTGGTGCGCCAGCTCGGCGACGGCGCCACCGCCACCACCTGGCTCATGATCGACCGGGCGTTCGACATGCACCACACGCTCAAGATCATGAAGTCGGCCGAGCTGGTGGACAACCTGCGCGGCGAGTTCGTCCTGCTGCACAGGCTCAAGCACGACCGGATCGTCCGGGTGCACGACTACCTGCTCGAGCCGCCCGGCCCGGCGCTGATCTCCGAGTATGTCGAGGGCAGGACCGTCGCCCAGCTCGCGCCGAGGCTGCGCGGCAGTCTCGGCGCCGCCCGCAGGATCCTCGCCGACATCCTCGACGCGCTCGAGTACGCCCACAACCGCGACGTCCTGCACCGCGACCTGTCCCCGAACAACATCATCGTCGATGCGGACGACCGGGCGACGTTGATCGACTTCGGGGTCGCGTCCCGAGCGGAGGCCGACGCGCACAGCCTGGTCGGCACACCGCCGTACCAGGCGCCGGAGATCGCGGCGGACGGCGCCTGGTCGCCGGCGGCGGACCTGTACTCGCTGGCAGTCCTGGTCTTCGAGGCGCTGGTCGGCCGCGCGCCGTACGCGGTCGAGGGACGGCACCGCAACAAGTACCTTCTCGTCCCACCGACGCCGGCGGAGGCCGAGGCGGCGGGCACCACCGGCACCATGTTCCTGGAGGTGCTGGCCCGGGCCGGCGACCCGAACCCGGCGACCCGCTTCCCGTCCGCAGCCAAGTTCCGCGACGCGATCGAGGCGGCGTTCGAGCCGCCACCGCCACCGCCATTCCCGACGCCGACGGGTGCGGTTCCGGAAACGTCGGCCGTCCCAGTGGAGGGCCCGCCAGCGGCGGTGACGCCGCCGGCCGCGCCCGCGCCCGCGCCCGCGCCCGCGCCCGCGCCCGCGCCCGCGCCCGCGCCCGCGCCCGCGCCCGCGACGGCGACGGCGACGGCGCCCGCGACGGCGCCGCCAGCTGTCCCAGCCCAGCGTGGCCTGGTCGTCAATCCGGCCGTCGACGAGATCCGCCAGCTGTTCCGCAACAGCAAGCTCGGAAATCGAGGCAACCGGGGCCTGGACTCGGACTTCGCCGACCAGACCTACATCCCGACCCGCCTCGACGAGAAGCTGATGCCGCGGATCATCGACAGCCGGCCACGGCTGGTCGTCTTCAGCGGCAACCCGGGCGACGGGAAGACGGCCTTCCTGGAACGGCTCGGCGTCGAGCTGCGCCGCCGCGGCGCCCGGGTCCTGGAGAGCGACGCGGCCGGCTGGCGGATGACGCTCGACGGGCACGAGTTCGCCTCGGTCTACGACGCCAGCGAGTCGCACGAGGGCATATCGGCGGACCAGCTGTTGCGCCGCGCGCTCGACCCGCTGAACGAGCAGTCCGGGGCTGGCCGCTACACCGCGTTGCTCGCCGCCAACGACGGCCGCCTTCTCGACTTCTTCGACCGCGACGCCCACCGTTACCCGGAGATCGCCAAGCTGCTCGGCGGCGGCGGCGGTGACGGCGAGGCCGCCGACGCCGCGGGAGTGCTGCGGATCGACCTCAAGGGCCGGTCGATGGCGTCGGTGGGCCTGGCGGCCGGCTCGCTGACGGTGCGAATGCTCGACGCGCTGCTCACCGACGAGCTGTGGGCGCCGTGCGGCGGCTGCGCGGCCGAGCACCGCTGCCCGATCGCGGCCAACGCCCGCGGCCTGCGCGACGGGCTCGTCCAGGAACGGCTGCACCGGCTGGTACTCACCTCGCACCTGCGCCGCGGCCGGCGCCCCACGATCCGCGATCTGCGTTCGGCGCTCGCCTACCTGGTGACCGTCGACCTCGGATGCGCCGACATCCACGACGAGTTCGGCGACGGCTTCGGGAACCCCGCCCGCCCGGAACGGCACTTCAGCGCGGCCGCGTTCGACGCCGCGGCCGGGCATGACCGGTTGCTCGGCGAATGGCGCAGCCTCGACCCGGCGGCAGTACCGGCGCCGCGGGTGGAGCGGTGGCTCGCACCCGGCACCCGTTCCACCGCGGACATCGCCCGCGCCAAGCGGCTGCGCTACTTCACCGCGACCGACGCGGAGCTCGCCGCCGTCGACCACCTCGGCCCGTACCGGCACCTCGACGAGTTCCGTGCCCTGCTCACCAGCGCCGGCCCCGACCCCGACCCCGGCACCGACGGTGCGGCGCGCCGCACCGCGGTGGTGTCGAAGCTGCTGCGCGGCCTGTCGCGCTGTGTCGGGCCGGTCGGCTACGACGGCGACGGGATCGCGGTCTCGGTGGGCGAGCCCTCCGAGGACGGCGGCGCGGTCGTCAAGGTACTGCCGGCCGACGAGTTCGAGGTCGTCGTGGCCGATGTGGACGACCGGTTCGTCGAGACGGCGGCCGACATCGTCGTGCTGCGGCACCGTTCCGGCCAGGCGGACCTGCCGATCGACGTCGACCTGTTCGAACTGCTGATGCGCGCGAACGCCGGTCTCCTGCCGACCAACACCGAGGTCGCGCCGCTGCTCGAGGAACTGGGCCTGTTCCGCGCAAGCCTCACCCTCCAGCCCGCGAGTCGAGTGATCATCATCGAGCCCAACGGTCAGCGGAACGTCATCAAGGTGACCGGAACGACCATCGAACTGCTGCGGGACGCCCGATGACACTGCGAATACCCAAGGAGCTGCGCTCCTACCAGTTCGACAAGCTGACCGGCGTCGAGCTGAACGACTTCGACGTCGACCGGTTCCTGCCGGTGCTGTTCGAAATGGTGGAGACGAAGGGCCGCCGGCTCTCCCGGTCGAACGCCGACCCGAAGGACCCGGACCGGTACGTCGAGGCGCTCGCCGCCCATCCGAACCTGCGCGGTTTCGCCGGCGAGCACGGCCGCGCGGTGCTGGAACAGTGGGTCAACAGCAGCGTCGTCCGGCTCGGTCACAGCGGTCGCGGTCGCGGGGACGTCCAGCTCGCCGCGGTCCAGCCGATCCACATCGGCGCCTACCGGGCCGGCCTGCCGGTCGAGGGCGCCCGGCACCGCAAGGTGCATCTGGTCGTCTACCGGCTGTTGAAGGAGGCGTTGCTGCGCCGGGGCGCCCCCGACCCGGAGCAGACGCTGCAACGGCTGTTCCGCGAGGCGTTCGGCCGTGGTGTCGCCATCGATTCGCTCTTCGTCCCGGCCTTCGACGGGAAGACCGACGACCTCGACGCGAACGTGCTGCTCAGCCTCTACTACCTGGAGGGCTTTCAACCTGGGAAGGTCCTGGCCAGCCGGCCCGATCTCGACTGGAGCCCGGTCATGCCCGGGGTGATGATCTCCCTCGGCGATCTGCTGCTCGACTTCCTGACCGTCTACCGCAACCGGCTGCCCACGATCGCGCTCGCGCGTCACCTGGCCGCGCTGCTCAACATCGGCCTGTTCACGACGACGCTGCGACTGTTCAGCGTGGTCGGCGAGCTGTGTCGCGGCGGCGCGGACGGGCCGGCGCCGACCGACCTCAGCCGCGACCTGCATCCCGCGCGGACCGAGATCTACGTCGACTTCACCCGCCAGACGGGCGGTGACTCCGACCGGCTGGCCGGTGAGTGCGTCGACCGCGACCTGGAACGGCTACCGGCCTACTTCGAGGACATGATCCTGCTCAAGACCCTCGACCGGTACGCGAGCAGTGAGCAGAAGCTCCGGCCGTACGTGGAGGGCAGGCGCGGCCCGGACTGGCTTGCCGCCCTGGTCGGGATCCGCGGCCTGGAGTACGTCGAGTGGCGCGCCGGCCTGGACATCGAACGGATCATCGAGACGACCAGGGCCGAGATGCGGATGCCCGAGGACGAGGCCAGGGCGGAGCTCTCCGCCCTCGCACCCGGCGGGTCGCAGCTGGACGTCCTGCTCGCGGCGATCCGGCAGTCCCAGGCGTCGAAGGCCGTCACCAGCGCCGGCAGCTGGTTCTGGAACACGGGGGGCCTGCGCAAGCAGGCGGGCCTGCTGCGCGGGAACCTGCGCGGCCGGCGGGCGTGGCGGTACGCGATGACCGACGAGCTGCTCACCACCATGCTGCTGACCACCCTGATGGACCCGGCGACAGGCGCTCCGAGGCCCCGGATGCGACTGACCGACCTGCTCGACACCCTGGAACAACGCTGGGGTCTGCTGATCCACCACCCGCCGGCCGCGCGCGACGACGCGTCCTCACGCGCGGTCGCGAGCCAGAACCTGACGGCGTTCACCGGGCGGCTGCACCAGATGGGCTTCTTCGCGGACCTCGCCGACGACTTCAACGCCCAGTATGTGATCAACCCTCTTGCTGGAGCGCGGCGATGACCGATCTCAGCCCACTGCTGGCCACCCGGGTCGCCAACCGGCTGGTGACGGACTTCCTGCGCGCCGCTCCCCCCGGCCGGTGCATGCGGCTCGACCACCTGCGCGCCGACGACTGCCACGCGGTACGCGACGCGGTGACGACCGCGCTCGCCGACACCGCGGTGGGCGGCGGCTGCGTGGTCGCCGTCCTCGGCGCAGCGGTCAGCGACGACGACGCGGTCATCTCCCCGGAGCGCGCGATCGAGCTGCGTAACCGCAAGTCGGCCGCGTTGCTGCTGCTCGTGCCGGCAGGCACCGACAGCCCGGCGGCCAGCAGCCTGGAGAACTCGTTCGAGTCGATCGACATCGAGGATCTGTTCGCCAAGATCGTCCGGGACGCGCTGCACAGGCTGGACCGACCCCTGCGGGACCTGTTCGGCCAGGTCCAGGCGACGGTGCGCCGCGGCGCGTTCCCGCGCTCGCGCCAGGCCCGCGCCGAGTACCTGCTCGCGGTCGGCGCCGCCGCGGCCGACCCGGTCGCCGGCGGGGCCGCGGCCGCGCAGTACGTCGCCGGAACGCACCTGCACCTGCTCGGCCTGATCCCGGATCAGGGCGGCGCGTCGTTCGTCTCCCGGCTCGACGCGAACGCCCAGTGCGTGACCGCTCTGGTCAAGCCGGCCCGCTCGCAGAAGGACGCGCGCACCCGGCTCGCCGACTGCCCGCTGCGCCAGGACGACGAGCGTTACCGGGAGATCGAGCGGTTCCTCGTCGCCGTGCCGCGGCTGTCCGAGCGTGCCTGGCTGCGCGACCTGGCCGCCGACGACAACGCGGACCTGGCCTTCAACCGCTGGCCGCTGGACCTTCCCGTCGACAGCGACCTGGTGGCCCTGCAGATCGAGCCGTTCGCCAACGCCGAGGGGATCATCGCGGCAGGCACCGGCCTGCGCGCGGGCGCGGACGGCGCGGTCCCGACCTGCTCGGCCCGCGGCGGCTTCGTGAAGGTCACCTGGACGACGGAGCCCACCAGGCCGAAGGACGTGGCCCGCTGGCAGGTGGAGATCGTCCCGTCCGAGGAGTTCTACGGCAACGAGACCGACTTCGACGTCACCCTGCCTGCGGCGAAGGTCGCCGGCAGCAAGCACAGCCACCGGCTGACGGTGAACGTCGACACCGAGGGCGCCGAGCGGGTGCCGGCGGTGATGACCGTCCGGGTCAGCGCGCTGGACCGCAACAACCAGGTGCTGCGGCTGCGCGACGGCGCGCTCGCCCAGGCCACCAGCCAGAAGCTCGCCCAGGCCACCAGCCAGGAGTTCGCGCTCGACGACGCGCCGCCGCCGGAAAGCACCGCCGTCCGACGTGACACCGCCGTCTCCCTGCCGGTGGCTCGGCTTCGGGCCGAGCAGGCGGGCGCGGACTCCGACGTCGAGACGTCCGAGGGCTGGCAGGTGGCCGACCTGGCCTATCTGCAGGTGCGGTTCGGTCGGGGCGGCAGGACGCATGTCGCCCGGATCGGGGTCAGCGCGCCGCTGCGCGAGCTTTCCGCCCGCGCACTCGCCGAGCTGGACAACGTCGGCCGGTACGAGGCGGAGGTGGGCGCCGGGCAGCCGTTCGCGGCGGCGGCCGCCGCCGCGGTGGGCCCCGGCTGGCCGTCGGGCGCGGGCAGGGCGTTCCTCGCCGCCCGGCGGGAGTTCTTCGAGGCGGTCCGCAACCAGCCCGGTCGCGGCCTGCTCGAGGTCGCCGCCCTCTCCGAGGAACTGGCCGCGCTGGGGGCGAAGTACACCGCCGCCTACGGGCGGATCCTGCGCCGGGACTCCGGCGCCGCCGACCTGCGCGCGCTCACCTCGATCGACACTCTTCGGCTGCGGATCCGCCTCGGACGGCGCCACCCGGTGGACGCGCTGGTCATGCTGCCCACGCATCCGCTGCGGGTCGCCTGGTACCTCGGCTACCACGCCGAACTGGAGGCGTGGCGTACCAGCCTGCGGGGGCTGGCGCCGAAGGACCGCCGCGACGAGGTCGACGTCGACCTGCTGGGCAGGCTGTCGCCCGCCCGGGTGCCGTTCCTGCTCGCCGGCCCGGACGGCGCCCCGTACGTGTTCGCGCAGAACCTGCGGCTGCTCTACGGGCTGTACCTGCCGGTCGACGAGCCCGACCCGGCGACGGCCGTCAGCGAGACGGTGACCGCGCTCGGGCTGCCGAGTGCCGACGTCAGCGTCGGCGAGGTGCCGCCCGCTCGGCTGGCCGACCGCATCAGGCTCTACCGGGACACTCACCGCAGTCCCGAGCGGCTGCGGATCCTGGCGACCAATCCGGGCAGCGGCGCGTTTCTCGGCGAGGCGCTGCGAGCCGTCACCGCCGAACCCGGCGACAACGTCGCCGGCCGCGAGCCGGGCGAGGACGAGGCCGCCACCGCGCCGCACATCTGGATCGAGGCGTTCGGCGAGGGCGCGTCGGAGACGAACCCGTTGCCCGGCCTGCGCGAGCTGCAGCGCGACATCGCCGACAACCGGGCCCGTCCGGGCCGCGGCTTCCTCGACCCGGCGCTGGAGATCTCCGCCGCCCCGCTGGACGCGATCGAGGCGGCACGTGACGCGCACCTGGCGGTGCTCGCCGACGTCAGTCGTCCCGAACTGCACCTGGGCGTCGCCGAGTCCAGCGGTGGCAGCGTCTCGTTCCGTGGGCTCATCACCCAGCTGGTCACCAGACGGGACCCGTCCGAGCTGGTCTGGTACGTGGGGATCGAGTTCCCCACGGCGCGCGGTGTGGACTCCGCGCCGGTCACCGACCTGCACCGCCGGTTCGCCGAGGCTGTCTCAAGTCTGTTCTCGGCCGGCGCGGACGGCGCCGGTCAGGTCGACCCGGCGGATCCCGGGTCGGACCCAACGGACCATGATGCGGACCCGGCAGACCTCGAGACGACGGTACTGGTGCGTCATACCAGGACGGTGCCGCCCTCCCTGCCGCAGGCGTTCGCGGCGGACCCGGAGCGGACCATGCCGGCGGTGCGGGGCGACCGGGCCGCGCCGACGGCCCGGATCCGGATCCAGGTCGACGGCGACACCCGGCGGGTCCTCGACCTCGCGCATGACCGGTGCGACTGGGTCGTCGTCCTGGACCGGTTCCTCGGCCTGGATCTGTTCGACGACCCGTCGCGGCGGGCGTTCGGCGGGCGGCGCTACATCCTGGACTACGCGCCCGAGTTCCTCGACGGCCTCGGCCACCAGATGGCCATCACGACGGCGCACCGGGCCGACGTCGAGAAAATGTTCCTGCATGCGATGACCGAGCTCGGTTTCGAACAGCCCGGCGAGTCGGTGTCGTCGGTCGTCGACGAGCTGCTGCTCGTCTCCGGTCGGCTGATTCTCGCCGCGACCGGCGACGACAAACGTGCCAAGGAGGCGGTCGCGCTCGCCGCCGTCGTCTCCCATCTGCGCCGGCGCGGCGAGCTCGCCGACACGATCGTCATCCCGGTCGACGCGCATCTCGACCTGTTCGGGCCGCGTGCCCACCGCGGCGGTGCCAACGGCGAGAAGGCGCGCCGGTGCGACCTGCTGCTGGTCCGGTTCCCGGGGCGGCGGCTGCACATCGAGGCCGTCGAGGTGAAGTCGCGCGGAATGCTCGACAGCGAGGACCTCGCCCGCGGGATCGACGCCCAGGTCAAGGCGACCGTCGACGTCGTCCAGCGGCTTTTCTTCGCCGACCCGGCACGGATCGACCGGCCGCTGCAGCGGACCCGGCTCGCCACCCTGTTGCGGTACTACCTGCGGCGCGCGGCGCGGCGCGGCCTGGTCACCGACGCGGTCGCGTTCGGCCGCATGCAGGAAGGCATCGACCGGCTCGACACCGCCGACCCGGCGGTCTCCTACCAGCACAGCGGCTACATCGTCGTCCAGCGGGGCGACGGCGTGGACGAGTTCACCATGGGCGAGACGCGCATCCGCACGCTGACCGCCGCGACCCTCGGCACAGACACCCCCGATCCGGAGATCCTTGTTCTGGACCCGGACGAGACGCCTGGCGTGTCGGTCGAGAACGGGCCCGAAGCGCCACGTCAGCCCGCGGGCCAGCCGTCTGGTGGCCAGCCGTCTGGCGATCAGCCATCTCGCGGTCAACCGGCCGGCGTGCCGCCGTCGCCCGAGTCCCCGACCGGTGGCCGCCCTCCCGTCCCGGCTGGGCCGGAATCCGGGCCGGGCACCCCCGGCGAATCCGTTCGCCGGGGCCCCTCGGGCGCGCCGGAGGTCCTCCGGGTGCGGGTCGGGAAGACGCTGCCCCCGGAAGAGGAGGTGGTCTGGGAGGCCGGCACGATCGGCAGCCCCCACCTGTTCATTCTCGGCATCCCCGGGCAGGGGAAGTCGGAGACGACGATCCGGCTGCTGCAGGGCGCCGCCGATGGTGGCCTGCCCGCGCTGGTCATCGACTTCCACGGTCAGTTCAGCTCCGACCCGCGCCGCCCGTCGTCGCTGCGGGTGCACGACGCGGCGGCCGGGCTGCCGTTCTCGCCGTTCGAGCTGACCGAGGCCGGCGGGCGGCACGCCTACAAAATGAACGCGCTGTCGATCTCGGAGATCTTCGCCTACGTCTGCGGGCTGGGCGACATCCAGCGTGACGTCGTCTACCAGGCGCTGATCAGCGGCTACGAGGCGCACGGCCACGGCCAGCTCATCCCGCCGCGTGGTATCCCGACACTTGACGAGGTGCGTGACTCCATTGCGGCGCTGGAGAAGGAGCGCGGTGTGGCGAACGTGCTCGCCCGCTGCCGCCCGCTGCTCGAATACGGCCTGTTCACCGACAACACCGGGGTGAAGGTCCAGGACCTGATCCGGGATGGCCTGGTCGTCGACCTGCACGGCTTCGCCGAGGTGGAGCAGGCACAGGTCGCCGCTGGTGCGTTCCTGCTCCGCAAGATCTACAAGGACATGTTCTCCTGGGGCCAGACCGGGGAACTGCGGCTCGCGATCGTCCTCGACGAGGCGCACCGCCTCGCCAAGGACGCGACCCTGCCCCGGCTGATGAAGGAGGGCCGCAAGTTCGGCGTCGCCGTCATCGTCGCCAGCCAAGGCATCGACGATTTCCACCCCGACGTCCTCGCCAACGCCGGCACAAAGATCATCTATCGGGTCAACTACCCCCAGTCCCGCAAGGCCGCCGGTTTCCTGCGCACCCGCACCGGCAAGGACCTCTCCGAGGAGCTCGAACAGCTCCCCGTCGGCAACGCCTACATCCAGACCCCTCACATGCCCGTCGCCCGCCGCACCCGCATGCTCCGCCCCGAGGTCTGACCTGCCAGCGTCGCGACAGCCCCCTCAGCCCCACAGGTGACGAGGACCTTGCTGGCGGCCGGCCCGTGCACCGGGGACAGCCTCGGCACACGAGGTCAGGACACGACCGGGGAGGAAGCCGTGCGCAGGGTGTCCAGGATGGTCTCCACCGGCTGGGCGCCGAACCCGGCGCGGCAGGTCGACCCAGACCAGCAGGGCTCCGGCGTGGCTGCCTTCCGCTCGGTCGGATAAAAGTTCAGAGATTGCAAGATCGCCAGGGTGCCCCCCTGAAACGGCGTGCCGATAATTGTGCGCCGGCGCGGATGCCCTGGATCTTACCGCGTGGCGCTGCCGGTGGATGCCATGGAGGGGGCCAGCTGGGGGTCGGTGATGCCGTGCGGGCAGGTGAGCCGGTCGATATCCCATCCGGCTCGGGTTGCTCCGGCGCGGTAGGCACTTTCGTAGAAGTCGAGGACCGCGCCCCGGCGGTCGGGGCTGTCCTGAATGGCGCCCAGGGGTAGTACCGCGAGGTGGCTGCTGCCGCGCGGCGTCCAGAGAGCGGCGTCTGGTCGTAGCCGCCCGTCGGTGATTCCGGCGGGTTCGGGGGCGGTGTAGGAATAGAAGGCCGGTTCGGGCATGGAGGCGTCACCGAACCAGAATCCGAAACTGATGACCTCACGTGAGTACGCTTCGCGCGTCACTGGGTCGACGTCGGTAGGCTGGTCGATCCGGCGGTCACTGAAGCGGGTATGGGACAGGTCGAACGTATGCCAGAAATGGTGCACCGGGCTGACCTTGCCGGAGAAGCCGCCGGCGAACTCCTCCAGGATCAGGTTGACCTGACTGAGCAACTGCCAGTAGCGCGTCACCTGTGCCGGATCGTACGCGGCGTGTTCCGTGTCGTCCTGGAACGGCCGGGCGGAGTCGGGAAGGTCGAAGGGATGCGGATGGTCGATGTGCACCGTGATGCCGAGCGCTCCGAGCGCCTCGAGCGTCTGATGGTAGAAGGATGCGACCGATCGCCCCGCGAGCGGGAACGACACCGTCTCGCCGTCCAGCCTGTGTACGACGAGGTCGTGTCCGACGAAGTCGAAGTCGATCGTGAAAATCGGGTTACCGTCGACGAGGCCCATCGGACGGGACGTGATACCGCGGCCGGTGAGGTGGAACGGGACGTTCCACCAGTGGTTCCGACGTGGGCTGGCGCTCAACCGGATCTTTCCTACGACCTGCACGTACCGGTGCAGCGTCTCTTTGGTGCCTGCCCATGACGACAGCGGCATCGGGGCCAGCAGTTCGATCATGGCGCTCCTTCGACGGCGAACCCTCGGACCGCACCAGCATGGGCACCTACCGCTCGGCGCGCATCCCGGCGGCCAGGTGCGGCCGGTTTCGGTCGGCCGTGGCCTGTTCGCCGGCGTCCACCGGCGACGTTGTCGCCGTCGAGATCAGGCAGGACACCGCGTGCGGGAAGTGCGTCGCATCGCGTATCCCTATAGGGGTGAATGCGCTGAGACAGCGGGCGAGCGGTGCCGCCTTATCCGGCGGACCAGGGAGGTAGGGGAGACGCGGGTAGCCTCCCGGAAACCGTGGTGCCGTTTCCAGGCGCCGAGCGGATGCTCAGGGCGCCCCCCGCCGCGCCCACCCGGTCCGCCATCCCGAGCAGGCCCGTGCCACCGCCTTCCGGGGCGGCCGGATCGAAGCCGGGACCATCATCACTGACCGTGAAGCTGAGGACCCCGTCGGCCAGCCCGATGTCGACGCACACGGCGGCACCCGGCGCATGTTTGGCTGCGTTCTGCATCGCCTCCAGACAGGCGAAGTACGCGGCAGCCTCGGTCTGACGGGGCAGCCGCTGGCCGTTCAGGGACTCCGTTCCCGTCACCCGGACCGTCCCGGGCGCGGTTCTGGCCCGGGCCCGTGGGAGTAGGCTTAGCCGAATGCTCGCCGCCGACGATGGGCAGACACTGCGTATGCGCGATCCAGGAGTGGTTCCCGACAGTGCGGAAGTCGCGCGGCGGCTAACAGCCGAGGCGCTCGTGGCCGAGCTGTTCAGCCGGTTCGACGCCCGCGACGTGGACGCCGCGCTGGCGCTGTACACCGAGGACGCGACGGTGTTCCAGGCCCACGGGAGGGACRCCGTCCGGTCCGTGATGGAGCGCGGTATGTCGCCGTTGCGTGGCCGACACCTGATCACGAACCTGCGGGCCTGGTCGCTCGATGCCGATCGCACAGCGGTCGAGTACACGGCGGCGGCGTTCACGCTTGAGGGCGACGGGCCGTTCACCGCCCGGTCCGTGTTCGACCACCGCCAGCTCCAGCGGCGCGAGCCGGACGGTGTGTGGCGCATCGCCGAGCACGAGATCCACGGTTACACCCCGCCGGCCTAGACGTACCGGATTGCCCCCGGCCGGCTCCGTCTCGTCCCGTATGGTCAGCCGCGGCCGCGCAAGACGCGTCTCGCCGCGGCGCTGGTTCGCCACCACCCTGCGAGCGACACCCAGCAGCCAGGGCAACGAGGGTCGGGCACCTCGGAGAAGCGCCGCCACGCGGTCATGAACGTCTCGGCGACAACACCGTTGGCCGTGTGCTCAGGCACCTCCCGCAGGGCATACCGCCGCTCCTTACCGGCCGCCACAGCGGCGGAGCGGCGAACCTGCCTCGTCTTGTCAGCCGAGGCAGTATCCCACCGGTGCGCCGGGTCGGCCGAGATGTGCAGTTCAGGGCCGGTGATGACCTCGTAGCCATCCATCCGGGCCGACTGCTACCCCATGCGTTCGATGGGGGTCGGACCGTCTCGGAGTTGGTCCATGTGCGATCGACTCTTGTCAGTCGGCGCACGTTCTGATGCGCTATGTATCGTGGCTCGTCGGCGATCACTGCGGTCGGAGTTCCTGCGCGCGCAGGAACGGCAGCGTCAGGACCTCGTCCGGGAACGGTGGCAGATCGAGGCTTCGGCTCGCCGCGCCGAGCAGGCAATGGAACGTGCACAGCGCTCCGCGCAACGGCAGGCCAGGGCGGATGCCCGTGAACAGGAGCGGCTGCGGCTCATCGAGGATCCAGAACTCAAACATCTGCTGGAACAGCATCTTGGCCTGCAGGTTCGGATCGGCCTCGACCGGCAGCCGCCACCCCGCAAGGAGCCGCTGGCGCGTTAGCAGTGCACGGTCCTGTCTGGCCAAAGGCGAGGTGATATCGCGTATGCCCCCCGACCGCCTTCCCCTGATCGATGATCCCGACCGACGTGGTCCTCGGCCGCATGCGTCGACGCCGTCCGCTGTGGAGCCTTTCCGGTCCGCGGCCGCGGATATCCGTGGAGCAGACCCTCCGGTTCCGCCGGTCTTCGCCGCGCACGGGTTCGATTTCGTCTCACTCCCGTTGCGTGACGCCTGTTGGCGGATGCTCGACTCCGAGATCCGCTCCCGTGTGGAGGAACGTGCCGGCCGAATCCAGGCATGGTGGGCGATCACCCAGATGGACGGGCGGGTCAAGGCGGTCGCTTTCGGAAGCCTGGGCCTCTGCGTCGCCGAACCCACGACCCGTCCGAACGGCACGCGCAGCTACTCCGTCAGCACCTACGTCATCGATCCGGCGACGGTCCGCAGGAAGAACATCGATCATCGTCCCGGCGCCCGCGCTTCCGGCACCCCACCGCCGGCGGCATCGTCGACGTCGACGGCCGACGAGCATCTGCCGTACGGGGCTCCGCCGAGCACGAGCTTGAGTAGCCGCGAGCGTGAGGTGCTGGGCAACCTACCGCCCCTCGTCCAGCAGCTTCTACAGGAGCCCTTCGTCCGCGGAGAGCAGATCCTGCGCGCCGACTGGCACTACGAGGGCACCGCCACGACCATGGACGCTGTCACGTTCATCCTCGCTGGCCCACGGACCGTGACGGTTGCGGCGGGCCGCATGCGCATCCCGCCGGGGCACAGCCTCGCGACGGCTCACTGGTCCCTCGCCTGCTACCGCGCCGACGTGGTCCGCAGGATCGGGCGTTGACCCGGCTGGCCCGCATGCTCCGGGCGCTGCACGGCCAGAACGCCTACGAGATGCTGAATATCTCAGCGTCGGCATCGGACGCGGAGATCAAGGAGGCTTACCGGGCCCTCGCGCGGGCCCGTCACCCGGACCGGACCGGCGGGACCGACGTGGCGGAGATGGCTCTGATCAACGTGGCGTACGAGGTGTTACGTGATCTGCGGACGGACTACGACCGCCATCTCGCCGCGTCGCGGACCGGGCGGCACGGAACATCCGAACGAGGGCACACTGCGGCCGAGGACAGGCGGGCCGACACCGGCGACGCGGACCGAACGCGTGGCGGCCACCCTGCCGGCGGGCTCTGGGACGTCCCGTCCGCCCCGGCCGAAGACTTTGAGGAGACCGCCGCGCAGGCGCGCGCCGGCGCGGACAGCGGTACCGGACCGGAGCAGGAACCGAGCCTGTGGGATGAACGGCAAGGGCATGAGCGACAGGACCCATGGCAGCTGTGGCGAACAACCGCTGGGACGGGCCCTGGCGGCTGGACGCCTGGGTTTCGTCCCCACAGCGGCCATGGCCCTGGCTATCCGGTCCCTGGCTATCCGCAAGCGGGCTACGGGGCTCCCCACCGCGTGTGGTGGGGTTATGGATGGCCAGGCCCCACGATGATTCCACCGGTGCACTCGTTTCTCTGGCTGGCGATCATCGTCACGCTGATCTTCCCGCCGTGCGGCATCGTTGCGATCAACAGGTCGGCGACGGTCGAGCCACGACGTATTCAGGGGGATCTCGCTGGCGCCCGGCAGGCCGCCCGTTCCTCTCTGACCTGGAGTCTTGTCGGCCTTCTCCCCTTGATCCTGCTCATTTTCCTCGGTGTGCTCCTGTAGAGGTGCTTCCCGGGGTAGGCCGGCTCGTCCTCGTCGCGTGTGTGGGCACCATGACGCAGGACGATCAGATCGTCGCGGTCTGACCTGCCACCCGCGACGGCAACGCCTGGTTGCTGTACCGGCACGCTTTGCGACGACCCGGTCGTAGCGCGACCCTGTAGGGGTGAGTGACGCAGACCGGTGCTCACCAGTGGACACCGGCGAGCGCAAGGGGGAGGAGCGCTCCATGTCGGCACAGGTGCTCACGCTGGAAGGCCAGCGGCAGACACTCTCGGACGAGACGGTCGAGGAGATCCGTGCGATCTTCCGCGGGCAGGTTCTGACCTCGGACGACGTCGGGTACGACGACGTGCGGGTCATCCAGAACGCCATGCTCGACCGCAGGCCAGGTCTGATCATCCGGTGCACCGGGGCTGCCGACGTCGTCGACGCCGTCCGCCTCGCCGCAACGCGAAACCTGCTCGTCGCCGTCCGCGGCGGCGGCCACAGCATCGCCGGGACCTCCACGGCCGACGACAGTTTGATGATCGACCTGTCGGCGATGCGGGGTGTCTGGGTCGACCCGGAACAGCGGCGTGTGCGGGTGGCCGGTGGTGCGACCTGGGGCGACGTCGACCGTGAGACGCAGCTGCATGGGCTCGCGGTACCCGGGGGAGTGGTGTCRACCACGGGTGTGGCTGGTCTGACGCTCGGTGGCGGAATCGGCTGGTTGCACCGCAAGTACGGGCTGGCCTGCGATGCGCTGCGTGCGGCCGAGGTCGTGACGGCCAGCGGCGACGTCGTGCGGTGTAGCGCCTCCGAGCGCGAGGACCTGTTCTGGGCGCTGCGGGGCGGGGGCGGCAACTTCGGCGTGGTGGTGTCCTTCGAGTTCGAGGCCTATCCGCTCGGTCCGGTCGTCTGGAACGGCATGGTCGTCTACCCGATCGACGCCGCTGCCGAGGTGCTCCCCCGCTGGGGGGACTGGACGTCCACCGTCCCCGACGAGGTCACCAGCCGTGCCATGATGTGGTCGCTGCCGGCGTCGCCGGCACTCCCGCCCGCTGTATACAACCGCGACGTGTTCATCACGGCCGCCTTGTACGCGGGCGACCCGGACGAGGGCCAGCGGGCGTGTCGGGCGCTTGCCGAGTTCGGCGCGCCGCTCGCCGACATGAGCCAGGCGCTGTCGTACCGGACAGCGCAGTCCTCCCTCGACCCGTTCTTCCCGAAGGGCGGGCTGCAGAGCTACTGGAAGTCCGTCTACCTGGACCGACTCGACGAGGATGCGACCGCGTTCGTGGTCCGCGTCGGCCAGGACCGCCCGCACCCGACGACCTTGGTGCACGTGCCTCTCCTGGGAGGCGCCATGTCGCGGGTCGGGGCGGCGGAAACCGCGTTCGGCGATCGCAGCGCCCGGCACATGCTGAGCCTCGACGGAAACTGGCTGGACCCGGCCGACGACGACGCGAACATCCGTTGGGTACGCGGTGCCTACGACGAGGCCGTCACACTGCGGGCCGCGTCGGGCACCTACCTCAACTTCGGCGGCGACGCCGATCTCGACGACGCCGCCCGGGCACGAGCCTGGGGACGCAACGTCGAGCGCCTTCGACAGGTCAAGCGCAGCTACGACCCGGAAAACCGCTTCCGGCTCAACCCCAACATCCCCCCCGCTGAGAGCTGAGCCGACGCTTTGTGGCTGCCAGCGGCTACCAGCACCGAGCCTGCCTCACGGCGACCCGGTACGTCCCATCAGAGGCCCGGAACCTGGGTCCCATCAGAGGCCCGGAACCTGGGTCCCATCAGAGGCCCGGAACCTGGATGGTGGCGGTCAGCCGGTGCTGTTGCCGGTGCGGCCCGGCGAGCCGTTCAGGTCTCGGCCGAGCTGCACCCCCCACGCCTCGGCCCGCTCGCGTTCCCCGTCCGCCAGGGGCCCTTCGGTGGCGGTGACGAAGAAACCTGGTCCACGGTCGACGTGGCGGAACCCTCGTTTCTTCAGCGCTTTCGACGAGGCCTTGGCCGCTGTTCCAGGGACGAACCTGGTCTTGATCGAGGTATCGAAGGTGACGACGTGAAGATCCTTGGACGGTGTCACCCTCTCGATCCACTCGCGAACTCCGGGGAGGTCGACGTCTTGTGCCCCTTTTTCTCCGGCCTCCCTACGGCTCTGCGGCCGGGGAAGTGAGAAGGCGTGGGTCGGGGCGCCGACCAGCAGGAGCCGGACGTCGCCGGGCAGGGCCACGGGAGCCTCGGCAGGGTGGACGACGCTGACCGTCTCCAGCGGGACGGTTCGAGTCAGACCGGCTGCGACGGCATGAGCCACCGCGGTCGTGTTGCCGAAACACGACTCCACCACGATCAACACTGTCACGTGTCGGGCCTTTCATGCTTGCTCGCGGTACGGTCCGGGGCTTCGGCGCTCACGCGGCGCGGAGGTCTCGGCGGCGGAAGAGGAAGCCGCCGAGCACGGCCCCCGCGATCCCGAGGCCGCTGAGGACCGCGGCGCTCGACCAGTCCGGGGGACCCGCCGGCGCGGGGGACACGTGGAAGAAGACGGAGGTGTCCAGCAGCCAGTGATGGAGACGCACGGCGCCGCCGGAGAACTCGATGAGAAAAGCCCAGGTCAGGTAGGCGTAGACAACGGGCCGGGTAGCTCGGGGCCACCCACCGAAGACCAGGGTGCCCAGGCCGAGCAGGAACAGGCCGGGCGGGACGATGTTCACCCCGGCCGTCACCAGGTCCCCGGCGCCTATCCCGTCGCTCTGGCCGGCGGTACCGACCCAGGCGCCGCCGCCGGCGGCCACGCCGGCGCAGCCGAGCAGGAGGCAGGACACCGCCAGGCGTCCGGCGAGCCACCGGGCCCGGCTGACGGGACGGACCAGCAGGGCGTCGAGCTGCCCGGCGGCCTCCTCGGCGCGCAGCAGGCGGGTCGCCAGCAGGACTCCCCACACCGACCCGAGCAGGCCCAGGATGCCCACGAAGCGCCAGGTCGCCCAGCCGGCGACGGTGTTGAGCGCGTCCGGCTGGCCCAGGACCGCGGTCAGGCCACCCTCCGTGCCGTAGGTGGCGGCCATCTGGTCGCGGGCCGCCTGGGTGTCGTACTGCGCTGTGAACGCCACGGTCTGCACGACGACGAACAGTCCGAACACGCACCCCCACAGCGCGCCTGACCGGGCGGCGGCACGGGCCACTCGACCGCCCACGACCAGGCGTGCGTCACCGCCCGCCGGGCTCAGGGCGCCACGCGGCACCGAGAGAGGCAGCACCGTCATGCCAATGCCCGCTGCCGCGTCAGCTGTTCCGGCGACCCCTCGTCGCGTTCGACTTCGTCCGGTCCGTAGTGGGCGAGGAACAGTTCCTCCAGGGAGGGCTCCCGGCTGAGGAATTCCTGGACATTGGTACCGGAAAGGGCGTCGAGGAGGGGCTGGATCGGCCCCCGTACCCCCAGCAGGGCTCGGTGGCCGTCCACCACGACCCGGGTCACGCCCGGTACGCGGGCAAGGTCGGGCGGCGGCCGGTCGAAGGTGAGCTCGACGGCCAACTCCGCGAGGTGGCGCATCTGGCGGAGCGTTCCCATCTCGACGAGCCGCCCTTCGCGCAGGATTCCGACCCGGTCGCACAGGGCCTCGACCTCGCTGAGGATGTGCGACGAGAGGAACACGCTCTGGCCCGCGTCGCGGGCCTCCGCGACACTGAGCCGGAACGCCTGCTCCATCAACGGGTCCAGCCCGCTGGTCGGCTCGTCCAGCACGAGCAGGTCGGGGCGGCTCATCAGGGCGGCGATCAGCAGCACCTTCTGCCGGTTGCCCTTGGAGTAGGCCCGCACCTTCTTCGACGGGTCGAGGCTGAACCGTTCGACGAGCTCGCCGCGGTAGGCGGCGTCCACCCGGCCCTGGACTCGGCCCAGCAGGTACAGCGTTTCGGCTCCGGTCAGTTCCGGCCACAGGTTCGCCTCGCCCGGAACGTAGGCGAGATGACGGTGGGCCTGTGTCTTCCGTCGCTGGCAGTCGTGCCCGAAGATCTCCGCACGTCCGGATGTCGGGTGCGCGAATCCGAGAAGCAGCCGGATCGTCGTGGTCTTCCCCGCGCCGTTGGGCCCCAGATAGCCGACGACCTCGCCGGGAGCAACCTCGAGATCAAGATCGCGCAGTGCGTGGAATTTACCGTAGCGTTTACCGAGACCGACAGCGCGGATTGCGGGGGTCGCCATGGGGGGCCCTGTCACCTCGGTCGTCCTGGGCTGGGAATGGCGGCTTATGCGTCGGGAATCGTCCAGGGCGCCAGTGCCTGACGCACCGCCGTGCTCCGTTCGTCGCTCCAGACAACAGTCGGGTCGGGCTCCAGGAAGGTCATCGCGACACTGGCGAGCCCCATCGCTGGAAGCGACCATTCCTCCGTGCCCGAAGCCCCGAACGGGCGTGCGTTCAGTCGCCGCTCGGCGACGTCCGGAGTGGCGAGGGATACGAGGTACAACCCCCGAAGGGTCGCGTCGAACAGGTTCACCATCGTGTCGAACGTGGCTTCCAGCTCAGGGCGCAGCCGGTAGCCGAACACCTGGGTGAGCTGCACCCAGGATCGCGCGACGCGAGCGACATGGTCGCGCTGGGACTGGGCGAGAGCCTCGCGGACCTCCTCACGGAGCCCTCCGTCGGGCAGGCTCAGGAACGTGGCGTGCAAGGCGATATAGGTCCGCCACCCCGCCGACGTCCGGAGCACCTCGAAGTCGAGCAGAGCCAGTTCGCGGAACAGCTCGGTAATCAGATCCCGCCGGCCCTGCGGCGTGCTGAACCCGTCCTCGTGTGCGCGCACGACACGTCGGAACAGCTCTATCTCGTCCCGTTCGATACCCGGGACGGCGCCCGCCGCCAGTTCCTTCACCAGGTCGGAGACGAAAAGGTCCTTGGACGGCCAGCGACGGTAGACAGCACTGCGTGACACGTCGGCGAGACGAATGATCTCCTCGAGGTTGAGGTGGTCCAGGCTCACGGTCAGTCCTGTCCGGTTCACCACGTCCGCCGCCGTGCGCAGCATCCGCCGGACGGTCTCATCCTCCGACCGTCGTGCGCGCCGGCCCAGGCCGCGCGGCTGCCGATCCCCGGCCGGCGGGCCCGCATCGTCGGAACGCACACCCACCCCTCGCGCACTCAAAACTTGAAACTCGGAGTCCCATGTCCTATCCGGACCCTATCGGACCCTGTCAGCGACGGGCAAGACCCCAGGCGCAGCGGATCGCGTGCGGCATCCCCTCCGAGCCCCGCCCCACCTCAGCTCATCGACGCCCGACCGTCACGGCCGCACGGGCCTGGTCCGGCGCATCGCAGACCGGCTCGGCTGGCGTTCCCGTGACAGAGCCACAACTCGGGACGACGCAGTGCTGTCAGGCGATGCGGTGCTGCCAGCAGTCGTCGCTGCCAGCAGTCGTCCGCAGGGGCGGGAAACCCACGGCTGACTGCGGTCCACGCGGAGCTGGCTCGGATACAGCCCCCCTGACGGGTTCCGCTCATGTCCGCCGGTGTTCGTGGGCTTGGCCTTACGGATGGCTGTACGCGCAGCACGGGCCTACACGCGTCATGAGCTTGGGAAACCTGTGTGGTCTGCGGCGCCTGCCAGGGCGTGGACGGGGCGCTGCCCAGGTCGACGGCGGTCCTGTGCCCTCTGTCGACGTTGCTACTGGCACGCGAATGGCACGGCCTGCCGGTCGGACCGGACCGGAGACTCGGCTCCGACTGTCTGCTTTTTCGTGCCGCGGTGGCGGGTTCACCGCGCTCCGTCGCGGTTCGTTTCGCGCGTCGGGCAGGCTCCCTCATCGCCGCGAACAGCCGCGGACACGCACGATTGAGACGGAACCTGAGACGATCGGCGCCATCAACGTCTTCCTGGTTAAATATCTATGCTGGCGAGATGGTCGGCGGTGCCCCCGCGCCACTCGACCAGGAAGAGAGCCGCGTCGTCGGTCGTGATTCCGCACCTTTCCCGCATCAGTGCATGGGACAGATCTCGGACCATCTCCCGGATGCTTTTACCCCGGATATTCTCAACGAAGCTGATCAGGCGTTCTTCGCCGAATTGTTCTCCGCCCTTTTCGTGCTCCTCGATGAGGCCATCGGTGAAGAATAGCACCCGGTCGCCGCGCAAGAGCGTCTGCTCACTGACCTGCGGTATGTCACCACCGAATCCGACCGGTAGGGTTCCCGGGCTCTCCAGCGCCTGGATAACCCTATGGTCGCGGATCAGTAGCGCTGCCGGATGACCTGCATTGACCCATTGTAGGTGACCAGTTCCGATATCCAAACGCATCATCTGTGCGGTGACGAAGTGGTCGGGTCCGAACTGCCTGTGGATGGCTGCGTCCATGAACATGTACAGCTCGGCAAGCCCGATGTCGGCACGTCTGGCGTGCCGGTAGGCACCGATCGCGACCGTTGCCAGAACTGCGGCGTCCAGACTGTGACCCATCGCGTCGATAACGGCCACGTGCAGGATTTCATCGTTGAGAGCGTAGTCGAAGCTGTCGCCTGCGATGTCGTAGGCGGGTTCAAGGACACCGGCTACGGCGACCTGCGGGGTAATCATGGTCAGCGGGGGCAACAGTGACCATTGGATTTCCGCGGCCACACTCATCGGTTCGCGACGCCGGGCCTGGAAGGACGGCGTCAACGGGTCACGTCGACACCCCGCTTCACCCTTGATCGACGGAGAGGAAGAAAAGGAAGGCCCTAAAGGTGACGGCGGAGACGAGGACTCGAGCCCCTAACCTTTACCTTACGAAGTCGGCTCCGTTCATCTCCCGGAGTCTACTCTCGTCAGGAAAGGCCGGCATAGCGGGGTTCGCTCTCGTAGTTCCACACAGGACCCAGATTCGGGTGTGTGGATCGGCCACAGACAGTCTCGCCGCTGGCAGGCTGCGGGTCGGGCTGCCCGGGGAGCGTAGACCGTGAAACCGAACCGTCAGCCGAACACGTATGTCACCTATGAGAAGGCGGTCCGGATCTACCTCGTGCCGGGTCTTGGGAAGAAGCGGCTGAACAGGCTGACCGGCGCGGACGTTCGGCAGTTCATCCGGCGGACGGAGAGCACCTGCCGGTGCTGTCCGCGGGGTGTGGACAAGGAGCGACCGGAAGGCGAGCGGCGTTGCTGCGCGGTCGGCCGGTGCTGCGAGCGGCTGCCGTCGAAGCGTCAGGTTCAGGTCGTGCATGCGGTGTTGCGTAACGCGCTCCAGGCGGCGGTGCGGGAGGAGCTGATCCGGCGGAACGTCGCGAAGCTGGTGCAGGTCTCGACTCCGCGCTACGGCGTCGACCGCGGCCTGACGGTCGAACAGGCGCACGCGCTGCTCGACGCGGCGGCGGGCGACCGGCTGTACGCGCCGCTGGTCTTGGCGCTGTTCCTCGGTATGCGCCGCGGGGAGCTGCTCGGCCTCCAGTGGTCGGACATCGACACCGACCGGGAGACGCTGACGGTGCGTCACACGCCGCTGCGGGTCGGCGGGGAGTTGCGGTTGTTCACGACGAAGATCGGGACTCCGATCGAACCGGACAACCTGCGCCGCTTCTGGATGCCGCTACGCCGTGCGGTCCGGCGCCGGTCGGCGCGTGCCCGCTGCAGCTGGGAACAAGAGCCCGGAGCTGGTGTTCCAGGAGATCTTCGCGCACCTGGCGGTCTACACCGCGGGCTGCGGGTCCTGATGCACGCCGCGGTGGTGAACCGCGGCGAGCCGCTGGATCCCCCAGGGCGTCCGTCGCCGCCGTCCTACGGGTGGTCTGGCGCAGTGTCGCCCCTGTGCCCGGGGCTTTCCCCTCTGATCATCTCACGGCTGAACTCGCTCACCTTACCCGTGAGCTTCAGGAAGAGATCAACCCTGTGTGTCGGCTCCGCTGCGTGGTCCGGCAGGCCAAACGGAAGATGTCCCGTTTCCTGTCGTGGAACCCCCAACGGCCACGGYCTCCTCCACCCATCCGCCGCCCGGCCGAAACTGTGYAGATCATCCGGGCGGTCGGACCCCTGTCAGACCCGCAACTCAACGGCATTGCGCCTGAAAGCCCGACTCAACRCCGACGGTCCAGGTCTGGCATCCCACACGTCCGGAAGGGAGGAAATCGGTGCTGAGAAGGAAGCCCGATTACCAGCCCTGAGTGTAGAAAGAACATAAAAGTGTCGGATATCACAGGCATGTTCATGTGCTGGTAGCCGAGGCAAGAATGTTCGGAAACCCAGTCAGGCGCGCCATGGTGAGGTGCGCACGCCCGGCGTAGGGAGGATCTCGTGAGCCGCTCGAGAACTGCTGCAGCGCGCGGTGCGGCCTGCCCTGCTGGATCAGACAGCCTTCTGACCTGCGGCGATGATGCGGCGGGATCCACGGGCCAGGGCCTTCTGCCAGGTATGCCCGGGCCCGTGGACAGCGCCGTGCCCAACAGCGTCACTGCTGCTGAACGTGTCAGTGTTCCTCAACGTGTCATCGGGCCCGAGCGCGCCACCGCAGCTGGATACGCCGCCGTGCGTGAAAGCCCCGGCGGACCTGGGTGCTCCAGTGGACCCGGCGTCGCCACCGCGCTCGATGGTCTGGATGACCTGGTCGACACCGACCGTTATCCTCTCGCGCATCCGGCGAGTGCAGCCTGGCACGACCTGGCGGCCAGAGTCCGTCGAGAGCTGGAGGCAACGGGTTGCAGCGTCCTCGCTGAATTCGTTCGCCCCGATGCCCGTGAGGCCCTGCGTRCCGAATGCGCTGAGCTTGCTCCGTCGGCGTACTACCAGGCCGAGACGGTCAACGCATACAACATCGACATGGGGACGCCGCTACCCGAAGGTCATCCCGGGCGTATCACCATGCGGCGCGGAAACGCGTTCGTCGCGGCCGATCTCGTCCCCGACGGTGTGGGCATACGGCGGTTGTATTCCAACGAGTCGTTTCGGCGGTTCGTGGCTGCCTGCTGCGGGCTTGATCGCCTGTACGAGCTGGCGGACCCGCTGGCCCAGCTGTGCCTCAACGTCATCCGGCCCGGAGACGAGCACCCCTGGCACTTCGACACCAACGAGTTCTCGCTGAGCCTGCTGATCCAGGAGTCGGAGGCAGGCGGGGTCTTCGAGTACTGTCCCGACATCCGGTCCGCCGAGGCCGAGAACCTCGAGGCCGTGTGTGACGTCCTCACCGGTCGGGATGACCGGCGGACACAGCGCCTCATGCTCCGTCCCGGCGATCTCCAGCTGTTCCGGGGCCGCTTCTCGCTGCACCGGGTCAGCCCGGTGCAGGGGGGCACCGCCCGTCATTCGGCGATCTTCGCCTACTGCGAGCGCCCCGGTGTCATCGGTAGCGTCGCGCGCACGAGGCAGCTGTTCGGCCGGGTGCTGCCCGAACATCTCGAGGCCGCCGGGCAGGCGGCTCGCGTGCGGGGCGACAGCCTGCTCGACTGAGCCGGCGATTGAGCCGGCGGTCCGATCGCGCAGGCCGACCACGCCCATGGCCCTCGACCCGCCGGCGCGGCGTCGGCGTGCTGATCGGCTGGTCCGCGTTCATGGGAACTGGTATCCCAGAGCCGGCCTCGCGAGGGCGAGTCCGGTCCCGACCATGACCTGCAGGAGTCTGACCTGTGCATTTCGATGCCACTGGCAAAGTCTCACTGGATCACATCTACGACCAGCCTGATCCACGGGCATATTTCACGACGCTGCGTACGCTCGCCTATCAGGTCCCCCAAATCGCCAGGCCGTACTTCGTCGAGACCGTGGCCGACTACCGGGCATCAGGCCGCCCGATGCCCGGCGATCCTCCCGGACGTCACCCGTCGCCGCTGAAGATCCTCGACATCGGTTCGTCCTACGGGATCAACGCGGCACTGCTGCGCTGCGGGGTTACCCTCGAGCACCTGTACGAGCGCTACGGTGCACCCGAGGCCCACGGCTACACCCGTGACGAGCTGCTGGCCCGCGACCGCGAACTTGTCCGTTCCACCAGAGTGTCCCCGCCACCCACTTCCGGGCCTCTGAGCTCCAACGGGCGTTCGGGTGGCTCCCTGCCGACCGGCGCGGTGTTCGTGGGTCTCGACGTGTCGAACGAGGCCCTCTCCTACGCTCTCGCGGCAGGCTTTCTCGACGATGCCGTGCACGCCGACCTGGAGGCCGCGGATCCCACCGAACGGCAGCGACGGCAGCTCGCCGGCACCGATCTCGTCATCTCGACCGGCTGTCTCGGCTATGTTGGCGAACGAACCATCTCCCGGGTTCTCGACGCCATCGAGGCGGCTGACGGAAAGCGACCGTGGATGGCGCACTTCGTACTGCGGATGTTCCCGTTCGTCGCCATCGGGGYGAGCCTCGCGGAGAGGGGATACGAGACCGTCAGGCTCGACCGCATGTTCCGCCAGCGCAGATTCGCCTCGGCGCAGGAACAGCAGCTCGTGCTGGACAGTCTCGCCACGGTGGGCATCGACCCGCACGGCCTGGAGAGCGACGGTTGGATGTACGCCCAGCTGTACGTGTCACGCCCCCGCGGCAGCTTCGCCGCACACGCCGCCAGCGCCTCGGCCGCGACTACCGCCTCCGCCTCCGTCGCGGCTACCGCCAGCACTTCTGCCGCGAGTATCGCGAGTACCGGCACTCCGGTATCGACATCCCCGGCGCCAGCTCCGTCATCAGCAGGAGCCCGACGGCCGTCGGGCCACCCGTCCCACGCCCCCCGAGGTCACGAATGACGCCGAACGCCCCGTCACCGAGCAGCGACGCGCCCGAGGCCACGGCAGCTGGCCTCCGGCAGCCGAGCCCCGTGGCATCCGAGGCCGGGCCGCAATGGTCGAACACCGGTACGTTCGTCAACGACGACCGGCTCCCGCGGGTGCCGCTGCCCACTCTGGACGACACCTGCGCCCGGTTCCTGCAGTGGTGCTCACCGTTGCTGACCCCGGACGAGCTGGCAGCCACCGAGACGGCGCTCGCCGCGTTCGCCCGCCCAGGCGGTCCGGGCCGTGCCCTGCACGCCGAGCTGGAGCGCTACGACGCCACCCCCGGCGTGCACAGCTGGCTCGACGCCTTCTGGGCCTCGCGCTACCTGGGGCGGCGTGACCGCATCGCCCTCAACGCGAACTTCATCTTCCTCTTCGAGGAGTCCGACGCCGGTCAGACAGCCCGGGCCGCGGGGCTGATCGCCTCGGCGCTGGACTACAAGCTGCGCCTCGACGCGGAGGCGATCGAGCCGATCATCCAGCGCGGCCAGGCGCTGTCGATGGACCAGAACCGGTTCCTGTTCTCGACGACCCGTATCCCCGGGCAGGTGCAGGACACCGTCCGCACCCCGTACAGCGAGCCGTCACCGGGTCCCTCCACCGCACGCCACATCGTCGTCCTCCACCGCGGCCACCTGTTCCGGATGGACGTGGTGGGCCCCGAGGGGCATCCGCACACGCTCGACGATCTCGAGAGCGGCCTGGACGCGATCCTGAAGGCGGGGGCGGAGCGCGCCGCCCCGGAGACGTCGGTCGGCCGGCTCACCACCAAGGCACGCGCGGCCTGGGCTACGAGCCGTGAATCGCTGCTCGCCTGCGACCCGGGCAACGCGACTGCCCTCGACACCGTCGAGACCGCGCTGTTCTGCCTCTGCCTCGACGACCTCACGCCCGCCGATGCCAAGGAAGCGTGCGACAACCTTCTCCACGGCGACTGCGGCAACCRCTGGTTCGACAAGTCGGTGTCCCTCATCGTCTTCGCGGACGGCAGCGCCGGTATCAACATCGAGCACTGCGGCCTGGACGGGACGACCGTGCTGAGCCTGGTCGACGACATGCTCGGCGCTCCGGCGGCCGAGCACTCGGCCCGGTCGGGCGCCCGCTCCCAGGGCGTGCCCGCCGTCCGGCCGGTCACGTTCACGCTGGACGACGACCTGCGCGCGGACGTGCTTGCCGCAGGTGACGCGTTCAGCGCATACGCCGCCGCCACGGCCACGGCCACGCTGTCGTTCGACGACTTCGGGTCCAACCGGGCGAAGAGCCTGCGGATCTCGCCGGACGCGTTCGTCCAGCTCGCCTACCAGCTGGCGCACAACCGCTCGAAGGGCCTGGTCGGCGCCACCTACGAGTCGATCGCGACCCGGCAGTACCGGCGCGGTCGCACAGAGGCGATGCGGGTCATCACGCCGGAGATCCAGGCGTTCGTCCGGGTGATGGACGACCCGGCCGCCGACGCCGCCACCCGACTGGCCGCGCTGCGGGCCGCGGCCGACGCCCACGTCACGCGAGCGCGGGACTGCCAGGCGGGACGGGCCCCGGAGCAGCACCTCTGGGAACTCCAGTTCATCCAGGCCCGTCGCGGCGAGGAACTGGGGATCACCGAGCACCTCGACCTGTTCGACACCCCCGGCTGGCTGGTCACCCGGGACGACTACCTGAGCACGAGCTCGGCTCCGTCCACCCACATCCAGTACTTCGGATTCGGATCAACCAGTAACAGGTGCATCGGGATCGCCTACGTGCTGCTGCCGGACCGCTTCAACGTCTACCTGAGCACCCCGAGCGTGGTGGCTGAGCAGATGCACTCCTTCGCCGGACATCTGCGGACCGCCCTCACCGAGCTCCAGGACCTTCTCGAGGCCGGCTGAATCGTCGACCGCCCTGCTAGGCAGTTACCGGAAGGGAACGGTGGGTGTCCGGCCGCTTAGGGTGATGCCGCCCGCATGGGTGGGTGCGTCCGGGTTCGAGCCCCGGACGGCCCACCACGCTCCGTAGTGGGCCGCCGACCTGGGTAAATAGGTTGTAGCTATCAGACTGGGTGCGTGGAGATCTTCTATAGGTGCAGGTCAGCGGGCACGGGAAGCCGGTTCGTACAATGCCGGGCTCCTCGAACGTGCCGGCCCCGGCGGTGCTGTCAACGCCGGGCACAAGTTCATCTGGCATCCGGCGTGCTGTCTTCGGGTCGCCGCGCCACCGACCTCGACAGCGAGGCTCGCCACTGTCATCGGACCCGCCGTCGGCCCGGCGACTCCCTCGGCCGAGGCCCCGACGCCGCACCACGCCACCATCCTGGGGGCATGTCGAGGGCTGCGTTTGTCGGAGCTGCGCAGCGAGCGCTCCTGCTCCTCCAACCAGATGAAAAGGCGGTGGCCGCCGGGCGCGGGCGAGATTCTCGCGGTCGCTACGCGAGGGCGAAGAACACCCGGTTGTCGTCAAGGGAGAAGCTCTCCTCGACGATCCAACTGCCGGCCGGCACCTGGTCGCTGGGGACGGCGGCGCAGGCGTTTCCGCTGGCCGTCGCACCAGGGAACATCTCGCTAACGTCGCTGAGGCTGTTCGGGACGACCCCGCAGTAGTCGTCCGCGCCGCCGATGTCGAAGGTGTTGCCTGTCGATCCCTTTCTGAATGGGTGTCGGCTTCGCCGGACTGGATTCCGGTGCTGTGGACGGCGCGCGGTCGGTGGTGCGTGGGTCAGGCCGGCGGATTGCCGCCTCGGGTGCGCGTCGGCAGATATGAGCGCAGCTCGTCCGCGAGCGTCCGCATGTCCTGGTACCAGCCGCGCGCCTGGTCGCGCCCGGATCTGGGCCAGGTAGGAAGCCCTTCACCGCGTCGTTGAGCCAGTCGGCCGCAAGCGCGTGGCGCTCGGCGAGCGCGGAGGCCGCCGCGCGGACGACGTCGGTCGGTAGGAAGACGGCATCAAGGTCGCGGGTGGAGCGAGTTGCGTCGTAGACGAGCGTGAGTGCAGCGCCGCCGACAAGGAACAGGTCGGCCTTGGCGCCGCGCCGGCCGAGTTCTTCGTTGAGCTCCTGGAGCAGGCTCGTGATCGACTCACGGCTGAGACCCGGGCTGGTCATGTCACGCCCGCTGGAGCGCGCCGTTGGTGATGAAAACGCCGCGTTTGCGGAACGACAGCGGGGACTCGATCAGCGCCTGGGGATGCAGGCCCCTGAACGCGGTGACAAACCACCAGGGCACCGCCTCCAGTGCCGGGTCGCGCACCCACGGAGACGCGTGCCAGCCGTCGCGGCGGGCCAGATACTCGCCGAGCGCGGCAAACGCCGCGTCCACCCGACGATCGCCGGACTGCCGAGGGCGGTCAGCCCACATCGCCTGCGCTGCCTCAAGGCCTTGGTGGCGCAGCACGCTGGTGTAGTCGTCGAGCAGTTGGATAACCGCGTGCCGCCAGATGTCCTGCAGGCGGGACCCGGCCGTGACCATGTCGGCCGCCACGGCGGCAGCATCGTCGACGGTCCGGAAGGCACACAACGGATCCACGTGCCCACAGTACGCCGCTGATCATGACGTCTGCCCGTCGGATCCGCCAGCCGTGTGGCGAACACCGGCCGCCGCGAGGCTGGGCGAAGCCAGGCCGACGCCTGTCAGCCGTCCCTAGCCACGCCCACAGGAAGCACAGTCCCGTCACCAACACCGTCACAGTGGTGCCGCGCACCGTGCCACTGCCCTGACCGCCTCCAGCCGCGTCACCCTGGCGACCTCTCACAGCATTCACCGCAGCTCCCCGCGGTCACCCTGCCGAACAAGGCGGGGTCGCCACGAGCGGACTGACGCGACATCCTTGGAACGGCGAAAGCCTGCATGATCAGACGCGCGACCAAGACCGACACCCAGACTGGAGGCGCATCGCGGGCGCCGAGGCAAGGGGGCAGGACGGGCCACCTGCCCAAGAAACGGAACGCACGTTCGACGCGCGAGCGACGGCGCCCATCCCGGCGGCTATCGGGCATCGCCCCTGGTCGGCTGCCGTGCGGCTACCGGGCGGACAGCGATTTCGGGGCCTTCGACCAACATCGTCTGGTTCGTATGCTGGTACACACGGTCCACCACGGGTGCAGTTTCTCGACGAGGCTGACAGGAGCTGACCGGTGTCGCCAGGAAAGCGACGACAGGACCGGGTGAGCAGCTCCAGCGCCGCCTTGGAAGCGCCGTGGGCACCGCCGATCGGCGCCGGCCGTTTTCATACCCGTGGCGGCGGCTTTTCCGTGTTAGCTGGTCAGGTCCAGGGCCACCTTGAGCCAGCCAGGACGGCGCAGGTCGAACTCCTCGTAGGCGGCGAGCACGTCCCGCATCGGCTCATGCTGGGTGACCATTTTCTGTGGGTGCACCACTCCCGACTCCACCATTTCCAGCAGCTTCGGGATGTACCGCGGATGGTTGCCGTTTCCCATGTTGATGGTGAGGTTCTTGTTCATCGCGGTGCCGATCGGGAAGAACCTGTCGGTCGGCGGATATACCCCGATGATGCCCAGCGTGCCTGCCTTGGCCAGGCTCTCGACTGCCCAGGAGTGGGCCTGCGTCGGCGCGTCGCCAGGCTTCCAGTGTCCGTTGTGCGCGTGAGTCTCGGGGGCGATCTGACGCAGTTCCTCGCGGTGCTGATCGTCCTGTTCGCGGGCGCGGGCGGCGGCGGGGCCGGACTTCGGGCTTTCCGCGTCCACCCCCACGGCGTCGATGGCCCGGTCGGGACCGATACCGCGTGTCAGATCCAGGATTGCCTCGACAGGGTCCTCTTCGTTGAAGTTGACCACCTCGGCTCCGAGCGCCTGGGCACGGTCGAGTCGGTCGGCGTGACCATCGATCGCGATCACCCGCGCGGCGCCGCGCTGGAATGAGGACAGAACGGCGAACTGTCCCACCGGCCCGCAGCCCCAGACCGCCACCACGTCGCCATCCGATACTTCCGCGATGACCGCGCCGAAGTATCCGGTGGGGTAGATGTCCGACAGCGGGATCGCCTGATCATCGGAGATCGAGTCTGGCAGCCGGAACAGATTGGTGTGGGCGTAGGGTACGCGGGCGTACTCGGCCTGCAACCCGTCGAACGAGCCATTGTCCCTCGGAGCGCCGTAGAAGGCGGATCCGGTCCTGCGGCCGTACGGGTTGATGTCGTCGCATTGGGCGAAATAGCCGCTGCGGCAGTAGGTGCAGGAGCCGCACCCGAGGACGGCGGACAGCAGCACCCGATCGCCGCGCCTGAAGTTGCGGACGCTCCGGCCGACCTCTTCGACCACGCCGACCCCTTCGTGCCCGATGATGAGGCCCGGCTTCATCCCCGGTACTGTGCCCCGGACGAAATGAAGATCCGTGCCACAGATCGCCGCGGTGGTGATGCGAACGACGGCATCGGTCGGCTGTTCGATCTTCGGTTCGGTGACGGTGTCAAGGCGGATGTCGCCCACGCCGTGCCACACGACTGCTCTCATCGCCTTCCGCTCCTTCCGTTCTTCGGGCCCGCAGTACTGATCGCGATCCCCGCCGGTCCGACTCACCGCTGGCCTCAACTCCGCCGGCTTTCGTTCCAGCATCGACGACCTGGCGGGCGCATTCCATCGCTACAGGTAACTATGGCCCGAGTGGGACGCCGGCGCCCGGCGAGACGACCGGGCGAGAGACTAAAGAATGACATTTATTTCAAGGTCGCGGATGCCGCGCAAGGGTGTTACAGGCGGCAGGACGGGCATATGGTGACAGGTCGGCTACCGCGGTGACCCTTGGATTTTCCGCACGATGAGTGACGAGTCGTCCGAGACCGTTCCCGCGCGTAGGCCCTCCGTGATCGTTACTCTGACGGTTCCCTGTAGCCAGGATCAGGTTGGCTGCGCTGGTCGTCAGCGCGGACGGAAAGGTGGAATCGCTCACCCCGATCAACCCCCGCGGGGAACCGCGGTTCACCGCGTTCGCGGTGTCACCGGACGGGAGCCGCCTTGCCCTCGACGGCATGGTCGCGGGCACGACGGGTCTCACCGCGAACAGCACCCGCGTCTACGCCGTGGTCACCCGGCGCGGTCAGAATCCGTACCTGACGAAACGCGTCATCGAGCTCGACGCAGCCACCGGGCGTCAACTGCGCGTCCTGCTGGAGCTGAGCCATGACCACTCGCTCACCACAGGCTGGAACGCCAGCTCACTGGCACTCGACCCCAGCGGGCAGCTGCTGATGGTCAGCGACGCCGGCGCCGACTACTACCGTGTCGACCTCGGCTCCGGGCAGACCTGTCGTCTCCCAACGGCTGTGAACAGGGGCAACCCCAACGGTCTCGCCTGGTAGGTGACGGGTGTGCCGGCGGAAGGCCCTGGACCGCGTCCCACACAAAGATGATCAACTTCGGTGTGTCATGTCGGGAGTGGGCTGGTCTGGCTGGTAAACCTCCCCGGGACGTGTGGCGAGGCCGCGGCGCGCGAGGAGCTGTACAAGCGACTGGAGCTGCTGGCGCTGACCGTGCCGGTCGGGGTATCCGGGCCGCTGGACGATCGGGCGGCCCTGGAAGGGATCGACCTGCACCGAACCCGTGTGTCGGCGAGGTCCGCGACGGACGAGTCCATCGGCATCGTCGCCACGAGATCAGCCGAACACGTGGTCTCGGCCGGGCTCCGGACCGGGCCGTGGCGGAGGCCGGCCGCTGCCTCGAGCGCGTCCAGTTCGGCCTCGACGAGTTCCGGCAGCCGCGCCCCGTCCCGCACCGACCCGTCCATCGTGAAACCGATGCACGCCTGCCCGTCGAGCCCGCCGAGCAGGACCGCCAGGCGTTGGCCTGCGGGGAGCGGAGGGGTGGGCACGGCGGCGGTGACTCGTCGACCGAGGATCTCAAGCGGACCGGACAGTCCGCCCGGGTTGGACGCGGTCAGCGCGAAGACGTGGGACATGATCCCGGTGGACAGCACGGCCGGTCGCAACGGCGCGGGAATCGTCCAGAGGAAGAGACGTTCCGCGACGCCCGGAGTCCCGCCCCGCTTGTGTCGGACGGTCTGCCGGTGGATCGCCTCCACGCGCCGGTGGACCAACGCCTCACCGTAAGGCAGCGTGATCCGTACGGTGGTCAGGTAGTTGCTCATGTGGTCCCGCTCGGCCGCACGGCGGGTACTGACCGGCATCGCGGCGTGCATCTGGCCCCGGAGCCGGCCGGGCCGATCGGAGCCGGGGCGGGGCCAGGCACGCAGAGCACCGGCGAGCGCGGCCAGGAAGACGTCGTTCACGGTCACCTCGTAGGCGCGGCTGATCGCCCGTAGCCTGGCCAAGTCCACCTCCAGCCAGGTGTGGTGCGGGTATCCCGTGGGTGCCGCCGAGAGCGGGCCGATCGTGGACGTCCGGGTAAGCCATCCGAGTGAGTGAGCGGCGGCCCGACAGACGGCTCGGGGGCCGGGCCGGCGATCCCGCGACACCCGCAGAGGTTCGCGCTCCGATCCTGGGTCGGACAGGCCGAACAGCTTTTCCAGCACCACGTTCAGTGCCGTCCCGTCTATCCACACGTGGCTGGCGCGGTACAGCAGGGTGAAGCCGTCGCGGCGGGGGCCGTGGAGCAACCAGAGCTGCCACGGCGGAGCGTCCAACGAGATCTCGACCGCTGACAGCCGCCCCACCGCCTCGCGCAGTCCAGCGAGCCCCGACTCTGCGGGGAGCCGGTACTCGTGAACGTGCCGGGCTGGGTCGAAATCGGGGTCCGCCACCCAGACCGGCCGGCCCCGCCCGGCCGAGGCGATCCGATGGGTCAGCGGAGGAAAGTCGTGCGCCCGGTCCGCGACAAGCTCGCGCAACGCCTGGACTCCTGGCACGGGGCCGTCGGCGACCAACAGGCAGCCGACCGCCAGCGGCGTCTTCGGGAATGCTCGCTGGTATCCGAGTATGAGTGCGTCCATCGGAGTAAGCGGCCGAATGGGAACGTCAATGTTGTCACCGCGGCCCGCCGCACCCAGCCCCCGTGCTCTCCCGTCGCTTCCCTCACGCGGGTGACGCCCCTGCTCCACGCGCGAGGCACGCCACCAGAAACCCGAGCGCGTCATACCATGCCGCCCCCGGTCAACATCGACGATTCGCCGCGCGATTGTCACAACTGGCTCCCTGGATGGACTGGAAAACCGGTTACGTCCTGAACGCTATGCCGTGATGTGGAAAATTCGGCGCGAGGCGGACCGTAAACTGAACGACAGAGCCGAACATACGCGCGGGCCGCCGCCGGCACGCTGGGGAAACCACCAGAACATCAGTCTGGTTTCCTGGTTTCCTGGTTGGCGGTGAGAGGCTCCGTCGCCCTTGGTGTGGCCAGAAGATCGCTGTCCGGGGCAGGGTGTCGGGCACCCGGCCGACACAACGGGGCGTCATCGCGTGATGACCGTCGGCCCCGTGCGACCGGCCGGCGCGGACACCGGCGCACCATGCCAAGTTCTGAGACCGGACCCGTCCTGAACTCCGTGTGATGCCGGCCGGGAGGGGCCCGGGCCGGCATCACACTTCTTGACCCCGCCCTGACGGGCGGGATTGTGTTGGCCCATGGCCGAGATGAACGTGGCGCGGAGAATGTGGCAGTTGTTCGAACCGGTACACGCGGTCAGCTTCTCCGCGCCGGCCAGTCTGGCGGTGTGGGCGGACGCCGAGCTGCGCAGCCCGTGGCGGGCCTACTTCGCCGGCCGGACGGCACCGCTGGGGGCGGTCGAGGCCGGGCCGGTCGTCGCGGCCTTCTTCGGGTACTCGCCCGTGATGGTGGCCAGGGCGCTGCCGGAGGTCTGGACCAGGATCCCCCCGGAGAAGGCGCTGGCCGTCCGGCTCGACGGCGCCCGCGCGGCACTTGCTCCGCTTGTCGCGGCGACCGACGCGGACGAGCTGACTGAACTGGCCACGCTGCTGCGCTCGGCGGCCGAGCGGGTATCGGTCGCCGGCCGGGTGCTGGGCGCCGCGAACGCCGCACTGCCCTGGCCCGACGACCCGCTCGGCACCGTCTGGCAGGCGGCCACCATCCTGCGGGAGCACCGTGGCGATGGGCACGTCGCCGCGCTGGTCACCGCCGGTGTCGACGGCCTGGAGAGTCTCGTCTGGCGGACCAGCCGGGGCGGCCCTGACCGCGCCTTCTACCAGCGGATCCGGGGCTGGACCGAGGACGAGTGGACGGCCGCGGCCGACCGGCTGCGGGCCCGTGGCTGGCTCGACGCCGAGGACGCGCCGACCGCGGCCTCCCTGGCCGCTGCCGACGAGTTGGAGGCGACGACGGATCGCCTCGCGAGCCCGGTGTGGGATGTGCTTGGCCCGGCCGCCGTCGACCGCGCCGCCGCGCTGCTGGCCCCGATCACGCAGGCCGTCACCACCCCGGGCCCGTAGCCGCAGCCCCGCCTGCGGGCAGCCGGCCTACTCACGAGCTGGTATAGGAGTGTCCGACGACGGGCGGACACTCCTTCCAGCGTCATAGCCAGTTGGCCGAGCGACGCAAGTTATCAGGTCCCAGAGCGCTGTGCGCCGGATGGCTGGCTGGTCCCTGCTCTGAAATCGCAGGTCACGGGGTACGTGGGTGCCCGGCAGGGTGTGGAGGTGGAACGTGGTACTCATCAGGCGCCAGAGCGGGTTTGGGTCCGCACCTGGCCGATCTTGCTCGGCATCGTCGCAGGTCAGAGGACTGATTTGTGCACCCAGCCAGCATTAATGCGAACCTGAACTTGCAGGTCGCGGGCCCGACGATACGGGTCGACGGTCTTGAGGGGCCCGCACGGGAATCGTGGCCGGGCTGACGTCCCTGTTCGAGCTTGGCAATGTTCTTGCGCCCGGGTATCGACCGGTTGAATGCACCACCGGTGCCCCGATCTGAGTGGCGCCTGCGGTCGCGCCCATGGTGGGATCTGGCGCGCGGTGGTCGCCCTGTGTGACGGATCTGTGGGAGCGCTGTGCTCGGGACGCCGAATTCTCTCCGCCGACGATCATTGTCTATGCTGTGGTCCGCGGCCTGCTGGTAGATCTTCGCGGGTCGATGTAATCGCGACGATGTTCCTGCGGCTGTTCCATGTTCGTTCCTCATGCCACGGCACTCATGCGTGCCCGGCCTTCCACCCGAGTGCTTGCAGAACAGCGAGCGGCTGCCGGACCAGTCCGGACAGAGCGACCACGGCGAGGGCGGAGGATCGGATGAAGCGTCTGACCGGGCGGTGGCGGATCGTGGAGATGGACCTGTGGGACCAGGATGCCATCGACCTCGTCGGCCCCGGGTACATCGAGGTCGACCAGGACGGGACCGGCGAGTTCGGGTTCATCGCCGTTCGCGGCTGGATGGACTGTCGTTGGGGCACGCGCGACGGCCGGCCCCTCGTCGAGTTCAGCTGGGACGGCGACGACGAAGGCGATGAGATCAGTGGGCGCGGCTGGGCCGTGCTGGGCGACGGCGACGTGCTCACCGGGCACCTGTTCATCCACAGGGGCGACGACTCGGCGTTCCGCGCGACACCGTTCTCCCACGCCAACCCGCGGGACTGGCAGTGAGCCAGTACCAGTACTACGAGTTTCTCGCCCTCGACCGGCCGCTCGACGCGCGGGCGCAGGCCGAGATTCGCGCGCTGTCCACCCGCGCGCGGATCACCGCCAGCAGTTTCGTCAACGAGTACCACTGGGGCGACTTCCGCGGCGATCCGGACCGGCTGATGGAGCGCTACTACGACGCGCACCTCTACCTGGCCAACTGGGGAACGCGGCGCATCATGTTCCGCCTGCCGCGCAGCCTGCTCGATCTGGATGCGGCCGAGCCGTACTGTGTCGGTGACCACGTCATGGCCTGGACCGCGGGCAGGCATCTCGTCCTCGCCCTGACGAGCGAGGACGACTCCGGCGACTGGGACTACGAGCCGCAGGGCTCGCTGTCCGTCATCGTCGGCGTCCGGGGCGAGCTCGCCGCCGGTGACCATCGTGCGCTGTATCTGGCGTGGCTGGCTGGGTACGGCTCCTGGGAACGCGACGAACACGCCTTCGACCGTGACGAGGACGATGAACTCGAGCCGCCGGTCCCCGCAGGGCTGGGCGCGCTCACCGCGCCGCAGCGCGAGCTGGCCGACTTTCTCCGCCTCGATGACGACCTGCTCGCGGTCGCGGCCGAGGTAAGCCCGCCGCTGGGCAGGACCGTCGACGACCCCACGCACCTTGCGGCCTGGGTGGCGATGCTGTCCACCGCGGAGAGGGACAGGCTGCTCCTGCGCGTCGTCCAGGACGAGGCCGCAGCCGTGCGGATGGAGATGCTGCGCCGGTTCCACGACGAAACGGCCCCGAGCGTCGCCGCTGATCCGCCGCGGCGCACGGTGGCCGAACTTCTCGACGGGGTGGCGCACAGGCGCGCCGAACGGCAGAGCCGCCAGGTCGCGGAGCGGGACGAGGAGGAAGCCCGCCGCGAACGAGCCAGGGCGCTCGCCTATGAGTGACGGCTGGACGAACTCGCCCACGACGAAGAAGCCACCTGGGCCGACGTCGAGGCGCTGATCGCCGAGCGCAAGCCCGCCGGGTACGCCGCCGCCGTCGCGCTCCTCACCGACCTGCGGATTCTGGCTCAACGCAGTTTCCGGTTGGACGAGTTCGCCCTACGCTGCGCGGCCCTCCGGCAGGATCATGCACGCAAACCCAGCCTCCTCGACCGCCTGAACCGCGCGGATCTGTGAATGCGCCAAGCAGAACCGCCCCACCGGAACCCGATCCGGCCGCGCTCGATCCGACGCCTACGGGCGACGTCCACGCACCGGCTGTGGTGCTGAGGCTTGGACCTCGCCCTGAACGCCGCAGTTCTTTCAGGCTCGACGCCAGGTCGCTTTCGGCAGGTGATACCGATCCTCGAGCTGTCCTTGGAGGAACGCCTCCTTGAGGAGGCCGCGGGGCGGCTCTTACCCGGGCCGAGCTGATTCAGTTCGTCGCGGCTCGGGCTCTCGAGGACCGGCTGTTCGCGGCCAGGCTGCTGAGACAGGCCGGCCGGCTCGACCCGGCGGATCCCGCGGAACTGGTGCGGGTTCGCCGGCTTGTGCGGGAGGCCGGCGCGATCCCGGACAGCAATCCGCGATGGGATCTGCACCATCTGGTCGAAGCGGGCCGAGCGATGCTGGCGGAACTGGAGATTGTCGCGGTCCGGCCGCCGACCGCCGAGTTCCTCGACGTCGTCGAGGAGGCGGTCAGGGTCTGGGATCGGCTGGCTGGCTATCTCCATGACGCATGGGACGTGTACGAGACCGAACCGGGCGAGATCGGCGAGCCTCTCGCCGCACTGCACCTGCGGCTGTGCGAGGATCTGCGCCCCGATCCTGTCGACCTCGGCGGTCGGCTTGCCGCCCTGATCGGCTCCGCCGAAGTCGACTCCTACCTGCACGCGCCGGAAGGGTACGCAGACGTCCTCGGCACCGACGGACTCGCCGCCTACGACACCGCCTGTCACGACTGAATCGCACCCTCGGCCGTTCCGTTCACGCCGCCCATAGACAGGGGGCGAAGCCCTCCAAAGAGCCACCGTCTGCAACCGGCGACCCCAACATCACGATCGGGGCTCACGCCATCCGCGGGCGTTGCCCCCCGACTTCGCGTGCTGCCCTCAGCAGCGCAGGTGCCGCGCCGCCTCGCAGAGCGCCTCGTCGACCGGCCTCGGGGTGCGCYCGAAGACGGCGATGGTGGCGGTCGAGTCGAGGACGAACGGCCGGGTGAACCCCGAGCTGCCCGTATCCATGCTGGCGCGGGGCGTCATCGGTTGGATTCACCTGTTCGGCGCGGTGAACTTCGAGCTCTTCGGCCGGCTGAACACCCTCGTCGAGGCCAGGGAGACGTACATTCGCCATCAGATGCGTGAGATCGCCCGGCTCATCGGGCTGTGACGACCGGGTGCGGTCCGGTCAGGCCGGCCGGATGGGTCCGGGTCCAGTCGGCCTGCAGTCCCGGCCGTGGCGGTCTCAGTCGCAGTGCTCCCAGCCGCTCTCCCAGGACGAGCCAGCGTAACTACCGCCCCACTTCACACACTTCCCCGGCGCGTATACGTACACCGGCCCCGCGTAGTACTGAAAACTGCCCGAATCAGACTGCCGCGCCGAACTACCTTCCACCTGCACCCACGCACCCATCGACTCGGCCACCCCCACACCCGACCCCGACTTCAAGGTCACCACACAGTTCCGACTACCGTTGTACAGCAGATAGATCACCGCCGTGTCACCCGCCAGAGAATGCCGGTCGATCTGCGAATACCCCGACCCACACACCTGCGTCGCCGAGTACGGATTCGGATTCGGTGCGGGTGCGGGTGCGGGTGCGGGTGCGGACGTAGGCGCAGGTGCCGGAGCGGGAGCCGGCGCGGCCGGAGGCGCGGGGGCCCGCGCACCCTGGGACGCGGGCGGAACCGTCGGCGCGGGCGCGTCGGCGGGCGCGAGCGACCCCGAACCGTCGGGCTTGGACCCCGAACCACCGGGACCCGAGGTGGGCACCTGCCTCGACGGTTCCCCGCCGGCCTCCGGGGTGACCGGTGCCACGGAGCTGCCTGCCACGCCGACTTGCTGGGACGCGGATCCCGCCGTGTCCTGTTCCGGACGGACCCCCTTCGGCCCCTCCACGATCTCCCCGTCCGCGTCACGGAGATTTCCACCCGCCGACCCCGAACCGTTCGACCCCGAACCGTTCGACCCCGACGAGGTCCAGACGACCACCGGAACCGCGATGATCAGAGCGGCCACGCAGGCCGCCACCACAAGCAGAACGTTACGGCGCCGGCTGGGACCCGATCCCGGGCCCACGGCGGCCCCGCCGACAGGATCGGACGCATCCGGCCCCGGGCTCGCTGGCGGGACGACCGACGGCTGGGCGCGCTCGTCCTCGCCGAGCGGATACCCCTCGGATGGATGCAGGTAGCCGCCGCGCCCCGTCTCGTCGTCGGTCCCCGGCGGCGAGGACAGGTCCTGACGCGGATCTTCCACCTCAGCCGAGGACGGCCCACCCGGAGGATCACCGGCCGGACGGGACACCGCCGGCTCGCCACCGGACTCGTTCCCGCAGACCGGCCTGGTCCGGTCCGTACCGTCGGGCTCCGATGTCGGTTCCTGCATCGCCGGCGCTCCTCGGCAAGTAGGGGCAGAACGTCCGAAAGCTTGTCAGGACCGGATCAGGACTGGTCGATGTGGGGTCACCGACCGGCCATGACCGCGGCGAGGTCGGCACCGGTGAGCTGCTGCTCACTTTGCGCGGTCAGGGCTGGCCCAGCGGCGTGCGATCCCGCAACGTGTCGCTTCGGCCCGAGGGAGTTCGCTCGTACCTGTTCACGATCGCCAGAAACGTCATCACCGACGCCTGGCGGGCCGAGCGGCGACGGCCGTCACTCGTCGACGACGGCGGCGAGGTCGTGGCGGTCGCCCCCGCTGTCGACGACGTGAGCCAGGCCATCGAGGAGTGGGTGGTCGCGGAGGCGCTGGGTCGTATTTCGCCCGCGCATCGGGCTGTCGTCCAAGAGCTGTACTACGAGGGAAGGTCGGTACGCGAGGCGGCAGTCCGCCTGGCACTGCCAGAGGGCACCGTCAAGTCCCGTGCCTACTATGCGATCCGCGCGCTGCGTGACGCCTTCGAGGAGATGGGGTCGGTCGATGACACCCGAGCACGAC
>NZ_MAXA01000126.1 GCF_001854695.1 Parafrankia soli
TTCGGCCCGGCGGGTTGCGCTGGACGGCAACGACCCGATCCCGCTGGAGGAACTACCGGCGCGGCTGCGGCGCGCGGTCGAGGACCGGTGCGCGCACCGCGGGTGGGAACCCGCAGCGGTGATCCCCGAGTACGTGTGGAGCATTCTCACCGAGGGCCGCCTGCCTGATGCCCTGGACGCGGACGCCCTGTTCGACGCCCTGAACGGCACTGGTCTCTCCCCTGCGGCGGTCCAGGCGCTACGCGATGTGGACCAGGCCCTGGAGTGGACCTCGGGTTCAGCGGCCCGACTGGCCCTGGAAGGTGTGCCGCCGATCCCGCTGGAGGGCGACGCCTCCAGCGTCGTCATCCGCTTCGATGCTCCACCAGGCGCACTGACCCTGGACGAGTGGTACTCGATCGCCGGACAGGTCACGGCCGCCGGGCCTGAGATGTCCCCCGAGGAGCGAGGGCGCCTGGGCGCGGCCTTGGGGCACATGCTGCACGAGTGGCAGGAGCGGCGGGCGCAGTAGGCGGCACGCCGGCGGTGCCGAGGAGTCGCAGGACCCGGCATGGACGCCCGCATGGTCGTCGCATCGGCTGACCACCGGGGTGGTTCAGTGCCGCGGTGCTGGCGATGGCCCAGTCCACGAGCTGGTAGATGCTGCGTAGGCAGGCCGCGGATGGAGAGGTCGCCCGCCGCGGGGGACGCCGTGGGCCGACCCGCGGCGGCGGACCCCTGAACCCGGACCGGGGTGTACCGCTACCTGCTGGCTCGAGGTCTGCGCGCCGACGATCCTGAGCGCCCACCGCGCGCGGCCGCCTCAACCGCCTGACCCTCCGTGCCACAGCTGCGCTCGGCTGCGTGAACCACGATCCATCCTTCTATCGCTTTCTAGCGTTCTACTGACGTAGACTGCTTTTGAAGCGCTAGATTGTGGAGGTGGGGCGGTGTCTGATCGCTGGGACGAGACCCATGAGCCGCCGGGCTGGGGAGAGCACGCCAACGGGCGGCTCCTCGACGACGTACTCGACGGCCGGGACGCGCTCATCGGCTACGCCCGCACCGTCGAGCTGATTCGGATGCCCACCACTGCCGACCTGCTCGGGCTGCTCGACGAGGCCATCGCGGAGCTGGTCTACGTCGACTCCGACGACCGGTGCCGCGAGATCGAAGACGCCGCGGGCGCCATCCGCAAGCAGCTCACCGCCACTACACCCGCTATTCCCGTCGCGGCCTGAAGGAGCCCGCCATGGTCAACGACCTCACGCCCACCCAGGAGCCGATGCGCCCGCGCCGCCGTCCCCGCCGCATGCGACCCGCCGGGCGAGTCCGCCAGCCGTTCCACCCCGACCTCACGACCGTCCTGCAGGCCGCCGACTGCGGCGACCTCCGCCGAAACAAGCACGGCCGCTACATCGACACCTCAGGCCGTCCGGTCGATCAGGCCGCCGCCCGCGATGCGCTGAACGCCAGGTTCATCTTCCGGCCCGACTGGTCGACCGATCCTCGCGACCAGACCTGGGTCCTGACGGCCTCCGGCACCGACCAGCTCGCCGCGCTCTGACTTCACCGAGGAACCGAGGCCTCATGTCCCACGAACTGCTCACCGTCCCCTCGAACCTTCTCTATGCGGGCTCCGACGAGCTGATCGAACGGCTCGTCACGCTGGCGTCCCGCTCCCACGACCTGCGCTTCGGTCGGAACGGCACCGGTACACCCGGCGCGGACTGCTCGGACTACTGCCCCGCGTGCAAGGCGCTGGGCGGCCGGAATGTCGTTGAGGCGATGGCCCGATGACGCGACTCACCCACACCGACCTGCCCCGGCTCGCCGCCGACCAGCCGCTTCTCCTCAACTGCGGCGCGGACCGCGAACCGGCACCCGTCCGCGTCGTCGCGGTCGACGGCCCCACGATCCGGGTCACCTCGGACGTGTTTCAGCGGGTCGTTCCTGGTGGCAGCACCGGACATTCGCCCGTCGAACTGTTCTGGCCGGATGGCGGTGCCGCGTGAGGCGCTTCGAGGTCGAGATCGACATGTACGGCGACTGGCACGTCATCCCCGACACCGCCGGCATGCACCAGCCCGCCCAGTGCGCCCACTGCAACGGCGTCTACGACCTCGGAACGGTCGAGGTGACCGCGCGGTACACGGACTGCTCGATGTGGAAGGCGCCCTGCTGCGGCGTCCTAGTCGACGACCGCGGCGAGACCGGGTGGAAGACGTTCAAGGACTACCGCCGGCTCGACCGGACTGCGGGTGGCACCCAGTGAGCGCCATCGACGAGGGCGGCGTCTGGTGCGGCGCCTGCCGCCGCTCAACCCTTCGTGCCGC
>NZ_MAXA01000127.1 GCF_001854695.1 Parafrankia soli
GCGTCGAGCTGGTCGAGGCGCGCCGTGACAGCCCGCCGGGCCTGGATATTGCCTGGCCGGCGGACGGGCAGCGCCTGGCGGTGTTGGCCACGGTGCGGGTCGCCTCCGCGACGGCGATCCAGATGCTGAGCTACCCGCTGCGTCTGTCGGGCCGCGGCGGCCGCTGGGAGGTGGCGGCGCTGCCGGGTGCCCCGCCGCTCGCCGACGACGCGCTGCCGGCGGTGCCCGCCGCCCCCACCCCGACGGCCAGTCCGTCTCCACTGCCGAGCCTGTCTCCGTCTTTTTCCTCGACGGCACAGGTGAACAGCAGTCCGTCCCCGATTTCCTCCTGGCAGGAGTCCTCCCGTGTCCCCTCCTCCTGAAACGGTTGTACTGGCCGCCGGCTGGTTCGACACGTTCAACAAGCTGAGCGGTCAGGTCAAAACGCTGGTGTTCGTCGTGCTCGGCATCGTCGTCGTCATCAACATCATTCGGGTGGCGTTCACGAAACAGGGCGCGCTCGTGCCGCTTCTGATGGCAGCTGTCGCCGGGGCGGTGGCGATCTGGGCGGCGAACAACAGTGACGACAACGCCGACCGGTTGAAAGAAGACCTCGACAACGCCTCGGGCATCCATCTTGTTATTCCGGTATCCGAATATTCGCTGCCCGACGACGCGGGGCGGGTGAGTGCGTGAACACCGACGACGTCGACCGGGCCAGCGGGCGATTGACGTTCCGCAGCTACGCCAAGGCGCATCGCCACGGCCATGTCGTCGGACTGCTGCCCGGCGGTCAGCCGATTCCGTTCGGCCCCTACACCTTGACCCAGGTCGGTCTGTTCATCGGCACACTGGTCGTGCTCTATCTGACCCGGTCGCTGTGGATGCATTTCGGGTTCGTCGGGAATCTGCTGGTGCTGTTCGGACTGCCGGTCGGGTTGGCGTTCGCGGAACGGTTCGTGCGCCCGGAGGGACGCAGTCCGCTGCGCAGCGTGCTGGCGCTGGCCGGCTATGCCAGCGCCCCGCGCGGCGGGCGGGTGCGTGGCCGGTCCCGCCCGATCCGCCCGCGGGCGCACCGACCCGCCCGATCGATCTTCGTACGTGACCTGCCCGACCTGCCCCCGCCGACCTCGTCCCGGCCTGCCCCCGCGGCCTCCGTGGCCGCTGCGGGGGTGCGGTTGGTGTCGGTGTCCGAGCTTCTCGACCCGCCCGCCGGCGGCCGTCCGGGCGGTGGGCGGTGAGCTGCCCGGCCCGGCACATCGCGGGCAACCTCGTGTGGACCGACCGGGGTGGCGTCCTGGCGGTGTGGCGGATCCACCCGGCGACCTACCCGCACGCCTCCCGCGCCGACAAGCTCAAGCTCTACCACGAGACCCGGGCCGTGCTCGCCCAGCTGCGCGGCGAAGCGATGCTGCTGTCGTTGACCGTGCCGATCGACCCCGTCGTCACCGTGCAGCGGATGGTCGCCGACATCGACCTGGAAACGCACCCCGACTGGGTCGCCGCCGCCGACGCCGCGCTGGACCTGCTCGTCGACTGCGACCTGTACGACCGGGTCCGGTTCCTGGCCGTGGACCTGCCCGCCCCTACGCTGCGCGCCGGCGCCACCAGCGCGCTGGGGGCGGCCTCCGCCCGCATCACCGCGTCGTTCGGCCTGCCCGCCACCGGGCCCAGCGCCATCGAGGTGCGCCGACGCCGGCAGCAGGAAGCCGACTACTTCACCCGCTTCGGGGCCCCTGCCCGGCTCCGCCGGGCGACCGCCACCGAGGTTGCCTGGATCTACGCCCGGGCATGGCGACGCGGCGTGGGAGACCTCCCCCTGGACGGCCCCGAGGCCGACCTGGCCCACGGCGACCCGGTCCACGACCCGGAAAGACAGCGGTTCGCCGCCGAGGCGCACCTGCACGGCCCCCGGCTACGCGGCCCGGCGCTGACCACCCTCGACGAGGCGGTCACCTTCGAAGGCGGGCAGCGCGCGGGCCGGCCCCGCGGGGCGGGAGTCCGCCGCTACGTGCAGGTCTCCAGCGGGTTCGGAGCCAGCTACCAGGCCGCCGGCATCCTCGCCGACCTGCCGGACACCTTCACCTTCCCCGACGGGGCGGAATGGTTCGCCGCCGCCGACGCCGTCGCCGACCCGGTCGACTGGTACGCCCGCCTGCGGGTGATCCCGAACGAGGACGCCAAACGCGGCGCGCGACGCAAGATGCGCCAGCTCGTCTCCCAGCAGTCGGAGTGGGCCGGGGAAACCGCCGGCCTGCCCACCAGCCTCGGTAACGCCATCGACGCCCTCGACGACGAGCAGGCCGAACTCGACGCCTCCTCCGATCCGCTGCTG
>NZ_MAXA01000128.1 GCF_001854695.1 Parafrankia soli
GTGGCCGCGGCGGCGAGCGGCCTGGACACGCTGGTGATCGAGAAGCAGCCGATGATCGGCGGGTCGACGGCCATGTCCGGTGGCGTCCTGTGGCTGCCGGACAACCCGCTCATGCAGGCCGACGACGTTCCCGACTCCCTCGAACAGGCGCTGGCATACTTCGACTCCGTCGTCGGAGACGCCGGTCCCGCGTCGTCGCAGCAGCGTCGGGTCGCCTACGTCACCGAAGGCGCCGCCATGGTCCGCTTCCTGCAGAACCTGGGCATGCGGTTCGAGCGGTGCGAGGGCTACAGCGACTATTACGCCGGGGTGGCGGGTGTCCGCGGCGGCAGCGCCCGCGGGCGCTCCCTCGAACCCGCGGTGACCGACGGCAAACAGCTCGGGCCGTGGTTCGACAAGCTGATGCCGGGCATGACGATCGCGCTCGGGATCGTCGTGATGACCCGCGAGGCGTCCGGACTGCAGATGGTCAAGCGGCGATCGAAAGCCATGCGCACCGCCGCCCGCGTCGGGGTGCGCACGGCCATCGGCCGGCTACGGCGCCAGACCCGGCTGGCCAACGGCGGGGCACTGATCGCCCAGACCCTGACGGCCGCACTCGCCGCCGGGGCGTCGATCTGGACGAACACCGGTCTGGTCGACCTGATCACCGAGGACGGCCGGGTCGTCGGCGTCGTCGCCGACCGGGACGGCCACACCATCCGGATCCGCGCCCGTCACGCCGTGCTGTTGAGCTCAGGTGGTTTCGGCCGTAACCCCGAGATGCGCAAGCGATACTCGAGGCAGCCGAACGACGGAACGTGGACCAGCGCCAACCCGGGTGACACCGGTGAGGCGATCGAGGCCGCCATGCGCCTGGGCGCCGCCGTCGACTTCATGGACGAGGCCCTGTGGATCCCGGCTTCCATCCAGCCCGGCGGCCGTCCGAGCATGCACAACGGCGAACGCTGCAAACCGGGTTCGATCATCGTCGACCGGGCCGGACGCCGGTACTTCAACGAAGCCGTCTCCTACATGGAGGCCGGCCGGCAGATGTACGCCCACAACGTAGACGGCGAATCCATCCCGAGCTGGCTCGTCATGGACGCCCGCCACCGGGCCCGCTACCTGTTCGCGTTCCGTCCCAACACCCCCGAGGAATGGCTCGCCAGCGGCTACATGAAGAAAGCCGACACGCTCGACGAGCTCGCGCGGGCATGCGGCATAGACCCCGTCGGTCTGGCTACCACCGTGACCCGGTTCAACACCTTCGCGAGACGGGGCACGGACCCCGAATTCCACCGCGGCGAAGGCGCCCACGAAAAGTACCAGGGCGACTACGGCAATAAGCCGAACGCGTCGCTTGCACCCGTCGAGAAGGCGCCGTTCTACGCCGTCGAACTCTACCCAGGCGACGTCGGCACCAGCGGCGGTCTCCTGTGCGACGAACACGCCCGCGTGCTCGACACCAACCACGACCCGATCCCCGGCCTCTACGCCGCCGGGAACTGCACTGCGTCGGTGATGGGCCGCACCTATCTCGGCGCGGGCGCCAGCATCGGCAACAGTTTCGTGTTCTCCTACATCGGCATGAAACACGCCGCCCGGGCCRCCTCCGAGGACCGGGTGGACACATGACCGCGAAAGGAAGGGGGCGGCCCCGAGGGCCGGTGGTACACGTCGACCCTATCGGCACCGACCTCGAACTCGAACCCGGAGAGACGATCATCGAGGCCGCGTGGCGACTCGGGTACCACTGGCCCACCGTCTGCCACGGCCAGGCCACCTGCACGGTCTGCCACCTCGAGGTACTCAGCGGCATCGAACACCTGACACCCCCCGACGACGACGAACGAGACGCCCTCGAACACCGACTCCCCGGCGCACACCGCCGTGACCTCACCCGGCTCCGGCTCGCCTGCCGAGCGCAGGCAACCGGCGACGTCACCGTGCGCAAGAACGGCGTGCGACGCCGCCGGCCCGTACCGACCGGCCCATTCCCGCACGTCGTCGACGAGTAGGAGCGCTGACCTATGGAGCACCCTCATACAGGTGGCGGTCGGGTGACCGGTGAGGACAGGCCCGTACCCGTGGTCGACGACGACAGTCGCGATTTCTGGTGCGGCGGGGCCGCCGGGCAGCTCCTGATCAGCGGGTGCACCGTGTGTGAACGGCTGTTCCATCCGCCAGCGCGGATCTGCCCCGGCTGCTATTCCCGTTCGATCGGGTCCCGGCCGGTCTCGGGCCGCGGCACCGTCGAGACCTACACGGTGGTGCGCCGCCCGTGGGT
>NZ_MAXA01000129.1 GCF_001854695.1 Parafrankia soli
GCCTCGTAGCCGTCACCGACCTCGGCGGTCATGACGGGATGCCTCTCTCCTTCGAAGTCGCCGTCCAGGACTCCGGCCTCCAGATGACGTCGCTCATGACTGCTCCTCGTTGGTGGGGCGGCGGGCCACACGAAGCGCTTCCTTGGCTTCCGCGAAGGACTCCCAGTGGCGCGGCGAGTCGGGGTGGCCGGGCCAGGTGTGGGCGCGGGCGACCTCGATCGCGCGCTCGGGGTCGAGGCTGGAGGCATCGACGAAGGCGTCGATCTCCCGCCAGTCGCGCTCGACGCGGCTGTCGTAGCCCTGCTCGCGGGCGGCGGGCCGGTAGGTACGGATCTCGCCGCTGCGAGTGAGTCCGGTCAGGCAGACCAGGGTCGCTTCCTGTGCGCCGTCGGGACGACGGGCATAGGAGGGCGCTTTGGTGATCAGGAGGGCGAGGCTGCCGCGCCTGGCGACCGCGCCGGGCGGCGACAGCGGGAGACTGAGGATCTTGTAGGGGGGCACCGAGCCACCTCTCGACCTGTCGTTCTACGTCGTCCAAAAGCAGTCTACGTTAGTAGAACGCTAGAAGTCGACAGACAGCAGAGCCGCCCGGGCCCGCACGGTCAACGCCGCGTCGACGGCCGAGTGCATCTCTGGGACGTCAGGGCGGCGAGAGGAGCCCTAGCGACGAGCGGTTCCCCTGCCCGACGGGGCGACAGTACGTCGCTATGGCACGCAAGAACGAGCCGCCCCAAGGGCGCAAGGACCCTGGGGCGTCATGGGGGCGGGTCGGACTGCCGATCGCCGCCGCCTCACAGAAGCAGAAGCAGGATCCTAGCGATCAAGGTCCGCCACGGATGCCCAGCGGTCGGCGCTTCTACGGGTCCAGGCGATGGCCTGCGACCGGGCACGGGACGCGGGCAAGGCAGCCGGGGCGGTGGCGGCCTCGAGCAGGGCGCGGATCAATGAAGAGCGCCTCAGGCCCGTGCGGCCGGCCCGGCCAGCGCCGGCTGCACGACTCGGTGTGCAGCCGGCATGGCGTCATCGATCCTTGCGGCCTGGCAAGAACTCATTTAGCACTGCGGCGGCCAGCTGGGACCGGCTTTCGAGTCGATGCTCACGCGCAAGATGGTCAATCACGTCCAGCTGGGCGAGCGTCGGTCGGATCTGGACCTGGATGCCGCCGCCCCCCGGAAGGCGCAGGTGGTCGTCGCGGGCCGGGAACAGCGAGCCGCGAGGCTGGGCGGCAACCCTCGCCTGGGCGACAAGCTCGGGTATCCGGCCGTGGCACTCGTCCAACGCCTCCAGGACGATCGAGGTATTCGTGCGGCCCTTCTTGGCGCGCCGGTATTCCTCCAGCCGTCTAGAGACGGTAGGGCTGACCAGGATGGCGGTGATGCGCACCGTCCCGGTCGGAGACAGCTCCCCCCTGCCAACTTCGGGAATGTCGACAGGAGCAGGGACAGGGGTTACATGCGCCTGGATCCTGGGCTCAGGAATCACACGAGCGTCGTCTGTGCTGTCCGCGGGCACCGGCGCCAAGGCTGGACGCGGGTCGGCGGCGACACTGTCGACCGCCGGCGCCGGACGCGGGGCGGGGCGTCGCCGGGCCAGCGCCCCCAGGTCCGCTGTGCGGTCCGGCCGAGCGAACAGCTGCCCCAGGTCCTGCGCGGGCATCCGACGAGGGGCGCCCGCTCCGTTCTCGGTCGACTCGTCCATCACGGGGCCGCCACCGCTTCGAGCTCGTTCAGCAGTGCCTGGCGGCGAGTAAGGATCTCTCGGGTCAGAGCGGCCAGGTCACCGGCGACCGCGCCCGCCGTGCCGGCGATCATCTGCGAGCGGTCTGCCTTTCCGCGCAGAACGTCGAAGGGGGTGGGCCCGGAGGCGGCAGCGGCTTCCAGTTCGTGGAAAGGCTGCCCGCGGCGCCGGGCGTCTCGTGCTGAGGCTTCGGCGTGGCGGACGATCGTGTCGAACATGACGTCCTTGCCGCCGAGGTCGTTGATGACGTCGCGACGGACTTCTTCGCGGATCCGGCGGGCGCTGGTGCCGGCGGCGAACAGCACGACGCCGAGCAGGTCGAGGGTGGGGTTCACGCGGCGCATCCGGGCGAACTCGTAGGCGACCTGCTGCATGCCTTTCCGGGATGAGTCATCGCTCTTGATCGGGATGAGCAGCCAGTGGGCGGCGCCCAGGACGAGCTGCAGCAGCGGCCGGTTCTCGGGCGGACTGTCGATCAGGATCAGGTCGTAGTCGCCGGCGATCGGCAGCAG
>NZ_MAXA01000130.1 GCF_001854695.1 Parafrankia soli
TCCTTGGTCTGGACGAGACCCAGGGCTTCGCGCCGACGGGACTTCCCGATCCGGCGAGGCTCGCGGCTGATCTTGGTTCCATGTGCTCCGAGGACATGGAACCGCCGCTCCGACCGTTGATCAAGGTCCACGACTTCGAGGGCGCCCAGATCCTGGTCGCCGAGGTCCCCGAGCTCGATCCCGCGCGGAAGCCCTGCTACTCGCGTGGGGCCGGCATCACCAAGGGTAGCTACGTCAGGGTCGGCGACGGTGATCGTCGGCTGTCGGCCTACGAGGTCCAGATGATGCTCTCCTCACGCGGTCAGCCTCGTGAGGACGAGCAAATAGTCTCTGGCGTTGGTCTCGATCATCTGGATGCGGCCATGGTCGATGCGTTGGTCGCCCGGCTGAGGACCAGCAGGCCCTACGCGTTCAAGGACTTGGACCGCTTGGCTGTGCTGCGTCGCGCCAAGGTGCTCGTGACTGGAGACAGCGGCGAGGACGTGGCGTCGCTGGGAGGCCTGCTCGCCCTGGGCAGGTATCCGCAGGAGCACTTCCCGCAGCTGATGGTCACCTTCGTCCACTACCCGACCGAGACCGGCGGCCGGTCCACCGAGAGGTTCCTGGACAACGTGACGTTGGAAGGCCCGGTCCCGGTCATGGTCCGCGACACGCTGGCCACCGTCCGCCGGAACATGTCTCGTCGGGCTGTCGTCGGGGGTGCGGGTCGGCAGGACGTCTGGGAGTACCCAGAGACCGCTCTGCGTGAAGCCGTCGTCAACGCACTGGTCCACCGCGACCTGTCCGGGGGCGCTCGAGGCGCCCAAGTCCAGGTCGAGATGTACCCCGACCGCCTGGTGATCCGTAATCCGGGCGGTCTGTTCGGTCCTGTCACGGTCGACAGTCTCGGCGAGGAAGGCGTCTCCTCAGCCCGCAACGCCACCCTCATCAAGATCCTCGAAGATGTCCCGCTGCCCGGCGAGACCCGCACCGTCTGCGAAAACCGCGGGTCGGGCATCCGCGCCATGCTCGACTCGCTGCTCGCCGCGGGAATGAGCCCACCGGACTTCAACGACAAGATCTCGTCRTTTGTCGTCGTCTTCCCCAACCACACCCTGCTCGGCGAGGAGACCGTCGCTTGGATCACCGGGTTGGGTGAGAAGGGCCTGACCGACAGCCAATGCGTCGCCCTCGCGCTCCTACGCCAGGAAGAAATCCTTGACAATCGCGCCTACCGCAACGCGACTGGCGTCGACTCCCGTGTCGCCACCAGCGAGCTTCGGGACCTGGTCGCTCGCGAACTCGTCACCCAGACCGGAACCCGCCGCTGGGCCAGATACCAGCTGTCCTGGCGAACAACCTCAACGAAAGGCCAGTCCTCTCGGGCCGACCGCCGACCGGAGCTGCTCGTCGCCCTCGGAAACGAGACTCTCTCACGCTCCGAACTCGTTACACGGACCGGTCTCAGCGACCAGACCATCCGACGATGGCTGAAGATCATGCGGGACGAAGGCTCGGTCGACATCGTCGGTAGTAGCCTCAAGAGCAGACACGTTCGATACCGCCGCACCTACCAGGATCTGCTCTTCCACTCCGAAGGCACAGACCGCGACTGACCACTCTCCGTGGGCCCCTGTACCGGCCTTGGGTAAAGCGGGGCTTCAGCGGGATTTCGGGGCGGTGTGGGCGATCCGGCGACCCATCGTCCGGACCGTGACCGGGCTGACGGCGAAGGCGGGACCGATCCGAATTTYGGAACACCTGTTCGAGGACGGTCAAAACCCGTCCGCCCGTGCACTCACGGGATGTCGTCCCTGGTCAGCAGCCTTGTCGCGACCGGACGAACGGCGATCTCAGGGCCCTCGACCAAGATCGGACGGTTCGTCCAATGACACGTAAGGTCCACCATAGGCGCGGCGCTCGGGGGAATTCTCATCGACTCCGAATATCGCCTGGGAGAAACCACTCCATGCGCCATTACCCAACAAATCAATGGACTTCAGTCGACATCGGGCGGTTGATCCCCGGCGCCTTCGATCTGGATGTGGGTGTCGCTGCGTAGCTGCGCGACGAGTCTGCGAGCCTGTACTCCGCACGTTTGGTTTTCATGCTTTGACCTGCCCGTTTCGTGATCACGGGGGTTTGGTCGGGTCTACTCCGAGGAGGTTGAGTACGC
>NZ_MAXA01000131.1 GCF_001854695.1 Parafrankia soli
TGGAACGGCCACCCCCTCGACCGCACCCGCACCAGCCACCTCGCACGCCTCGAACTCACCCACGCCGCATAAGGCCGAATTAGCCAGCAGGGTCGCCGGTCTGCTACAAACCTGGGCAGCGGGCCCGGCTGGTCTACCGGGCCCGGGTCAGCCACGGCCGTTCGGGTGAGCGTAAGGGGCTGGGCTGGGCGGACTGTCGGGATCTTCTGCTGGCCGCGCACGCGCAGCTGCCCGGGGGTCGGCTGGTGCTGGTGTGGGACCGGTTGAACATCCACCTCCAGACGCAGATGGCCGCGTTCCTGGCCGCGCACACCGGCTGGATCAACGTGGTGTGGCTGCCGGCCTATGCGCCCGACCTGAATCCCACGGAAGGGGTCTGGTCATACCTGAAACGCACAACCCTGGTCCATCTCGCCGCCCGCGGGATCGACGAGGTATTTCAGGCGGTCAAGCATGGACTGAAACGTATGCAGTACCGGCCCGAGCTTCTCGTCGGGTTCCTTACCGAAACCGGACTGGCCTGGGAAAATCTCCGATCAACATAACCTCGCACATTAATCATCAGTAGCCGCACTAACCATCATGAGACGATCAAGAAAACTGCGAAACTTTAGATTTCAGAAACTCTCTACCTATCCGGTTGCGACAATCGCGCATGAAGGCGCCCGCTGAGAGTCACGTCGTACGGCAATCCTTTAAGATCCTCGATGGCTGCCTCCACACCGAGAGTTTCCAGACGTTCAGCCAGTCGCGCCCACGAGTAGGACTCCCCTGTTTCCTCAGCGTCGTCAGGCAGGACCACATTACGCACAGCTACCATAACAGTCTCGATGGTCAGGCGAGCCCATGCGTCATCGTCAACACGCCCTCCCGACATTTTACTGCTCCATCCGAGGTCGTCGGTCAGCGTGAGACGGCGTCCATCGGAGAGAGTCGCGAACTCCTCGACACGGAAGTGTAGAGCCTGCCTGAACATCTCGAGAGACTGCGCAGCCCCTCCCGATTGCCGTGCGGCGCCCGCCGACCTGCCGTGGTACTCGTCTACGGTTACAAGATCACACCAGGCACCCAAGCCTACAACCCTCAATTTCACAGCACTCAGGATACTGTTGGAACCAGATTTGGTGCGCCCTCGTCACGCTCAACCTGCTCGCCTGAGCCCTGATCCTCGCCCGCCCGATCACATGCCACGGCGGTAGGAAGCGAGACGGCTGCGCCACCGACTGTTCGCCTTCGCCAGCCGCATGGCGCGCCACGCCCGCCAGGGCGGACTCCACCTCGCCGGATACCACCCTGGACACCGCTCGCGCCCAGGCAGTCGCGGCCCTGCCGCTCGGACACGCTGACTGATACTACGGGCCCGCATCTCCTGACATCCGCTCCCAGCATGACCGTGCGTGTTTGATACTCGCGGCCAATGAAGACCGCCGCCTACGCCGCACCCGCACCCGCACCCGCACCCGCACCGATAGTCACAGCTCCGTCCGAGGCTCCGTGTCTAGACGCGACGGTGGCCTACTCGCTGCCCCGCGGGTGAGCGACGGCGAGCACCAAGCCGTCACGGTCGACGACTCGAACCGCGTCGATGGCATCCGCTGGGATCGAGCTCGCTCCGACGACACCAGCCTTCGTTGTCGGCGTCGACGACCAGCTGGCCGCTCGTTCCGTCATGCCGTCGACGCTGGCGACCTCCAGCGCGAAGGGGCCGCTGCCAGGAAGGCTGTCGAACGCAACGGCCAGCGACGTTCCCCATGGTTTCGTGATGAGCGTGGCTCGACCAGTGATCGCCGTGCCCGTCGCGGCGACGAAGGAGGTGGAGGGCCCACTCGGTGCCCTGGCAAAGGGACTGTTCACGACGAGACCGATTCCGGCACACAGGACGAGCACAGCAGCGACCGCCGCGAGGCGCCAGGAGCGGGTTCGGCGAACCGACCGTCGTTCGGCGCGCACCCGCTGGAGCAGCTCGTCCAGAGAGGGTTCACCCTCCCCCCCAGTACCCGGCAGACGCCGGAGCAGCGTGGGAACCGACGCCGTCTCGTCGAGTTCGGCACGGCATCCGGCGCAGCCGGCGAGATGGGCTTCGACGGCGTTCCGGTCGTCGACGTCCAGACCGCCCAGAACGAAGGCCCCGAGCAGGAACCG
>NZ_MAXA01000132.1 GCF_001854695.1 Parafrankia soli
TCACGCGCCATCGACCGGTAAAGCCTTGGAGCCCACCGTCTCCGACCTCGGAGCCGAACGACGCACCAGCTGATGCTGTACATCTGTATAACGTCCTGGCGAGGGCTGGTCAAACCCTGCTACCCGGAGTCACGCCCCTGTGCGGCTGACCTCGATCACTCGGTGGCCGCGTATCGAGGTCCGTTGGTCGCACCGGTGCTCCCCACGGGGCATCTCAGCCTGTGAGGGAGGCAAGCAGGTCCATCGTGCGCTGCCGGGACGCCCGGCGATCCGTGCCGACCGGCACGACGAACACCTGGATGTCGGTGGCGCCGGCATCGAGCAGACCCTGCAACTGAAGGGTCACGCTCTTCTCGTCACCGAGGATGGCTGCGTCGGCTGGGCTCTGGGCGCCGCCGATCTCCATGATCCGGCGGTAGTTCGGCAGGCTCTCGTAGACCCCGGATGTCGTGGCAGTCGCGGCGCGGGCTTCGGTGATGTCGTCGTGGACCGCCACCGGCAGGCCGGCGACGATCCGTGGCTCGGGTCGCCCTGCGGCTGACGCCGCGGCCCGAAGCCGCGGCGCGACATGGGTCTCGATCGCCCGCGCCGGCGCCATGAAGAGGACCACCCCGTCGGCCTGCTCGCCGGCGACCCGCAGCAGCCGCGGCCCGAGCGCGGCCAAGAGCACCGGCACCGGTTGCTCCATCGGGACCCGTGCGCCTCGTGCGGTCCAGTCCGATCCTTCGAAAGTCACCGTTTCCCCGCGCAGAAGTCCCCCGAGGATGCGGAGATACTCCTCCGTGTTGCGACCGGGGTGGTCGTACGACAAGCCGTACATACCCCTGACCAATGGTTCGTGCGAGGGTCCGATGCCCAGGGTGAAGCCGGGTCGTCCCATCGCCGCCGCGGCCGCGGCGGCGCGGTTAGCCTGGAGGATGGGATGGATGGCAGGGATATGTCTGCAGAACCGCGGTCCCCAACTCGATCGTGGAGGTCGCCCGCCCCGCGACCGCCATCGCGGCAAGTGGGTCGCCGAGGGCCGTGCTGTCGTACCAGACGGAGCTGAAGCCGTCCCGCTCGGCGGCCTTGGCCTGCTCGACCAGTTTCTCGACCGTCGCCGGTCGTCCTGTCAGACCGATCTTCACGCGGCGTGACCTTTCAGCGAAGTGCGTCGCTTCATGACCGGGCACCGACCGATGCGTTTGCCCGGTGTGTCGCTGCTTCAGGCGGCGGTGACGAGCTCCTGGCCCACCAACGTGGTGCGATGCATCAGGCGGCGAGATGTCGGCTGGAAGGGCAGCGCGCGATGGAGTATCCCGGTGTTATCCCAGATCACGAGATCGCCGCGGCGCCAGTGATGCTGGAGGGAGAACTGCGGCTGTGTCGACCACTCGAGCAGACGATCCAAGAGCTCCCTGCCTCGGTCGGCCGGCCAACCGACGACCTCGCCCGCCGTCGCCCCGACGAGCAGTGACCTGCGCCCACTCCGTCGGGTCCACACGAGCGGGTGCACCCGCGAGGGCACCCTGGCCCACTCGGCCTGCTGCTTCTCTGTGGCGTCGGGATAGGCGATGCGCTGGGCGGCGGCGAAGCTGTGGACCACCCGCAGGTCGGCAATGTGCGCCTTGTCCTCGTCGGAGAGCGCATCGTACGCGGCATAGGTGTTGGCGAACTCCGTGTCACCACCGGCGGGATCGACCTCGCGGGCGGTGAGCAACGTCCCCTTCTGGGGGAGGTCGTCGGTGGCGCCGTCGATGTGCCACAGGAAATTCCCCTGGCGATAGCCAGCCAGCACGCTCTTCGCCGGGTCAAGGGTGATCTTGGCGATTTCGGGATGCTCGCCGGGGTCGTTGACCTTGGGGACGACGACCTCACCGAGCAGGCGGCTGAAGCTGACCAGGTCGTCGTCGTTGATGTTGACCTCCCGGTACACGACGACGCCGTACTGATCCAGAGCCGCCTGAGTGTCGTCGGCCGCCTTCCTGTCTACGAGTTCTCGGCCCGTGAGTCCTGTGATCTCGACACCGATCGTCGGCGCCAGCTTGGTGGTCACGAGGGACATGACTTCCTCCGACTCTCCTAGGGCCTGTTCTGAGTTCGGATCATGGGGTTGGCAGGCTGCGTAGCCAGAGGATGGATCCGCGCAGGTGGAGTCCTGC
>NZ_MAXA01000133.1 GCF_001854695.1 Parafrankia soli
CTCGACGGGTCGTCACGGGAGCCCGGGCGGGGCCGGGACCACCACTGGTACGTGATCACGATTCTGGACGGTCTGATCGTGGTCGGCGCGATTACGTTGCTGGCCTGGATCGCCGTTCTCGAGGAAGCGGTCGAGGGGAAGGGCCCGCTGGCCGCCGGACCCATCTACTCGATCATCCTTGCGGCAGCCAGCCTGATCGTCACAGTCGCCGTGTTCCTGGTAGCCGTGTTCCGCCAGCCACACCCAGGGCTCGGCCTGGAGCTGGGTCTACTCACCCTGGGTCTACTCACCGTCACCGTCTCGATCATCTGTTACACGGCCGTGGTCGTACGTGGTCTGCGTGACGTCCCGCGGCTGGCCGACCTCCTCCTGCTCGCAGGTCCGCTGTTCATCGGGCTCGCGGCACTCTCGCCCGACACCTCACAGTCCACACGGAACGCCGGCCCTGATGCCGACAGGCCGTTCGTCCCGGCACGGCGCCGCTGGTGGCACGCGGTCCTGCCATACCTGCCGTTGACCGCAGCCGGTATCGCGACGGTGATCGAGACCTCTGGTGAGGACATCGCCCGCCAGGAGGAGGTCTGGGCGATGCTGGCCCTGCTGCTGATCGCACTGGTCCGGCAGATGGTCACGATGGCCGACAACATCCGCCTCCTCAGCCAGGTCGAGGAGAAACAGCACGAACTGCGCTACCAGGCGTTCCACGACCCGCTCACCGGGCTGGCGAACCGCACCCTGTTCATCGACCGGCTCGCGCTGGCACTGCGCCACCGCGATCAGCCCGACAGGCGGCTCGCGGTGCTGTTCTGCGACCTCGACAACTTCAAACAGGTCAACGACGCCGTCGGCCACGCAGCCGGTGACGACCTGCTGCGGATCACCGCGCGGCGCCTCGTCAACAACGTGCGGCCCTCGGACACAGTCGCCCGTCTCGGCGGCGACGAGTTCGCGATCCTCCTCGACCCAGCCGTCGAAGACCCCGAAATGGTCGGGCGTCGCCTCGCCTCGTCGGTACGGGCACCGATCGACCTCGAGGGCACCACCTACACCATCGCCACCAGCACCGGACTCGTCGTCGTCGACCCGGCCAACGAACCCCCCACCGCTGAAACCCTGCTCCACCGCGCCGACCTCGCGATGTACGCGGCAAAGGCCCGACGAACAGGAAACCCGACGGCCTACACCCCAGACCTCGCGCCGGGACGCCCCACACTTTGATCGCATACTGCCGAGGACGGGCGCAGGGCTCCTCGGTCCGTGGCTGCCACCTCACTTCTGTGCGGCGGACGCGACCCGCCCGCAGTGCCGGTGCGGTCAGGCCCTCCGCAGTACACCGCAGCATTCCCACTGACTATCCGATGTGTCCGACCCGTGCCACCCGAACGCCGCTGTCCGCCGGGTCCCTGCAGAAACCTCCTCCCCCACCATTACCAGGAAGATCCTGGACCCGAGCGCTTGAACACCTGATCCTCAGGCCAATTCTTTCGCAGGTTGATCCGGGATATCATCAGATGTGACAGCAGTCCTGATTCTCCGACCCATTCCTACTAAACCTTGGCCCGACTGCCGGTTTTCGTCGTATTCCGGTCGTCTCCGCTGTGTGGCCGGTCACCGGCTGAGAAAATTCGGTGTGACCATCGTGTGGGTCCGTTCGCGGGCAGCGGCGCTGGTCCCACTCGTCATCATCGTGGCAGTCTGCGTCGTTGACATCGTCGGTGGCCCCGACTTCGTCATCATTGCACTGGTGGTCATGGCTCCGCTGCTGGCCGCGAGCGTCGTCGGTCCACGGTTAACCGGCGTCTACGCGCTCGCTGCGCTGGCCGGCGCGGGCGCGGTGGAGATCGCGAATCAGGTCGTGGATCCGGGTGCGGGCGGGGGCCAGGTCGCGAGGGTGATCCGGCTCGCCGGCATCGCCCTCGGCGGCGGGATAGCCGTGCTACAGAGCTTGAATGGTCAGGGTCTGGCTACGGCGGTTCTGGGTCCAAGGTGAGGTCGGTCTGGCCGAGGAAGCCGGCGATCAGGTCGGGCCTGTACTGGATGCGTTTGAGCAGGGTCTTGATCGTGGCCGTGAGCTGGTCGACGGTGACGCGGACGTGGTTACCCTGTGGGGTG
>NZ_MAXA01000134.1 GCF_001854695.1 Parafrankia soli
CGGTGAAGAAGGTGCTGGTGCTGGTGACGGGCAGGGTGACTTCCTTGCCGTCGAGGGTCCACCCGATCGGCACCGGCGGGGGCATGGCGGTCATGTCAGTTCTCCGCGGTGACGTCGGTGGCGGTGGCGGTGAACGGCTCCGCCGCGGTGCTCTCCCCGGCCTGCACATCGGGGGCCCAGAACCACCGCTGCGAGGCGGGCACGTGGGGCGACGTGGACTCGGTGAGCCGGCGCATGGCCTCCAGACCGATCTCGCCGAGGACGGGCGCCTCCACGGAGCCGACGGCGATCACGACGCCGCTCCCAACAGCCCGGCGCCGACGTCGACGCTCTCGCCGACGAGCGGGGCGAACAGCGCCAGCAGGCACTGCTGGCCGAAGGCGGCCTGCGCGGCGCCGTACTGCTCCTCGCTGGTCAGGTCCGGGTCGGCGGCGGCGTTCTGGTTGCCCGCGAGCATCGCGTGGGCGGAGCGCATCGCGGCGGCGACGGCGTCGCGGGAGATGACGGCCGGCCCCGCGGGCAGGGGCGTGGCGAACGTGGTCGGGGTCATGACGCGCCTCCCGTGGGGGCGTAGGGGGCAGGGGTGTCGGTGTCGCCGCCGCCGACGACGGCGAGGTGGCGCGGGACGGGCAGCACCTCGAACCGCGGGGACGGTGGGCGGCCACGCCCGCGCTCGGCGGGGCGCGGAACCCGACCCAGGTGCCCGCCGGTGACCAGCTCGTCGAAGACGGGTTCGAGGTCGGCGACCCGGCGGCACCACCGGCGCCCGTCGAGGCCGTGATACGCCTCGCGCAGGCTGACGGTGTCACCGACGGCGTACCGCCGCCGCATCCAGGCCGCGACCTCCTCGGCCCGGGTGCGCGCCGACGCGAGCGGCTGCCAGTCCGGGTGCACCAGACCCCACGGGTCCAGCAGCGCCCGGGTGGCGGACCGGACCTCCTCGACGTTCAGCCCGCCCGCGCGGCGCGCGACGCCGAGCAGCCGCAGCCGGGATTCGGTTTCGGTGGCGTCGAGCGCGGGCGCCGCGACCGGGCGGACGGGCTGCTCGTAGCGGTCGAGCAGGGCCCGCCGAACCTGCCGGGCGACGTCGGAGTCGACGAGGAGCATCGCGACGTTGAGCACGGTTCGCCGCGTGAACAGCGCGAGGGCGGAGATCCGGTCCCAGTGAGGTTCAGCCTGAACCTCACTGCCCTGGCCAGCGAGTTCTGCCTTCAGGGCCGCAAGATCGCCACCGCGAACGGCCAACAGACCGTTCTCTATGAGTTCGTCCCGATGGCGCTTGATCACACTCTTGATCGCCTCGACGCCGACCTCGAAGTACCCGGCCACCATCTCGGTGGTCACGTGCAGGTCGTCGGGAAGTAGGCCGAGTGCCTTCACGCGGTCGAGCGCGTCGGTGTGCCCGGCGTACTCGCCGCGCGCGGCCCGCGACTCGGTGAGGACGATCTCGTTCACGCCGCACGCTCGTCGGCATGGAAGTCCCAGAGGTGCGGGCAGTCGTCCCGCTCGTGGTCGATCTTCCCGCAGATCGTGCAGACCTTGAGGGCGATGAAGCGCCGCGCGGCGCGGGCGAGGACGACGCTCATGCCGCCGCGCCAACCTTGTCGTGCGAGACCTTCCGGGCGAGGGCCTCGATCTCGTCCTCGCGGTAGCGGCGGTGGCCGCCTGGGGTATGCGAGACGGTGAGCTTCTCGGCCTTCGCCAAGCGGATGAGAGTCCGCGGCGAGACGCCGGACTTCGCGGACGCGACTCCCGCGGGCAGCAAGATCACGCCGGGCGTGACACCATGGGTCACGGAGATTCCTTCCTTCTCATGCAGGGTGGGTCGGGTTTCCATTCGCCCGGCCGGTGCTGGAACACCGGCCGGGCTCCGTCGTTTCGTCGTGCTGATGCGCGGCCGACTACCCGCCGACCAGGGCCTTCACGCCCTCGATGTCGTCGTCCTGGCGGTACGAGAACCCCCAGAGGGCGAGGACTTCCTTGCGGAGCTCCCGGATCTGGCTGGCCGGGTCGAGGTTGGCGAAGCGCTCCTCTGCCTCGCGGAGGAAGTCGGCCGGATCGACTTGGCTGTTC
>NZ_MAXA01000135.1 GCF_001854695.1 Parafrankia soli
CCACCTCCTTCGTCGCCGCGACGGGCACGGCGATCACTGGTCGAGCCACGCTCATCACGAAACCATGGGGAACGTCGCTGGCCGTTGCGTTCGACCGCGGGGCAGCGAGTAGGCCACCGTCGCGTCTAGACACGGAACCTCGGACGGAGCTGTGACTATCGGTGCGACCTATCGGCTACCCACAGCCGGTTCGGCCGGTCCGCGGCGAAGTTGCGTCGGACCAGGTCCGCGAGCCGCTCGRCCGCCGGATCCGCCACCGTGGTCCGCCGCTTGTGGTCACCGCGGACCGCGCCGACCAGGCCCAACTCGCCCATCAGCCGCTCCACCGTGCGGTTCCCAGCCTCGTCAGTGGAACCGCTATAGCCATTTCTGTCAACCGGGTGCGAGACGGAATATCCTGTATGTCTCTATTGGAGTGATAATTGAGTATTAATACGATAATTGGGTATAAATACCCTGTGTGGGGCTGGTGGCCGGGCCTGGCCTGGTTGGTGGTGGTCGGGTGAGTGGGGCGCGAGGCCGAGGGGCGAGTCGTTCTACTCCCGAGTAAACATTGGCAACGTCATGATCAGCGGCTATAACCCTCTCTGAGAGATCTCGGTGTATTCGCTGCTAGTGACGCTGCACGGACCGATTCGGTCGTTGTCATGCCCTCTCCAGGACCAAGGAAGCGAGCTGCGTCGTGCTCACTGCTGCGAGACGAGCCGGGCGGAGCCTACTGGTGATCTTACTCGTCACCATGGGCGCGGTGGCGTTGCCGGGCCTGGCGCCAGGTTCGGTGGTCTCGGTCATCCTCGGCGAGAACGCGACCCCGGAGGCGATCGCAGCACTGAACACGAAGCTGAGCATGGACAAACCGCTATGGTCGCAGTACCTGAACTGGCTCTGGGATGCGGTGTGCGGTGACCTGGGCGCCTCGCCGGTGACCGGGCAACCTGTCGTCGTCGAGGCGATCGGCGAGCGGCTGCCGATGATGTTGGAACTGGCGGCGTTGGCACTTGTTTTTGTTCTCCTCGTCGCCGGGGCGCTGGCCGTGGTGTCCGCGACGTGGCCCGGGACGGCGATCGATCGGGCGATCACCGCACTGTCCTCGGGTCCTCTCGGTACCCGCCTTCATCGCGGGCCCCGTGTTGACCTACGTCTTTGCGATGCAGCTTGGTCGGCTCCGGTGACGGGGTGGTCCCACCCTCGCCTGGTCGTCGCGGGAGTTCGTCATGGCCGAGCGGAACATGGGCGAGAGCCGCCGGCGGATCCTGTCAAGGGAGATCCTGCCCAACCTGTCGCCCCCGTTGGGGGCCTACCGGCCGATCGTGATGGCCGCCCCAATCGTGGCCGAGGGGCCGTTCAGCTCCCTGGGCATGGGCATTCCGCCGCTGCAGCCGAGCTGGGGCGGGATGATCTCCGATGGTAAGGATGCGATAACCGATGCCCTCCACATGGTGTTTGTCCCGCCCCCCGTCATCTCCTTCACCGTGTTCGCGCTCAACGAAACAGGCGACCACGCCACCAGTTCGGCCACACTCTGCACGACTGACCACCCGCCCGTAGTCGGGCGCCACCTGAGTCAGCCGTCCCCAGTCCCCGGGCCCTGTGCCGCTTTACCGATCCCGAACACTGATGAAAGGTCCCCTGATGATTCGTAAGACGCGATTACTCGTCACCGCTGTCGCATGCTGTGTGGCGCTCCTCCTGGCCGCATGTGGCGGCGGCGGTGATACCAGTCCGTCCACGGGCGCCTCCGCCAAACCGGTGGCCGGCGGCGAAGGCCGGATCCTCACGTTGAGCGATCCGCGCACTCTGGATCCGGCGATCCTCGGCAACGCGTATGCGTCCGGCGCCCTCCTGGGTAACGCCCTGTACGGGACCCTGATGACCAACGATGAGGCAGACGAGGTCCATTACTCGATGGCCGAGTCGTTCACCACGACCGACAACGGCAAGACCTTCACCCTGAAGCTGCGGCCGGGCCTGGTGTTCTCCGACGGCACTCCGCTGAACACCGAGGCCGTGAAGTTCAACTGGGACCGGACCAAGGACCCGGCC
>NZ_MAXA01000136.1 GCF_001854695.1 Parafrankia soli
ACCTTGAAGTCCTCGACCAGCCAGGGCTTGAGGCCAAAGGCCCGCCAGACGCGGTGCACGCTGGTCGGAGAGATCCCCACCCGCTTCGCGAGCTCGCGCTTGGACCAGTGGGTGGCCCCTTCGGGCACCTCTTCCAGAGTGCGGACCACGACCTCCTCGACCTGGGCATCGCTGATCGTGCGCGGCGCGCCCGGCCTCGGCTCGTCGCTGAGCCCGGCGCACCGGTGCCGGACGAACCGGTTCCGCCACCTGCCCACCGTGTCCCGGCTGATTCCCAGTTCGGCGGCCACGGACTTGTTGGTCCTGTCATCCGCGCACATCAACACGATGCGCGCCCGCTGGGCCAGGCCCTGCRCAGTCCTGCGCCGGCTGGCCCRCCCCTGAAGGGTCCGCCGCTCGGCCCCGGTGAGCACGAGCGGCAGACTCGGCTTACCTGCCATACCTCCATGACACCGCAGGTCCCATGAGATCGCAGATCTCCGGACCGGGACACTAGGCGAACGCCGGCACCGCCGGTCACCGGTTCGGGATGGGAAGCTGTGGACCATGAACGTGGGCACGGGGGGCGTGGCGGGCCGCGAGGCCTCGGGCGGTCCGGCGGGCGTGGCCTTCTTCGTCTCCTACACGCGGGCTGACCGCCGCTGGGCGGAGTGGATCGCCTGGGTGCTGGAGGAGAACGGTTACTCGACGCTGCTGCAGGTGTGGGACTTCGGCCCGGGGAGCCGGTTCGTCGAGGAGATGCACCGCGCGGCGGGTGCGGCGGAGCGCACCGTCGCCGTCCTGTCGTCGGAGTATCTCGACTCGCGGTTCGGCGCGGCGGAATGGCAGGCGGCCTGGGCGGACGATCCCGACGGGCGGCTGCGCAAGCTTCTGGCGTTCCGGATCGAGGACTGCCCCCGGCCGGGTCTGCTGGGCCAGCTCGTCAGCGTCGACCTCTTCGGGGTCACCGAGGAGGTCGCGGCCGCCAGGGTGCTCGCCGCGGCCCGCGGCGGCCGGGAGAAGCCCCCGACCCGCCCGGCGTTCCCGGGCTAGGCGCGGGCCGGGAGGTGTCGGGAAGGCGCGGAGAAGAGCCCGCGTAGTCGGATGATCGACAGGGCATGTCGCGTAGGGTCGGTGGGGGCAGAGACTTCCTCCGGCATGTGCACCCGCCGGGCGCGGGTGCCGGAAGGGGACGCCATGTCGGATTCGCTGGACCTGGGCGGGCCACCGCCCTCACCCGTCGGCGCGGCCGCCGCCGGCACCACCAGCGGGGTGCTCGAGCTCGCCCCACCGGCTCCGGTGCCGGTCGTCGCGGACGACCAGGTGGACAGCATGGTCCCGCTCGACGAGAAGACGCGGGCGCAGCTGCGCACGCGGGCCGCGGCCTTCGCCGACGACCTCGCCGCGCAGGACCCGCGCAGTCCGGCGTTCCAGGACAAGATCAACGACATCGTGCGCATGGGCGAACGCGAGATCGTCGCGAGCGCCCGGGTGTCCAGCCGGATGCTCGAGCGACCCGCGGCGGCGCTGCGCGGCACCCGCGGTGGCCGCGGCTCCGGCAGCGGCGGCGACGCCCAGGCCCGGGTGGCCCACACCCTCGTCGAGCTGCGCCAGACGGTGACGGACCTCGACCCGGCCGGGGCCGACCTCAAGGGCACCCGCCGGCTGCTCGGCGTGGTCCCGTTCGGCAACCGGATCTCCCGGTACTTCCAGCGCTACCAGTCGGCGCAGAAGCAGCTCGACGCCATCATCAGGGCGCTCGACTCGGGCCAGGACGAGCTGCGCAAGGACAACGCCGCCATCGAGCAGGAGAAGGCGAACCTGTGGGCGGCGATGGGCAAGCTCACCGAGTACGCGACCCTCGCGAAGGCCCTCGACGGAGCCGTCTCGACGAAGATCGACCACATGCGGGCCACCGATCCGGCGACCGCCGACGGGCTCACCTCCGACGCGCTGTTCCCCATCCGCCAGCGCCAGCAGGACCTGCTCACCCAGCTGGCGGTGAGCGTGCAGGGCTACCTGGCCCTCGACCTCGTCCGCAAGAACAACATCGAGCTGATCAAGGGTGTCGACCGGGCGCAGACGACCACGGTCGCCGCGCTGCGCACCGCGGTGATCGTCGCGCAGGCCCTGGCGAGCCAGAAGCTTGTGCTCGACCAGATCAACGCGCTGAACGCCACGACGAACAACATGATCATGTCGACGAGCGAGCTGCTGCGCCAGCAGTCCGGCCGCATCCAGGAACAGGCGTCGTCCAGCACGGTGGACGTCGAGACGCTGCAGAAGGCGTTCGACAACGTCTTCGCGACGATGGACGCCATCGACACATACAAGGTGAAGGCGGTCGAGAGCATGGCGACGACCGTCGCCGCGCTCGAGACCCAGGTGGGGCGGTCGAAGGCGTACCTGGAGCGGTCCCGCGCCGGCGAGAGCTGACCGTGCCCGCGGATGACCCGTCCTGACGCCCGCGCCGCGGCCGGTGGGGAGAGGAGGACGCCGTGATCTTCCGGCGGCGTTCCGACAGTGCCGGGAGCTCGGCGAACGACGATCCTGCCGCGGTGGCCGGCGGTGCCCGGGGGCTGGGCGACGACGTCGTTCGGCCGGTCCGCCAGCTCCAGCGTGAGCTCGCCGAGCTCGTCGCGGGCGCGAACGCGAACGGCGGGAGGCTGCCGCCCGGGGCGGTGCCGACCGTGCGCGACATCGACGACGTCCTGCGCCCGTTGCTGCGCTACATCGAGGTCCAGTCGGCGAGCGAGGAGGAGATGAGGTACCTCACCGCGATCGTGCACGAGTACCTGCCGCAGGCACTCGGGGATTTCGTCGCCCTGCCGGCCCACTACGCCGACCGCCCCGGGGTCACGGGGACCACGCCCGCCGACGACCTGATCCGCCAGCTGCAGCTCCTCGACGAGGGCGCCAACGAGCTGCAGGATCTCGTCTACACCGGGGACGCGGCGAAGCTGGCGATCCAGGCGCGTTTCCTGGACGCCAAGTTCCGGCGCTCCGACCTCGACTCGTGACCGTCACCCTGCCCAGGGGCGGCAACGTGCTGCTGTCCCGGTCCGCGCCGGGCGTGGCGCGGGTGCGCGTCGCGTTCGGCTGGAGCGAGGCGCCCGGCTCGGCCGTCGACGTGGATGGCGTCATCGCCCTCGTCGACGGCGGCGGCGCGTCCACCCGGCTGCTCCTCGCCCACCAGGTGCCGAACCCCGCGGAACGGCTCGGCTCCCTGGCACCGCCCCGCCCGACCAGCGGCGAGGCCGAGGCCGTCGAGGACGTCGTCGTCACCCTGGCCGCGGTGCCCGCCACCGTCAGCCGGCTGCAGTTCGGGGCTGCGATCTACGACTCGGCCGGCCGCGGGCAGACGTTCCGGTCGGTGCCCCGCGGCCACATCCGGGTGCTCGACGACGCCGACGGCCGGGAGATCGTCAGCTACGCCTTCGACGTGGAGACCGGCCTCGAGACCGCCCTGATCTTCGGCGAGCTGTACCGGCACCCGACGGGGTGGAAGTTCCGGGCGGTCGGCCAGGGGTACGCGGGCGGCCTGCCCGGCCTCGCCGGCGCGAACGGAGCTGGTGCGAACGGAGCTGGCGCGAACAGTGCCGGCGCGAACAGTGCCGGCGCGAATGCCGCCGTCGCGAACGGAGGCGGTGTGCCGGCGGCGCGGCCCGCCGACGTGGCCCCGTTCCTCACCCGGACCTCTCGGGCCCGGAGCCGCCGCAAGATCGCCGATCACCTGCACCCGGCGCATCTCGCCCACCCGACCGGCCCGTCCACACCTGCTCGGCCGGCACCGACCTCACCGCCGGGGCCGCAGCCACCCGCGCCGGGAGCACGGCCCACTCCGGCGCCGGCTTCACCGCCGCCATTCCCGCCTTCATCGCCACAGCGGCCAGCGTCACCACCGCCTTCGCCGCAGGCGCCGCCGCCTTTCCCGGCACCATCGCCGCCTCCGCCACCACCATCTCGACCTCCGGCACCACCGCGGCCGGCACCACCACGGCCGGCCCCGCCGTCATCTCCACCGGCGGCCGGCGGCGCGCGGTCGCCGCTGGACCTCGGCGGGGACGACGAGGACACCGCGCGGCCGGAAACGCCGGCGGCCGGCGTCCCGGAGCGCCGCCCGTCGACCCCGGTCGAGGTCGGTGAGCGGTCCTCCCGCCACCGGCAGCGCAACGAACACGTCAGCGCGCTCGACGACGATCACCCGGCCACCATCTGGACGGCGGAGCAGCGCGGCTCCGGCGCCCTGACCGTGACCCTGCGCTGGGAGACCCTGACGACCCGCACGGGGCTGCCGCGCCCGAGCAACATCTACCTCGGCTGCCTCTGGCAGGCCCTGGACGGCGCCGCCGGCGTCATCCAGCACCTGGGGCACTCCGCCAGCAGCGCCGGGCGCGCGGGCCGGCAGGTGCTGCGCCTGGGCAGCCGCGACGAGCGGGACGGCCAGACGATTTTCGTCGACCTGAGCACCCTCGCCACGTTCAAGCGGTTCTTCGTCTTCGCCTACGGGCTGCACAGCGCTCCGGAGTGGGCGTCGCTGCGGCCGGTGCTCACCGTCGCCGGGCGGTCGGGCGAACAGCTCGCCATCCGCCCCGGCGGGGCTTCGCCGAGTGCCCGAACCTGTGTTGTCGCCTCTTTTCACATGGTGGGCGACGACCTGGTCATCCGGCGGGAGAACGATTTCGTCGAGGGGACCCAGGCCGACGCCGCGGCGCGGTACGGCTGGTCACTGGAATGGAATCCGGACGGCATGACACCGCGCGATACTCCGTAGTGTTCCTTCGTGCCGCCGGGCGGGTCAGACCCCGGCGTCGACCCGGACGGGGAAGGCCATGACCGTCGTCAGGAGCTCGCGCACCTCCTGCGGTACCGGCGCCGGCCCGGTGGCCGGGCGGTGCACCAGCACGGCGTCGCACAGCGCGACACAGGTCTCGCCGTCGAACATCGCGCACACCTGCAGGACGGAGCTGGTGCCGACCCTGCCGACGCCCACGCCGACGCGGTACTCCCCGGGGTAGCGGACCTCGCCCAGATAGTCGATCTCCACGCGGGCCGCGACCACCGGTAGCGGACGGCTCAGCGCCGGCGCCACATGGCTGTCGCCGAGCAGCGCCCGGTTCATCCCGACCCGGGCCTCCTCGAAGAGCGCCGCGATGGCCACGTTGTTCACGTGCCCGAGGCTGTCCATGTCGCCGAAGCGGGGTTGCAGCGTCATGACGAACGGGTAGTTCGCCAGCTGTGTCCTCGCGGGGTCGTGCGTCGCGCCCATGCAGTCCTTCTACCGCGCCGGGCGCGGCCCGGGGGAGCCGGCGTGGCATGCGTCTCCTCCGTCGCCGGCGCCCGTGGCCGCGCCCGGCGCCCTCGCGGTGCCGGGCCGACTGCCGGGCCGGGTCGACTGTGGCGCCGGGCCGGCCCGCGCCGGTCGTCGTACGGATCGTCGTGCCGGCGGTCGCGCCAGTGGCGGGGCCGTGCCGGCGCTGTGCCGGTGATGGGTCGCGCCGGCGCTTAACTTGCCTCCGTCGGGTGGCCTGCCTGTCCCGCTCGCGGCCGGAGGGTGACCGGCAGCGTGGCGTAGCCGTGCAGCACCTGGGTGGGCCGGCGCCGGGCCTGGCCCGCCCGGGCCAGGCCCGGGTACCGCTCGAACAGGGCCCGCAGGCCCACCTCACCCTCCATGCGGGCCAGGGCGGCGCCGACGCAGTAGTGGATGCCGCCGGAGAAGGCCAGGTGCTCGCGCGCGTTGGGCCGCGTGACGTCGAGGACATCCGGTTCGGTGAACACCGCCGGATCCCGGTTCACGCCGCCGAGCAGGATGGCGACGAGTCTGCCGGTGGGGATCGCGGTGCCGAGGACGTCGACGTCCTCATAGGCGACACGGGCGGTCATCTGCACCGGCCCCTCGAAACGCAGGATCTCCTCCACCGCGTTCGGCCACCGGTCGGGCCCGGACCGCAGATACTCCAGCTGGTCGGGATGCTCCATCAGCAACGCCGCGCCGTTGCCCAGCAGGTTGACGGTCGTCTCGAAGCCGGCGGCGAGCAGGAGTTGGGCGGTCGCGATGAGCTCCGTCTCGGCCATGGCGTCGAGCAGCGCATCGGCGGCCCGTTCCACCTCCCCGCGTAGCCCGTCGACCGCGCGGGGCGTGAACACCTTCGACACGAGCCGGCGCAGACGGGTGTGGTCCGGTGGGTCGATAGCCAGCAGCGACGGCGGGTCCAGCGGCCCGTTCACCGTCGGGTCGGGGGAGAGCCGGGCCATCAGCCGCAGTGGCGCGGGCAACGCCGACATGTCGAGGACCATGCCGAGCGCGTTGTCGCGCAGGACGGCCGACGCCGCCCGGTGGCTGGCGGTCACCATTGCCAGCCGGCGGTCGACGAACAACCCCTGGGAACGGATTTCGTCGTAGGCCCCGTAGGGATCCRCGAGAAGGGCAGGCTGCGCCATCGCCAGCGTCGCCAGGTCACCCGACCGCCTGGCTTGCCACAACGCCCCTCGGACGACGCCGTGCCGGACCGTCCAGCGCATTCCGGCCCGAAGCGACACCGCTCTTCGAACCGACCTGCTTTCCCTAACCGACATGGCTGGCCGAGCTGACAAGGCTGGCCGAGCTGACACAGCTGGCCGAACTGACATGGCTGCCCGCCTCCGCCGTCCTTCCGGTCGTGCTTCCGTGCCCGGGCCACCAGCCGGACCTGTTCCCGGTCGTGCTTCACCGGCGCCCCGCCCGTATCTGGACGGACATCCGGTGACCGTGCCATGGCCATCCTGTGCCGGGTCGACGTCCACGGGCTTGTTCCCGCTCGTCCCAGCGATTCCGTGACGAGCACGGCATCCTGGCTGGTGCGGTCCGCGCGCCGGCAACGCCGCGACAGCTACCAGAGGTTTGTCGCTGTGCGGGAGTAGCGGCGGAGCGGACCGTGCCGCCTCGACGAAACCGTCGAATGAGTATTTTTCGGCCAGGCGCGCCCAGGAACGATGGTCCAGCGTGTGCGTGACCACGTGGCCTGCCCTTTGCTGGCATTACCTGTGTAGTTCCTCTGTGGAGCGCAGATGGAGCAGTGGTTTGTCGCCCGGGGTTCGCGGATGCAGGTCGCTCCGTACTCGTGTTTAACGTCATGTCATCCGGTATGGTGCATAGCTTGATGGACGAGATTTTCGGGGGGTCCATTGCGTACGGGGGGGCTCGGCCATCCGCGCCGGGCGTTAGAGAAGTACTTGATAGGCCTTCTGACCTGCGTGTTTATCGTTCCCGTGGCCGTCGGAACGTCGGCCACGGGCGCGAGGGAAGTGCTGCCGGCCGCGCCGGTGGTTCAGGCCCGGACGGCAGCTTTCGTGGGCGGCGCCCAGGCGGCGGCGAGCCCGATGCCGGAGGCGGTGCCGCTGCCCGGCTCGGCCGGTGCCGCCGACAGCGGAGCGATGGACGCGGTGATCCTGGTCGATGTGTCCCGCTCGCTCGACGAGCCCACGATCGCCCTGGAGGCGCGTGCCGCCGGCGTGATCGCCGCAACCGACCTGTCGACCCGCACCAGGATCGCGGTGACCGCGTTCGCCAGCATGGGGCCGTCCGGGAGTAGCACGGCGAGACCAGCCGCCGAGACCCTCTGCCCGCTCGCCCCGGTAGACGACCCGGACGACCGGGACCGCATCAGCGGCTGCCTCTCCGGGATCATGCGGCGCACCGCCGGCCAGGGCCAGGACACCGACTACGTCGCCGCCCTGAAATCGGGCTTCGACACGCTTCTGTCCGCGCCTGCCACCGGCTTCGGCCCAGCCCGGAAAGTGATTTTCATTCTTACCGACGGCCAGCTCAGCACGGCCGGAACCGACTCGAGCGGGGGCTCGTCCACCGACCGGTCCGAGAGCGGCCAGATCCGTGACGAGATCCTCCCCGCGGCCAGGAAAGCCGGCATCGAGATCTGGCCGTTCGGCTTCGGGCCGAAGCCGAACATCACCGATCCCACCGGCCACACGGTCGACCTGGCCACGCTGGCACGCGACGCCAGTCCGCCACCCACGCCGTGCCCGGGCTACGATCCGGCTACGGAGCGGGTCGTGCCGCTGGCCACGTCCGCCGATCTGACCGGGCCGCTGCTGACCACGCTCGGCCTGCTGCGCTGCGAGTTCGCCGGCCCGGTGAAGTCGTACGGTCTCGACCTCGGGTCCGAAGTCGGCGTGGTCATACCCGCCGGCGTCGCCGACGCGGCGATCACCGTCCTCAAACCGAGCCAGGGCACCCGGCTCACGTTCCACCCCCCGGGCCCGGGCGGTGTCGGAGACAGGGACGTGCCCCTCCCGCGCGACTTCGACGAGGCGGGCAGCAGCTATGTCCGGCGTGGAGGCTCCGGATGGGTGGAATCCCTGCGGATCGTCAATCCACCGCCCGGCACCTGGGTCGTGAAGGCCGAACCGGCCCCCGGCGAACCCGGCGGGATGATCACGGTCGTCCCGGTCTGGCGGCTGCTCGGGAACCTTGAGATCGATGGGCCGGCGCCGTACCCGGGTTCGCAGGCCAGCGCGCACCTGCGCCTGTTCGGCCGGCGGGACGCCTTCGCCGACGCGGCAGGCACGGCCGGCCTGCGGGTCGACGTGACGACACTGCGGCCAGGGCAGAACCCGGCCGACGGGATCCCCGCCGGCACCCTCAGGGACGACGGCGGGAAGCAGGACGTCCCAGGGGCCGAGCGTGGCGGCGGGGCCGGGAACGGGGTCGGAAGCGGGACTGAGAGCGGCCGCGGTGACGGCGTGTTCAGCGGTTCCGTGGCCGTCCCGAAGGACGCCTCCGAACGCGTCATCTTCGTCGCGCGGCTCGGCGGTACGAGTTTCGGGCAGGCGCTCTGCGCCCGCCAGGTATGCGGCGAGTGGACGTTCATGAGTGCCGTCAGCGGATCCGCCGGCGGAGTAGGCGCCGCCGGCCCGCATATCCGCATCCGCCCTCCGGCCGGATCCGTCGTCGCGGGCGGCGAGATCAGCGGTGAGATCACCATCCACGCCCTGGGAACCGGCAAGCTGCCGCTGCTCGGCATCGCACTGCTCGACCAGGATCCGGGAGTGACGGTGAGCCCGGCCCGGATCCAACCGCCGGCCGGCGGCGGCTCCGGTACCGGGACCACCGTGCGCTTCACCCTGCGTGTGGACTCGTCGGCACGGCCGGGGCCGCTGCGCGGCAGCGTCGCGGTGACCAACCTCAATGCCCCGCCGAACACGGGGATGGCCGTCGGTGACTTCGACATCACCGTGCGCCCGGCACCGACCGGCGGCACATCCGGATGGGTGCGCCTGATCGTCGCGCTGGTATCAGCTGCCCTGTTCGCCGGCCTCGTCTCCGGGGGTCTGATGGCGTGGGGCAGCTCCAAGAAGCGGAGGAGCATGGGGGGCAGGCCCGACAGGGGCGTCGCGGATCCGTCGGACATACCGAGTGATCAGCCGGTGCCGTCCGGTACTCCCGCGTCGCCCGAGCCGCGGGGGGTGCTCGGCCTGACCGTGTACCTGTACGACCACGGAACGCCCGTCGACTACCTCGACGCGGAGGAGTCGGACGGCGCCCGCCTGGCCCTCCGGCTACCCAAGCCCGATTCGCCGCCCCAGTTGGCGCGACCGGCCGACGGTGCCGAGCCTGACTTCGTCATCCGGCGGGTGGAGGATCCGGAATCGACGGATATCCGGATCCGTCGACCGGGCCAGCGCGAGCTCACCTTCCCGGTGGGGCTCACGGTCCTGCACCGCGCCGAGAACGCCTTCGACCTCGCGGTGATGGACACCTGGGAACCAGCCGAGCCGGACGTCAACCCGGCCGACCGGATGAACGCGGACAGGTACGCGGTAAGCGGGGACGGCGCACCATCCGCGGCGGTCCAGCCGACGGCTCAAGCCGTTGAGCCCGGCACCGGGCCTGCGCCCGCGGTGGATGGGGAACCGGATCCCGCCACGGAACCGGTGGCCCCGCCGCCGGGCGGATCGCGGGTCGGGGAGGTGAACCGGGCATGACGCTGAAAGTTTTCATCAGCTATGCCCGGAAGAACGACCGGCGCAAGCACATTACAATCTTCCGGCAGGATCTGCAGAACGAGCTCGATCAGCAGATAGGTGGGGAGCCGGTCGAGGTTTTTCTCGACCGGGATCTCACGCCGGGGGCCGACTGGAAGTCGGACATCGAGAACGAGCTCAACACGTGCGATTTCTTCATCCCCATCTGCACCGAGAGCTATTTCCAGTCCGCGGCCTGCGCCGAGGAGTGGGGGCTGTTCCGTCGCCGTCTGTTCGAGGCGGTGAGGTACGGCGACAAGCGGCCGTCCCGGATCATCCCCATCTGGTGGAAGCGGATGAGCTATATACCGCCGATCGTCAAGGCTTACCAGCTCACGATCGACGGCAACCCGCACACCACGAAGAGGGGCCTCTTTGATGACCTGATCGAGAATCGGGATTTCGGAGCGTACCCGATGGCCATCCAGCATCTTGCCGAGCAGATCAAGAAGGTGCACAAGGCAAAAGCCTCGAGGGACTGGCGRCCGCGAAGCCCGCAGCTGAGGATGGACGGGCGGAACTTTGCGTTCGAGCCGGGCCAGTTCGGCAGGGACGACGTCCTGAAGTGCCATCTGGTATATGCGGTGGCCAAGAAAGAACAGCTGAACGGACGGCCGGTCCCGGATGAGGGTGCGTATCATGAGTCCGTCGACGAGTGGGACCCGTTCCGCAGGCGTGCGGCCTCCTCGGGGCATCCGATGACCCACTGGGACGCGATGACGAGCTACCCGGCGCTCGGTCTGAGCTGGGCACTTCACATGCTGAACGTAGAGGTGATCGGCGAGCCGCTACCCGCCTTCGAGGAATGGAGTGCCGCGACAGTGAGATCGATCAGGCGAAAGGGGACGCCGATGATCGCTTTGTTCGACCGCACGGATCCTATCGGGGCTCGAATCTGGATGATATCTACAATTCAGCCGACGCAGGCTCGAAAAAGGGTCGTGATTTCTCCGCTGCCCGAAGCTGTCGCCGGGACCGAGAGCACCACGGGCGCCGTGGGCGTGCAGAGTGCCGCAAGTGCTGCGAGCGCCGCGGATTCCGTGGGTGCCGCGGATTCCGTGGGTGCCGCCGGAGCCGCCCGCAGCGACCCTCGCTACATATTCGAGTGCGTGCGGGCGACGACTGAGATCGTCGCCGCTGTCCGGCGCAGTGTGGAGCACCACTGGCCCGACGGTTCGGGCGGCGACGGCGGGCCGCTGGTGACCAACCCCTACGATCTGGGCACCTGAGATGCCCGGCACGGTGGTCACCTTCTACTCGTACAAGGGTGGCGTCGGGCGTTCTCTCGCACTCGCCTGGGTAGCCTGGATCCTCGCCTCGGCCGGAAAAAAGGTCCTCGTCGTCGACTGGGATCTGGAGGCCCCCGGTCTGGAGAACTACTTCTGGCCGGCCGTGGCCGTCAAGGGGATGCGGACCAGGGCCGGTCTCGTGGATCTCGTCATCGACTACCGCGACCGCCTCGACGCGGACGCACTGGCACGGTACCTGGAACGTCATTCATGGCAGCCGCTCGCCGCCCACCCGGACTGGTCCGGGGAGGACTGGGCGGACCCGTCGACCGCCGAGCAGGCGCGTGCGGAGCTGGCCGATCCCGACCTGCGGGAGTGGGTCCGGGAGCGAATTACCAGGGTGGATCTGGATGCGGCCCGCGCCGAGCTCACCAGGGATTCGTCCGGCGGCGAGGCTGATTCCGACCCTATGAAGCAGCGGTTGAGGGACTGCACCAGCTGGGCCTCGTTCGTCGAGGAGCTGGACATCGACGACGTTTTCCAGCCCGGTGGCTCGGTCGACCTCATGCGATCCGGCCGCCTCGATGCTGAATACGCCGCAAAGCTGGCGCTCCTGGACTGGAACGAGCTGTACACGAAGTTCGCCGGGCACCGCTTCTTCCGGACCCTCAAGTCCAGATGGGTGGACTACTACGATTTCGTCCTGGTGGATTCGCGGACGGGCATGGGGGATGTGTCGGCCACCTGCACGCAGGTTCTCCCCGATGTCATGGTCGCCTGTTTCGGTATGAACGAGCAGGGCATCCTCAACACCGCACGGGTCGCCGCCCAGGCCCGTGCGGCAGGCGCCCGTGAGCGGCGTGAACTGAGAATCCTGCCGTTGCCGTCACGGATCGAGACCTCCGCGCGGGCGGCGGCGGGAAAGGCAAAGGACCGCTACCAGCGGGTGTTCGAACTGCCGTGGGAGGAGTTCGAGGAGGTCTCCACGACGCTGCCGCGTCAGCCGTTGATAGGGCCCAGAATCCTGGGCGGCACGCAGAAGTACTGGGAGCAGGTGGCGTTGCCGCACACCCCGCGGTACGCGTTCCAGGAGGGTCCGCCGCACGGAATCGACCGGGATCGTCTGCAGCGGGCCTGCGAATTTCTCGCCCAGAACATCGGGCGGGATGACACAATCCGCCTGAACCCGCCGTCGCGGACGGCATGGGCGAAAATGGTGGCGGGCTTCGACCGTCCCGCGCGCAAGCTGCAGTACGACGAGTTCGTGATCAGCTACGCCGAAGGCGGCCGGGATCCGCTCTGGGCGGCCTGGGTGTACGAACAGCTGTGCCGGATTTCCGCGCGGGTACGGCAGCACAACGCGAGCCGGGACGGGACGGGCTTCCTCGACGACCGGCTCCGGGACGCCGGCGGTGATCCGGGCACGGACATCGACGGCGGGAAACTCTGTGTGCTGATCCTGCTCAGCCCCAGATATGTCGAATCCGACTTCGGCCGGGCCACCTGGCGGTGGGCCGCCAGCCGCTACACCAGGGCGGACCCGGCCGACCGCGGCTCCAGCCGATGGAGCCTCCTACCCGTTCTCATCTCCTCCCACGCCCCGGAGACGGCACCGTTCGCCGAGATCCAACCGGTGAGCCTGGTCAAACTCGACGAGGAGACAGCCAGAACGACGCTGCTGGCGGAGCTGGCCGACACGTGGGACGAGCGCGAGTCCGCGGTCCTGACGCCTGTGGAGTTTCCCGGGAGCCCGGAGGATCTCGTCCGCCGTTACCAGGAGCGGGCTGACGAGCTCGAAAGGGCGAACGCCGTGACGGCGGAACGGGTGGCGACCCTGCGCCAGCTCGCCCAGGAGAAGCTGGAGCATCACGGTACGACCTCGACCTCCCAGGCCGTCCAGCACCTGAGGGAGGCGCACCGGCTCGCCCGCGACAGGCGGGACAGCCTCGTGGCCGCTCTCACCGGGTTCGAGCTCGCCTACGCCGAGTTTTCGGAAGAGCAACTACCACAGCGGCGGCGTACCGGCCGGCCCCGACAGACCGCCGTGCGCGCGGTCGAGGAGACCATGCGGCTGGTGGACTCCGACACCATCGCCGATCTCTCCGACGCCACCGACATCCGCGGCGCCATTGACCCCAACAGTTCCCGCGGCGGAATCCACGCCAGGAGCACCCTGACGTCGTCCAGGCTCTACCGCAATGATCTGCGCCCCCTTCGCCGGGCCATAGACGAGGTGGACCGGCTTGGGCTGATCGAACCCCTGTCCCCGGACGGGCAGCGGCTGCGGCTGGCGAAGGCGGTCGTGCTCCGTCTCCTCGACGACGTCCAGGAGGCACGGCCACTCCTGGTCGAGGTCCACCAGAACGCCGGCCGGGACCGCGCTCTCCGCGCCCGGTGCGACCTGGAGATCGGGATGGGGTCGTTCGCACGCGGCAGAACGTTCTGGGACGACGCGTACCGCAAACTGCTGCGGCTGGTCCAGCAGCCAGATATCGAAGCCCGGATCAGGTTCCTGGCGCTTTCCACCCTAGGTGCGATGGCGAAGCCCGAAGAGGCCAGGGGGCATTTCGAGCGGGCGCACGAGACGGTAGCCGGGGAACGTCACCTCGCCGGACTCCGGATCGCCGCCCTCGTGAATCTCGGCCGGAACGCGGCTGCCCGCGGCCTGCATCCCACGGAGGAGGGCGGACCGCTGAAGCACTTCGAGGAGGCGGTCGACGCGGCCAGGGGCGAGTGGCCACTGGTCTCGCTTCCGCTCGCCGAGGCGTACTGGCAGACCAGCCGGCCGGTGAAATCACCTCATACATCGAAGGAAATTCTGGCCCGTCTGCTGCGGGCGATCTGGATCTACACTGTGCTCGGCCTGCAGGCCGAGGTCCATGAATGTCGAAAGATCATCGGGAGTCGCGCGGCGAAGGACATGGGCTGGGATTCCTTCAAGGAAATCAACGACGGCGAACCGACCTCCACGTTCACCCCCGCGAAGATCAGCGACTTCGACGTGATCATGGCGATCCTCGACGTCCGAGTGCCCGACACCACCGCGCTCCGCTGACCCTCCGCCCCGAGCGGGCGCGGACCGGAACAGCGCATAGATACGGTGTCGCCCGGCACCATCGACACCCCATGGTGGCCGCGGTGGTGGCGCTCCTGCTCTCGGACGAGGCCAGCTTCGTCAACGGGACCGACGTCCTGATCGACGGCGGGGTGCACGCCTCGTTCGACAGCGGGTCGTTCCTGCTGTCCGGACAGTGACCGAGGCGACCGCGGAGCTGGAAGTGGAGCAGAATCACGACGCACCACGGACGAGAGGGTGGCGATGAAGGCGGTTCGGGGACATGAGGGACGCCCGGTGGTCATCGACGTCGCCGAGCCGCCCGGCTGGGACGAGGGCGAGCTGCTGAACATGGCCGTGGCCGGGATCTGCGCCTCGGACCTCAACTACCTGCGGCTCGGCACCCGGTTCATCCTCGGCCACGAGCTCGCCGGGCGGAAGGCGGACGGGACGCCCGTCCTGGTGGAGGGGCAGTTCGGGTGCGGGAGGTGCGACTTCTGCCGGGAGGGCCGGAACAACCTCTGCGACCAGTCCACCAGGAAGGCTCTCGGCATCATGCAGAACGGCGGCATGGTGGAGCAGTTCCGGGTGCCGACCCACAAGGTCCTCGAGATACCGGCCGGGCTTGACGTCTCGAACGCCTCGCTGGCCGAGCCCGCCGCGGTCGCCTGGCACGGCGCCCGCGTCGGCGGGACCGCGCCCGGCCGGACCGTCGCCGTCGTCGGCGGCGGTTCGATCGGCCAGCTGGCCGCCGTCGCGGCCCAGACCCAGGGCGCTGACGACGTCGTCATGGAAGCCCGCTACCCCCACCAGCACGCGATCCGCGAGCGGATGGGCGTCGGGGAGCCCAGGGCGGGCGAGCGCTACGACGTGGTGATCGAGGCCGCGGGGTCACCCAGCTCCCTGCGGCGCAGCGTCGAGCTGGTGAAGCCAGGCGGCACCGTCTCGCTCCTGGGCGTCCACCAGGGCGGTATCGACGTGCCGTACTCGTCGTTGTTGACCAAGGAGGTCACGCTGGTCGCGTCGATGGGGTACTGCGGGCACGCCGGCCGGCGGGAGATGCTTCAGGCCGCCGAGATGCTGGCGGCACGCCCCGAGATCCCGGATTCGCTCATCACCCATCGCTTCCCGCTCGAGGACGCGGCCGAGGCCTTCCGGGTGGCGGGCGACCGCGAGTCGGGCGCGGTCAAGGTCGTCATCGAGGTTGGCTGAGCTGGTCCCGGCCAGCCGTGGTAGCGGCTGGGGCTCCGTCCACCACTGCTTCTACCGCGGAACCGTAAGGGCGGCATCCATGCATTGAATCCCTTGACACCGCCCGGCATGCCAAGCCTTTCGAACACCTTCTGAAATGCGTGAACGGATGAATCCGGCTGGCCGGCGCCTGTTGGGCACCGGAGCCGGGCTCCGGCGTGCTGCCGGTCGTCGGGGGTGACGTCGGGGGTGACGGGAGTGGCGACTGGCCGCGATGGTAAGGAATTAGCGTCCTCGCAGGTAGGGGCAGATATGGTCGCGTACGACCGGGGTGGCTGACTCGTGAGAAGTGCCGGCGGTTCAGCCCACATAATGCGCAACCGGGCACAACGGATCCACCAAATGAAAAAGCCCCTGCGAATCGGCAACCCTTCACAGTCGCGGAACGACTTTCCGGGGGGAGGGGCCCGATTCGACGGAGAGCTCACATGTCCTTGAAACGTGCAGTCCGGAGCGCGGCGCTGGTGGCGGTGGCCGTCGCCACGTTCGCCGGCTGCGTACCGGTCAGTCCGGGCGGCGGAGGCGGCGGCGCCGTCCCGACCGCCTCGCCGTCCATCCCCCCGACCGCACCCTCGTCGCCGTCCGGCACTCCGGCGAGCACTCCGACCGCCTCGCCGACGGTTCGGCCGACCGTGCCGTCGTCGCCGACCGGCACCCCGGCGGGGACCCCGACGCCTTCGCCGACCACGACCCCGTCCGGACCGACGTCCGGTGACTGCGGGCGGACGTCGGGCGCCTCGCCGGCGACGAAGATCACCGAGGTCAGCCTGGGGTCGCCGGCGGTCAGCTTCGCGCCGCAGGGCGACACCGACCCCCTGCCGACCGCGATCGCCGCCGCGCCGGGCGGCGGGTCGTGGCTGGCCTGGCTGGGCACCGACTCCAAGGTGCACCTCGGCAAGCTGGACTGCGGTGACCAGCTGGTGGGTACCCCCGCATCCCTCGACGCGGTCGACCTGCAGGACGTCAAGGCCGATGCGGACGGTGTCGTGGTCCTGCTGACCCGTCCCGGTCCGCAGGGCAGCGGGACGCTGTGCGGCGGGACCTCCAGCCCGACCAGGACCATGTGGATGGTCCGCCTCGACAACTCCGGCCGACAGGTGTGGGAACGGCAGGTCACCAACCTCAGCAGCAGCCGCGGCGGGTACGACCCCGGGGCTCTGTTCGTCTGGTGGTACAACCACCACGGCACCCTGGCCTACGACGGCACCAACTACGCCGCCTACTTCGAGGCGGCGATCACCGTGGCCAACGGCGGCTGCGTCGACATCCACGAGGGTGACCGGATGCAGGTGGTCAACGCCACCACCGGCGCCCTGGTCGCCGGGCACGACAGCTTCGACTGGGGCTGCAGCCACGCCTGGGACTCCCACATCATCTGGGACGCCCGCACCGGCCACTTCGCGATGGTCTGCGCCACCGACAACAACTGCCGCATCGCCCGCCCCGGCACCGGCCAGACCGTCGTGCCCGGGGTCTGTGACGGAACCCTGTTCGGCGGCAACATCGTCCTGGCCGGTACCCCGGGTTACTGGACCGCGTGGAGCAACGGCAACCAGGTACGGCTGGAGCACTTCTCCACGGGCGCGTCCGACCGGACGGTCCTCACCGCCGACCGGACCCAGCACTCGCACCTGGTCGGCTACGGCGCCGGCAGGATGCTCCTGACCTGGAAGTCCGGAACCTCGACCGCCGCCCAGGCGTACGACACCACCAGCGGGGCAACCGTGGGCGGCCAGTTCACGATCGCCGTGCCGGACCACACCTACGTCGAGACCAAGGCCTACCCCGACGGCAGCGTCGCCTTCCCCGCCGTCGGCACTTCCAACACGTCCATCCGGATCGTTCGGGTAATGCCGCTCAACTGACATCACGAGGAGAGGCGGGCGGGCGCGGCGAGCTGGTCGCGCCCGCCCCGCGCCTCTGTCGGATCCGGTCAGGCGGTGCCGTGGGCGAGGCAGCCGGCTGACCGGCGCCGGTGCCGGTGCGTGCACGGGCACCTACCAAAAGGCGCAGTGTTCGTGGCAGAATGCCTACCGTGCACGGACAGGACGGTGCGGCACCCGTGGCGCGCCGGCCGTCAGCGGCCGGCACCGGCGGTGGCGCCCCTCCCCCCACGCCGGCTGCGGGCCGGCAGCCGCATTCGCGGCGTGAGGTCGTCGAGCTGCACGGCCGCCTGGTCGCCGGGGATCCCACCGCGCTCGCCGTCGTCCACGAGCGGTACGCCCGCTACCTGCTTGCCGTCGCCGCCCGGGTGACCGGTGACGCCGACGCGGCCCGGGACGTCCTCCAGGAGGTGCTGGTCGCGTTCTGGCAGCATCCGCTCCGGTTCGACCCGGACCGTGGGGAGCTGCGTACCTGGCTTGCGGTCCTCGCCCATCGACGTGCCGTCGACTGGGTCCGCCGGGAGATCGCCCGGCGCCCGACCGACCTGGTCGCACGCGCCCTCGCCGAGCAGTCGGACGGACCGGCGGCCGACCGTGACTTCCTCGAGCGGGAGGACGCCGACGCCGTGCGGGCCGCCGTCGCCGCGTTGCCCGTGAAGCTGCGTGAGGTGGTGGAGTTGGCGTACTTCAGGGAGTTGACCTACCGTGAAGTTGCCATTCGGCTCGCCATCCCGGAGGGGACGGCAAAGTCGCGGATGCGAGCGGCCCTGTCAGCCCTCGCGCTGACCCTCACCCGCCTGGGAGCCGCCCCGTGACGGTCGACCCAACGGCCGCCGCGCCCACACCGGAACACTGTGTGACGGCGCTGCTCGACGCGTACGTACTGGGTGAGTGCACGTCGGCCGCGGCGGACGCGATCGAGACCCATCTCGGCCGGTGCGTGAGCTGTTCGGTCGACGCGGCACAGCTTGCCCTCACCGTCCCGCCGCCGGCCTGGTCCACGGTCGGGCCCCCTGCCGCACCAACCGCCGACATGGACCTCACGCCCGGCGGACCCGGGTCACTCGAGGCCGTCCTCGCCGCGGCGCTCGCCGTCCGGCCCGCCGCGCCCGGCACGCCCGCCACGGGCTCCACCGCACCGGCGCAGGCCGGCCCCGCCCGGCCACGCGGACCGCGAACCCCGACCCACGGGAGCCGGGCTGCCGCGCTCGACAGGCTGCTGGTCGAGCTCGCCCCGGCGCACTGGGGGCGCCTGGCAGTGGCCGGTTGGTCGGTGCGTGAGCTCGTGCTGCACCTGTACGCCGTTGACGGCCTGTTGCTGGCCGCCCTCGATGGCGCCGGCAGCGACGCCGGCGCCGACAGCGACGCGCCCGGCGACCTGGGCCGGCCGGACGAGGATCCGGTGGCGCGCACCGAGGCCGTCCTGGCGGCCACCCGGGAGTGGTCGGTCGAGCAGGTTCGGCTGCGCTGGTTCGAACGCGCGGGGTTGGTGTGCGCGGCCGTGGCCGACGCGACCCGGGCCTCGGGGCCGTCGGTCGTGACGGCGGGCGGCTGGACGACCACCCCGGCGGACCACCTGACCGCCCGGGCGTTCGAGACGTGGATCCACACCCGGGACATCGCCGCGGCCGCGGGTCTGGCCGTACCGGATCCGGGCGAGGGCGAACTGCACACCATGGCTGATCTCGCGCTGCGCCTGCTGGTCGATCCGTGGACGGCGGCCGTGGAGACGGCCGGGCCGGCCGCGCTCACCGTGACGTTGACCGGGCCGGGCGGCGGTACCTGGTCGCTGGACCCCTCCGGTGTGCACGAGTGGCAGGGCGACGCCGGCCTGGTGGAGTCTGGCCCCGCCGAGGGTCCGGCGCGCACGACCGGCCCGGCGTCGGGCCCGCTGACCGCGAGTGCCATAACCGTGGGTGCCGTGACCGTGGGTGCCGTGACCGTGGGGATCGTCCCGTTCTGCCTGCTGGCCGGCGATCGTGCGACGGTGGACGCGGTGGCGACCCGGATGGAGGGCGACGAGCGGCTCGCCGTCGAGCTCCTCACTCTCGCTCCCAGCCTGGCCGGCCCCTGAAGGGAGTCTTTCGGGCTGAGGCCGGAGCGAGACGGAGCAAGACGGCGCGAACGCCATGCCCGCCGTCTTCTCCGTGCCCGCCGCGAGGCCGGCCGCGGTGAGCGGGCCACCTGAAGGATGGCGACCAACCCGTCGCGCTGCGGCGGGATTCAGCAGGGCGAGCCCGCGGTCAGCGGAGATCCCGTACGCTCGCCTGCGCGCAGATCGCGACGACGTCGTCGAAGCATTTCAGCAGGGACGGCCGTTCCTCGGTGAGGTAGATGTGGGCGGCCGTGCTGAACCAGCCGAGCGCCATTTTTGTGAGAGCGCGGATTTCGAGTGCCGGGATGGTGTCGCCACATCTGCTCTCCAGGACCGCGKCCAGACTCGTCTCGAATGCCCGACTGCCCGTCGAGAACTGCTCCGCGGCGAGCTGTGGCTCTGTCGCGRCCACGGCGCGGATCTGCTCGATCAGCCGCTGTTCGTAACCCTGCTCGGCGAGTTCCCGGAGCAGGAGGTGCAGGCTTGTCAGGGGCGCTTCATCGGCCGGTCTTTCGCGCAGGCGTTGGGTCGCGGTTTCGCGCCGCACGATGAGGTGGTCGAAGAGAACGGCCTCTTTCGTCGGGAAATGATGAAAGACGGTGCGGCGGCCGACGCGTGCTGCCGACGCGATCTGGTCGATCGTCGTCTCTGTATATCCCTGTGCTTGGAACAGGCGGAGGGCCTCGTCGGCGATGCGCACGCGCTTCGCGTCCGGATCGCGCTCGCGGGTCGGAGTTTCCGGCACGCGTCAGGATTCTAGTCCCTTGGCCCGGCGGGTGACGGCGGTCGCCCCGCGACCGCGGACGCCCCGCCCTCGGGTGGCGCGGCGCCTGTCGGCACCGTCTACCTTGACCACCCCCAGCTGTTGCACTAGTGTCATAGCCGGAGAGTTCGCAGGTAGCCGGCCTGAATGGCAAGATCGTCCAGGTCGGGACTCGGGCGGAGACGCGAGTCCTCCTGCGGCGACACGGGCCGTGGCACGGCACGCAGACAGGTGGAGCCAGTATGCGTCCAGACGGACAAGGTGATCCCGCCTTACCCCCGGATCACCACTGCTCTCAGGTTCATGGAAGGCCGCGGGTGATCCGGTGCGGGTCGGGCGGAGAACCCGGGCCACCTGGCGCGCTCGAGACCATCCGCCGGAGAACACCGAACACCGCCGGTGCAGGCCGACCGTCACGGAATCCAGACGTTCTCGCGTGGTCGCGCGGACGGAGACCGGGACCGGCTCCAGGCCGCACCTGAATCGGCCCAGGCTCCACATCGGCCGCCTTGACCCCGGCCCATTTTTCGGCTGCCCTCTCTCGGGCTGCCTTCTCTCGCCGCCGCCAGAATTTACCCATCCCGGCTTCAGCCCTGCCAAATTTCAGCTGCCTTCCGTCATCCGGCGACGGCAAGAGAGCGCGGGAAGGTGCCGCTTTCCGTGGCGCTCCCGGGTACTTGCGTCGCCCCGATCCGGGGATTTCGAACTTCGGCCTCGACAGAGGAGCTCCAATGATCATCATACCGTTCAACGGAAAGAGCCCGAAGGTGGCGGCGTCCGCGCTCGTTGCCGACAACGTCACCCTCATCGGCGACGTCGAGATCGGCGAGGAGTGCTCGATCTGGCCCGGTGTGGTCATCCGGTCGGACACCACCCCGATCAGGATCGGCAACAACGTCCACATCGAGGAGAACTCGGTGCTGCACACCAGCACGCACATCGAGGACAACGTGATGATCGGGCACAACTGCACGATCGAGGCCTTCGTCGGCCACGACTGCATGATCGGGAACACGGCGGCGCTGATGCCGCTGTCGCGGGTAGGCGCCCACTGTGCCATCGCCGCCGGGTCCGTCGTGCTGGAGCAGGTGGAGATCCCCGAGTACCGCTTCGCGGTGGGTGCTCCCGCGAAGGTTCACTCGAAGATCGACCCGGGCAACCCCAAGCACGCGATGCGGCTTGCCTCCACCTACCTGCCCACGATGCGCAAGGTCGCCGACGAGTACCGCCGCCAGGGCATCTGGAGCCGGGCATGAGCAAGCCGGACGGGCCGCTGACAGGCATACGTGTCATCGACTGGACGATCTGGCAGCATGGCCCGGTGGCCGGCGCCATGCTCGGCGATCTCGGCGCGGACGTCATCAAGATCGAGGAGCGGCTCGGTGGCGACTCCGGCCGGGCCCAGTACGCCTTCCCCGACACCGGCACCTCTCCGTACTTCGAGGTCAACAACCGCAACAAGCGCAGCCTCGCCGTCGACCTGAAACGACCCGAGGGGGTGGCGCTGGTACGCCAGCTGGTCGCCCGTTCCGACGTGTTCATCCAGAACTTCCGGCCCACCGTCGCGGAGAAGCTGGGGCTGGACTACGAGACGCTGCGCGCCGACAACCCGATGCTCGTCTACGGCGCCGGCAGCGCCTACGGGCCCAACGGCCCCGAGCGAACCGCCCGCGCCTACGACCTGCTCGGCCAGGCCCGCTCCGGTCTGATGCTCAGACCCGGCTCCGACCAGGTCAACGTCGCCGACAGCGGCCTCGCCGACCAGATGGGCGCCATCATGCTCGCCTACGGCGTGCTCGCCGCCCTCCTCGCGCGGGAACGACACGGGGTGGGCCAGCGGGTCGACACCTCCCTGTTCGGCAGCATGCTCGCCCTGCGCGGCCTCGCACTCGCCCTCGAGCTCATGACCCAGGACGGACGTGTCGCCACCTCGACGTTCCGCAAGCACCTGGGCGACGAGCCACCTTCACGGGAGAACCCGGGCAACCCGCTGTGGAACTACTACCAGTGCGCGGACGGCAAGTTGATCGCCATGGCCATGGTCCAGTCCGACCCGCACTGGGCGACCCTCCTCCACGCGCTCGGTGACCCCGAACCGCTTGCCAGCGACCCCAGGTTCACCGACCACATCAGCCGCTGCCAGAACGGCCGCGCCTGTGTCGCCCTCCTCGACGAGCTCTTCGCGAAGGAACCCCGCGAGACCTGGCTGCGCCGGCTGCTCGCCACCGGCGACATGCCGATCACCGCGGTGAACACCACCGCCGACATCGTGAACGACCCCCAGGCGATCGCCAACAACTACATCGTCTCATTCGACCACCCCGCGATGGGAAAGACCCGGGTCCCCGGTTTCCCGGTCGCCCTCTCCGAAACACCGGCGCGCATCCAGCGTCAGGCGCCCGAGTTCGGCGAGCACACCGAGGAAATCCTGATCAACGTGCTCGGCCTGACCTGGGACGACATCTCCGACCTGCGCGAACAGGAAATCCTCTAGTGGCAGGCCCGGTGACGGAATTCAGGGCGGGTACCCGCCTCCACAGCGTCACCTGCACGACCGAGGTGATCGTGACCAAGGGAGGAAATGGCGTTCTCACCTGCGGGGGGAAACCCATGACCGCAGAGGACGTCCACGCCAACGGCGCCCGGCCGGGCCAGCCGGAGGAGGATCGCACTCTTCTCGGCAAGCGGTACCGGGCCCCGGGGGGAACCTTCGAGGCCCTCTGCGTCCGGCAGGGCGCCGGGGCGCTGGAACTCGACGGCGTGCCCCTGGAACTGGTCAAACCCAAAATCCTTCCGGCCTCGGACTGACTGTGACCGGCAGGTGGCCGCCTTCTGGCTACCAGCCGGCCTTCCGTCCGAACACCTCATGTCACTGCCGTTCGCCCGGACCCGCGCTCGCCCAGGTCTTTTGGTTCCGTCCCTTTTCATCTGTCTCGAACGTTGACAAGAGGTCCGTTGTGATCCCCAAAGTACGATTACTCGTCACCGCTGCCGTCTGTTGCGCAACGCTCGCCCTGGGCGCCTGCGGGGGAGGCGGCGACACCGGCCCGTCCTCGGGTGCCTCCGGCGAACCGGTTGCCGGTGGCGAGGGAAGAATTCTCACCCTCAGCGATCCGCGCAGTCTCGACCCGGCGGCTCTCGGCAACGCCTACGCAACCACCGGTGTCGTGGGCAACGCGCTGTACGGGACGCTGATGACCGACCCGGGCGGCAAAATACGGTACTCGATGGCCGAGTCCTTCCAGACCACCGACGCCGGGGCGACATTCGAGCTGAAACTGCGGTCGGGTCTGGTGTTCTCCGACGGAACCCCACTGGACGCCGAAGCCGTGAAGTTCAACTGGGACAGGCTCAAGAACCCGGCCACCGCCGCCATCTCCCGGTCGGAGGCGTCGATGATCGCCTCATCCGACGTGGTCGACGACACCACCTTGAAGATCACCATGGCCACACCGGTGCCGAAGTACGCCCAAGCCGTCCTCACCTCGTCCATGAACTGGATCGCCTCGCCGACCGCCCTGGAGAAGGGGCCGCAGGCCTTCGACGCGAACCCGATCGGCGCCGGGCCGTTCACCCTGCGGAGCTGGACACGCCAGGCCGCCATGGAACTGGTCAAGAACCCCCGCTACTGGGACGCCCCCAAGCCCTACCTCGACCGCCTCACCCTCCGCGCGGCCCTCGACAGCAGCCAGCGCTACAACACGGTGCTCACCGGGGGTGCGGACGCGGCCGTCGAGTCGAGCTGGGTCAACCTCGACAAGGCCGAGCAGGCCGGCCTGCCGACGAACCTCATACCGACCGGCGGCGGCATCTTCATGGGGCTGAACACACGCAGGGCACCCTTCGACGACGTCCGCGCCCGCCAGGCCCTCGCCGCGGCAATCGACAGGGACGCACTCAACCAGGCTGTCTACAGCGGGACCGGTGAGCCCGTCGACACCCTGTTCAGCAAGGACTCTCCCTACTACTCGGACACGCCGCTGGCGACAACGGACCGCGCACGGGCGCAACGGCTCCTCGACGAGCTGGCCGCCGAYGGCAAACCGCTGTCCTTCGTCTTCTCCAGCATCCCCACGACGGACGGCAAGGCGATCGCGGAGAACATCCAGGCCCAGCTCAGCAGCTTCAAGAACGTCACCGTCAAGATCAGGACCATCGAGGTCACGGAGCTGGCCGCGCTGCGCACCACCCACGACTTCGACGTGCTCGTCTCGTCGGCCTTCTTCCAGGACCCCGAACCGCGGCTGTGGACGACCTTCCACGGGAGCTCGGCTGCGAACCTGCCCGGCATCGACGACCCGGCACTCAACGAAAGCCTCGCGACCGCGCGCACCGCGACATCGGAGGCCGAACGCAAATCCGCCTACGCCACTCTGCAGGAACGGCTGGCCGAGCTGACTCCGGTGGTCTTCCTCTCGCAGGCGGCACCCAGCGCCTTCTCGAGCAAGAACGTCGGCGGACTCGTTCAGTACGGCCTCGGCTCACTTCAGCCCGAGGAACTCTGGATTCAGCACTAACAGAGGCTCGCCCCAGCCGACAAGCATGCGCCTGCGGTCCGACTGTGTTCCGAGGCTCCGGCCGGGCGGTGCGACGGGCTTGACGATGAACTCACCCGTCACACCGCCCTGATCGGCGTCGGTGGCCTGGCGGTCCTGAAGCGGCGCCGATGACCGGCCTGCCGTGCCGCGCGCAGTCCGGGGTGCGGCGACCCTGCCGAAGACGTGACCATCCAATGTCGAATGGTCACGTCTTCGGTGGGCGGCCCGCGTTCGTCACGCTGGTCGACCGCCCGGGAGAAGCAGGCATCGACCTCTCCTTTCCTTCCGGCGCGCCCGCCAGCATCCACTGATCGGGAGGGGTGCCCGATCGGCCTGCCCTCCCGGGTGCGGGCGTCGTCCGTTCCGGTGGTTACGCGTCACGGCTGCGCAGCGCATGCCAGCCGCCGAAGACCGCAGCTGCCGCCCAGACGGCCATGATCAGCAGACCCAGCCACGGACTGTAGAAGACGTCGGGGTCCGACTGGAGATTCATGACCGCGTACAGCCCGGCGCGGTCGGGTAGGAACTGGGTGATGTTCCAGAGGCTGGGAACCTCCATGCTCAACGGGGACAGCAGGAACAGGAACGGCAGGAACAGGCCCAATGTCGCGGCCAGGGAACGGGTCATCGCGGCGAGGCCCATGCACAGGAGGGTCAGCAGCGGAAAGTAGAGGATCAGAGAAATCACGCCGCGCACCGCGCCGGGATCGCCGAGGGACACCCCGTGCTCGCCCAGCAGACCCTGGGTCAGGAAGAACGTCAGCGGCGCAGCGGGGAGAGCAACGGCCAGTGACAGGCCCGCAGTGGTCAGGAGCTTGCCCAGGTAGAAGCGGGTTCGCTGGGGAACGGCGGTGAGCGAGGTGGTGATCGTGCCCTTCTCGTATTCGCCCCCGAGGGACAGCATCGCGAAGACAGCCAGCGCGATCTGGGCGAAGTTCRGGCTCCAGAAACCCACCGCCAGCGGATCGTAGTCCGCTTCGGCGGCCTCTGCGTCGCCGTAGGCCCCGCACGCGAGGGCACCGAAGCCGACGAGCATGACGGCGGCCAGTGCCAGCGACCAGACGAGGGATCGGAGGGACCTGATTTTGGTCCATTCCGAGTACAGCACCGGTTGCAAGGTCATGTCAGAGCGCCCGCCCGTCCGGCGGCGGCGAACTCGGTGGAGCGCGCGGTCATGCGCAGGAACGCCTCCTCCAGGGAGTCGCTGTGCAGCGCAAGCTCCTGAAGTGGCACGCCTTCGCGTGCGGCGACCGCGCCGATCTGGTCCGGCTGGGCGTCAGGTATCTCCCACGTTCCGCTGTTCGTCGGTGTCAGGACGAACCCCTCGGCGGCCAGGGCCCTGCCCAGCTGTTCGGGTCTTGGCGTGCGCAGCCGTACCCGGCCGCGGCCGTACCGGGCGCTGAACTCGGTCATGCTGACGTCGGCCAGCAGACGGCCCCTGCCGATCACGATCAGATGGTCGGCGGTCACCGCCATCTCGTTCATGAGATGGCTGGAGGCCAGGACCACCCGCCCATCCTCGGCGAGCTCCTTGAGCAGGCTCCTGACCCACTGGATGCCTTCGGGGTCAAGGCCGTTGAGCGGCTCGTCCAGGATGACCACCCGAGGATCACCGAGCAGTGCGGCCGCGAGCCCGAGCCGCTGGCGCATCCCCAGGGAGWATCCGCCGATCCGACGTCTGGCCGCGGMGGCCAGGCCCACCCGGTCGAGCATCTCGTCCACCCGTGCGTCCGGGATCCTGTTGCTCCTGGCCAGGACCAGTAGCTGGTCACGAGCCCGCCGCCCTGGATGCACGGCGGACGGATCGAGGAGCGCACCGACGTGCCGCAACGGCTCCCCGATCTGCGCGTATGGCTGGCCGCTGATGAGCACCTCGCCGCCCGTCGGCCGGTCGAGCCCGAGCATCATCCGCATGGTGGTCGACTTGCCCGCCCCGTTGGGACCGAGGAAACCGGTCACGCGACCCGGTTCGACCCGAAAGCTGAGCCGGTCCACGGCGACGGTCGGCCCGTAGCGTTTGGTGAGATCCCGGACGTCGATGAGAACCCGGGGCGGTCGTTCCTTCTTGGTCGTCATGGTCGTAGTAAGCGCCATGGCACGCTACGAGCGGATCCCCTGGCGGTCTTGACTTCGCTCCCTCTCATGGGGGAGGTGCCCGGTGGCGGCGGTGAGCATCATGGAGCAGTGCCGCTCTTTGTCGCTGCCCTGCTCCGGCCCGCTGTCTACACGCGCTGGCTGCATCTGGCCATGGGCGGGGTCTTCSCTGGCACCTGTGTCATGGTGGTACCCGGTTTCGACGAATCCCTGCCACGCACCCTGCTTTTCTGCCTGATCTCCCCATTGCCGTTGCTGGCGCTCGCCGCGATCGTGCCCGGGACCCGCCACGCGGAGGGTGTCCAGGCGCGATGGCTCCTGAAACCGCGGGATGGCGCCGAGATCAGCCTCGCGCCCTCGCGTACACTGTACGATCGGCGGCGGACCGGGCTTTGGCTGGCCTTCCGCGTCTGGCTCGGAGTTGCCGTCCTGGCACTGACGGCCAACGGGTTCACCCTCGCCGTCCAGATCGGTTCTGCCCCTTTCCGGCAGGGGCCACTGCAGGTCGCCGGAATCCGGGTACTGGACAGTGATCGCCTTCTCCTGGGGCCACTTCTGGCGCCGCCCCTGATCCTTGCCCTGATGTGGACGATCGTCGCGGCCGGCGCGCTTCAGGTGCGAGCGGCCCGGGCCCTCCTCGGCCCGTCTCCGGCCGAGCGGCTGGCGGAGGTCGAGCACCGGGCTGAGCAGCTCCTGGAACGCAACCGACTCGCCGCGGAGCTGCACGACTCCATTGGCCATGCACTCACCCTGACCATCCTGCAGGCAGGCGCGGCAAGAGAGCTCGCGACCACCGATCCCGCGTTCGTCCACCGTGCCCTGACGGTCATCGAGGAGACCGGGCGGCGCGCCATGGACGATCTCGAACGGACCCTGGGGCTCCTCCGCGACGCCCCCGTGGGACCGCGGGCCCGTCCAACGCTGGCCGAGCTCGACACCCTGCTGGACAGCGCACGGACCGCAGGAACCCCGATCCTCGCCGACGTCAGTCCACGGACCGACGACATCCCCGGGGTCGTGTCGCGGGAGGCCTACCGGATCCTGCAGGAGGCGGTGACCAACGCACTGCGGCACGCGCCGGGCCGCACGGTGGCGATCGACGTCGCTGTGGACGACGCCTGCCTGGAGCTGCGTGTCGCCAACCCACTGCCCGCCAGGTCCGCCAGCCCACCGCGGCAGGACGGCAAAGGCCTGCGAGGAGCGAGGGAACGTGCCGTCCTCCTCGGCGGCGAGTTCAGCGCGAAGCCCCAGGACGACCAATGGATCGTCGAAGCCCGGCTTCCCCTCGGCATGGGATCCGGTGTTCAGGCCGTGCGTCGCGACCTGATCGGTTCCAGTTACGACAATGGCACCGCCCCAGCGGACGGTCGGTCGTGACAGCGGACGGCCGCTGGGAAGATCCCGGTTGTTTCCGCGACACCCCGAACATGAAACGCGCCCAGGCTGGCCCGGCGCCGGTTTCAGTCCTTCTCGTCGACGACGAAGAACTGGTGCGTGTGGGGCTGCGGGTCATCCTGGAGTCAGGTGGCGAGATCGACGTTGTCGGAGAGGCCTCTGACGGCTCACAGGTCGTGCCACTGATCCGGGAGAAGAGCCCGGACGTCGTGATCATGGACATTCGGATGCCGAGGGTCGACGGGCTGGCGGCCATCCGGGAGATCCTCGCAGACGTTGCCGAGCCCCCGAAGATCCTCGTGCTCACCACCTTCGAACTGGACGACTACGTCTACGAAGCGCTCCGCAGCGGGGCCAACGGGTTCCTGCTCAAACGAGCCCGGCCCGCGGAGATCGTCCAGGCCGTCCGCACGATTGTCTCCAGCGAGAGCCTGCTGTTTCCCGAAGCGATCCGGTACATGGCAGGCAGGCGACCGAACCGGGAGGCCCACGAGACGATGCGACGGGCCGTGCTCACCGACCGGGAGGCCGACGTACTCCGGCTGATCAGCGAGGGACTGTCCAACAACGAGATCGCCAACCGGCTGTACCTCGGTGCCCAGACCGTCAAGACCCACGTGAGCAGCGTGCTGGCCAAGCTCGGCGCACGTGACCGCACCCAGGCGGTCATCATCGCCTACGAGTCCKGCTTCGTGGAGGCCGGCAAGCCTGACCATGACGGCTGATGATCATATGGTTTCATCCGCCATCGACAACATTGACTATTGGTCATCCTGATCTTCGGACTTCAGCCCTCTTGCCCCGCGAGCGCGGCGAGGCGCTTGTTGATCTCCTCGCTGTCGAACGGCACCGAGCCGGGCTCTGAGTCCTCCGGGTCCCAGTACTCGACCGGTGCGTCGCCCTTCCCGTCCGAGCAGACGGGGCGGGGCGGCTTGCCTTCGACGGCGTCCGCGGCCTCGTAGAAGTCGACGGCCTCCAACGTTACGGTGTGCTTCCAGGATGCGCCGAAATCGTAGAGATAGTCCAGCCGGGAACCCGCGCGCGGCAGCGCGCGGTAGAGCCGGGCGTTGTGCTCGTCTTCGGCTTCGTCGAGGTCGCCGAACCTCAACCCGTTCTCGGTGGTGAAAGCGTGGAGATGGTCTCCGTCCCAGTCGAACAGGATCTGGATGACCAGGTGCAGGTCGCCGAGGCTCGCGGCGGCCGGGATCCGCACCCTGCGCCATGGTCGTGGCCGCCAGGCATTCAGCTCGACCTTCAGACGGAGGACGCGGGGCCGCCCGCCGGCCTCGAGAATCGCGTCGATGGCCTCGCGCAGCTCGGGTTCGTTCGGGTGCCCGCCGCCGACGACGCTGGTCAGGCCACCGGCCGTGGCGACCTCGTCGAGAACGGCCTGCGCGCCGTGGCGGTGCAGGACGGCGAGCATGAACTCGGTGAGCAGCCACCGGGTCTGCGTGGCGTCGGGCTCATCGCCCAGCCCGTTGGAGAAAAGGACGTCGGCCGCGTGCGCCGCGAGCGTCGGCAGGTCCCGCACGGCGATCAGCGCGGGCATCATCTCGGGCCCGTGACCGGCGACCGCCTCCACCATGACGTCGCGGGCGGCAGGCCCCGCGTCGGCGGCTGCTCGCAGCAGCTCGGTGAACATGCCGATGCTGTCGCGCTCGCCCGCCCACTGAGCGAGCAGCACGTCGACCTCCTCGCTGTTGTCGGTCGCGACGAGGCGGGCGACGAGCTCGGCTGCCGGCAGCGAGGGCGTTACCTGAGACGCGCGCACGACCTCGTGGAGCCAACGGCCCAGTGGTGTGAGCGCGACGCGGCCGGCCCTGCTGTCCACTGCCGCGAACGACTCCAGCAGCCGCAGCACGCCGTCGAACCGCCCCACCCTGTCGCTGAACGGGTCGAGCGCCAGCGAGCCGGACCGCCAGTCGAGGCCGTAGAGCCGGTCGCGGAGTCGCTTGTCCGCCTCGTCGTGACGCAAGCTCGGCTGTTCAGTCAGGATCGACAGGAGCAGGTGGCAGGCAAGCAACACCCCGGTCCGGTGCCGGTCGCGCGACTGGGTCCGGCAGACCTCCTCGAACGCCGTGGCCCAGGTGTTCAGCAAGCTGGCATCGGTGTCGGTCTCGTCCGTGCCCGGGGCGACCACGGTGTCCTTGCTTTCGGCGGGGGAGTCCGCAGGGTAGGTGCCCACTGCGCGACCGTCGCCGATGACCAGCCAGCGGGCCGACCGCGCGGCCAGCCACGCAAGGTGTAGCTCCGGGACGTCGGCCGCCGTGCGTACCCGTCCCGGAGCGGGGATGCCCGCGCCGGCCGCGGCGGCCGCGACATCGACCGGCCGGAGCACTTCCTTCGCTGTCACGGGACGACCAGGGCCGACCCAGGCAGCGAGCCGTCGTGCGCGGGACAGCACCTGACAACCAGCCGCGGCGTGGGCAAGCTCCGCGAGATCAGTGGGCGGGACCGTGACCGGAGGCGAAGAGATCACGACAGTGATCGTAGACACCCCGAGCAGCCGTGACCTCATCGAGTCGGGGATGTTTGACGTGCGCTCGGAGGGACTCGAACCCCCAACCTCTTGACGCCTCTATATCTGTCAAGTGGTCGGGGCGGTTCACACAGATCCGTAGTTAGATCTGGATCTTCCGTTGACGTCTGTGAACGTCCGCCCTGTCTGCTGACCATGAGCGTTCCGTCCACCGGTGTCCGTCGACGTCCGTGCGCGTCCAGCGGCTTGGCTGTCAACGTGGCTGTCACGCGTGCCACGGCCTGGACCACGAGACGAGCGCCTGAGGCTGAGATCCGGGAGCATAYTGGAGGCATGGCAGAAGATCTTCTGGCGCTCGTCATGGCCGATCCGACGGTCGGTCACGGGCAGGCGTGCATCCGGGGGACCAGGGTGCCGGTGAGTGTCGTGCTCGACTGCCTTGCCGACGGTATGTCCGACGGTGAGATCACCGCGGAGTACCCGTCGCTGACTGTGCCGGGCATCCGCGCGGCCGCTGCCTACGGGGCGCGCCTGGCGCGGGAGGATCTCGTGCCGCTTCGTACCGCGCCGTGAAGGTCAAGCTGGACGAGGGTCTCCCGGTCTCCCTCGCGGAGCGACTCGCCAAGCACGGACTCGATGCCGACACGGTGCTCGCGGAGAACCTGTCGGGCCGTTCCGATCCGGAGGTGCTCGCTGCTGCGGTCGCCGAGAACCGGATTGTGTTCACCCTCGACCGCGGTTTCGGGAACATCCGTGCCTACCCGCCAGGATCCCACAGCGGGATCGTGGTCTTCCGGCTCGACGACCAGTCGGCACGCGCGGTGATCGCGGCCGTCGAGGACCTGGTCACGCAGCACGACCTCACCGATCTCGCCGGGGCCGTGACGGTAGCCCACCGCGGCCTTCTCCGGATCCGCCGAGAGGGCGACTGACCCTCTCCGCCCGGGGCTGGGCCATCGCGTACGCAAAGAACAGAGCCCCGCGCCGTGTTATCGGCTGCGGGGCTCTGACCTGTCTCAACCAGACGTGCGCTCGGAGGGACTCGAACCCCCAACCTCTTGATCCGTAGGCAAGATCGGTGCCTGGTAGATGTGCCTGCGGGGCGGTGTGTCCGTACATCGACGTCCGCCAGCGTCCGCCAACGTCCGTGGGTGTTGCTACAGCCGTTGCTACATGGGGTGTCGCGCTCCGGGGGTCCTGCGACGTTCCGACGCGCCGAATGGGGTGGCGGCCGACGCGCCACGGGGTGCCGACCGGAGGGAGGCGGGGCCCCGTGCCGCGCGGCGAGTCGCCTGGGGCCCTGTTCGGCGTGGCGCGTGCGGCGCGGGGCTCCTGCGGGCCCGGAGGGTCCGCCTTGAACAAGTAAGGAAAGTTGGCACAGCATCTGGTGCTGAGATCACGTGGTCCTAACATCCTTCGCCTGCCACGCGCGACCCCCGATCCAAAGATGTTCGAAGTGTGCTTTGTACTGTTCGAAAGCTCCATCTTCCTGCTTGCGTTGGAGGTGGAATGTCAGGCTTCCGTGCCCTAGTCGGTCTGCGATATGTTCAGAAACCAGTAGCTCCCGATCAAAGGCAAAGATCGATCGGGAAACGTGGGCTTCGGCGTTGGTGTGAGAAGTTCGAACTTCGAGTCCTGGAAGATCTCCGAGCTTGGCAAGTTGTTCCAAGGTAATGTTGATCCGTGTCGCCAGTTCGAGCTTCGTCCGCTCGATGGCCTGCCTCCGTCGCGTTACCTCACTTTCGGGGTCGCCAACAAGGATTCGCACTTCGACGCCTGCCGCAACCTTCTCGCGGATTGTCTCGGTGAAATTGGGGCGCTCGGTCCAAAAGAAGTAATTCGTGTAGCCACCCAAAATGATCTGATTCTTGGCATCGTGGATTAGGTGGTCCCAAAGTTCTCCTGGAACCTTGGATCGCGTCGGGTAGACGTCGATGACTTCTCGATCCGAGTGCTTCTTGTATCGTCGAACTATTTCGTTGATCAGTGCGTCGTCATCGATTTGACTGGGGTCTACATATCGCGCGTAGCCACTGAGGTCGCGCTCGCTCGGTACCCAGAGCCCAAGCTGCCGACGGGCTTCAATAATCGGCACGTCTAGCGTCGTGGAGATCTGCTCTGCGGCTTCGTTAGAGACCTCGTACTGTCCGCGTTCATACGCGGATACACGCGACTGCGGCACGTCAAGCCTGCGGGCAAGGTCGCTCCCGCTCCATCCACGCGCTTCGCGCTGGGTCTTGAGCCACGCTCCGGCGGCTTGGAGTCGTTGCTGACGGTCTTGGGGATCTTCTTCAGCCATGTCAATAGCTTAGCCGGCTACGTCTAGCGCTAGTCGTGATCCGACAATCGCTCCAAATCGGACGCCTGGTAGCGCTAGCGTCTATGCGTTGACAGCTACGCGCTTAGCGCGTACCCTTATGGGTGTCACGAAGTCCAGAGTGGTGGGCTTCCTGGGTGCTGACGATGGAGAGGGCTCTCGAACATGGCTGTGCCGATGAGGATCCCCGTGAGCTTCGGGGACGTGTTCCCCCACGGGGCGTTCGTGYTGGGTGTAGAGGCGGACCGCGACTTCGACGCGGTGAAGGCGGGTCATCCGGACCCACAGGTCCGGGACAAGGAGACCGGTGCTCGGGTGTGGGTGGTGCGGGTGCTCGACGCTGCGCCGGACCTGCGGGTGGGGCAGGCTGAGGTGAAGGTGAAGATCGCTGTGGAGCATCAGCCGGTGCCTCCGGACCTGCTGCCGGGTACGCCGTTCCGTCCGGCGGAGTTCGACGGCCTGACGATCACGGCCTACGTCGACCAGTCGCGGAAGACTCCCCGGGTCGGCTACAGCCTGCGCGCGAGTGGGATGCGTGCCCCGGGTGGTGCCCGGCCGGCCAAGGCTGCCTGATGCCCTCGGCTCCGTCCCGGGGCCTGATCCGGCTGCGCGAGAGGCACAGCGGTTCATCCGCGCGTGGAACATCGTGGAGGGACCGGTGGCGCTCCGCTCGCTGAGTAACGAAGAACTGCGGGTCGTTGAAAAAGCGGTGGTGCGTCGGCAGGGTTCGGCGGCCGATCGTGGTAATCACGCTCTCGCAGACTGGTACGAAGATATCGCCTTCGACATTCGCGCTGAACGGCGTCGGCGTACCTCCTGATAGTTCCGGGTGTGTGTCCTGAGTTGCCCGCTCCTCCACACACCCTATTTCCGTAACACCAGGTGATTCCCTGCGACAGGAAGGTGTATTTGGCATGCGATCGAACAAGGAGATTCAGCGCGCGGCCGCGCTGGCGGAGTCGAACCGGGCCCGGAAGCTGGCGGCGACTCGGGTCCGCAACGGCTGCTCGGACGCGGTGGTCCGCTCGGCGCGGGACACCGAACAGGCGGCCTGGTTGCGGTACCGCGACAACTCCTGATCGGGTCGGCTTCCCGGGCGCGGGCTTGAGTTTGCCCGCTCCACCCGCGTCCCGGGAGGCCGACTGTCCAACTCCCTGCGACAGGAACAGGACAGTCTCATGCTTACCACACACACGACCGGTGGAAACCGCTCGTGCTCGTGCGGGCCCGGTGTGGCCTGCCGGCACGCGCCGCCGGTCCGCCGGGTCCGCAACCCGGTCCGCCCGACGAGGTTGGGCCGGTGAGCGGCTCGCATTCCTACTCGTGTGACCGGTGCGGCTTGTCGTCGCGGCCGGTGTCCTCACAGGCGGAAGCGCGTCAGCAGGAAGAGGCGCACGGCCGGCTGGTGCACGGTCACATGTCCGGTGGTGATGCCGATCGTGGGCGTCCGGCTCGACGGCGGGCGTGATGGCTCGGAAGCGTCGTCGGCAGTCCGACGGTCAGCTCTCGCTTCCGTTCGATGGGGACGCGCTGCCGGTGGTGGCGTCGTTCTTGATTCCGCTGGTGTCGGCGCGTGAGGCGGTCGAACCGATTCCGCTCGAACCGCGTCGGCGGCGGCGTCGTTCCGGGCGGTAATGCCCGCGTTGGACTGGGGAACGGGCCCTCCTGGGTCTCGTGGCAGTGTCGGTGATCCTGAACCGTGTGTGCTGTGCGGGAAACCGGCGATGGTCCGTTCCCCTGCTGGAAAACCTGTTCATAAGGTGTGCGCGGAATCCTGGTACGACCGTCATGTCACAACACCTAAGGAAACCCGGTAGCGGCGACAGAAAGAATGAGTGAAATGAGTCTGGTTGGTTCGAAGAAGTTCGTCTCACGGCCGTGTGTGCTGTGCGGGGACCCGGTGATCGTCCGCTCTCCGGTGAAGAGGCCGACGCACAAGCTGTGCGCGGAGGAAGCTCGTTCGAACTCTCGGTGACAGTAACGGTGAAGAAAAAAGAAGGGTGGTAGGTAATGCGGAGAGACAGACTGTCGGCCTGGCTGACGGGTGAGGCAGTGTCGCGAATCATCGCGGCGCAGAGGTCGGCRCGTGAGTCGTGGGACCCGCTGCAGCGACTCGCGAACACCTTCGGGGACGTCGACGACGACGCGTTCCGCGCGCTGGTGATGCGGGTCGGAAAGGCCATCGACGAGTTGGACCACTACTTCATGCTCCTGCTCGCAGAGGCTMGGAGGAGGGGAATCGGGTGAGCTCAAGTCACCTTCGCTTCCTGCTCGTGGACGCTGATCCTGCACGGCGGGTGCTGGTCTCCCGTCGGGTCCCGCTCGGGATCTCGTCGGAGGACACGATCGGGCAGGCACTCGGGAAACTGACCGGCTGGGCGGTACGCAACGGCCTGACTGGCGCGCTGCGGCTGGTGCTCCGCTACCCCCGGACGATGCTCGCGGTCCTCTCCGCGCTGCTGCTGATCGATCGGGTCGGCTGGGTGTTGCCGCTGTTGCTGGCGTGCCTGCTGCTGCTCTCGGCGCTGGTGTGGCGGCTCGCGCACCCGGAATCGTTCCGGGTGTGGCTGGGCCTGCGGCTGCGGTCGTGGTGGCTGCGCTGGACGCGCTACGCCCCACGCTGGGGCAAGCTGATGCGCGCCCATGACCTGACCGTGGCTCCCACGGCGGAGGTGGAGGCGTGGCCGCGCATCCTGCGGGTTCGCACGACCGGCGTCACGGACTCGCTGCTGCTGCGCCTACGCGACGGGCAGTCTCCCGAGGATCTGGAAGCGAAGGTGACACCCCTCTCTCACGCGCTGGGCTCGGAGGACGTGCGCGTGCGGACGGTGGCCCCGGGGCGGCTGTGGCTCGACATCCGCCGCCGGGACCTGCTCGCCGCGACGATCCCCGCCCTGCCGGTGCCGGTGAGGCCGGACCTGCGTCGGGTGGAGATCGGCCTGCGGGAAGACGGCGCGCCGTGGCTGCTGCGCCTGCTCGGCACGCATGTGCTCCTCGCGGGCGCGACAGAGGCGGGAAAGGGGTCGGTGCTGCAAAGCATCGTCCGTGCCCTGGCACCGCTGATCGCCTCGGGGGTCGTGGAGCTGTGGGGGGTCGACCCGAAAGGCGGGATGGAACTGTTCCCGCTACGACCGATGTTCACCCGCTACGAAGATGACAGCACGAAGGACATGGCGGGCCTGCTGACCGACTTCGCCACGGTCACGCGGGAACGCTCCGCGAACCTGAAAGGCACCGCGCGGAAGTTCACCCCGTCGGTGGCGACACCGTTCCGGCTGTGCATCGTCGACGAATTCGCGTTCCTGTCCGCCTACCAACCGGATCATCGGCTCGCGAGCCAGGTGGATTCCGCGGTGCAGATCATCTGCTCCCAAGGTCGTGCACCCGGGTCGGCGCTGCTCGTCGCGGTCCAGGACCCGAGTAAGGAAGTGGTCCCGTACCGGCAGCTTTTCCCAACTCGTATCGCGCTGCGCATGGATGAACCGACACAGGTGGAGATGGTCCTCGGGCCGGGGGCGCGGGAACGCGGCGCACGCTGCGATGAAATACCTACCTGGGCGCATGGCACCGGCTATGTGAAGCTCGACGGTCGCCGTGAACCCGTCCGGGTCCGCGCGGCCTACCCGACCGACATTGACGTCACCGCGCTGGCAGGGGCCTATCCGGCGCCGCTCGCTCTGGCGAGCACCGGCCGTAGCCTGCCCACCTCGGCGGCGGCTACTGCTCCGCTGCTCGACCTTCCCGCGCAGTACGGGGAGGCGCTCGGCTCGTCGGCCTACCTCGACGATGACGAACTCGACTCGGCGTGGGCGCAGTTCTCTCAGGACTTCCAACGGCGTAACCAGTCCGCTGACAGCGGGCTCTAACAAGAAGGGGACATGAGTATGCCTCGGCGTAACGTCAACTCCGGAAACGCGCGGCAGCAATGCCGTGCCTGCTCCGACGGGCGGTCGCAGAACTGCCCGGCCTGCCGTGGGCGGGGAACCGTCCTGGCCGGGCGGCGTAACCGGAACCGATGAAAGGACGGTTAGCCGCGCTGATCTGCCCGGAGTGCCGGGGGCTCGCGGTCCGCAAACCCCCACGCTCCCTCACCGCCTACGCCACACACGAACCGCTCCCGGTCGAATACACCCACGCGGACGGTAAGCCGCTCTGCCTCACCGGCGGTCCGAGCGGGCACCGGCGAGCCACACCGATACTCTCCCGCTCCCACTAACCCCTCCATTTTCTTCCCGCTTCCGGGCGCACTTCAAAACTATTGGACGGCGGTTCTGTCAAGGGCGTTCACGTAGTGCCCTTGACAGGGCCGTTGTCCGATAGACAATACCGCGCCACCGGAACGGGAAACCAGGTGATTCGCCGCTGCGACCGTCCCTCCATCGCAACGGGCTCCACCTGGCCGTGCCACTGCGGTGCCGGCCCGCTGCCAGGAAAAGTGCCAGCGAAAGTGCCAAAAGAAAGCCGGTTTTGCTTGTAGCGCGCTGCCAGACATCCGGGGCACGATGGGTGCACGGCGGAAACGGCCCGCCGAATCAGTCGACTCGATGGGAAAGGAGGTGCGTGGAATGCTGCCCGAATCCTTGACCGCCATGCGGGAACGTGTCGCGGACGGCACCCTGTCCGCGTTCCTTTCCCAGCTCGACCGGGTAGCCGGCTGCACCAACCCGATCCGGCTCGCTGGCACGGTCGACCACGTCGACACGAGCACCGGGGAGATGCGCCGGGTCCTCGACACGCAGACGATGCCGGACGGCACCCTGCTCGTGCCCTGCGGGAACCGTCGGGCAAGCGTGTGTCCGTCGTGCTCCTACCTGTACAAGGGCGACGCCTGGCAGATCGTCCACGCGGGCCTGACGGGCGGCCCTGACGTGCCGGCCAGCGTCGCGGCGCACCCGGGCCTGTTCGTCACCCTGACCGCACCGAGCTTCGGCCCGGTGCACTCCAGGGACAAGCACGGTCCCCCCCGCACCTGCCACCCGCGCGGGAGGAAGCGTTGCCCGCACGGACGCCCGGCGGGCTGCAACCGGATCCACGGTGACGGGGATTCGCTGCTCGGGCAGGCTATCTGCCCGGAGTGCTTCGACTATCCGGCGGCGGTGGTGTGGAACGCCTGCGTCTCGCGGCTGTGGAAGCGCACCGTGGATCTGACCTACCGCAAGATCGCCGCGTACGTCGGGGCGTCGGAATGGTCGGTCCGCCGGGCGCTACGGCTGTCCTACGTCAAGGTCGCGGAAATGCAAGCACGCGGCCTGGTCCACCTGCATGTGATCCTGCGTCTCGACCAGGGTTCGACGCGGGATGGGGAGTGGATCTCTCCTCCGGAGTGGGCGACGGGTGAGCTGGTCTCCCGCTGCCTGCGCCGCGCGGCGGAAGAGGTCCGGTTCCCCTGCCCTGATCCTCACCAGCACGATCCGGTCACCCTGGAACAGGCGCTCGCCACCCTGGCGGGCGCCGGGCTCGTTGACGTTTCCGCGGGCACCGGCCCGATACCGGTGGCTGATGGTGAGGCGCGGTGGGGTGAGCAGCTCGATATCAAGCGTATCGACGTGGAAACCGGGGACCTGACACCGGCCACGGTCGGGAACTACCTGGCGAAGTACATCACCAAGTCGACTACCGATTCCGGGAAGCTCGACCGGCGGATACGCGACGGCGAAGAGCTCACCGCGCTGCTGCCGTTCCTGACCGCGCATCAGGCGGCGCTGGTGAAAGCGGCGTGGCGGCTCGGGATCTGGCCTGAGTTCGACGATCTACGCTTGCACGCGCATGCTCATGAGTTCGGGTTCCGTGGGCACTGGCTGACGAAATCCCGCCGGTACTCCACCACCTTCACCCGACGTCGACAGGCACGGCGGACGTGGCAACGCACCCATACGCCGGCCGGTGAGGAACGGGTACCGCTCGACGCATTCGGCCGGCCGGACGACTCCGACGAAACCGTGATCGTCGCGTCCTGGCGCTTCCACTCGGTCGGCTACCGGCGCGACGGTGACCGGTGGCTCGCACTCCAGGCGGCGGACCTGGCGCGGTCACGGCGCGAGGAAGCGCACCTGGCCCGTAACGCTGCCTAACGAGAGGTATGGACGGTATGGAACGGCTGTTGTTGTCGACTCCGGACGCGGCGGCACGGCTGAACATCGGCCGGTCGACGCTGTACGACCTGATCCGCGCGGGCAGTCTGGCCACGGTGAGGGTCGGTCGACGGAGGCTTGTGCCGGTTGACGATCTCGCGCGCTATGTCGCGTCACTCCAGGCGGATGGTGCCGAATGACAGACGACCGAAAGAAGCGAGCCAAGAGAGCCAACGGGCAGGGCTCGATTTACCAGAGGAAAGACGGCCTGTGGGTAGGTGCGGCCTACGTTCTCATGCCGGACGGCACGGTCAAGCGGCGACCGGTCTACGGCAAGACGGAAGACATCGTCCGCCGGAAGCTGACCGGCCTGCAGGCGAATTCAGATCAGGGAGTGCCGGCGGAAGCGACCGGTTGGACGGTGGGCGCCTACTTGACCTACTGGCTTAACCACACGGTTCAGCCGAACCTGAAACCGGCGACGGCGGACAACTACGCCGTGATCGTCAACAACTACCTGATACCTGGGGTGGGAAAGAAGCGGCTGAATAAGCTGACAGCTTCCGATGTTCGTCAGCTCCTGGCGACGGTGGCGAACTCGTGTCTGTGCTGCAGGGCGGGCACTGATTCCCGCCGTCCGGCGGATCGGCGGAGGTGCTGTGCGATTGACCAGTGCTGCAAACGGCGGCCTTCCAAGAGGCTGGTGCAGCTCGTTCGCGCGGTCCTGCGGAGTGCACTACAGGCGGCCGTGAGGGAGGAACTCATCCGGCGCAACGTCGCCACCCTGGTACAGGTCCCTTCACCCGGATACGGCGTCGATAGGGGACTGAGCTTGGCGGAGGCACGGGCGGTACTCGACGCGGCGGCCGGGCATCGTCTCTACGCCCTGGTCGTGATGGCGCTGTACCTCGGGCTGCGGYGCGGTGAACTGCTCGGACTGCGCTGGTCGGATATCGACTGGGCGGACAGAACCCTCACGGTCCAGGGGAACCTCCAGCGGACCGGCGGCGCCCTACGCCTGGTCACCCCGAAATCCGCGGGATCGCGCCGCACTCTCCCGCTGCTCGGGCTCGTCGCGGACGCGCTCACGCATCATCGGAAGCTGCAGGCAGCCGAGCGTGACGCGGCTGGCGACCGGTGGATCGACTCCGGGCACGTCTTCACCACGAAGATCGGCACCCCGATCGAACCTGGCAACCTGCGCCACGCCTGGTTTCCGATCGCGGAGGCGGCTGGACTCGGCCGGCGCGTCGTCTTCCACGGGCTCCGTCACACCTGCGTGACACTCCTGCTGGACCTCGGAGTACCGCCGCACACGGTTCGCGAGATCGCGGGACATGCCACGACTGAGATCACGATGACCGTATACGGGCATAGCTCGCTGGAAGAGAAGCGGAGGGCGCTCGGCAAGCTCGACGAACGCCTGAGCTGAGGGGCGTTGCTACACCCGTTGCTACAGGAAAGAACAGAGCCCCGCGCCGTGTTATCGGCTGCGGGGCTCTGACCTGTCTCAACCAGACGTGCGCTCGGAGGGACTCGAACCCCCAACCTCTTGATCCGTAGTCAAGTGCTCTATCCGTTGAGCTACGAGCGCCTGCCGGTCACTCTCGCGGCCGGCTTCGCCAGCTTACAGCACCCGGAGGGCAGCCTTCGAACCCCCTCCCCTCCAACCGCGCCCCGGGTCGGGGCGCCCAGGGCACGCTCCGCGCGGGGCGCGTCTCGCCCGGGATGGCCCGTCAGCGCGCTCGGACGGGGGTCGGCTGCGGTAGGCGGTGCAGCTCGACATCGAGCAGTGTCTGGTCCTCGATCGTCGCTGTCAGGTAGGTCGGATGGGGCTGGCGCCGGCGGTCCGTGGGTGAGCCGGGGTTCAGCAGCCGCAGCGGGCGGCCGTCCTGCGGTCGGATCGTCGTCGTGTCCCACGGGATGTGGGAGTGGCCGAAGACGATGACGTCGGCTTCCGGGTAGGCGGCGGCCAGGCGGCGATCCCGGGCGGCGGCGGCCCCGGTCTCGTGGACGATCACGAAGCGCAGGCCGTCCAATGTCACGCGGGCGATCTCGGGCAGGATGGCGCGGATCTCGGCTCCGTCGTTGTTGCCGAAGCACGCGATGAGGCGCCGTGATCGTTCCGTGAGCTGGCGCAGCAGCTCGGGGCCGACCCAGTCGCCCGCGTGGAGGACGGCGTCGGCTTCGTCGACCGCGGCCCACACCCGCGACGGCAGATCGCGGGCCCGCGCCGGGACGTGGGTGTCGGCCAGGACGACGAGACGCATTGGTCCAGTGTCCGTGCTTTTCGGTGTTCTGAGCGTGCGCCCGGGGGTAGCGTGCAGCGGCCGGCCGCCTGGCCGGGCGGCGTCGGGGCGAGCGGGGCGGCCGGGGTGGTCGCGCGCTGATGGGCCGATGCCGAGCCGGTAGGCGGATGTCGACTCGGCGGATGGGTGCCGAGCCGGTGGCCGACGGGAGCGGATGGGCGGCGGTCGACATGGCATGGACCGCCGCGCAGTGGCGGCGACTGCGACGGGCTCGTGTGGCCACCATGGTGGTCTTTTTCTTCCTGGCGCTGTTGCTCGCCGCGTGGGCTCCGCGGATCCCACAGGTCAAGGATGCGCTCGCGCTCGGCGACGGCGAGCTCGGGCTCGCGCTGCTCGGCGCGCCGGTCGGTGCGATCGTGACGCTGTGGGGCGCCGGTGTTCTGGTGAGCCGGCTGGGCAGCGTGCCGGTGATCCGGTTCTCGCTGGTCGCGTACGCGACTCTCGGGCTGGTGATCATTGCCGCGACCGGCCCGCTGTCGCTGTTCGCCGCGCTCGCGCTGCTGAGCGGTGCGAGCTGTGCCCTGGACCTCTCCGCCAATGCCCAGGCCGCGGCCGTCGAACACCGCTTCGGACGTCGGATCATGATGATGGTCCATGCCGCCTGGACGGCCGGTGCGCTCGTGGGCGCGGGCCTGGGCGCCGCCGCCGCGGCGATCGAGCTGCCGCTGAGCATCCAGTTCTCGGTGCTCGGCGCGCTTACCGTGGCCGGAGCGTTACCTCTCACCGGATGGATGCTTCGCGGGGACGGTAGTCGGGAGTCCGCGTCCACCGGCTTCGTCGTATCCGACGCCGCCGCCGATGAGCTCGATGGCGCCGACGGGGAGGTCGAGACCGGCGACAGCGCGGTCGGAGCCAGGGATGGTGTGGTCGGAGCCGGCGCCGAGACCCACGCGCGGCCGGCCACGTCGATGCTTCCACCGCCCCCGGCAACTGGGCTGTCCCCAGCGTCTGCGGTGCCTGCGCCGCCTCCAGCGCCCGCGGCGAGGCCGGTGACTGCTGTGACTCCGCGGGCGCTGCTGCCCTTCGTCCCGCTCAGCGTGATCGCGTTTGCCAGTTTCCTCGGGGAGGGCGCGGCGGCGGACTGGAGCGCCGTCTATCTGACGGATGTCACCGGGGCGTCGGCCGGCGTCGCCGGGATCGGGTACGTGGCCTTCATGGCCTGCATGCTGGTGGTGCGCCTGGTCGGCGATCGTGCGGTGGAGACCTTCGGGATCCGGCGTGTGGTCCGTCCGCTGGCTCTTACCGCCGCGGTGATGTTCGCCGTCGCACTCGCGTCCGGAGCGACGCGGACGGGAACCGCGCTGGGGATCGTCGGGTTCGCGGTGCTCGGCGCCGGGCTGGCGTGTGTCATCCCGGCGGCCTTCTCCGCCGCGGCCCGCGCCGCGAACCTGGTGGGGCTGCCGGCCGGGGCGGTGATCGCCGTGGTCAGCTCGGTCGGCTACGCGGGATGGCTGACGGGGCCGCCGTTGATCGGAGGCCTGGCCGAACTCGTCGGACTGCGCGGGGCCCTGTGGAGCGTGGTCGCGTTCACCTGCGCGATCGCGCTGTTCGCCGGGACGCTGGCCGGTCCCGCGCGGTCGTCGTGGACCTCCGGGGAACGAGGAACGTCAGCCCCGTCGAGGCGGTCTGTTCCACCGAGACCACAGGGCTCGGCGGACATGTCGTGATCGCGGGTCATCCGGCAGGCGCTGCTCGTCCGGTCGGTCCTGCCCGTCCGGCGGTATGTGCCGAGGCCGATTGGCGGCAGCGGGGGATTCCGGTCAGTGGTGGCGGCGGCGAAAGCCCGGCAGGAGTTGCTGGACGAGCGCGTCCGTCTCCGGTTCCGCCGCGCCGCCGCGCCGGGTCGACTGCGCCGACACGGTCCGGTACAGCTCGCCGGCGACGGCTTCGAGGGTCCGGCGGTCACCCCGGGCGGCCACGGTGCGCAGCAGGTCACGCCACAGCGTTTCCGCGGTCGGCGCGGCGCGCAGGCCGGTCCGGCACGCCGCCATCGCGGTGACGGTGTCGCCGGCTTCCAGGGTCAGCATGGCGAGGCGGTGCGCGGCGTCGATGACGGCGGAGCGCATCGTGCTCTCGACGGGCGTCGACCGGGCCCACCCGTACCTGCCTTCGGGCAGGCCGGACCACAGCGGCCCGCTGACCAGGTTCAGCGCCGCCCGCAGGTCGGATTCGGGATCGCTCGCGTCGTCGGGCCGCGCCGCACGATGGGTGTAGGCGACGAAGAGCTCCCAGTCGCAGCGGACGTCCGTGCTGAGGACCCAGCGCCCGTCCGAGGTGGGCTGCAACCGGGGCCGCCCGCCGGCGTCGACGCCCAGCCAGGTGCGGGCCGCGATGAGCCCGGCCAGCACGCCGGTGCCTGATCCCCCCGGCGACCGCGGATCGGGGACCGAGCCGAGGGGGAGGTCGAGCAGGTCGCTGACGTCCTCGGGGTACGCGCCGTCGCGGTGCAGCGCGAGGAAGACGACGATCTCGGTGAGCAGGTCGATCTGGTTCCGGTCGGGTCGGCTGGGGGCGTCGACCGACGGGGTGCCGAGTACGTGCACCTCGGCTTCGGTGACGCCGGCCGGGTCCGGGTCCAGGCGGGGCAGGGTCTCGAGCGGGCCGTTCCCGTGGAGGGGCGCCGGCGGGGCGTCGGCCTCCTGGTGCGAAGCCGCCGGATAGCCCTGCTCTGACGAGTGGGGTTCCGGATACGACGGGTGAGAGCCGGGCGGATACGACTCCTGCGAGGACGGCGCCTGCGGGTACGGCTCGTACGGATGCGGCTGCGGCGAGTTCGGCTCCTGCGGATACGGCTGCGCCGGGTGCGCCGGCGGCTGGGCTTGATACGGTTCGCGCTCGTTGGGCGGGGGTGGCGGGTAGGGCCGGTCCCATCCGACGTCGCCGACGTCGGCGCTGGTGGCGCCGGTGGCGGCTGCCGGGACGCCTGGGTGCTCTTGCCGTTGCTGCGTGGCGGGTTCGTCCCGGTGCGCGGGCTGCGGCTGGTCGGGGCTGTGCTGCTGTGCCTCGTCGTGCCCGTGCGCCGGCCGGACCAGCAGCGTGCGGGGGACTCGCGGCACGTCCGTCGGCTGTATGGCCGGTCGATCGGATTCGACCAGGTAGGGCGGGGGAGCGTCGGACGGCTGGTGCTGCCCCGCGCGGCCCGGCACGTCCGGCGTGGCGGCCTGCGGCCGGGAGCCCGGCGGCGCGTCGACTGGCGGCGGGGCGACTGGTGGGACTGGCGGCGGAGTGACCGTCGGCGGGGGGACCTGAGGCAGGCTGCTCGGGGGTAGCCCGGACGGCCCGTCGACCGGCATCCGGATGACGGAGGGCCCGGTCTGCGGGACGGGCAGCCAGGGCACGACTCCGGGGATCGAACCCGAGCCCCGGGGCGGACGGGTACCCTCCGGGCCGTCCGGGGCCGGAGGACGGTGCTCCTCGGGGTAGGGCGGCGGGTAGTGGCCCGCCGGCGCGGTCGGCTCCGGTGCGTGTCCGTCGGGCCCGTCCGCCGCGTACTCCGCCGAGTAGTCGTCCGCGTAGTCCGCCGGATGGCCGGCTGGACGGTCCGCCGGGTGGAGGGAACCGCCCGCGATCGGGTAGGGCCCGGTTCGGTAAGGGTCATCGTCCGCAGCCCCGGCTGGCGGGTAGCCGCCCGTGGCCTGGCCGCCCGGGCTGCCGTCCCACTCCTCGCTGTCGTACCGGTCCGTGCCGTCGGGCCAGCTCTCGCTGCCGTGCTGGTCCTCGCCGTCGTCCTGGTGTCCGCCGCCGTACCGGGCCTCGCTGTCGTCCCAGGCGTCGCTTCGCTCGGAGGGCCGGCTGGTGGGGACGGGAGCGTCCGCACCCGTGGTCAGCAGGCGCCGGCTGGCCCAGGACGGGCGCGGAGCCTCCGCCGGGCGCGCGCCGGTCGCGATGCGGAACATCGCCAGAACGGCGGAGTACTCCGCCGCGGCGAGGGTCTGGGCGTTGACCTCGACGCCGAGCACCCCGAGGGACATCCGCGCGTCGGGACCGACCGCGAACCGCCAGCGGGCGGCGGGGCTGTCGCCGACCATGAGCACGCCCACCGTCTCGTCGCGCCCACCGGAGAGCCGGGCCAGCCGTTCGGCGTGCTGCGGGGCGGGTGGCCCGGCCAGCACCAGGAGATCCGGCGCCCACAGCGACTGGATGTGGGCGGCCTGCCGCCCGCGCAGCGCGGCGCCCGGTTCGTTGCCCCATCCGGTGTCCCGAGGCCCGCGCGCCTCGAGCTCGTCGAGGACGTCGGAGAGGCTCGAGGACGTCCGAAGCCGCCCTGGCGCGATCGGGCTGGGGTCGTCCGCGAAGCCCACAAGACAGACCCGCAGGTCGTCGGACCACATGTTGGTGGCGAGTTCCACCGCGACGGAGATGGCCACCTCGCTGGCGACGGCCGGGTCGCCGACGAGGCTGATCATCCCGGGTGCGCCCTCGAGGTCGACGAGGATGCGGCAGCCGGTGGCATCCCGGCCGAGGGTGACCAGCGCCGGGTAGGGCGCCGGGACGTCCGCCGACAGGCTGGCGCTCGCGTCGAAGGGCAGCCCGTCGGGTGCCTCGGGGTTGCGTTCGATCCGCCAGGAGCCTGGGTTGTTGCCCTGCTGCCAGGGGGCGGGGGGCGGTTCCGGCACAGCCGGCGCCATGTGCAGGACGAGCGCGGCGTCGGTGAGGATCGCGGCGTACACCGGCGGCAGGGGACGGCCCCGCGAGGTCAGCCCGGCGGACATCAGCCGCAGGGACCGGTCGACGAAACGGGCCGAGGGCAGGTCGGCGGCGAGCCGCAGGGCGTGTTCGACCTCGGCGGAGAACGGGTCCGCGCCGGCGCCGCCCGGCCGGCGCCGGGTCAGCGCGGTGAGCACGCCCGCCGCGAGCAGGGCCGCGCCGGTGATGCCGCGCCCGCTTCCCAGCCGCCCGGGCCCCATCCCGCCGGGCGTGCCCGTCTCGCCGCCCCACGCGGAACGCTCGCCGGAGTTCCCGGTACCCGGCCCGTAGGGCGACGGCTCCTGGCCCGCCTCCGGCCCGTCGGACCAGCCGCCCGCACCGCTGCGCAGCGGCCCGGTGGATGCCGGCCCGCCACCGATGTCGTCGCCTCCCGGGGCACCGTCGGTGCCGCCGCGACCGTCCGCGGAGCCCTGGGCGGCGAAGCGGGCGTGGACCTCCTCGACCCAGGAGGCTTCGCGGTGCGGGACCCGCAGGGTCCGTACCTCCTCGCCCTCGGCGTCCGGGGGAAGCATGAGCACCCATCCCGGGGCGATGAGGGAGGGCTTGGTGAGGGTCTGGCCGTCGGGCTGCGCGCGGCCCTCGTTGAGCGCGAAGATCTCGTGGTAGCGCAGGCTGTTGCCGAGGAGCCGCCGGGCGATCGCCCACAGCGTGTCGTACTGGCGCCCGTCAGGCGGGCGGACCTCGCAGAACTTGACGTCCATGCCGTCCGGGAAGAGGTCCGCCGGGGCCTCCTCGCCGGCGGTCAGCGCCCGTGGCGCGGCTTCCCGTTCATCCCACCGGTAGCCCCCGGAGCGGTCGGTCGCGGGACCGGAGCCTCCCGAGGCGCCGCCCTGGTCCGACCTGTCGCCGGCGGCCGGACCAGCATTGGTGCCGGCCGGCAGAAGGCCGCCGGCTGCCGAGCGGGTTCCAGGGCTGGTACCGGGCACCGGCGGCGCGGCCCCGCCCGGCCCGGCGGGGATCGGCTGCTGCCCGGTGAGCCCGCGGGCCAGCCGTGAGATCGCGGCCGGATCCGACCGGCGTAGCGGCCCCGTCGGGGCGGCCCGCTCGGTGCGGGTCGCCCGGTCGGTGCGGGACCCGCGTTCGGCCCGGGCCCCAGCGCTCCCGGCACGGGTAGCCGGCTCGGAACCACCGTGTGGTGTGGCTTCATCACTCCCGGCGGCGCCGGTGTCCGCCGGGCCGTTCGCCGGCCGTGTGGACGGTCGACCGCCTCGGCTGCCGGCGGTCGCCCGTCCACCGGTGCCTGCCCGCCCAGCCGCGCTCGCCTGCGCACCTGTGCTCGTCCGCCCGCCGGGGTTCGTGCGCCCGCCGGTGTTCGTCCGGCTGGTGCCGCCGGCCCGGTAGCCACCGCGTGCCGGGCCGCCGGACCCACCGCGAGCCGGGGCATGGGCGGGGTGCCGCGCGCCCGAGCGGCCCGTCGAGCTGTTCCGGGGCGAGGTGAGCCGCAGTGTGTCGTCGACGAGGCGCCGTGCCAGCGCCTGGCTGCCACCGCCGAACGGGATCCGCGGGGCGAGCCCCGTCTGCCGCCGCTCGGCGCGCCATTCGGCGATGACGCACACCATGAAGTGGATCCAGACCAGCCAGGCGGCCAGGACCATCAGACGCAGCACCTTGCCCGCGCCGAACTCGCCGGTGAACGCGCCCTCGTCGCCGACCGCCGCGGCGACCGGTGTGCCGGTGAGGACGAGCAGGAGAACGGGAACACCCACGCCGAGCCCCAGCAGGAGCGCGGCGCCGGAGCCGCCGCGCCGGCGCTCCCCGTTGCCTGCGGTCGGTCGTGAATTGCCCGCCTGGATCACAATGTGACAGTTCACCACGTCTGGGCTCACTACAGGTCATATTTCGGCCGAGCGGCCGTAGCGTTCACACAAAGGACACGTGGCTTGCTGACTGTAACGAGTCGTCGGAGGTGCCATCGCCTCCGCGCGTCCCTGCGCCCATGGGCGATGCCGGCTGCCTCCGCGCCCGGGCGCCCTCCCGCGCCTCACGTCCCGCACTCCCTTGTCTTGCCTGGGACGTCCGACTTGTCATGGTTCGGGGTGATCGTGCATACCTTTGCCAATTGGGGAGTTTGAAGCGCGGGCGTGAGCGTGACGTGTTGGAGTTCCAACACAGACGGCAGTGTTCTGAGGTCACATCCGAGCAGAGGACGACCTGGGTGCAGGGGCATACGAAGGCGCAGCGGTGGAAACCCGATCGCTTCACCATCACGGTGCCGGACAACTGGTTCGCGTTGGACACACAGGCCGCGCGCAGTTCGGTGGCGATCTCCCGGATGGCCGCCGCACGGGTACGAGATCATCCGCGGCTCGCGGGGCAGGACTCGTCTGTCGCCCGCATCCTTCGCGAGGCCGCCGCGTACGCGGACAGGCGTGGCGCCGTCTACTGCGCGGTCATGATCGAGGAAGTCCGGGGGGCCGGCCTCTCCGCGTGTCTCACGGTGTGCCTGCACTCCGCCCAGGACGAGCCTGACCTCCGGCGATCGTCACGGCACGGACGCGACCTCGGCCGTCCGGCGCGTGACCTGCTGCGGCATGGGCGCGCGGTGCCCTACCTGCCGTCCCGGCGCTGGTGGCGGCGGGTCGGATTCGTCGACCTTCCCGCCGCCGGCCGCGCTGTGCGGACCTGCGCGTTCGAGCAGCAGCGACCGATGGACGGCGGGCCGGTGGCCATCCGCCTCGTGATGCGGACGACGGTGCCCATCCCCGGGCTCGACCGGGTCGCCGTGATCTCCTGCGCGAGCCCGAACACCGGCCTGGCTCCGGCACTGCACGGCCTGTTCGAGGAGGTGACCGCGACCTTCAGGTTCATCCATGACCCGCAGCTGCCCGAACTCGAACTCTGAGGCCGGCCGCGACCACCAGCCCGCCGCCACCGTCCGGCCGTGACGGGAAATCGGAGCAGGCCGAGCGCCGAGGATCACCCGTGCTCGGCCGGATCCTGTCAACGCGCGTAGTACTCGACGACAAGTTGTTCGTCACAGACGACCGGGATCTCCGGCCGGGTCGGCCGCCGGCTGAGCACGGCCACCAGCGCGGTGCGGTCGACGTCGAGGTAGGCGGGCGGTGCCGTCCCCGCCGGCTGGGTCTCCGCGACGATTCGGAACGGCGCCATGGGACGGCTGCGCCCCGCGATCGTGACCACGTCACCTGGCTGGACGCGGTACCCGGGGCGGTCCACCCGGCTGCCGTTCACCTGGACGTGGCGGTGGCTGACGAACTGGCGGGCCTGGTAGATCGTCTTGGCGAAGCCGGCGCGCAGGACCACCGCGTCCAGGCGGGTCTCGAGATCCTCGATCAGCAGGTGGCCTGTTCGGCCGGCCCCCCGGTCGGCCTCGTCGAACGCGCGCCGGAGCTGCTTCTCGCTGATGTGGTACTGGAAGCGCAACCGCTGCTTCTCCCGCAGGCGCTCCTTGTAGGGCGACATGGTCTTGCGGCCGCGGCCGTGCGGGCCGGGCGGGTAGGGCCGGTTCTCGAAGTACCTGGTCGCCTTGTCGGTCAGCGGCAGGCCGATGCTCCGGCTCAGCTTGGCCACGGGCTTGTGGCGCACGGGCCTCCTCCTTTAGGTTAGGTAACCTTAAATAAAGCGAACCTAACCATAGTGGATGCTGGAGGAGTACGTGGTGGACGGCATGATCGATCAGCACGACGCGGGGCACCCGTCGATCAGCACGCGCACCGCACCCACCGAGGCGGTGCACGTGCTGGCCGCGCGTGAGCTGGTCCACGATGCCGCCTACGGCAGCCTGGTCATGTGGGGTGGATGGGTCGTGCACGGCCTCCGCTTCGCGACCGTCGCCGCCCCCACTGCGGCCGGCCCTGCTTCCGCCGGTCCCACTGCGACCGGTCCCACTCCGGCCGGCACCGAGGCGACGGGACCCGCCGACGCCGTTCCGACCGGCTCCGAGTCGCTGGATCTGTTCGGAGCCGGTGGCGCGCCCGCCCGTATCGTGCTGCTGGCGCCGGCATCGGTGGGACGTGTCCTGGGGGATCAGGACCAGGCCTGCCGGTTCCAGATGTGCGGACCGGTGCGTTCGGACGGCTGCGACTGGGTGTCCGTCGTCTTCGGCGGATGGGTCGCGCCGGTAGCCGAGCGATCCGTCCCCGACCTGGCGTTGCACCTCGCCGATCGGCATCCGACCGGGGACCTGTTCGAGCTCGGCGGCTCCTGGGTGCTGCTGGACATCGAGCTCGCCGAGGCCACGATCCGGACCCGCGGCGGATGCGTGCAACTGGACACCGACGACGCCGTCAACCTGCTCACGGAGCCCTCGGGCGCCGGTCTCTGACGACCCCGCTCGGCAGCGCCCACCCAGCCAGGCGGCGCCCGGTGACGACCTCGTCAGCCGGCCGCCTGGATGTCGGTCTGGATCTCGGCGAGGCGGATGCGCAACCGGTCGAGCTGGGTGTGCAGGTCGGTCAGGGTGCGTTCGTACGTCGGCCAGATCGACGTGCGGAACTCGGTGGCGGTGCGACCGTCCCAGTTCTCCGGCTCCAGGAGGACCCGGGCGGTGGCGCGCAGGTTGTCGAAGTGGGCCAGCATCGGGCCGTTGATGATGCCGGCGAGATCGTCGACGGCGGTCGACGCCTGTGGCGTCGCCCGGACGGTGACGCCTGAGGTTGTCGTCATCAGATGCTCCTGGGGCAGAGGGGCGTGTCGGGCTCTTCGGGTCGCGCCTGGGAGCGCTGGTCGGGGCGGTCAGCTACCGGCCAGCGCGGTCCGCTGGTTGATCTCGGTCACGGTGCGGGCGAGGTCGGCGAGGTTCGTCTGCAGCGCGGACAGGGTGTTCTGCACCTCGGGCCAGATCTGCGTGCGGAACAGCTGCGCCTTCGGGCCCTCCCAGTTCGTCGGGTCGGCCAGGGTGTTGCCGCGGGCGACGAGGCTCGCCGTCGTTGTCTGGAGATCCGTGAGCCGCTGGGTCATCTGGCCGGCCGCGTGCTGAGCCGCGGGGGTGGTGACAGTGCGCATGGGTGGTCCGTCCGTCCGGGGTCATGGGGTCGGATGCACAGGCAGTAGGTTGCTGTCCGGGAGATGGTCCTGATGTGCTCCGATCGACAGCGTGATGTTACCTTTGGTGTCGGACTGATGCATCAACTCCGATTTTCTGGGTGCGGTGGCGGTCGCGCCGCTTCTGCTGGTGATGGTTCGACTACCTGGACGGGTGTGATCGTGCCGCGTCGGACCAGGAGCCCCCGCCCGGGCGGCCCCGGCCCGCAGACGGTTCGCGGCAGCCGGACGCCGAGCAGGTCGCCGTCGGCGGGGCCGCCGGGAGAAAGCAGCAGACCACTTCTCGAGCGGCGGGCATCGACCAGAAAGCCGCGGAACTGGCCGGCGAGATCCTCGGTGGTGCCGGCGGCCACCAGCCCGCCGCCGTGTCCTCCGCGCAGGAAGGCGGCGAGCTCGTCGCCGAGTGGCGTGGGCGAGACAAGCTCCGCGTCGTCGACCAGTACGACCGTCTGACCGGGGCCACCGAGCCGCCGGAGGGCCTCCTCCAGCGCCATGCCCTCCACCAGCTGGACCACCGCGGGGCCGATGAGGCCACGCAGCGGAGACAGACGCGGGCAGACGACCGCGAGCCGTGATCCCACGCCGAGCAGGCCGCGCCCGATACTCATCAGCGTCGAGCTGCGCCCCGACCGGGACGGGCCGGCCACGACGAACCCGGGGCCGTCGAAGTCGAGGTCGATGCCGACGGGTGCCAGCTCGTCGCCTCCGACGCCCAGGATGACCGGGACTCGCCGGCCCGGCCCCGCCGTGGCGCCCGGCTCCGGTCCGGTCGGGTGCAGCTCCGCGATCTCTCGCGCGCTGATCCGCGAGGGCAGAACGTCCACCCGGAACGGGCGCGGAACCGGCGGGCGCGGGGCCCGACCTGGCCCGGGGCCTGCGTGCGGTCGCGGGAACGGGCTGGCGGAGGAAACCGGGGCACCCTTCGCGACGGCGCTCGGCTCCCGGCGGCCGCCGGGAGCCGCCATCCGGCGCAGCATGCCCGCCTGCGCGGACCCGGCGGGGTCGTTGGTCAACAGGGCGACCTGCAGCTCGACGGGGCCGGCGGCGTCGCGCCACACGGGTGCCACGCGGCCGGCCGGCCCTCCGATCAGAAAGCCGCGACCGGGTGGCAGGGCGTCGGGGATCCGGGACCCCGCCAGGCCCGCCAGGCCGTAGTCGGCGCGTTCCGCCATCCGCAGCACCAGCCGTTGCTCCATGGTGGACGGCAGCCGGCCGGTGAGACCGCGGCGGTCGGTCGTGACCAGGATCCGCAGGCCGACAGCGGGGCCGTCCCGCGCGAGTGCCAGCAGGCGGTCGACCGCCGCCGCCCCGTCGAAGCTCTCGAAGGAGGCCAGGAATCCCTCGTACCCGTCGAGCAGAAGGACCAGGTAGGGCAGCCGCCCTGGCCGTGCGCCGCCCGCACCGCCCGGGCGGTGCGGGCGGCGCGGGCGGAACTCCTCGTCCTCCGCGCGGCGGTAGGTCTCGTCCGCCGCACGGGGCGAGGTCTCGTCCCCCGTGCGGTGGCGCGGGATGGTGCGAGCCCCGGCGGCGAGCCTGGCTTCGGCCAGATCGGCGAAGCCGCCGGCGGCGAGAACCTCCTGCCGCCAGGTGACCTCGTCCGCCAGCCGGGCGAGCAGGCGGTGGACCCGTTCGGTCTCGCCGACGCCGACGACGGCTCCGGTGTGGGGGAGAGCGGTCAGCGGCGCGAGGCTGTTGTTCCCGCAGTCCAGCCCGTACACGTGGACGTCGGCGGGGGACACCGCCCTGGCGAGCGATCCGGCGAAGGTCCGCAACACCGTGGAACGGCCGGAACGCGGGGACCCGAGGATCATCAGGTGGGACCCGTGCTCGAGGTCGATCGCGAAGACGGGCTGGGCCTGGGCCAGGCACAGGTCGGCGAGTGCGAGCGGGACGGGAGGCAGCCCTGGCCCACCCGGGCCCGAGCCCGGCGAGCCGTCCGTGGGGAGATCGTCGATCGTGATCCGGACGGGCAGCGGGGGCAGCCACGGCCGCCGCGGCCCCGGGACACGGCAGATCCGGGACGCCTCCCGCAGCGCCCGGGCCAGCGCGCGCAGATCCGTCGGTTCCTCGCTGTCGCGCTCCGCGATCTCGGCCTCGTGGCCAGGCCCCGCCGCGATGCTCTCGGCGCGGGCGACGGTGTCCGCGAGATCGGCCGGTGGCGGCCAGGGCGACTCGATCACGATCGGCGCCGCGGCCGGTGCCTCGGCGCGGCGCGGGGACCCACCGATCCGGCCGGTCTGAAAGGTCAGCGGGGAGCCCTGGCCGACCCGCACGATGGCCTGGCCCGGCGACGACCCGGGGATGAGCGCGGCGTCCGGCAGGCCCAGCACGTCGATGCTCTCCGCCTGGTCGGTGACCCGCAGCGCCACCCGCAGGTTGGTGTTGGCCATGATCTCCGGCGAGACGACGCCCGCCGGCCGCTGGGTGGCGAGCACCAGGTGGATCCCCAGCGACCGGCCCCGCCCGGCGAGCCCGACGAGCCCGGAGACGAACTCCGGCAGCTCGCGGACGAGGGCGGCGAACTCGTCGATGACCACGACGAGGCGCGGCAGCGGTTGCCGCGCCGGGTGGGAGGGCCGCGGCGCCCGGCTGTAGTCGTCGATGTCCTTGCACCCGGCATCGGCGAGCAGCGCCTCGCGGCGGCGCAGCTCGGCGGCGAGGGAGTCGAGGGCACGCCGCACCAGGTGCGGATCGAGGTCGGTCACCAGACCGACGGTGTGCGGGAGGTGGGCGCAGTCGCCGAACGCGCTGCCACCCTTGTAGTCGACGAGGACGAAGGTCATCTCATCCGGCCGGTTGCGGACGGCCAGCGAGGCCACCAGCGACTGCAGGAACTCCGATTTGCCGGATCCGGTCGTGCCGGCGACCAGGGCGTGCGGCCCGTCGCGGCTCAGGTCGAGGCTGACCGGCCCGGCGGGGCACACCCCGATGGGGACCGGCCCCGGGGCCCGCTCCGTGATCCAGCGCGGGGCGAGCGCACGGGCGGTCGGCGGGTCGAGGTCGAGCAGCTCCAGCAGTCTGGTCTCCGCGCGTGCGGAGGCCGGTCCGCGTTCGCGCGGGCCGGGGTCGCGAACCGGTGCCAGCGCGCGTGCCAGCTGTTCGCACCAGGCCGCGGCCGCGGGACCGGAGATCTCCGCGCCCAGGCCGGCGCTCGTGCCCGGGCCGCCCGTCGGCTCGCCGGCAGGGTGCGGATCGCCGCCCCCGGCGGGCTCGCCGGCGACCAGGTCGGGGCAGACATGGTCGACGCCCTCGGCCCCCTGCCGCCGGACCCGAATCCCGCCCGGCACCTGTTCGACGACCGTGTGGCATTCGGGCGGCAACAGCCGCGGATCACGTTCGAGGCACACGACGTAGACGCCGACGAGGGGCCCGGAGCGCAGCACCGGGATCAGTGCGGCCCGCATCGACGCCGCGCCCTCGACGACGACCAGCACCGCGGGATCGCGCGGCACCTGCGCGGCACCGCCGCCTCCGGCGCGGGCCAGCCGGGCGTCGATCATGCTGGCGAGCTCGTCGACGCGCCGCGCCCGGCCTGGCCCGTCCGCCCCGACGAGGATCGCTCCCGGAGGCCCGTCGGGCTGGCGGCAGTGCGGCAGCCACCGCGCCCACTCCCAGCTCGCCGGGGACGCGGTCCCGACGACGAGGTGGACGGCGAGATCCCGTGGGCTGTGGTGCACCACGGCCTGCGCCGTCAACCAGGACCCGACCACCCCGGCGAAGTCCCCCGCCCCGACCACCCCGAGGACCCCGGTCTCGGGCAGCGGCACCGTCACCGGGACGTCCCGCAGCTGCCACCGGGTCTGTCGGCGGTGATCCGGCGCGGCGGGGTCGTCGAGGACGACGCCGCCCGGCAGGTCGCCCGTGCCGACGCGCAGGTGGAGGAAGTCAGGGTCTTCGGGACGGCGCTCCCAGAGACCACGCCGCGGGCCCAGCGCGCGGAGCAGTGTCGCCGCCGGGTCCGGATGGGCGCGGCGGAGGGCAGCGGCCTCGCGGTCGAGCGCGGCGGTGGCGTCCCGGTCGATCTCGGCCCGGATCCGCTGGTACTCCGCCAGCTCACGCCGGTGCTCCCGCGCTGCCTGGCGCCGGGCCGCCAGGTAGGAGCCGACCAGGGAGAGCGGCGCCAGCGCCGCGAAAAGAAGCAGGTAGTAGGCGTGGAGGAGTACCGCCATCCCGGTCGCGGCCGCGGCGGGGAGGAGCGTTGCCAACACCGGGGGCGGTGCGGGCCGCGGCGGAACCGGCGGCGTGGGGAGGCGGTACCGGGAACCGCCCGGGGCACGCAGCATCCGCGGCTCGCGGCTGATCTCCAGGTACGGCCCGGCCGGAGCCGGCTGGAGCAGGGCGTCCGGCTCGTCGGGCACCGTCAGCAGCAGCCGCGCCCCGCCGACGCGCAGGGTGACCCGCGGCCCGGCACCGCCGCGTTCACCGGCCGGGAAGGAGACGGGGCCGTCGCGGCGGCACCCGTCGATCCACACCGTCGCCCCCGCACGGGGGGTGATCGTGCAGGAGCCGTCGACGTCGACCCGCAGGGACAACGCGCGCCGCGGCGTGGAATGGCCGCGCAGCACGACGCCGCCGGCAGGGTCCGACCCCAGGCTGTATTCGCCGGCCAGGAGCCGGTGCACCATGCCGGCGCCGGGACCACCGGTGACCCGGAGCTCGACAAGCCCCACCGGCTCGTTGCGCCCGGCTCCGAGCGGCGCTCCGAGGGGTGCTCCGAGCGGCGCACCGAGCCTGAGAACGGAGCCGTCGCGCAGGGGCGAGGCGTCCAGCCGCAGGCCGGGGTCGACCTCCGCGCCATCGACGTGGATCGCCGCCGGGGGCTCGCGGGCGCCCTGCACCGCTCCGGGCGATCGCCCCCGCCCCCGACCTCCCGGCCGCCGCTCGGATCCGTGCGCGTGCTCCGCCAGCGCGGCCGCGATCGCGCCCAGCGGCGTTGCCCCGTCGGCGCGGAGCAGTACCGTCCGCTTGGTGGCCCGCCGACTGTCGGCAGGCACCAGGCAGGCGCGGGCAGGCGCCCGAGGGGACGTGTCCGCGACGCCCGCGACATCGATGGTGATCCACATGGCGGGCACGATACAAGCCGAAGTCGACAGTGTGCTCTCTGTAACTTCTTACGAAGAGTCGCCTGATTTCGAGCGATTCTGGCGGCGGCTGCGGCCGCGACGGGTCTCGCGGGCCCGGGAGCGCGCCTTCACGATCTCCTCGCCGGCCATCCTCACCAGCGCATCGCCGTCCAGCGGCCGGTGAACCGGGGCCGGTGGGGTGCCGAGGCCCGCGGCGTGGTCGGCGCCGAGCGGCGCGACCTCGCCATGGCCCGATCGGAGCCCCCCACCGAACGCGATCCCGACGCTGGCCGTGACCCGGACCCGGTGGTCGTCCACGACCAGTGGGTCGACGAGGCAGGAGGTCAGCCGGTCGGCCAGTGCCACCGCCGCGTGGCCGGTCACCTCGGTCGTCACGACGACGAACTCGTCCCCGCCCCAGCGCCCCAGCACCGCGCCGGGCCCGAGTACCTCGGCGAACCGGAGCGCGACCGCGCGCAGCGTCCCGTCGCCGACCGTGTAGCCAAACCGCTGGTTGACGCGCCCGAAGGCGTCGAGATCGAGGAAAAGGACCGCAACTCCGGTGCCCTCGGCCGTGCCCCCGGTGCCCTCGGCCTCCACCCCCGCGGCCCCGGCCCCGGGAAGGGTCGCTTCGGCTTCATTTCCCTCGACCCCCGCTGTGCGGTCGGCCGTCGGCGGCTCCGCCGGGTCTGGCCGACCGGTCCGAACGGGTACCGTCCACGCCTCGAAGCCGGCGACGCCCGCCCGTTCGGATGACGTTCGCCGGCCGCTGTTCCTGGTTACCCCGGGGGGTGCCATCTGGCCGGAACCGACGGTCGGCGGCGCGGCCAGCGCCTCGGCGATCAGATCACGGAGAGCCGAGCGGTTCGGGAGCCCCGTGACCGGGTCGTGAGTCGCCCGGTGGCGCAGCACGGCCTCCCGGTCATGGCGATCGGTGACGTCGTCCACCACGACGACCAGCCCGTCGCCGCGGCTGAGCGCCCTGATCCGGACGTCCAGCCAGCGCTCGCCGCGCGGGGTGGCCAGCGGGATCTCGACGCGGACCTGGTCGCGGCGGTTGTCCAGCATCCGGCGGGTCAGCCCGGCCAGTGTCCGCAGCGGTTCCGTGCTCCGCCCGGCTGCCTCGCAGGCGGCCAGCCAGCTCGCCCCGGGGCGGACGGGGACGACCGCCAGCCCGGCCGCGGCGCTGCGCCGCCACGCGTCGTTGAGCCGCACCACCATTCCATCTGGTCCCAGTACGGCGATGCGTGACGGTAACGAGTCGAGGACCGCGGCGGCCACGTCGTCGGTGATCACCGATTCTGATTCCCCTCTCGGGACGTCGAAGCCGCGGCTGCGCCAGGTTCTCCATTTCCTCCGGCAGCCGCGCGCGGGATCACCGCCGACGGCCCGACCGATATCCGTGATCCTTGACGCCGGACTGTCGCCCCGTCCGGAAAAGGGTCTGGTGGAGTGCGACCGATGCTTTTCGGTAGTGTTCCGGGCGTCGAATTCTTGTGTCGGACTGTAAAGAAGTCGACGAATATCCCCAGCTATCCGGGTCTGCCCGGCATCTGGAACCGCGCGGCATCCTGGGCTGCCCGGCATCTGGAGCAGCCCAGGTATCGCGCACTGGAAGTCCCGGGCCGCAAACCTCTCAGCTGGCGGAACGGGTGTGAGGTCAGCGCCGCCCGCCGTCGCCGGCGAACTGCTCGGGGACCCATTCAGGCGCCCGCTTCTCCATGAACGCGCGCATGCCCTCACGTGGCTCGGGCGACTGCTGCATCGCCCAGAACATGGTCTGGTAGTCGATGAGCCCATAGCGCTCGTTCAGCATGCGCTTGACATGCATGCGGGCCGCCGGGGCGGTCTGCAGAATCTCCCCGGCGGCCTGGACGGCGGCCTCGCGGAGCTGGTCGTGCGGCACGACCCGGCTGATCACACCCAGCCGCTGGGCCTCGGCGGCGTCGAAGCGGCGCGCCGACAACAGCAGGTCACGGGCCACCGCGATGCCGACGTGGGCGGGCAGGACGGCCGCATAGGTGGCGTCGGGGATCCCCCGCAGCAGCTCGGGGACCCGGAACGTCGCCTGGTCGCTGGCGACCGCGATGTCCGCCATCATGGCGATCAGCAGGCCACCGGCCTGGCAGATGCCGTTGACGGCGGCCACCACCGGCGCCCGGCTGTCCCGGATGGTGAGGAACGGCAGGACGTCCTCGCCGCGCAGGTCGGGCGGCAGGTTGTCGCCGGGCTCGGACCTGCTGCCGAGGTCGCCGCCGGGGGCGAACACGTCACCGGTGCCGGTGATGATCAGTGTGGCCAGGTCGGGCGAGGTGTTGACCAGCTGTACGGCCCGCTTGATGCCGAAGTACATCGCCGGTGTCAGGGCGTTCCGGGCGGCCGGCCGGTCGATCACACACCAGCCGATGGCTCCGTCGCGCTCGAAACGCAGGCCCGCCGCTCCCAGGTCATCGGTCATGCTGCTCCTCCCTCGTGCCGCCGCTCGCGATGATGGCATGCCAGGGCGTCGCCCGGCGGTGCGATCACACGGCGGCGGCGATCCGGCGCCACTGTTCGCGGGGAAGGACCCGCGCGTCTTCGGTGAGCACCTGGAGGGCGACGTGGTCGGCGCCGGCGGCGCGGTGCTCGTTGACCCTGCGCATGATCGCTTCCTCGTCGCCCCAGGCCACCACCGCGTCGAACAGCCGGTCGCTGACGGACGCCAGATCCTCGGCCGAGAAGCCCAGTCGGAGCAGGTTGTTCGCGTAGTTCGGGTGCGTGAGGTATCTGCGCAGCCAGTCGGCCCCGATCGAGCGGGCCTCTTCCCTCATCCCGCAGAGGATCACTGTCTGTTCCGGCAGCACGAGCGGGCCGGCGCCGAGCACCTCACGGGCGCGGCGGGTGTGCTCCGGGGTGACCAGGTACGGGTGGATGCCGCGGGCCCGGTTCGCGGCGAGCGCGAGCATCTTCGGGCCGAGCGCGGCCAGCACCCGACCGGTCGACGGCACGGATGGCCGCGCGGCGTCGAGCGTGTCGAGGAAGCCACCCATCGCGGCCAGTGGCCGCTGGTAGCGGCCTGGTTCGCCGGCGTCGACCACGTCGGCGTGACTGACCCCGATGCCCAGCAGGAACCGGTCGCCGTGCTCCGCGGTGAGCGACGCGGTCCGGGCCGCGGTCTCCTCCGGGCTGTGCATCCACAGGTTGAGCACGCCGGTCGCGATGACGGTGCGCCGGGTCGCCGCGAGCAGCCGTCCGGCGGTGTCGAAGGCCGGGCCGCCGGCGTCGGGGAACCAGAGCGCGGCGAATCCCAGGTCGTCGAGCTCCGCGGCGGCGTCGGCCGCCTCGGCCGGATCCCCGAACCGCAGGTGCAGGCTCCAGATCCCGACCCCGCTGAGCTCCATGTCGTCCTTTCGCCGCCGTTCCGCTGGCTTTGGGTACTCTACGCCCAATGCGGCACTGGGTGCCAGCATCGATATCGGAGGGCATCTGTGGCGCTGGGTCCGGCGCGGCTGCGGCTGCGGCTGGCGTAGGGGTGCGACCCGTCCGCGCCGGAGCCGTCCCGCGAACGGATCCAGCCGGCCGTGACAAAGACACAGGTCAAGGCCTACCACGCAGCCGTGCCGCCAGGGACCGCCGCTGAGCGGGAGCGGCATGGCTATCGAGCCGAAGCGGCTGCGGAGCCGACGAAAAATAGGTGAAGATATAACCCGTGGTGACTGACCCGGCGAGTGGCCATCTCGGCCGCCGCCTCGACCGCGTCCCACGACCGCGCGTGCGCCGAGGTGCGGCGCCGGTGACCGGGCCGGCAGACGGGCCCGGTAGGCGAGGTCGGTAGCCAGGTCGTCGAACAGACGCCGCTCCAGCCGCACATTCCCAACCATGATCTTGCCGGATTTCGTTGATCATGAACATCGATGAAGGGGCCGAAGATGATTCACCGCGCGCGATTACTCGTCACCGCTCTCGTCTGCTGTACGGGTCTGCTGCTGGGGGCCTGCGGGGGAGGAGGTGGCGATACCGGTACGTCCGCGTCGGGGGCCACGGGTGAGCCTGTGGCGGGTGGCGAAGCGCGGATCCTGCTGCTGAGCGAGCCGCGCACGATGGACCCGGCGGTCATCGGCAACGTCTACGCCAGCGGAGCCCTCATCGGGAACGCCCTGTACGGAACACTGATGACCGACGACGAGGCGGGTGAGATCCACTACTCGATGGCCGAGTCGTTCGAGTCCGCCGACAACGGCAAGACGTTCGAGCTGAAGCTGCGGCCGGGGCTGGTGTTCTCGGACGGTACCCCGCTGAATGCGGATGCCGTGAAGTTCAACTGGGACCGGACCAAGGAACCGGCCACCGGCTCCGCCAGCCGGGCGGATGCGGCGATGATCGCCTCGTCCGAGGTGGTTGACGACGTCACGCTGCGGGTCACCCTGGTCACCCCCGTGCCGAAGTACTCCGAGGCCATCGTCACCTCGACGCTGAACTGGATCGCCTCGCCGGCGGCCCTGCGGAAGGGCGGGCCGGCCTTCGACGAGAACCCGATCGGCGCCGGGCCGTTCACCCTGCAGAACTGGGCCCGCCAGGACAACATGCGGCTGGTCAAGAACCCCCGCTACTGGGACGCGCCCAGGCCGTACCTCGACTCCCTCGTCCTGCGCCCGGCACAGGACAGCAACCAGCGCTACAACACGCTGCTCACCGGTGGTGCCGACCTGGCGGTCGACTCGAGCTGGATCAACCTCGGCAAGGCCGACGAGGCGGGGCTGCCGGTCGACTTCCTGCCGGCCAGCGGCGGTATCGTCGCCGCGCTGAACACGCGCCGGGCGCCGTTCGACGACGTGCGCGCACGTCAGGCGGTCGCGAAGGCGCTGGACATGGACGCGCTGAACCTCGCCGTCTGGAACGGCAGCGCGCGGATGGCCACCACGCTGTTCACCGACTCGTCACCGTTCTACTCGCCCACGCCGTTGCAGAAGACGGACAAGGCGACCGCCCAGAAGCTCTTCGACGAGCTCGCCGCCGAGGGCAAGCCGGTCTCCTTCTCGTTCACCACCACTCCGGCGTCGGAGAACCGGAAGATGGCCGAGAACATCCAGGCCCAGCTGAGCGCGTTCAAGAACGTCAAGTTCCAGGTCCGGGTCATAGAGGTCGCCGAGTTCTCGGCGCTGCGCACGTCGCACGACTACGACGCGGTCCTCACGTCCTCGATGTTCCTGGACCCCGACCCCCGCCTGCCGACGACCCTCCTCGGGGGCTCGTCGGCGAACCTGTCCATGCTCGACGATCCTCAGCTGAACGAGAGCCTGCTGGCGGGACGGACCGCGACCACCGTGGAGGAGCGGAAGAAGGCCTACGACCGCGTGCAGGCCCGGCTGACGGAGGTGGTCCCGATGATCTTCTTCGCGCGCGGGCCGCTCGGCGCCATCTCGGCCAGGAACGTCGGCGGTGTCACGCAGTACGGCCTCGGATCGCTGCTGCCGGAGAAGCTGTGGATCCAGTCATGACGGCCTGACAACGGCACAACGTACACCGCCTGACGGCCGTCACCTGGCGCGCGTCGATCATCGTCGGCGCGCGCCAGGGCGGCCTCGGGCAGCGGTGCCGGGTGGACGTCGTCCTCGCCGGGCACGGGCTCCACCCGGTCACCCACACGCAGGGCGCCGCCGCGCACGAACCGGCGGCATCCTGGGCGGTCTGGTACCGGCGGCAAGTGCGGATGCCCGCCCCGATGCTCGGTGTGCTGCTCCTGGCGTGCGGTCAGAAGAGGGTCAGGGGCTCGGCTGGTATCGGCTGCGGCAGGGGATCGAGCCTGGGCACGCGGGCCCGGACCTCGTCGTGGAAACGGCGGGCGAGCAGCGGAGCGTCGGCGTTGTCCGGGGTGTGGATGAAGACGGTGGGTGATCGTCCCTCGCGCAGCCACGTGACGGTGGTGTCAACCCAGTGCCGCCAGCCCTCGACCGTCCGGGCGGAGTCGTCGCGGCCGAGGTAGCGGACGATCGGCTGGTCGGTCAGCGCGAGTGACCGGAGCGGCATCCGGGGCTTCTTCGCCCAGGCGTCCCGTTCGGCGTCGCTCGTCGGCGGGCTCCGGAAGAACTCGGTGGTGTCGAACGGAATCCATTCGGCGCTCACGGTGGCGAGTGCGTCCTCGAGCAGGCGCGCCGCGCGCGGGTCGGCGAAGAAGGCCGGATGGCGGACCTCCACCGCGTACCGGTGGGACGTGTCGAGCCGGCGCAGAAAGCGGGCGAGCAGCGACACGTCGGCCGGGCCGAACGCCCCCGGCAGCTGAATCCAGAGGGCGTGCGCCCGCGGGCCGAGCGGCTCCATCGCGTTCAGGAACGAGCGAAGCACCTCGTCGACGTCGGTGAGGTGGCGTTCGTGCGTGATGACCTTCGGCAGCTTGACCACGAACCGGAAGCCGGGGTCGGTCTGCCGCGCCCACGTGGCCACGGTCTCCCGGGCCGGGGTCGCATAGAACGTGGTGTTCCCCTCGACCGCGTTACACCAGGCGGCATAGTGCCGCAGGCGCTCGTGGGCCGGCAGCGGATGGGCCAGCAGGCGCCCCTGCCAGGACTTGTGACTCCACATCGCGYACCCCACGTGCAGATGCATGTCTCGTGCCCTCCGTCGCTGGATCGCGCCGGCCCGCGCCGGCCGGCTGAAGGTCGGTGAAACCGGGGTGTAGGGGCGGTGATACCGCCGCTGTCTAGCGTCGTCCCAGCTTCCCAGCTGCTGAGCACCATGGAAGGACGACGCGTGACAGCCACACCCGCTGTCCGGGCCGATGGCCTGGTCAAGAGATTCGGCGATTTCCGTGCCGTCGACCGGATCGATCTCGAGGTGCGACACGGCGAGATCTTCGGCGTGCTCGGGCCGAACGGCGCAGGCAAGACGACGATGCTGAAGATGCTGGCCACGCTGCTGCCGATCGACGGCGGCCGGGCCGAGATCTTCGGTGTGGACGTCGCCGCCCAGCCGCACCGGGTCCGCCAGCTCATCGGCGTGACCGGCCAGTACGCCTCGGTGGACGAGGACCTCTCCGCCACCGAGAACCTGTGGCTCTTCGGCCGGCTCCAGGGCCTGAAGGCCGCGGACGCTCGCGCCACCGCGCGCCGGCTGCTGGAGCAGTTCGGCCTGGAGGACGCCGCCGAGCGGAAGATCTCGGCGTTCTCCGGCGGCATGCGCCGCCGCCTCGACCTCGCCGCCTCCCTCATCACCCGACCGCCGTTGATCTTCCTCGACGAGCCGACCACCGGGCTCGACCCGCGCACCCGAGGCCAGATGTGGAACACCATCCGCGGCCTCGTCGAGGACGGCTGCACCGTCCTGCTCACCACCCAGTACCTGGACGAGGCCGACCAGCTCGCCGACCGGGTCTGCGTGATCGACCAGGGCCGCAAGGTCGCCGAGGGCACTCCGGACGAGCTGAAGACCCAGGTCGGCGATTCGACCCTGCAGCTTCAGCTCGCCCCCGGCGCCGACCAGGCGCTCGCCCGCGAGGTGGTGTTCCGGGTACTCGGCGAAGAGCCGGTCACCACCCCCGAGTCGGGTCGGATGAACGTCCCGCTCGATGTCGCCGACCGCGCCGCCGACGTGCTGATCGCGCTGCGCGAGGCCGCCGTCTCGATCTCCTCGGTCAGTGTCGCGAAGCCCAGCCTCGACGAGGTCTTCCTCGCCCTCACCGGCCACGGCACGGATACCGGCACCGGCACCGGCACCGGCACCGCCCGCCCGGCCGGCGTCGTCCCCGGCCAGGACACGAACAGCCCCGACAAGCCCGTCATGGAGAAGGCCCGATGAACACCCTCGTAGCCGAACCGTCCGCCGCCCGCCCGCGATCGGCGCCAGCCGTCGACCCGGCCGCCGCCGTAGCCCGCACGCGCGCCCGCCCCGGGCTGGGCGACACTTTCAACCAGACCTTCGCGATGGCGTGGCGGGCGCTGAAGAAGATGCGCCGCAACCCGGAGCAGTTCTTCGACGTGGCGCTGCAGCCGCTGCTGTTCACCGCGATGTTCGCCTACGTGTTCGGCGGCGCGATCTCCGGTGACGTCGACAGCTACCTGCCGTTGCTGATCCCCGGCATCGTCGCCCAGACCGTGCTCACCACCTGCATGGCCACCGGGGTGCAGATGCGGGAGGACATGGACAAGGGCGTCTTCGACCGGTTCCGGTCGTTGCCGATGTCCCGGATCGCGCCGCTCGCCGGGCCGATGATGGCGGACCTGATCCGTTATCTGATCGCGGCGGTGCTGACCTACCTGATGGGCCTGATTCTCGGCTACCGGCCGGGCGGCGGGGTGCTCGGTGTGGTCGGCGCGGTCCTGCTCGCGGTCTTCACCGGCTGGGCGCTCGCGTGGGCGTTCACCTGGATCGGCACGCTGGCTCGCAGCGCCCGCAGCGTGCAGGGGATCTCGATGATGATCCTCTTCCCGCTCACCTTCCTCTCCAACGCCTTCGTGCCGGCGGACACGCTGCCGGGCTGGCTGGAGTCCTTCACCAGGATCAACCCGGTGTCACACCTGGTCTCCGGAACCCGCGACCTCGCCAACAACGGCGTGATCACCGCGCAGGTCGGCTGGACGCTACTCGCCGGCCTCGCCGTGATCGTGATCTTCATGCCGCTGTCGGTGGCCAGCTACAAGCGGCATCTCTAGCCGGGAATCCGGTGCCCTCACCCGATGGGCGGGCGACGCCCGGTCGGCGTCCCGCCCGGTCAACTGCCCGGCCAGCCATCCAGCCATCCAGTCATCCAGTCAGGCGTTCGGCCAGGTGCTCGACGAGGAGGCGGGCCTCGTCGAGAACCTGCGCCGGGCGCCGTCCGGCGACGCTCGCCCGGACCGCCGCGAGCGTGCCGGGCGCGCGGCGTTCGGCGATCGGCTCGATCCGCGACCACCCCATCGACGGGATCGTCGCGGGGTAGGCGAACCGTTCCGCGAGCGCCAGCAGCCGGACCGCGTCCTCCGGGGCCATCCCGGCCAGACCGTCTCCGGGCGCCGGGAGGTTCTCCCGAAGACCCCAGGCGCCCAGTGCGAACAGCACCGTCCCGTACACCGGGTAGTCGGCGCCGGCCTGCCCGCGTCGGAACGCTTCGACGCAATGGGTGAGGCAGGCCCGGAACAGGCTGTGACCGGTGGCGAGGTCGTCGGCCGTGCTCGCGTGCCGGGCGAACGCGGCCACCGTCGCCGCGTCGCACACGAGCACCCAGGGCTCGAGGCCGGTGGGTTCCACGCCCGGCAGCCGCAGGGCCCGCACCTCCTCCGCCGCGTCCACGTACCGGCGTAGACCACCGGTCGTGTCGCCGCGGGCGATCATGATCTCGGCCTCGGCGGTGGCCATCATTCTGCCGCCGAGCCCCATCCTGTCCTCCGGGGCACTCTGGGCGAGGTGGCTCTCGGCCGCTTCGAGCCGGCCGTCGTTGATGGCGTCGAACGCCAGCAGCACCCTGAGCTGCGCGACGTCGTCGCGGGCGCCGAGCCGTTCCAGGACGGGCAGTGCCGCGCGAGCACACGACCGGGCGGTGGTGACGTCCCCGAGCTGCATCGACAGCGCGGCGAGCTGGGTGCGCAGGACGGCCGCGATCCACGGGCCGTCCTGCGGCGCGGCGAGCGTCAGCGCCCGTTCGGCGCAGGCCGCCGCCGTCCGCGGGACACCGTCGTTCTCCCACAGATGGGTCAGCCACATCAGCGCGATCAGGCGCGTGTGCCGGTCGGCGTCGTCCGCGAGCCGTTCCAGCCGTGCCGCGGCATCCGCGGGCCGGGTCGGATCGAGGGCAAGCTGCACCCGCACCGAACCGGCCAGCCACGTGTTGTCCGCGTCCGCCGGATCGAGCGGCACCAGCAGTTCGCAGGCCTCCTCCGGGTACCTGACGGTCATGAGCATCTTCGTCCGCAGGATGGCGATCCGGCTGGCCAGGGTCGCCGAGGCCGCCGCTGGCGGCGGGGACCAGTCGTGCAGGGCCTCGGCGACCGCGTTGGCCAGCACCATCATCCGCGTGTGATCGCCGCGGATCTCCCAGAACGGATTGAGCACCGCCAGCAGCCGCACGACCGCCTCGGTACCGCCGTCGACCAGCGCGGCCCGCAGTTCGTCGGCGAGGTTCGTCTCCTCGGCCGCGACCGCGTCGATCGCCGCGAACTGCCGCTCACTGAGCAGGTCCGCGCCGTGCCGGGTGACGTAACCGACCGCCCAGGCCCGCTGGGCCCGCCGCGCCCACACCTGCTCGCCGGCCTCGGTCAGCCGCAGCCGGMCGAACTCGCGGACGGTCTCCAGCATCCGGTAGCGGACCCCGTCGGCCGACTCACGCACGCTCAGCAGCGACTGGTCGACGAGGTTCTGCACCGCGTCGAAGGCGTCCAGGGGCTCCGAGCCGGCGACCTGCCCGGCGGGGTCGGGCGCGCCGAGCACCTCCTCCGCGGCGTCGAGGGTGAACCCGTCCGGAAAGAGCGCCAGCCGACGCAGCGACCGCCGTTCCGGCTCGGCCAGCAGGTTCCACGACCAGTCGATCACCGCGAGCAGCGTGCGGTGACGGTCCGGCGCGCCGCGGTCGCCGCCGCGCAGCAGGGCGAAGCGGTCCGCCAGCCGCCGGTCGACGTCCTCCACCGACATCGCGCGGACCCGCGCCGCGGCCAGCTCGATCGCCAGCGGAAGGCCGTCGAGCCGGTCGACGATCCGGCCGACCACCTCGGGGTCGAGCCGGACGGTGGGCCGGGCGGCGGCGGCGCGCTGACGGAACAGCTCGGTCGCGTCGGCGCGGCCCAGCTCCCCGAGCAGGTAGACCCGCTCGGCGCTGATCGCCAACGGCGCCCGGGTCGTGGTGAGCACCCGGACGTCCGCGGTGGCGGTGACGAGGAAGGCGACCAGCTCGGCGACCTCCTCGACGAGGTGCTCGCAGTTGTCCAGCAGCAGCAGGCTCGACCCGCGCGAGAGCTGCGCGGCGATACGCGTGCGCAGGTCGGCGCGCTGGCCCGGGGACAGCACCCGGCGTTCGCCGATCGAGTCGCGGACACCGAGCGCCGAGCCGACCTCGCCGAGCAGGTCCTCGGGCGCCGTCACCCCGACCAGGTGGACGACATGCACCACCGGCAGCGTGCTCTCCCGGGCGAGCCGGTGCGCCAGCCGGGTCTTGCCGAGGCCGCCCGGCCCGACGATCGACACCACCCGTGACCGGTCCAGCAACGTCCGCAGCCGCTCGACGTCCCCCTGGCGGCCCAGCAGGGGAGTGGCATCGTAACGGAGGCCGTCGCGGACGGGCTGGTCGGCGGCGAGCAGATCGCGCTGCAGCCGGGTGAGTGCCTCCCCTGGGCCGACACCGAGCCGTTCCCGCAGGTCCCGACGGTGGCGTTCGAAGCGCTCCAGGGCCGCCCCCGGCCCGCGGACGGCGGCCTCGCTGCGCAGCAGGTCGGCCAGCAGGGCCTCGTCGTCGGGCCGCTCGGCGTGCGCCGCCTCCAGGAGCCCCAGCGCCTCGGTGTGCCGGTCTGTCCGGCTCGCCGCCCGGGCCAGCAGCAGCCGGGCCGCCGCCAGATCGCGGCCGGCCGCCCGGCGCACGTCGGCGAGCGGGCCCTGTTCGCCCGCCGGCACCGGCGACAGCGACGCGCCGAGCTCCAGCGCCTCCCGGGCCCGCTCGGCGGCGGCGGCCGGATCGGCCGCGAGGAGGGTGTCAGCCTCGGCGACCAGCCGGCCGAGCAGACAACTGTCGACCTCGGCCGGAGGCAGGTCGAGCCGATAGCCCTCGCCATCGCGTACCACCGCGGCGCCGCCGCAGGCGGCCCGCGTTCGGGAGACGACCACCTGAAGACCCTTGGCCGCATTGGCCAGCGGCTCCCCGCGCCAGATCAGTTCCACCAGCCGCTCGGCCCGCACCGGCCGCCCGCGTTCCGCCGCCAGCGCCGCCAGCAGCGCCCGCGGCCGGTCGCCGACCACCGGGATGCCCTTCCAGCGCACCCCGTCCAGGAGAGTGAGGCCCACGCCCATCCCGGCCACTCTAGAGCGGCAAGCTGTGATCGGCGCGGCGACGGGACAGCGGGGGGCTCGGGTGGTGCGCCCGGCGGTGTGACGCCTCCGCAGGAACCTCCTGGATCACCGGATGAATTCACGGCGAATATCAGGCGACCGAGTAGACCGCGGCTCTCCAGTCCGCGACGGGCCCCATACGGTAATCGAATCAACACGTCGGGCCGGTTGGGCATGCGGGGGCGAGCTGCATCATGAGCTGGCTGAGTGCCGAGAACATCGTGGCCGTGCTTACCGCGGCGCTCGGCATAGCGGCGTCCTTCGCGGTGGTCTGGTACGAGCGCCGGGTGCCGCGCCGCAGGCGCATTGGCTACCGTGTACAGATGGACATGCCCATCGGCGGTGACAATCGTGACGGGCAGGGCCAGGAAAACATACGGCTGGGCCTGTTCAGCGATCTCCCGGACATGTCCGACGCGACCCTCGTCCTCCTGCGGGTAGAGAATGACGGTGCGCAGAGCGTGGCCAGCACCGACTACACCGGCGGCGACCTGCACGGTCTCACCGCCGTCTTCACGGAACGCATCGTCAGGGGTGTGACCGTCACCCAGCCCAACGCCGACCACCTCATGGAGCACTTCGCGTCTTCGAGGGGGATGCGGCACAGCGGCAACACGATCTACCTGCCTCGTGTTCCGCTCGACAGCGGTCAGCACTACAAACTGCTCGTGCTCCTCACCGGCGGCAGCGTCGGCTGCGCCGTGCGCGTCACCGGTGGGATCCGGGAGGGCGCGGTGCAGCCCAACCGGAGCACCACGGTCGACGACAAGCCGCCCCTTTTCAACCGGCCCGCCCGTCTGATCACCATCCTGCTCACGCTCTGCGTCACGGTGCTGGCGAGCATCGTCGTCGGTGGCGACGGGCGAGTCCGAGAACGGTTCCCCCGCCATGATCGTCATTCGTGACGGTGGTGGATCGCAGCTCGACCCGCGCCTTCAAGGGGACCGGGTAGCGGTTTCCGCCTTCACCGTCGTGGTGAACGACGAGGTGTCGGTCAGCAGCCTGACGATCGAGCAGATACGCCGCATCTACCGGGGCGATGTTGTCAACTGGAACCAGGTTGGCGGGCCCGACCTCCCGATCCTGCTGRTGAGCCGCGACGCCAACTCTGGTACCCGCGACCTGTTCCGGCGGCGCATCCTTGCCGGCATTGGTGAACCCGCCTACACCTCCCAGGACTGCGAGCACCGGAACTCACCGCAGGACAAGGTCATCCGCTGCGAGCTCGACAGCACCGAACGGGTACTGCGAAGCGTGGCCAGGCTGCCGGGCGCGATCGGCTACAGCGAACTGCGTACCGCCACGACCGTCAAGGGCCTGCACACCGTGCGCATCGATGGGCAGGATCCCTCGATCGAGGCCATCCGCAACAGCACCTATCCCTTCGCGGAGGTCGAATACGCGTACACCTACGGGCAGCCGTCCGCCGGCTCCCTCACCCTGAGCTTCCTCGACTATCTGACCAGGGGCGGCGGGCAGACCGTCATCAAGGCTCACGGCGCTCTGCCGTGCTACAGCCCGGAAGGCCTCAGGCGCTGCCAGGAGGGGCCCTGAAGCTCCACGGGTGACGGTGGGCGGTGCGCCCGGACAGACCGGCCGTGCGGAGCCGCTCGCGGCGGCTGCCGATCCGGCCGGTACCGGCCATGACGGCGATCAGGCGCCGACCCGTCGTCCCGTGCGCCAGCGGCATCCGTCAGGATCGGAGGTGTGAAAGCGGCCCGGCCCGGGTGACCACGATCCTGCTCGGTCTCGCCTCTGGACTGCTCATCGCGACCATCACCGCGCCCGTCGGGGTCTCCGGCGCGGTGTTTCTTCTTCCTGTCCAGCTCGACGTGCTGCACGTTCCCAGCCCAGCGGTCACACCAACCAACCTGCTGTTCAACGTCATCGCCATACCCGGGCCGCTCGGCCGCTACCACCAGCAGAAACAGCTCGGTGGCCACCTGACCCGCCTGCTGGTCCTCGGCACCCTGCCGGGGGTGGTGCTCGGTGCCGTCGTCCGGGTCCACTTCGCTCCCGGCGCCCGCCTGTTCCGGCTCCTCCTCGCCGCGATGCTCTTAACCCTGGGCGTCTGGCTCTGCGCTCGTACCCTGCGTAGACAGCCGCACCAGACCGTCCCGAGCGTCTCGTCACCACGGCCGCGCACCATCACCGTGCTGGCTCTGATCGTCGGGTTCGTCGGGGGCATCTACGGCATCGGGGGCGGCTCGCTCCTCGGCCCGATCCTGGTCGGACGCGGCATGTCCGTGGCCGTAGTCGCCCCCGCTACCCTCGCCTCGACGTTCCTCACCTCGATCGTCGGCGTCGCGGCCTACGCCGTGCTCGCCCTGACCACCGCCGGGAACATCGCCCCCCATTGGGCACTCGGACTTACCTGCGGACTCGGCGGACTGGCCGGCGGATACCTCGGCGCGCGCCTCCAACCCCACCTGCCCAACACCGCCCTACGCCTCCTCCTCGGCGTCCTGGCCTGCGCACTTGCCGCCGTCTATCTGATCCAGGCCGCTTGATGCGCCCGGCACACGAACACGCCGGTTGAACCGCCCCGCAGCAAACGCGCACCGCTTTCGCTGGAAGCATTCGAGCGAGTGCCGCGCCGCTCACCCGCTCTGCGAACCTGCTCATGAACCTTGCTCGGGCTCGGGCTCGGGCTCTGGTTCGGGCCATCGGGTCAGGCGGCGTGCCTTCCCTGCGGCTGGCCCGGGTCGAGGTCCTCGACCTCGGCGATGAGACGGCCGTCGGCGGCGTCGCGGCGCAGGGCCGCGCCGAGCCGCGCGGCGGACCGCCGGTAGGAGGGATCGTCCAGGACCCGCCGGACGGCGTCAGCGATCTTCGCTGGCTTCGCCGCACGACTGACCGACAGCCCGGCGCCGTGGTGGACCACCCGGGCGGCGTTGTCGGCCTGGTTCTGGAACGTGCTGGACATGGACACCAGGACCAGCGGCGCGTCCCCGGCCGGCGGCTGCCACGGCTCGGCCGCCCACACCGGCTCGTCGAGGACCGGCCCGACGTAGCGGACGTTCGCCGGCAGCCGCGCCGGGAAGTCGAACTCCGCGCTCGTCATCACCAGCTCGCGGCGGGCCCGGTGGGGCTGATTCTGGTAGTGCGCCATCGGTTCCAGGCCGTACGCGGCTCGCAGCGCGTTGAGCCCGGGCAGGGCGGCGCCGTCCCACATCCGCTGAGACATGGCGCCGACGAGCCGGTCGCGCAGCCGGCCGGCCGGTCCCCGGGCGGGTCGCAGCCCGGGGCCGAACGGCGGCAGCCCCGGTGCGGGCAGCGGGTAGATGTTCGGCATCAGGACGTCGAACGGCACTCCGTCGGCCTCCGCGGCCACCATCGCGCCGAAGGCGAAGAACGACGCGAGCACGAGGTCGGGGCGATCCGCGTCGATCGCGTCGGTGACGTCGCGGGCGTAGCCGGGCGCGGGGCGCACGATCAGGTGCCTGATCATCTCCCGCAGCAGTGTGCGCGGGCTCCGCGGCTCCCACTCCCGGTACGGAGCGTGCTCTGGCTGGTTGTCGGGCCGGTTGAGGCCGTTCCGCCAGGGACGGAAGGCCGCGCCGGTCGCGGCGACGGCGGGCACCATCGAGTCCTCGGCCAGGACGGTGACCCGGTGGCCGCGCTCGACGAGCCGTCGCGCGAGGCCGAGCTCCGGAGCTACGGAACCACCACCGTCAGTGTGGGCGAACAGGTACGTGTTGCTCATCGGTGACCTTCCTTCGGTCCTTTGTTCGGGATTCCTTCGCTCGGGATTCGTGCCGGGATTCCTGTCAGGTCAGCTGTCCGGCACGTCACGGATCAGCACGCCGCGTACCAGCGCGGTCATCGTCCGGGTGGTCTCCGGCCGGCTCAGGCGCAGGTCGCGGCGCAGCAACTTCCACGTGTAGACGTCGGTCGCCGCGTGCAGCGCGTTGAGGCCGCGCAGCCGGTCCGCCGGCACGGTGGGCAGGTGGGGTGCGAAGACCTCCTCCAGCCAGGCCCGGTGCGCCGCCCGGGCCTGATCGAGGATGGCCGCCAGGCGCCCGAGCCGTTCGGCGGACATCGCCCAGCGGATGTTGAGGTCACCGGACCGCTCGTACTGCTCGACCAGCACCTCGACGGCGTGCTCCGGATCGCCGTGCCGCACGGAGGTCCGCAGCCCCTCGATCTCCGACCCCAGGAGTTCGATCGCCGCCGAGGCGGCGCCCTCCTTGGACTCGTAGTGGTTGAGGACGGTCTGGTGGGAGACGCCCGCGCCGGTCGCGATGTCCGCCAGGGTGATGTCCTCGTAGGGCTGCGCGAGCAGCAGTCGCAGCGCGGCCCGCGCGATCCGCTCCCTGGTGGCCGCCACCGCATCCGCCCTGGTTCCCATGAGTCGAGCCCTCCCCGGATCGATTCGCTTGAGTGACAGTCAAGCATTTCGCTTGAGCGGCGCTCAAACTTTGTCGGGGGTGTGACAGCGCGCGACARCCGCCCGCGCCCGCGGCGCCGGCGATGCTTCCTGGTGATCGGGCGGGCTCAGCCCAGAGCTGGCTGCTCGCCGCTCTGCTCGGCGCTCTGCTCGGCGTGCTGCCTGCCGTGCTGGTCGGTGAGCTGCTCGGCGTGCTGGTCGAGGTCGCCGCCGAGCGCGTCCGGCGCGCGCATCCGCCAGGCGTCGGTCACGAGCTCCCGCAGGCGGCCGACCGTCACCTCAGCCAGGCGCACCATCACCAGGGGCAGGCCGTTGTAGCCCGGCACGGTGAAGAAGATGTCAGGCTCGCCGAGCAGGAGCGCCTGCTTTTCCGCCTCGTCGCCGACGAACAGCACCGCGGTATCGGTCCGGATCACGCGCGGTTTCCCGGGCGTGCGCTCGGGATAGGACCAGACGAAGCCCCTGCCGGCCACCCGGAAGTCAAAGCCCTCGCTCGCGATCTCCACCACGTGCGGCAGCGCCAGCGCCAACCGGCGCACATCGTCGGCGTCAGCCACCGAGGTCTCCCCGAGAACGCGCCCGCAGCATGCGACGAGGCTATCCTCCGGCAGCCGGGAATGGTTTTCGATAACTTGGTCCGGGTTGTCCGGCTGGTTGCCCGGCTGGTTGTCTGGCCGATTCGGGGGGCGGGGCATGACGGGTTCGTCTGGCGGCGTTCGGCGGCCGCCTTGTCGGCGCTGGGCGGTGTACTGATCCTGGCCTGCTGGCTGCTGACCGTCTTCACACCGGTGCCGGTCCTTGTGCCGGTGGCCGTCGTGACCGGCCTTGCCCTCCTGCAGTACCTGGTGGGGCCGCGGGTCGTGGAGTGGCTGGCCCCGGCCCGCGAGCTGGAGCGTGGCGCCGACGGATATCTCAGCAACGAGCCGGTCGCCGCGATCGTCGCCCGGCAGTGCCGGAACGCCGGCATTCCGCTGGTCCGGCTCGGCATCGTCGAGGACGGCGACCCCAACGCGTTCACCTTCGGCCGGACCAGGCGGGACGCACGTATCTGGATTTCCCGCGGGCTGCTCGACCGGCTCAACGACCGCGAGGTCGAGGCGGTCGTCGCGCACGAAATCGGGCACATCAGGAATCGGGACTTCGCCGTGATGACGGCGCTGTGCGTGGTGCCGACCCTCATGTACTACGCGGCGTCCGGCACGCGCAACGGCGACCAGTCCGGGGACAATGACCCGGTCAGGCTGATCGGGTCCGCCGCCTACCTGCTCTCCGAGCTGGCGCTGCTGAGCTTCTCCCGTGCCCGTGAACTGGGCGCCGACCACGCTTCCTGCGCGATGACCGGGGACGGCGACGCGCTGTGCTCCGCCCTCGTCAAGATTGTGCACGGGATGGGGGAGCGGGATCAGGATCTCGCCGCCCGCGTCCACGTGCTTCGGGAGAACGACGAGAAGGGAGCGGCCCGTCGGCTGGCTCGCCGGGAGAACAGGGTCCGGGCCGTCGGAGCCCTCGGCATCGCCAGCAGCGGCTCGGCGCCGTCCGTCGGCCTGATCGCCCCGGAGCTGCCCCCCGAGCGTCTCGTGCGGGCGTTGCGCTGGGAGGTCACCAGCCCCTGGGCACGCTGGCTGGAGATCCTCTCCACCCACCCCCTCGTCTCGACCCGGATCGCCGCGCTGGAGGCGAGCGGCCTGCCCGGCGCGCCACGGCAGTGGCGGGGAGCCCGGAGCGCGGCGCGCGGGAGCGCCGGCGAGCGGGTCCGGGCCCGCGGGCAGTTCCTGGTGGAGCTGCCCGTGTACTTCGGTGGCTGGATCTGCCTGGGTGCCGCGCTGATCCTCGCCCGCCGCGGGCCCGACCACTACGACCTGGGCTTCCTCGCCGGACTGGTGACGGCCGCCGGTGCGCTGCTGCTGATCCGCGCGGGCCTGCGGGCGCCGCTGGGCACTCCGGAACCGGTCGGACGGCTCATCGAACTGCTCGACCGGCTCGACGCCGGGCCACTCGGCGCGATACCGGTCAGCCTGCGCGGGACGATCGTGGGCCGGGGCGGGTTCGTGACCTCGCCCGACCTCGTCCTCGCGGACGCCAGCGGGACGGTGCCCGTCGTGTACCGCCACCCGGCGCCGGGAGGGCGGATCCTGTTCGCGCTGACCCGGGCCCAGTCCTTCGTCGGAGACGAGGTGGTGGTGACCGGGTGGTATCTGCGCGCGCCCCATCCGTACGTCGAACTGCGCACCGTGACCGGCGCCGAGGCCGGAACCGTCCGGTGCTGGCTTTTCGCCGCACGCTATCTGCTGTCCGCCGCGACAGCGGATGTCTCGACGGACGTCAGCGGGACAGTCCGGTCGCGCGCAGCGGCCGGAAGAACGCGCGGATGTCCGCCACCAGGAGTTGCGGTTCCTCGGCCGCGGCGAAGTGGCCACCACGGCTCATCCGGGTCCAGCGCACGAGGTTCGCCTCGCGCTGCGCGAGGGCGCGTGGCACGTGCGTCAGCTCGTATGGGAACACGGCGATGCCCGTCGGTGACTCCAGGACGGGCCGACGGTCGTGCGAGGGGGTCCACGGCCGCTGGAACGAGTCGGCGTAGAACCGCAGCGAGCCGCTGACGGTGCCGGTGAGCCAGTAGAGGGCGAAGCTCGTGATGAGGTCGTCCTTGGTGAAGCGGCGTTCCACGTCACCGCCGCAGTCGCTCCACGCCTGCCGCCGCTGCACCATCCAGGCGGCCAGGCCGACGGGAGAGTCCTGCAACGCCCAGGCCAGGGTGCGGGGTTCGAACGTGTGCGTCAGGAAGTGCGTGAGGTTGAGTGCCGCGGGGCGCTGCCTGTCGAAGTCGGCGACTTCCTCCGGCGCGAAGTCGTCCCGGCTCACCCCGCCCCGGCTCTTCCGCCCAGACCGCGGTGCGCAGCCGGTCGCCGAGCACCGCCAGCCGGTCCTCCCTGATGTGGATGCGAAAAGGCTCGACCGCCACGTGTTCACCCTCCGGCCACGATTACCAGGTGAGACGGCCTGCGGTCAGCTGACGGTGAGGCCGTTGTCCATGGTGTAGACGGCACCGGTCACCGAACGGGCCTCGCCGGAGGCGAGGAAGGAGAACAGCGTGGCGATCTCCGCCGGTTCGGCCAGGCCGCGCAGGCCAGCCATGCGACGGGAAAGGTCGGGGTCCATGCCGGCCGGGAACGTCATCGCCGACGCGATGTTCGTGTTGGTGCCCGCCGGGGCGATGGCGTTGACGCGCAGCGGCGTCTTGAGGAACTCGACGGCCAGCGCCCGGGTGAGCTGGATGACGCCACCCTTGCTCATGCAGTAGGCGGCGGAGTAGGGGAGCCCCTGGATACCGGCGTTGGAGGCGATGTTCACGATGTTGCCACCCGTCTCCAACAGGTGCGGAATGGCGGCCTGAGCCAGGAAGAAGTAGGCGTCGAGGTTCACGCCCATCACCCGTCGGTACTGCTCCAGAGTCACCTTCGTGGTGTGCTCGGCCAGGTAGATACCGGCGACGTTGCCCAGTACGTCCAGCTGCCCGAACTCGTCGACGCACGCGGCCACCGCCTCGGCGCACGCAGCCGGGTCGCTGACGTCAGCCTGGCGGACCGACACCGTGCCCGCGGTGAGCGCCTTCGTCTCGGCCAGCCGGCCCTCGTCTATGTCGAGGGCCAACACCGAGGCGCCTTCTCTCGCCAGCCGGATGGTGATCGCCCGGCCCATGCCTGATCCGGCGCCGGTGATGAGGGCGACCTTGCCCTCGAACAAATCTGTCACGACTGACATCCCTCGTTTGGTAGATAGCCACAGGGCGCTGGGTCAGGGCAGCGGTCAGGACGACCGTTGATCGACGAAGATGCCGGGCTGGCCGGCGTGGATCTCGATCCACTCGGCGCCCTCGTCACCGGCCCGCCAGGCATAGAGAAGGTCGGGCGTGAAGAAGCCCATGCCGGCCCCCACGTGCCGCCTGCCGAAGATCAGCTCGCCGCGGAGGACGTAGTTCAGCTGATGGGTACCGTGCCGATGGGGCTTGACCTTCTCGCCCGGCGCGGCGGTCTCATGGTAGACGCACAGTTGCGGGGACTGGAGAATCGTCCTGGTAACCAGGTCGCGGCCGAAAAGGTCCAAGTACTGCCGGGTTTCCTCGGAATCCCCCATGATATCAACGTTGGTACGGCCCGGGAGCTCGTTGACGTCGAAGAAGAACTGCCGAGGCCTCTCCTCTTCGCCGTTCCGGTCGGCGTCACCGTCCATCAGAACGCTCCTTCCGGTTCGATTCGTGACCATCAATGGTTATCTGACGGTCAGACTGGCGTAGCTGCTTCGGTAGTAGAGGAGCGGAGCGGCACTCTTGTCGTCGACCGCGAGATCGCAGACCTTCCCGACGACGATGGTGTGGTCGCCGGCCTCGTGGAGAGTCTCGATGCGGCAGTCGATCCACGACGCGACGCCGGGCAGGATCGGGGCGCCGGACGGCGCGGGCCGCCAGTGGACGCCGCGGAAGCGATCCTCACCCCGCACGGTGAACCGGCGTGACAGTTCCTCCTGGCCGTCGGCGAGGACGTTCACGCAGAACCGGCCCGCGGCCCGGATCGACGGCCACGTGGTGGAGGTGTGCGCCACGCAGAACAGCACGAGCGGAGGAGCGAGCGACACCGAGCTGAACGAGTTGGCTGTGAGACCCACGGGACCGCCCGCCGGGTGCGACGCGGTGACAATCACGATTCCCGTCGCGAACGTTCCAAGCGCGTTCCGGAAGGCGTTCGTGTGGTCGTCGGTGTGGTTCGGGGGCCGTGTGCCGCTCATGTCCCCGGCCCCGCCTTCCGCAGGACGGGTTCCAGGCGGTCGGCCATGACCGCGTGGCCGTCGTCTCCGGGGTGGACGCCGTCGGCCAGGAGTGACTCGTCCAGCAGGGTCTCGCCGTGAACGAGGGTGAGTGACGGGTCGCCGCCGTCGATGCGTGCCTGGACGAGGGACGCCATCGCGACCCGTAGATCGTCGAGCGTGGCGCCGACGCGGTTGGGGGTGGTCTCGGCGTCCGGGCGGCGGATCGGCGTGGTGACCACGACCGGCGTGTCCGGGTGCCCCTGCCGCACCACGGTGAGGAAGACGTCCAGCCCGGCGCGCAGCAGTTCGGCGGTGTGCGGGATCGTCGACCAGCAGTTGGTGCCGTAGCTGATGCTGATCAGTGCCGCCGGGACGCTCGCCAGGTGTTCGGCGGAGGGGATCTCGCCGCGGGCGGCGCCGGCGTAGCCGAGGTTGCAGACGTCGAGGCCCAGCCGGCGGCCCAGCCGCGCGGGCCAGGACGAGCCCGCCGAGCTGGCGACCCAGCCCTCGACGATGGAGTCACCGTAGGCGAGCCAACGTGGACGGGGCGGTCCCGGTTCGAGGGAACCGCCGACCGGGGTGAGTGAGAGCACGGTCGGGCGCATGCGTTCGGGCAGGTACACGGTCGTCGTCCGCGTGCCGGCGTTCAGGGGCAGCTCCACGGTGCCCTCGCCGTGGACGGCCGGGGCGGTCGCCAGCAGTGAGTCGCCCACCCACATCTCGAAGGTCTGGCCGACACCGACACCGACGCCGGGGCCGGGGCCGCGTGGGTCGCGGGCGTCGCACTCGGTGCGATACGCGACGACCACCGCCTCGGCGTCGCCCTGTAACTCGAGCCGGACTCCGACCGGAATGGAGGCCGCCTGCCAGGTTCCGCCCGGCAGGCGCGGCGCGTCCGCGGTAACCGCGCGCGGGTAGGGGATCTCCGGCGTACCAGCGAACGGGCTACCCCGGAGAAATATAAGTGGATCAAGCAACGGCATCACGACCTCGCATTCACCGTTGCGCGGCCCGGATGCCTGACGCTTCGAGACCGCCGCATTGTTCCGTATCTGGAACAACCATCTTGCGTTCAGGAACGTAACGACCTGGGAGTGGGGGTGTCAACCGGCTGGGTTAGGGCTGGAGTTCGGGTCGAGCTGTCTGGCTGCGACCCCGTTGACATCGACGGAGCGGCACTTATGGTGGTCACTGTACCAACCACGCCGTTTGCTATAACAAACGAGGCCGCCGTGAAACTGGATCTGCTGTACGAGGTGGACGTCCCGAAGCCGTGGTCGAAGCCCCATCCCCACGGGCAGCGCGAGGCCGAGCAGGCCGCCTACCGCGAGGCCATCGCCCAGATCCGCCTTGCCGACGAGATGGGTTTCCACACCTCCTGGCACGTGGAGCACCACTTCCGCGAGGGGCGGTCCCACTGCTCGGCGCCCGAGGTCCTCATCGGGGCGCTCTCGCAGGTCACCGAACGGATCCGGCTCGGCTTCGGGGTGACACTGCTGCCGCCCGCGTTCACGTCACCCGTGCGCGTTGCCGAGAAGGTCGCCACGGCCGACGTCCTGAGTAATGGGCGCGTCGAATGGGGGACGGGCCGCTCGACCCCCATGGAACAGACCGCTTTCGGTGTCGACATCCCGCAGAGCAAGGATCAGGTACGTGAGGCGATCCAGGCCATTGTCGAGGCCTGGGAATCCGAATACTTCTCGTTCGAGGGAAAACACTGGCGATTCCCCGCGGCGGGCAACGTCCCCGTCCGCATGGTCACCCCCAAGCCGGTGCAGGATCCGCACCCACCCTGCTGGATGGCGGCGTCGAGCACGGGCAGCGCCCAGGCCGCCGGCGCCATGGGCCTCGGCCTGCTCTCACTGTCGATCATGCGGCCGCTGGAGCAGATGGCGGAGACCATCCAGATCTACCGGCGGGCCGCCGCCGCAGCACAGCCGATCACCCGCGTGGTCAACAACCGCGTGGCGGCCTACACGCTGGTCCACTGCGCGGACACGATGGCCCAGGCCGAGGCGAACGGGATCTGGGACGCCACCTGGTGGTGGTACAGGAACCTGGCCGAGTTCACGCTGGAGTGGGAGTTCCCGCACGCCTCCGAGCAGGAGCGGGAGAAGATGTTCCCGATCCTCGAGCAGCGGCGGAACGCGCCGCCGGATCCGAGGCAGTTCAGCGACGCCGACATGATCATCGTCGGTGATCCCGACGAGTGCCTGCGCAAGATGCTCCGCTACGCCGAGCTCGGGGTCGACCGGCTGCTCTGCTACGTGCAGTTCGGCCGGCTGTCCCACGAGGCCGTGATGCGCACCATCGAGCTCCTCGGCACCCACGTCATCCCCGAGCTCGAACGTCGCGAGGTCCAGGTCTCGACCTCGGTGACCGCCACCTGATCCCGACGATCCCGATCGCAGGCAGAGACATCGGCAGCGGCAGCGGCGGAGGCAGGAACGATGACACGGTTGGATGAATCGGCGATCCCCGACTACCCCGGGCTGCTGCGCCTCGACGGACGGGTGGCGATGGTCGTGGGAGCCGGCCAGGGCAACGGCCGGCACACCGCCCACGCGCTGGCGTCGGTGGGAGCCAGGGTCGCGTGCGTCGACGTGGATCCCGATCTCGCCCGCGAGATAGCGGCCGAGGTGGGTGGCTTACCCTGCGTCGCCGACGCGCGCCGGCGCGACGACGTCGAGCGTGTCGTCGCGGAGACCCTCGCGGCCTACGGGCGCCTCGACGCCGTCGTCGACATCGTCGGCATGGCCCTGTGGTCGACGCTGCTGGAGGTGACGGACGAGGACTGGGACGCGACCTTCGGGCTGGTGCTGCGGCACGCCCACCTCATCACGCAGATCGTGGGCCGGCAGATGGTGGCCGCCGGCGGCGGGGTGATGGTGTTCACCGCCTCGGTCAGCGGCCTGACCAGCGCGCCCAACCACGCCGCCTACGGAGCGGCCAAGGCCGGCCTGCTGTCCCTCGTGCGCACGGCGGCCGTCGAGCTCGGCCCGTCGAACATCCGGGTCAACGCCGTCGCACCCGGTTCCATCCGGACGCCGCGCCTCATGCGCGCACTACAGGCACGGGGGGACGTCCCCCCGCCGCCGGCGGTGGAACCGCTGGGCCGTTCGGGCGAGCCGCGCGACATCGCCGGCGCGGCCCTGTTCCTGTGCTCCGACCTCTCCCGGCACGTGACCGGCCAGACCCTCGTGGTCGACGGCGGAGCCACCGCCCGCTTCGCCTACATGGGCTCCGGACTGTCGTCGACGGTGCTGCCCTCGACTGCGCCGCCCTCGACGGCCACGCCGTCATGACCCGGGACGGGGCGGCCCTCGAGGAGGACGGACGCGCGGAGCCGGTCAGGGCGCTGGGCCGCGCGTTCGATCTCACCGGCCGGGTGGCGATCGTGACCGGGGCGGGCCACGGCATCGGTCAGGGCGTAGCCCGGGTGCTGGCGGCGGCCGGCGCCGTGGTGGTGTGCGCGGACGTCGACGCCGGGGCCGCGGGGGCGACGAGCGAGGAGATCGCCGCCGCCGGCGGGTCGGCGGCGCCGGCCGCCGTCGACGTGTCGCGCCGAGACCAGGTCCACGACCTGGTGCGCGCGACGGCGTCGGAACACGGACGGGTCGACGTGATGTGCAACAACGCCGGGATCATCATCGACGTCCCGGTGCTCGATCTGTCCGAGGAACAGCTCGACCGGGTGCTGGCCGTCAACCTCAAGGGCGTGCTGTTCGGGTGCCAGGCGGCCGGGGCCGTGATGCGGAGCCAGCGGGCGGGCAGCATCATCAACATGGCGTCGGGTGCGTTCGACACCGCCCCCGCCCGCCTGGTGGCCTACTCGATCTCGAAGGCGGGGGTGGTCCAGATCACTCGTACGCTGGCGAAGGAGCTGGGTCCGGACGGGGTCCGGGTGAACGCCATCGCGCCGGGTCTGGTCGAGACCGACATCACTCGCCGCCACTACACCGCCGAGGACGGGACCGTCGATGAGGACAAGCGCGAAAGATTCCTGGGACGGAGCCGGGATCTGGCGCCGCTGCGGCGCATCGGGACGACGGAGGACGTCGGCCACGCCGCGCTGTACCTGGCGTCCGAAGCCGCCCGGTTCGTCACGGGCCAGGTCCTGCGGCCCAACGGCGGCGTGTCGATGCCATGACGTGACCGCGCGGCGCAGGCCCGCCTGATGCCGCGGCCCGCCCCGGGGGTCGAGCGGACCGTCGCGCTCATCACCTTCCTGAGCCAGCATCCCGGCCGGCCTTTCGGCCTGTCGGAGCTGGCCCGGCGGCTGGAGATGAACAAGGCGACCGCCCACGCGATGCTCGCCACCCTCAGCGACGCCGGCTGGCTGCTGCGCGACCCGGAGGACAAGACCTACCGCCTCGGGCCCGCCCTGGTGGCCGTCGGCGACGCGGCCGCCGGATCCGGGCGTCAGGCCCTCGAGCTCGCGCGACCGCACATGCGCCGGCTCAGCGACGAGCTCGGTGTCCAGGCGGTGGCGAGCTCCGTCATGGGCGAGGACATCCTCGTCCTCGCTGTCGAAGGGCACGCCGCGACGCCCGTCGGGTTCGGATCAAGGCCCGGTAACCGGGTTCCGCTGTCGCCGCCGCTCGGGACGGTCTTCATCGCCTGGTCCGACACCGAGACCGTCGAGCGGTGGCTGCGCCGGCTGAGCCCCCGTCCCGACGACCATCGGCTCGCCATCTACCGCGACGCCATCAAGACGATCCGGCTCCGCGGGTACACGGTCGCACTCGACGACGACCGGCACCACAGCCTGGCCCGGGCGCTGAGAACCTTCGCCGCGGGCGACGGCGACGCCGAGGTCCGCGCCGCGGTCGAACGCGTCATCCAGGCCCGGGGCGTCGACGACGACTACCTGCTCGTCGACCTCGGCGGCATCGAGTCCTACCAGCTCAGCCTGATCGGGGCGCCGGTCTTCGACGGCGCCGGCCGGGTGTGCCTGGCGGTCACCCTCGCGGGCTTCCCGCACCGCCTGAGCCCACAGCAGGTCGTCCCCTACGGCCGGCGGCTGACCGCGGCCACCACGGCGATCACCCGGGAGATCGGTGGGCGCCCACCCAACCAGGCGGGGAGCTGACCCTGGGCCCGGCGCCGCCCCCGCTCCGTTACCGCCGGCGCGGGAACAACGTGCCTTGATGGTCAGCCCGCGGCCGGGTACCAATGCCGGGGCAGGGGGCCGGACACCCATGCCGCGACAGGGAGAGACGATGGGCTTCTACGACGATCAGGTGCTTCCCCGGTTCATCGACCTTGCCCTGGGCAGGCCCGTGGAGACCACCCGGGCGCGGGTGGTCTCCGGGCTGACCGGCGAGGTCCTGGAGATCGGGTTCGGCTCCGGGCGCAACCTGCCCCATCTCCCGCCGCAGGTCACCCGCCTGCTCGCCGTGGAACCCGCGGTGGTCGGTCGCAGGCTGGCCGCCGGTCGCCTCGCCGCCACCGCCGTCCCGGTCGAGTTCGTCGGTGACGACGGCCAGCGGCTCCCCGTCCCGGACACGTCGGTCGACCACGTACTGGTCACCTGGACGCTGTGCACCATCCCGGACGTCGAACGCGCGCTCGGTGAGGTGCACAGGGTGCTGCGCCCCGGCGGGACGCTGCACTTCGTCGAACACGGCCGTTCGCCGAGACCCGGTGTCGCCCGGTGGCAGGACCGCCTCACTCCCCTCTGGGGGCGGTGCTTCGGCGGTTGCCATCTGAACCGGCCGGTCGACAGACTGATCGAGAACGCCGGGCTCACTCTCGACACCATCGAGACCTACCGGATGGGCGGGCCCGAGTTCTTCGGCTTCGCCTACGAGGGCATCGCGTCCAAGGCGGACTGACAGCGGTGGTCGGCGCGGTCCCGGGCAGCGCCCGGTAGGGCCGCCGACACCGGATCAGTCGAAGACGATCACCTGACGGCCAACGACGTCACCGCGGGCGAGTGCTCCCAGGTTATCGTTGATGTCCTCGAACTTGACCGTGGTGACGGTGTGTCTGATCTGCCCCGCCGCGGCAAGGGAAAGGACTTCGGTGAGGTCGTTGTAGTTTCCCCAGAACGATCCGAAGTAGGAGAGTTCGGTGCCCACGATCACGTTAAGTGGTACCTCTACCTTGGTACCCATGAGTCCCACCGAGGCAACTGCTCCCTCGGCCGCGAGAATCCCGAAGTCGAGCGCGATCGACGCGGGGGCGCCGGCGCAGTCCAGGATCGCGTCGACCGTCCGCCGTCCGGTGAGCCTCTCCAGGTCGTCCTGTACCTGACTGGAGCTCAGGTCACGGGTGTTCACGGTGTGATCGGCACCGTTGCGCCGGGCGAGCTCCAGCTTCTCGTCGGTGCGGGAGAACGCAACCACGGTGGCTCCACCGCCGAGCAGCTTTGCGTACTGCACGGCGTAGCTGCCGAGTCCGCCGATGCCGGCGACCACCACGGTGCGCCCCGGTCCGAGTTTTCCAGCCGCCCGCAGTTTCTTCACCCCGCGGTAGGGAGTCAGCCCGGCATCGGTCAACGGCGCGAGATTCTCCGCCTTCTGGTCGCCGCCCGGCACCCGGACCAGGTGCCGATGGGGAACCACCACGTATTCTGCGAAGCCACCGGGCGGGCCGAATCCGATCCATCCACCGGTCCCGGTGCACAGTTGTTCATTGCCCGCATGGCACTGGCGGCACGTTCCGYCTCCCCACCCCGGGTTGACCACCACCAGGTCGCCTTCGGACAGGCCCGCCGAACGCGCTACGGCAGAGCCGATTCYGGCCACGCGGCCCGCGACCTCGTGCCCGGGTACGGCCGGGAACTCCATCGGTGCGGCCGGCTGGAAGTAGCCCTCGAGCAACTGGTGGTCGCTGCGGCAGATCCCGGCCGCCGCCACCTTTATCAGGACCTCGCCCGCCCCAGGAGCAGGCACCGGAATCTCCTCGAGCCGCAGCGGCTCATGGTACCCGTGCATTCGGGCCGCTTTCATCAGCACAGCGATCTCCTTCGCTCCACCGGAACATGCGTTGTTCTACCCCGAGTTGCCAGTTCCAAGCGTGCGCGCGTTCCAGGCAAATTACGCGCTTTCGAGGAAGTTTTTCACTCGATCAACCGTCAGAACTAGCTACGTTTATCTATTTGCCCAGGTCGGGGCATAGTTGCTGATCGTGATGGTTGCGGAGAGGGTCGAATCTCGGCGAATGATCTGTCGCCCGTTTCGTGGGCGTCATCCTGGCAGTGGATGCAGGGAGATACGGGCTGTGGTATCAGACAGCATGTCCGAGTGGGACGAGACTCTCTACGCGGGTAGCGCCGAGTTCTACGCCACCGGGCGCCTGCCCTATCCGCTGGCGCTTCCCGGGGTTCTGCGCGCCGAGGACCTGCCAGGCGGGCTTGGAGCCTTCCGGGTCGTCAGCTTCGCCCAGTCCTTCCACTGGCTTGACCGCCCCAGGGTCGCTGCCGCCGTCCGCCGGATGCTGGTACCGGACGGCGGCATGTGCGTGTTCGTCCACGCCACCACGCACACGAAGGCGTGCCCGAGACGAGGCGCTGCCGCATCCCCGGCCGCCCCGCGAGGCGATCGCCTCGCTCGTCCGCGACTACCTCGGCCCGCTCCGGCGGGCGGGGCGAGGTGTGCTGCCCCAGGGCACCCTTTCAGGAGAGGGCGACATCTTTCGGGCGGCCGGGTTCCAGGAGAACCCACTCGGCTGGACGTGGCCGGCGGGCTCGTCGTCGAACGCAGCGCCGACGAGGCGGTCGCCTCGGTGTTCTCGCTGTCCAGCGCGGCCCCCCACCTGTTCGGTGACCGGCGGGGGGCGTTCGAGCGCGACCTGCGCGGACTTCTGCGGGAGACCTCGGCGACCGGCCGGTCCTCCGAGCGCACCCGTGACATCAGGCTCGAACTCCGGCGACCGTCACCATCGTCTCGCGCGCGCCCCGGCGGGAGCGTCCACCCACGTCAGCCGGTCGTGCCGTCGGCGCAGAGGCGTGGGCGGGCGACCTGGAACCCGGTGCCCGTGGGGTTGACCTGGACGAAGGCGTAGCAGTTGAGCGCCCCGGTACGATTCGTGGCCAGGTCGACGGGTTCGATCAGGCCGCCTGCGTCGTAGTCGGACACTGACCGCAGCGCGTTGATGAATCCGTCGCGGGTGGGGCAGTCACCGGCGAGGTCGAGTCCGCGCACGAACATGTCGGCGTAGATGTACGCGTTCATCGCGAACTGCTGGTCTGGCTGCGTGGCTTCCGGCGCGTAGCGGACCATCGCGGCGCGGTACCGGTTGATGGCCGCGCCGCCCGCCTCGAAGGGGCGGAAGTACGCGGGGATCGAGACGCCCGCGAGTGCCGGGCCCAGGGTGGGCAGCAGGCCCTGGTCGTACCCGGTGAACGAGACGGTGGTGGCGAGGTTCAGGTTCGCCGTACGTACGGCGCCCATGATCTCGGCGAGATCCTCGGTGGTCGTGAAGCCAACCAGCGCATTGACGCCGGAGGCCGCCAGCTGCTGGGCCACGTGGGCCGGGCTGTCAACGCTGTGCGCGTAGGAGATGGTGTCGGTCACGGTGAGCCCGACCGACTCGAAGGCGCTCTTGTACATCTTGATGACATCCAAAGTGGACGCCGACGACCCCGTGATCACGACGCCGACCTTGCTGCCGCCGCTGTCCCGGAGGTAGCGGCCGATCGTGACCGGCGAGGCCTGGTACATGGTGGAGAACATGTTCTGGTACTCGGCCCAGGTCGGCAGACCGAACCCGACGACGGGAACATTCTGCTTCGCCAGGTCCGCCGGTGCGCTGCCGAAGGCGGTGGTGATCGTCACGAGGCCGAAAGTACTGTCGCCGCGGAGGAGCTCCTGGACGACGCGGGCGTTCTGGGAGGGGTCRTTCGCGTCGTCGCGCCACTGGTAGACGATCTTCCGGCCGTGTACCCCGCCCTCCTCGTTGGCCAGGCCGAACCGGGCGTCCGCGCCGGCTCGGGCCGAGGCGAACGCGGCACTGCCCACGCCCGAATCGGAGTACACCAGGCCGAGGTTCACCTCACCGGGGGTGACGCCAGGACTGTCGCACGCCGCGGCGCTTGCCGCCCCCGGTGCCGAGGAGCAACTCGTGACTGCCGCAACGAGAACCGCGGCAGCCACACCAAGTAACCGTGTCGTTCTACCTAAGCGCACCCGTACCTCCACGATGGATAGCCGCGGACGGTGGAGGGCGCCGGTGCGGTGCACCAGCTTCTCTCCTGCCGTCGGTGAGGTCATTTCTCTAGCTCATTTAGACGATGTTGCAGCTCAGGATGGTAGCGACCGGCCCCGCTCGGCGTTCCGAGGGGCGGGCCGGGCTCGCCTTCGAGGCAGGAGCGGAGGCGCGAGGGCGATTGGCCCGGCCGCGTGATTTCCGCGCCGACTCGTCGGCGGGACTCTCTCCGCAGCGGACTTCGTCAACAGTAGTGACCGCTAACCCTTGGGCGATTTGGTCACATAGGAAGACTTTGTCCGGGAAGCGTCATCTCTCGGCGTCAGTCGGCTGAGGGTGTCCGGCGTACGGTCGAGAGCTGGTCGGGGACGGCAAGCCTGCCGAGGGGCCGCACAGGGGCGGGATGTGCTCGACCACCTGACCGCTCTCGCGCTGATCGCACGGTGGTCACTCCTCATCCCGGACCGTCACTCCGGTAAGTCGTTCGATAATCACTATCCGTACATCGCGCATGTCGGCTCCGTTCCAGACCCGACCAGCCCGTGACGGCGCGAGCGGTGCGACTCCGACGCCGCTGGGCGTATTCGTGCTGCGGGGAGCCGACTGAGCGGTCGGTCAGCCGGTGCTTGGATGCGGCTCCAAGAAGGTCCAGGTCGCGCTTTTTGCTGTGCAAGAAATTCGGCGCGGAATAATTCAGCGGCCGGCTCTCGCTCTCTCGCCAGGTCGCGGTTGGTAGGCAATTCCATCTCTCCGGCGAGGAAGAAGGCGGTGGCGAAAAAGTCCCCACGGCCCCCCTTGTTCACAGCGCTCGTCCTGGGGCCGCGCTGGCCGTCACACCGTCAGGAACCGCATATGCGTCAACCACTATCACGGTGCGTAGCCCCGGTGTCACGGCTGGGTCGGGCTCGGTCAATTCGGAGAGCGTGAGCAACGCGAACTGCCGGACCGGTGGTGACACCGACGACGTGGTCTCCGGTGTTGGGATCAACCAGACTGTCGGTACCGGAACAGCGCAGAGCAATCTGCACGCCAAGGGAATCGTCCCTTTGACGGAACTGCTGAGTACGTCGCCCCCGGTTACTCGGCCGGGGTCGTCGACACCGATGCGACGCAGGCGCGAGCCATCGGCGGCACAGGTGGGTCGGGCGGCGGCCTCGATGCCGCATTCGGTTCCACGCCGTATGCCATGTGCCTGGACCCCGGTGACACGATCACGGGCACCCAGGTAGCCGGATCGTCAGCTGGTGAGTCGGTCAGCGAGGTCACGCGGTCCGCGCGCGGCGGCGAGGGCCAGCCTGAACGTGACCGGGACCGAGCTGGGCCGCTGACTGTTCGATCGTGGCAGCGTGGCGCAGGTCCGTGGGACAGGCCTCGCTCCTGCGGGTACCAGGCTGGGATGAGTACTTCGACCTTGGTGAGGACGAGTGCGGCCACGGCGGCCGCCGCCGGCGTCGGCACGGTCGGAACCAGGCCCGACTCGGCCTGGTACCTGTCGCTGGACAAACCCGGGTGGCAGCCGCCCCGGGCGGCGTTTCCCGCGGTCTGGACACCGATCTACGCGTTGATCGCCTTCGCCGGCGCGCGGGCGCTCGACGGCAGCACCAACGACGACCAGCGGAAGCGGTTCCGGCGCTCGTTCGGGATCAACCTTGCCCTGAACGCCGCCTGGACGCCGCTGTTCTTTCAGGCCCGACGCCCGCGCCTCGCGCTCGCGGAGATCCTCGCGCTGGACGCGGCCAACGCGACCCTCGTGGCCAGGGCCTGGCGGGCCGATCGGCTGGCCGGGGCGGCGCTGTTGCCCTACCTCGCCTGGACCGGCTTCGCCACCGCGCTGAACGCCGCGATCGTCGCCCGCAACCCCGGCCACTGACAGAGCGGACACTCTCTCGGGCCGGGGCCCGTCGGTGAAAATCCGGGTTACGTGTCGGTCCACCGCCGTCCCTGACTCGGGACGTCAGCGGCGGGCCGCGCGGTCCCGGGCCTGGGCGGCGAGGTCGCGGGCTACCACCGCGAAGTCGAGGCTGGCGGCGTGCAGGGCCATTGGCCAGGTGCTCGTGTCGGTCATGCCCGGGGCCACGTTCACTTCGAGGAACTGGGCTGTGCCGTTCGTGTCCACGATCATGTCTGTGCGGGAGAGGTCGCGTAGGCCCAGCGTCCGGTGCGCGGTGACCGCGGTTTCCGCGGCGGCGCGCAGCGCCGCGGCGTCGAGACGGGCCGGTATGTGGAAGGTGGTCGCGCCGGCGGTGTACCGGGCGGCGTAGTCGTACACCCCGCCTGCCGGCTCGACCTCGACGGCGGGCAGGGCGATCGGGCCGTCACCGGTGTCGATGACGCCGACCGCGATCTCGACCCCGGTCACGGCGCGTTCGATCAGTGCCCAGTCGTGGTAGCCGAAGCAGGCCATCAGGGCTTCGGCGAGCTGCCCGGCGTCGTCGACGCGCCCGACACCGAGCGCGGAGCCCCCGGCGCGTGGCTTCACGATCACGGGCAGGCCCAGCCTGCCCGCGATCCGGTCGATGAGTGCGGCGGCGCCGAGGTCGTGGAACACCTCGCGGGGCAACGTCACGGCCTCCGGCGTCGCGACGCCCGCGGCCGCGACCGTGGCCTTCGCCGTCGCCTTGTCGAACGCGGCCCGGCATGCCGTGGGCACGGCGCCGACGTAGGGCAGGCCGTACAGGTCCAGGACTTCGCGGATGGTGCCGTCCTCACCCGAGATTCCGTGCAGGACGGGGAAGACGACCGCGGGCGGGTCGGCGGCGAGCGCGGGAAGAGTCCCGGCGTCGACGTCCCGCAGCTCGACGTCGACGTCGATCCGGGCCAGCGCGTCCCGCAGCCTGCCCCCGGAGCGCAGGGACACCTCACGTTCGGGTGACAGGCCACCGGCGAGGACGAGCACATGGCCAAGATCGGTCATCGTCGTGTCCTTCACTCGTCCGTGGTGCTGCCATGGCGGGGTACGAAGGTCTGCCGGAGGTCGATCTCGGCGCGGAGCACCTTGGCGAGGCGCTGGACGCCGTCACGGATGCGCTCCGGCGGCGGGTAGCAGTACGACAGCCGCATGGCGTTGCGGCCCGACCCGTCGGCGTAGAAGCCGGTGCCGGGAACGTAGGCGACCCGGGCGGCGATCGCCCGGGGCAGCATCGCCTTGGTGTCGACCCCGCCCGGGACGGTCAGCCACACGAAGAACCCGCCATCCGGCCGGGTCCAGGTCGTGCCCGGGGGCATCGTCTCGGCGAGGGTGTCGAGCATGACGTCACGGCGTTCCCGGTACATCTCCCGGAACTCCTTGAGCTGCTCCGGCCACGGCTGGGTCGCCAGATACCGCTCCACCGCGAGCTGCGTGAGCATGGAATGCGACAGGATCGCGGACTCCGCGGCCAGGACGAGCCGGGCCGTCACCGGCGGCGGCGCCAGCGCCCACCCGACCCGCATCCCCGGCGCCAGCGTCTTCGAGAACGATCCCAGGTAGACGACGTCGTCGGGGGCGTCCGCGCGCATCGCCCGCACCGGCTCGCCGGTGAACGACAGCAGCCCGTACGGGTTGTCCTCCACCACGAGCACCCCCGCCCGCCGGCACGCCTCCAGGATCTCGGCCCGCCGTGGCTGGGTCAGGGTGATCCCGCCCGGGTTCTGGAATGTCGGCACCGTGTAGAGCAACTTCACCCGGGCGCCTTCGGCCGCGAGCCGGCCCAGGGTCTCGCGCAGCGCGTCGGGGGAGAGGCCGTCGCCGTCCATCGCCACGTGCACGACCCGCGCCTGGTAGGCGGCGAACGTGTTGATGGCCGTGACGTAGGTGGGCCCCTCGGTGAGGACGACGTCACCGGGATCGATGAACACCCGGGTGAGCAGGTCGAGCGCCTGCTGGGAACCGACTGTCACGATCACGCTGTCCGGGTGGGCGTCGGTGATGCCCTCCATGGCCATCACGTCGCAGATCCGCGCGCGCAGCCCCGGATCGCCCTGGGCGGAGCCGTACTGCAACGCCACCGCGCCGCGCTTCGTCACCAGATCCGACATGGTCGACGCGACCGCCTCCAACGGCAGCGCGTCCACAGCCGGCATCCCCCCGGCCAGAGACACGATCTCCGGACGGCTCGCGACCGCGAACAGGGCCCGTACCTCGGACGCCAGCATCCCCGATGCGCGGGCAGCGTACGCCCCCCACCAGCGATCCGTCGGCGCGGTGCCGCTTACCGGTTGCTGCTCGTCCACCCGTCCACCCCATTGTCGACGTCGACGAGTGACCCTACCCGCGTGCTCTGGGGCCGGACGCCCGGTGCCACGACCGGCAGCCGCCCCGGACCGGAAGCTCGCTGAGCGCCCGAGCGCGGAAGTGCTCGGAAGCTACCTACTTCAGAGCCCACTTCTGAGCCGTGCGAGCGGCGGAGCTGATCTACCCCGAGTGTGGGCCGCAAGTCCGCGTGAAACAAAAAGCGCCCGTCCGCCGGGGAAGAGGACGGGCGCTTTCTTACCGCGAGAGGGTGTTACCTGACATCCACCACGGGGCTACCAGGGTGGCAGCGCTCGGGCAGCGGCTCGGACCCGCACCCCGTCAGAATCCGAAGAATCTGCGGGTCGTGGTCGCTGGCCTGGTCGGAGAACTCGGCGTTGATGTGCACCACACCGTACGAGTAGCCCTTGATGGTCGGGCTGATCAGGATGTGGTCCAGCGTCTGCGAGTTGCCGTCGAAAACGTAGCTGTACCGCTCGTTCGCGGGCAGCTCGCTGATCAGCGTCTTCAGTAGTGCACCATTGTCGGTCAGCGTCGCCAGGGTCGGGCTGAACTGGTAGTCGTTGATGTCACCCAGCACGACCACGCGAGCGGTGTTGCCGCTCTTGGCAGCCAGGTYGGCGACGAAGTTGCGCACCTCCGTCGCCTGGCCGATGCGCTGGACCTCGGAGGTCCGGTTCGGCGRCTGCACCGCGGCGGTGAGGGGGTAGTCACCGCCCTTGCTGTTGAAGTGGTTGGCGATGACGAACAGCTGCTTGTTGCCGTCGTACAGGAACTCGCCGACCAGGGGCTTGCGGCTGGCGTTCCAGACGGAGCTGGTCGGGTTGATGCGGCCGGGGGAGGCCGACAGCATGATCTGGTTGCTGGTCGGGCGCGCCTTGAGCACGGTCACGGCCGTGTTGGCGTCGCCGCCGGGACGGTCGACGAAGGTCGTCCAGGCCGGGTTGAACAGGAACACCTGGCGGATGTTGCCTCCGGGGGCGCCACCGGCGGTGCCGTTGTTGTCCTGGATCTCCTCCAGGGCGAGGATGTCGGGCTTGCCGAGGTTCACGACGACGGCCTGGGCCAGACGCGCGTACTTGGCGTCGGAGTCGGCGGCGGTGAGGTTCTCGACGTTGTAGGTGACGACGGACAGGTCGCCGGCCTTCTTCGGCGGGGTGACCGTCTGCGGCTTGAGGCCGCCCTCGGTGATGGCGCCGAGAGTGGTGGCCTGGATGACGTACCCACCGAACGACTGGTAGTCGACGACGCCGACCGAGCCGCCCGCGAGGGTGGAGCCGACGTTGGCGGCGGGGGCGCCGTTGAGGGCCTGGAGCATCAGCCGGCCGCTGTTGGGGTCGTCGTAGGAGACGTACGCCGAACCGCCACGCGGGGTCGGGTTCTGGGCCGGCTTCAGGGTGACCCAGAGCTCGCCGAACTCGGTGTCGACCGGGCTGATGAGGTGGGTGTCCTGGGCGACGGTGACCCGCATGCCCTCGTGGACCTCCAGCCAGTCGAGCACGTACGCACCCGGCTCAAGAGGCTGGGCCTCGAGGTTGCCCGTCTTGGTGAACGCATCGGCGAAGCTGACGGGGGCCGGCGCGGGGAGCGCGTTGCTGCTGGTCAGCTTGATGGTGTTGATCGTGCCGCCGAGTTCGGTCAGCGTCTGCGAACCGGTGGCGCGCCCCCGCACGAACCCAACGCCTCGACCGGAACGACACCCATCCAAGGTCACTCGCCGTCGAACACGACGGGCGGGAATCTTGCTTAACGCGGCGAACGGCGAGGCCAGACCGCATCCACCGTTGATCGGGCACTGCCGGGCAAAACGCCAGAACTTTTATTTGCGGGGTTCACGGATCAGTCGAACAGCGGCACGTGTGGGAACGCTGTGCATGACCCTGCTGGATCGTTGTTGGCCGGGGTTGTCTGGCGTCACTGGCTGGTGCGTCTCCCTGCGCACGAGCGGATGCGGAAACGCGCATCCCGGTGGACTGACGGTCACCGGTGGGAGGGTCCGGCATCCCGCGACCACCACGTACTGGCGCTGAGGCCGGTGTGACCCTGCGCACTGCTGGTTGATGATGAATTGAAGACTTCTTCAAGTTGTTATGCTTCCGCGGACAGGTGGGCGCCGCACCCGTGCGGCCGTCCCAGGTACGCCAAACCCGAAAAGGATCTCCCGGAAACGATGATGTCGGTGCCGCTCTACCAGGCCAAGGCGGAGTTCTTCCGCATGCTCGGCCACCCGGTGCGGATCCGGGTACTGGAGCTCCTCCAGCTCGGGCCCACGCCCGTCCGGGACCTGCTCGCGGCCATTGACGTCGAGCCCTCGAACCTGTCCCAGCAGCTCGCCGTACTGCGCCGCGCAGGCATCGTCACCGCCACCCGCGACAGCACGACGGTCGTCTACGCCCTTGCCGGAACCGACGTCGCGGACCTGATGCGTACCGCGCGGCGCATTCTCACCGATCTCCTCCTCGGCCAGGAGGAACTCCTGGCCGAACTGCGCGACGCGGACGCGAGGTCCGAGTGAACGCCGCCGGCGAAGCGCCGTCGGGCCCGCCGTCGCGGCGGCCGTTCGCGCGGAACGCGACGGCGGCCCTGTGGGAACGGCTCCGGGCGGTACTGCCCGACTCGGCCACCGTTCGCTCGGTCCGCCGGGCTCCCGCCAGGGACCTGCTGGCCGGGGTGACGGTCGCCGTCGTCGCGTTGCCACTGGCACTCGGCTTCGGGATCTCCTCGGGAATGGGAACCGAGGCCGGGCTGGCGACCGCGATCATCGCCGGCGTGCTCGCCGCGGTCTTCGGTGGTTCGGACTTCCAGGTCTCCGGGCCGACCGGGGCGATGACCGTCGTGCTGGTACCGGTCGTACACGCCCGCGGAGTTGACGGCGTGCTGATGGCGGGACTCATGGCAGGGGTGATCCTGGTCGGGTTGGGGCTCGGGCGGGTCGGCGGCCTGGCGCGCCTCGTGCCGATGCCGGTGGTCGTCGGGTTCACCGTCGGAATCGCAGCCGTGATCGCCCTGCAGCAGGTCCCGGCGGCCCTCGGGGTGCCGACACCCGAGGGTGAGAAGGTGGTGACGGTGGCTGCCCGCGCCCTCGCCCGCTTCGCTGACGAACCGCGCTGGACGTCGGTGGCGGTAAGCGCCGCGGTCGCCGTCGTGGTGCTGCTGGGTGCGCGGCTGCGGCCCTCGGTGCCGATGTCCCTGCCGGCCGTTGCCCTCGCCACGGTCGCCGTCGAACTGATCAACGTCGACGGTGTCGTCCGGGTCGGGGCATTGCCATCGGGTCTGCAGGCGCCGTCGTGGGGATTCCTCGACCCGGGAATGGTCCCGGAGTTGCTGCCGGCCGCCGCCGCCATCGCCGCACTCGCCGGCCTGGAATCGCTACTGTCGGCGACGGTCGCCGACGAGATGCGCGCATCGTCGGACCCGGGCCGGGGCTCGAACGGGGCCGGCGGCTGGCGGCGCCACGACCCCGACCGTGAACTGTTCGGCCAGGGCGTCGCCAACCTCGCCGTGCCGCTGTTCGGTGGAATGCCGGCGACAGCGGCGATCGCCAGGACGGCGGTCAACGTGCGTTCGGGTGCGGCCTCCCGGCTGTCCGCCGTCATCCACGCCGTCGTGATCGCCGCCGTGGTGGCCGCGGCGGCGGGACTGGTCAGGTACATCCCCCTGGCCGCACTCGCCGGTGTCCTGGTGGCGACCGCGATCCGCATGGTGGAGACCGACGCTGTCCGGGCCCTGGCCCGCGCCGGACGTGGTGAACTGGCCGTGATGGTACTGACGGGTGCGGTGACACTGGTGGTCGACCTCGTCGTGGCCGTTGCCGTGGGGCTGGCCCTCGCCGGGGCGCTGGCGCTTCGCCAGGTCGCCGGCACCGCGCGGGTGGAACACCTTCCGTTCGACGACGACAGTCGTCCCCAAGGACCCGGCTCCGGTCCCGGGACCGGCCCCGCTCCGGTCACCGTGCTCCGGATCGACGGGCCGCTGTCGTTCACCGCCGCCCACCGTCTGCTGCCCACGCTGGAACACGTTCACGACGACTCGGTGGTCCTCATCCGGATGTCACGGGTCAGCGCCGTCGACGCGACCGGAGCCGCCGCGCTGTCCGTCGCCCTCACCGACCTCGAAGCACGCGGAGTCGTGCCCCTGCTGTCCGGGGTCCGCCCTGAACACCACCAGACACTCGGCGCCTATGGCATCACAGCAGAGTCCGGTGACCGGCGACGGATGTTTCCCGACGCCCCCTCCGCGCTGGCATACGCCCGAGCACTCATCCCCGCCCAGCCCCATGGCCCTTCGTGAACGAGGATGCGTCTGGTCGTCTGTTGTTGGGGCGGGGACAGCCGGTGTTCGCGGCGGCTGCTGCGGTGGTCATGAGCTKGGGATGCTCGTCACCCGACGTCCACGCCCGGGAGTTGGCGGCGAAGGGTCTTCAGGTCCCGTTTCGACAGCATCGCGTCCTGGACGCCCAGGCGGCACAGCCGTTCAAGACGCCGGGCGAAGGCGAAACCAGCCAGGGTGAGGGTTGCTTCTTCGAGGTAGAGGTGGTCGAGCTCCTCCAGTGCGACGAGTTGCTGCACCCCGGCGTCGCTGAAATGGTTGCCGAAACTCTGCCACCAGGCCAGGTGCCGCAACATGGCCAGGTGCGGCAGCGCCTCGTCGGTCAGATCGGTCCAGGCCAGCGTCAGCCTGCGCAGGCCCGGGGCCAGGTGAGCGAGCGCGGCCAGCGACCCGGGCTGAACCGCGTACGTGATCGACAGCCCGGTGATGCTGTCGGAGGGCAGCTGATCGAGAAAGCGCACGTCGACCGGAGACCAGCTGACCGAGGCCGATTCGACGGTTCTGCCGCCGTGGCCATCCAGCTCCGCGGCGGGGTGGATCTCCAGGGCCACCTCCCCGCCGTCCGGTACTT
>NZ_MAXA01000137.1 GCF_001854695.1 Parafrankia soli
CCAAGCGGACGTTCGTCGCCGGCAAGCGCGACGCGCGCTGGCGCAGCCGCAGGCCGAGCGAGAAGGCGATCGAGAGCGCAGGGAAGTGGGGCGTCGCCGTCCCGCCGCAGGCCACAGCTGGGGAGGTGAGCGACCTGATCTCGGTCGAGATCGCGAGCGCCCGCATCGACGGGTACTTCGCCGCGAGGAATCGAGGAGCTGCATGAGCGCGGACGAACCGGAGATCGACCCCGGAGTGCTGCGCGCCGAGCGGGAGTGCCTGGGCCTGGCCATGCGCGACCCCGAGTCCCTGACCGTGGTGCTCGGCACGCTGGAGACCACCGACTACGCGCGGCCGGCGCACCAAATCATCCACGCCGCGCTGATGGAGCTGCACCCGGAGAAGCCCACCGACGAGGCGTCCGTCATCACTCACCTTGCCAGCCAGACGGTCAGCATGGGCAGCGGCAAGCCGGCATCCCTGCTCGGCAGGGTGGGCGGCGCGGTCTACATCCACGACCTGGTGTGGAAGACCAGCGCCACAGGGTTGCAAGCCGGCTACTACGTCCACCAGGTCTCCACCGCGGCCACGTGCCGCGATGTCGCCGAGCGCGCCGAGGCGTTGCACCGGCTGGCCCGCACCCCGGGCATCGAGCTGGAGGACCTCGAACGCGAGACCGACCGGGTGCGCGAGCGGCTGCGGTGGCGACCGGGCAGTGGGTGGGGAGAGCCCCGGCCACTGTCGCGGGCGATGCCCCCGCTGCCCGTGGCCAGTCTGCCCGGGGTGGTGCGCCGTCTCGTCGAGGCCGTCGCGACCACGACCGAGACCCCACCGGACCTGGCCGCCTTCGCCGCGCTGGCCACCTTGGCCGCGGCCACCCGGGGAGCATGGGAGATCAGGGTCGGAGGCGGCTGGACCGAGCAGACCTGCCTGTACCTGGCCGGGCTGAGCGACTCCGGAACCCGCAAGTCCGCCGTGGTCAACCTGGCCGCGGCCCCCCTGTACGCGCTGCAGTGGGAGCGGGTCCGCCACCTCTCCGACAAGGCCGAACGGGAGATCCTCACCAAGCGGTACGCCGCCGCCGTCGACTTGGCCGCACGAGATCCCGACACCGAGGTGCGCGCGAGCGCCAAGGTCGAGGCCCAGGAGCTGGAGGCCGAGCTGCGCGGCCTCGAGTTCCAGCTGCTCGCCGACGACGTCACCCCCGAGGGCCTGGCGGGGCGTATGGATCGCCAGGGCGGGCCCCTGGCGATCATTTCCGACGAGGGCGGCCTGCTGGGCACCGTGGCCGGCCGCTACTCCGCCAGCGTGCCCAACGTGGACCTGATCCTCAAGGCGTACAACGGCAGCTTTACCCAGATCGACCGGGCCAGCAAGCCGTCCATCTGCATCCGCCGGCCGATCCTGACCATCGGGCTCATCGTGCAGCCCGACGTGATCGCCGAGTCCGCCAAGGTGCGTGCGTTCACCCAGCGCGGGCTGCTGGCGCGGTTCCTGTTCGCGCTGCCGGAGTCCACGGTGGGCACCCGTCCTGGCAACGCCCCCCCGATGTCACCGGAGGTGGAGGCAGAGTGGGCGGCCGTCGTCGGGAAGGTCTTCCGCGCCGGGCAGGAGATCACCGAACGCGACGAGGTGGGGGCGATCCGCCTGGACGACGGGGCCCGGGCCGTCTTCGAGGCGTGGCGCAACCTGGGTGGCCACGAGAGCCGGATGCACAAGGACCTCGGGGACCTCGCGGACATGCAGGCGTGGGCCTCGAAGCTGCCCGGAGCGCTGGTGCGCATCGCGGCGCTGTTCGCGCTCGCAGAGCGGCCCGGCGACGCCCATCCCATGATCGCTGAGGCTGAGATGCGGTCGGCCCTGGATCTCGCTCCGTACCTGGTAGAGCACGCCAGAGAGGTCCTGCTGGGCACCTACGCGGAGCGCGCGGAGCGTCTGGAGGCGGTGCTCAGTTTTATTCGGCGTTTTCTTCGAGGGGGGTCTTCCGCTGCTAAGGCTAAAACCACCC
>NZ_MAXA01000138.1 GCF_001854695.1 Parafrankia soli
CCACATCCCCCTGATCTCCACACCAGCCGCAAGCGGGGGGATCATCGGGCGTAGGTTCGCGTCCCTCTTGAGGGGACGGAAATCGCCGTGGTGTGAGGAACGTCCTGATCGTCTGTCGATGAATGGTGACGACCAGGCAGGTCACTTAGAGTTACCGGGCATGGGGCTGCCTGACGTGACGCTCGCGATCCTGGACGACGGGCCCTTCCGCGGCGGCACCTTTGTGGTCCGCCCTGGCCAGACGCTCACCTTCGGCACGTCATGGCTCAACCCGCACCGGGTGGTGTACCGGCCCACCGGTGAGGTCGTCGAAACCGTGGAAGGCGAGGCGGTAGTCCTGCGCTGCGAGGTAATCCCAGGGGCCGTCACGGGTAGTGATCGATGAGCGTAACCCTCAAGGGGCGCGGGGGGTGTGGGCAGCGAGGCGGGCAAGCAGCTTCTCCGGAGCTGTTCTCAGGGCGTCGGCGAGTTCAACGAGTAACGCTGCCGCGATCTTCGTGAGGGTGTCGAGGGTGYGCTGCGGAATGCGGGCGGCGTCGACGAGCAGGTCCTCGTGCAGCGCGTCCCACACCGTGGACGCGGAAGCCGGGGTCGGTTCAGTCCGGTCCTGGCCAGGTCTTTTGTCTCCGGCGTGGTGGATGATCACGAAGCTGGGCATAGCCGGTTGGGACGGCAGGCCGAACGGTGGCTGTGTCACAGCTTTGAGTTGCCTATTCGACTGTGCTCGACGCGACGTGAATGGCGCAGGTTGCGGCCGGCGATCGCTTCATCATCATCAGTCGGCGATCTGTGGTCGGCGTGCGCTCTGCGGGGGCTGAGTACCTCGTGTTTCGTTCGCATCGCAGGGTGGTCCACGATGGCGCCTTGACGTTGGAGACAGCGCAGCTCAGCCTGGCCGGCATGGGTGAAGGCGGGGGCGGGCGGGCGAGTCGCGAACGGTTCCGGTGACCGTGGCGGCTCCCGCGGCCGGTGACACTCTGCGGGGCGGTGTCGTGATGATCGGGGACGCGCGCGGCGTCTCGGAGCACCCCACGGGTGAAGCCATTTCAAGCTGTCCTCAAGGGCCGGACGAAACCGCCATAGCCAGACGTAACATAATTGGCGTGCTGCGGACGGTGTGCGTTTAGCTTTCCCTGCGGGCGGCCTCAGCCTGGGATTCCTGCACGGATGATGGCGCTGCGGGGCGGGTGTGCTGGGCGACGTAGGTGCCGGCGGCGATCGCCGCTGCGACCGGCCATTCGATGATCTCTGCGACGGCGAGTCCGCCTAGGCCGAGGTAGTAGACGGCCTTGCCTGGTGACGGTGGTCGCATGCCCGCTCCTCGTCCGATCTCGAACCGGCTGGTGAGCAACGGCAGCCGCACGGTCATTCCTCGGGTGCCCGCCGACGGTGYGCTCTCGGCCTGCTGCTGTCCGTTTGCCGGACGCGTGCCTTCTTTGCCTCGATGATCGTCTATTGTGGAGTATGTCTTTACTGCCATGACTCCTCATCTCCTCATGACCACTCAGCATCCCCCCGTTGCCGGCACGCAAACCGGCGACGGCTGCGGATGCGAGGCGGCGTTGGCCTAGGGCCTGTTCTGAGTTCGGATCATGGGGTTGGCAGGCTGCGTAGCCAGAGGATGGATCCGCGCAGGTGGAGTCCTGCGGCGTAGCTTTCGGGTGTCTTGTCGTAGCGGGTGGCCAGACCCCGCCATTCCTTGATCTTGTTGATGCCGCGCTCCACGGTGTTGCGGTCTTTGTAGAGCGTGGCGTCGTGGCTGACCGGGCGGCCTCCGGCGCTGCCGCGCTTCTTACGGTTGGCCTTCTGGTCGGCCTTCTCCGGGATCACCGCCTGGATCTTCCGTGTGCGCAGGTGGGCGCGGTTGGCGCGGGAGGAGTACGCCTTGTCTCCGGCGACCGCGTCCGGCCGGGTCCTGGGGCGGCCGACCGGTCCACGCACCTTGATCTTCTTCAGGACTGGGAGGAAAAGTGGGC
>NZ_MAXA01000139.1 GCF_001854695.1 Parafrankia soli
GGCTCGAGCGTCTCGACAATTCCAGCGTTGCAAATCGGGGATCTGCCACGGCCCGCCAACCTGCCGGCGTCCTTCGGACAGCAAGCCCTCTGGGTGATTGATCGCCTGGGCGGGCCGGGGGGCCGGTATGTGGTGCCAATGGTGCTTCGCCTGTCTGGGGAACTGGACGTCGGCATACTTGATGCTGCGGTGAAGGATGTAGTCACCCGGCACGAGGCATTGCGAACCCTGATTGTTGAAGACGACGGGCGGCTGCGCCAGGTGGTCGTCCCCGCCCAGGACGCGAGCGTTCGCCTCACGCTGATCCCGGAGGATCTCTCCGGTGCCGGGGGTGACGCCGTAGAGGAACGGATCGCCGACTTCGTGCGGCAGGGGTTTGACCTGGCGGCAGACATTCCCTTCCGTGCCGGCTTGTTGCGGGAGGCTGGCACGGAGTGGGTACTGGTGCTGGCGGTGCATCACCATGCGGTGGACGAGTGGTCGCTGCCGGTGCTGCTGGGGGACCTGTCAACCGCATACCAGGCCCGGTCGGCCGGTTGTGAGCCGGGGTGGGCGCCACTGAAAATGCAGTACGCCGACTACGCGATCTGGCAACGAGACATCCTCGGGGATCCCGCCGACCCGGATTCCGAACTCGCTCAGCATTTGAGCTATTGGCGTAATGCCCTCGCTGACGCGCCGGAGGAATCCACGATCACCCTGGACCGGTCTCGCCCTGCCGAGCCCACCCACCAGGGCGGTGATGCCGCGTTCGCCGTCGCGTCCGAGACTGTGACGGGGTTGCGGGGCGCCGCGCAGCACAACGGCGTGAGCATGTTCATGATCGTGCAGGCCGCGATCGCGCTGACGGTCTCCGCGCTCGGCGGAGGAAACGACGTAGTGATCGGTTCCCCGGTCGGGGGCCGCACTGAGGACGGCCTGGAGAACCTAGTCGGGTACTTCGTCAATACCCTCCCCCTGCGCCACCGGCTCCGACCCGACGACACGATCAGCGAACTCCTCGGGCGCGCCCGGCAAACGGTGCTGGATGGGCTCGCACACCAGGCCGCACCGTTCGAGCACATCGTGTCCGCCGTCGGCGTCGACCGGTCCGCTGCCCGCAACCCGGTCTTCCAGGTCATGCTCACCTACCAGAACCTGTCCGGCGGGCCCGACCTGCTCAATCTCCCCGGAGTCACCGCTCGGCAACAACGCGCTTCCCTCGGAGCGGTCAAGACGGATCTGGACATCTACGTGGACGAGACCCAGCACACCCTCACTGGGTCTCTGAGCTTTGCCACTGACCTGTTCAACCCGGGCACCGCGGAGCGATTCCTCGCTCTCCTACAACGAACCCTCACCACGATCGCGGCCCGCCCCGACACGCGGATCGCCGATCTTCAGGTGCTATCCGACGCCGATGCCGGGTCGGTGGGTGTGTGGTCGGTGGGTGCGGGGGTGGTGGTTCCCGCGGTGACGGTGGATGCGCTGATCCGGGATCAGGTAGCACGTACTCCCGGGGCGGTCGCGGTCGTGGATGACGCGGATGGTGCGGAGTGGGCGTATGCGCAGTTCGACGCGCGGGTGAACGCTCTGGCTCATCTCCTGACCGAGCGGGGCGTGGCGGTGGGTGGCCGGGTCGCGGTGGCCCTGCCGCGCTCGGCGGACCTGGTGACCTCCCTCGCCGCGGTACTCCGCGCCGGCGCCGCGTATGTCCCCGTCGACCCGGGATATCCCGCCGAGCGCATTGCCGCGATCCTCCAGGACTCCGGTGCCCGTGTGGCCATCACCGATGGTGCGACGGCGGTGGCCCAGGCGGGTGTGCTCACCGCCGCGGGCGTCGTCACCGTGGTCCTCGATGAGGACGCTGTTCGTGGCCGGATAGAACACGGGGCGCCCGACGCACCCGTGCTGCCGCGTCCCCTCACCCCCGACGACACCGCGTATGTGATCTTTACTTCCGGTACCACCGGACGACCCAAAGG
>NZ_MAXA01000140.1 GCF_001854695.1 Parafrankia soli
GCGTACTCAACCTCCTCGGAGTAGACCCGACCAAACCCCCGTGATCACGAAACGGGCAGGTCAAAGCATGAAAACCAAACGTGCGGAGTACAGGCGGCAAGGGCCACAACGCGCGCCGCTATCTGCTCAGCGGTATCACGCGATGTGGAGAGTGTACCCGAAAGTTGTCGGGCATGCCCCGTTCCGGTCAGCGTGGTTTCGCCTACCGCTGCAACCCGCAGAACTTGGGATGCTCCAAGATTGTTCGGGACGGTGTGAAGGTGGACGCCTACGTGACCGCCGCTCTTATCGCCAAGGTCGAGTTGGAGCTAGGCYGCACTGTCGCCCGGATCGAGACCGTGTGGCCGAAGGAAGCCGAGCTGACCGACACGCAGGAGCAGATATCACAGCTCAACGCCCGCTACCGGGAACGGAAGATCTCTACCGATCGGTACTTCGAGCAGTTGAGTTTCTTCGAGGACAAGGAACGGGCGTTGCTCGCCGAGCGGAAGAAGCACACGGTCACGGTGACGGCAGCCAAGGCGCGACCCGCGAAGATCCGCGCCGAGTGGGAGGACTACCCGCTGTCGCGGCAACGGGCGATCGTCGAGGACTACATCAACGCTGTGATCATCAAGAAGGCCCGGTACAAGGGCGCCCAGTTCGACCCCGACCTGATTGTCATCAAGTGGACGGGCGAGGACACCGAAGAAGCATAGAAAGGCAGGTCCGAAGGCCCGGACAGCCGTACCACTCCCGTAGAGGAAGGTACGGCCGTCCGCCCTACGAGCCGCCGGAAGGAGCAGCCAACCCGAACATGCCCGCCGCATGCGCGCGTTGATGCGCCGACCAGCGCGGCGCCCGCGCGGCCTGGACCCGCCCCCACTCGGCGGGAGTAGGTATCCGCCGCCGAGCCCGCCCACGAGACGAAGGCGCCACAGCACCGGCCGGAAGCCCTTCCTGCTCCACGGGTACGGCTTCACAGGTGGCCTCCCACCCGCCCACCCGCACCCCGGTTGCGTGGGCAGGTTCGGTGCCAGCCGGGACAACGACCGGGACGGACGAAAGATCGACAGAACCTTCGGTGCTCACCTGCTGGCCAACCAACGCAAGCGCGGAGTCTCCGACGCCGGTATCGGCACCGTCCGGGGAGTCGTCGAACAGCGAGGGCTGAAAGGCAGCTTCGCTGCTCATAGCCCGGCCAGCCAGACATCCGCACCCGACCCGGCCGCGCCGTCCGGTGGGTCGCTGTTCCCGCCGTACAGGCCACGCCCGGAGTACGCCCACTCCCCGACAGCGACCGTCGCCGGGTCACCGTCGAGCCGGCCGAACGCGTCCACCGGCGCCCGGCCTGACATCGCCGCCCCGATCGTGCGCGACCACACCCGCCGCACCGTCCGCAACGCCCCGAACGTTGTGGAGTACGCCCGCGATTTTGTCAACCAGTGGCCACCGAAGCCCATTTGGTGGGCCCAGCGCAGCAGCCGGGGGACATCGCCGGAGTCCCGGCCGAGCGCCGCATCCAACGCCGCGGTGAACACCGGGTCATGGCCGAGCCGCCAGCAGGTCTCCACCAACCGGCGCACATGCGGAGCCAGGACCAGCCTGCCGAGTGCCGCCAGCGACCGCACCGGATGATCCAACGCGCCACCAGCCGCCGCCGACTTGGTGATGTACTTCGCCAGGTAGTTACTGACCCGCCCCACATCGGTCGGTCCGTCCAGCGCGATCCGGCGGATATCGACCTGCACACCCCAGCGCACCGCCCACCCGTCGCCGGGTGCCGTGGCGTCGAGGGTGCCCGCGTCCGGATCGGGAGCCGGCACCGCAACCGACCCGACCACGCCCCGCAGCGCGTCCGCAACCAGCTCCCCATCCGCCCACTCCCTATCTGTCAGGATGAGTTGAGACGGGGGTTATCCATCAACTAGTGACCCAGGGCGGGTTGGGAGCGGGAGATCGTGACTGCGGCGGTGAC
>NZ_MAXA01000141.1 GCF_001854695.1 Parafrankia soli
GGGGCCCGTAGAGCAGATCCGCGGCAGCCAGCACACGACGAACCGTCCCAGACCGGAAGCCCTACACACCAGGGCGATCAACACACCACAAGATCAAAGAGTCACACGTTCAGGACACCGCACGAACGTGCGGAGTACAGGGATACAGAGCCCTTTTGGGAAAGACTACCAAGGGTCATATGACCTGGTAGATACGGGTGCGCCGCCAGGGACTTGACCCCCGAACCCGCGGATTAAGAGATCATCGGTAGTTCGTCCGCTGACGTCCGCCAGTGTCCGCCGGTCCTGGTCGCGGTCCCGTCAATGACCGTGGCGGTCCGTGGTCGTCCGCCGTCGTTCGCTGGCTTGGCTGCCATCCTGGCTGCCAACCGCCACGGCCTGGGCTCCCGACGGACGGCAGCGTGCATCTAATCCGTAGTTAGATTAGATCTGGATCTTCCGTCGACCTGGTGCGCTCCGTCCACGGGCGTCCGCCAGCGTCCACCCTCGTCCGCCGGCTTGGCTGTCAACTTGGCTGTCATCGCCCGATGGCAAGCCGGACCCGTACCGCAGGCGCGCCAGCGCCGAAGAACGGAAGCGGCACGGCAGCATCTCGGCCGTCAACTACCCGCTTACAAGATCAGCGGGCTCCGTCCGTCGACGTACACCCGCGTCCGTATATTACCAGCAGTCCGAAGAATCTTGGCGTTGGAAAATCACAAGGCTCGGGGATGGCGGAAGGTTCGAGTCGACTCGAGGTGGCATTTTAATTTCCTCTGGTCCGCCGCCTGTTATTCTCCAGAATTTCATTGTTGAAAGATCTTGGACTACGACTCTAGACGCTAAAAGTGGCCAGGGTGAATCGCTGATAAGCGATGAGAAAGGGAGTGTTCCGTTGGGATGAAGTGCAATGACGCTGCAAGGTCTCATTATTACGGATACATTAAAATATTTTGAGTCGCCAAATTTCCACATTTCGTCCGCCGGAGAAGTTGAACTGGGGATGTGGGGCGATATGGGGTTAGCTCAACGCCTACAATGCGAAATGCAAGGATTGTTTCGTTGGTTATCTCAAACGACTTAATCAGCATGGTGCCGGTCGAATTGTCCCAATCGGCCATGAATGTGACTCGCGAAAAGGTTGAAAACTGTTCGCGGTAGCTCTTCTCGTGTTCTTCGTCCAGTGCCTGCTGTGCTACGTCGACCGAACTTTTTGACCAGAGGATCGCATCCTTTGCGATATTGAAATTTAGCCAAGAGAAAAAGGAGGTTATAATTAGGGCGGTGGCAGCCAAGGAAATGCTGACCAGGTCAATCCACCGGGGTGGGCCTCCGTCATCCGGTGGGCCTCCGTCATCCGGCCTAGCCATGTTACGGCAGCTGTAGATAGCTACTGGTGTGCTTTCTGATCATGGTGTGGTGTCGGCGTACGTGTGCCATCGGCGGTGGCAGAGGCGGGCGCGGTGTTGATGGCGGCGGCGCCAGGTGGACCACCACAGCAGGTGCTCGCGGTCTCGTCGGGGCGACAGAAGGATCAAGGCCCGTAGCAGGCGCAGGAGTTCGTGGCTGCTGAGCGGGACGAGGTCGGCTTCGGTGGGTTCGTTCCGGCCGGTCTGGGCGGCGCGTTCACCGGCGGCGGTGACGGCCAGGAAGGCGTAGGCGACCAGGGCGATCACGCTCCAGCGGTGCCAGGAGTTCCAGCAGGTGACCTGCCCTTTGTCGAGGTGGCAGATCTCTTTCGCGTCCTGGAAGTCGTCCTCTACCCGCCACCTGCGGCACACCAGGGACACCAGTCGCGCCAGGGGCACCGGCCCGGGGGCGAAGCAGCGGTAGTAGGACACGGTGCGGGTGTAGCGGTGCCGGCGCACCAGCAGCACGGACGTCCCCGCGGTACGGTCCTGCCCCTCAGGCGTGTCGTCGGCGGTGACCTCGATCATCGCCCAGTCGTAGTCGCGTACGCCCTTCTGCCC
>NZ_MAXA01000142.1 GCF_001854695.1 Parafrankia soli
CTGGCGTGGCCGCCTGTGCGACACCGCTTACGCCCCGGTGAGGATCGCCGCGCTGATCAGCGCGCTCGGGCAGGGCCGCGGCACCCTCATCCCGGTCGGACCCCAGGGCGACCCCTGGTCACTGCCGCACATCGCCGCCGAACTCGACGCCACGGAAAGCCGCAGGCTGGCCGAGGCCACCCTGTTCCACGTCACCGCCGACATGACAGCGTTGGCGCTCGCGGTGGCCGCCACCCCGCCCACCGAACGGATTCACGCCGACCGGCTGCCTGCCCCGGGCGGGTTCATGCTCTTCGAGGAACCGATCGGCAGCTACACGGTCGACCTGCGGGAGTCCATGCACGTCGGCGGCCTGCGTCCGGCCGGCGGCCCGTTGCGGGTCTCGGTGCCCATCGTCGCGGTCTCCTGGTCCTTGTGGGTTCCCCGTGACGGCGCGGCGCAGCGTCGGCAGGACTCCCGGTGGGCCGTCACGCGGGACGGGGGACGCCGGCTTCTCCCGTCCCATCTGCACGGGGTGTGGATCACCTTCTACACCGCGACGGGAAGCGGCCTGGCCTCCCTGCCGCGGGACACGGTCGTCGCCCTGGACCCCGCCGGCGTTCCTCTCACCGCCGACCAGGTCGCCCCCCGGCGCTTCCTCGGCCCGCTGACCYGGGACGACGAGACCCTGCTGGAGTTCGGGTCCACCTTCCACACCCCCACGGCGAACACGCCGGCCCAATGGGCGCAGGTCGTCTACACCGCCTGGCAGCTGATCACCCAGCGGGCGGTCCGGCGGCCTCTCACCGACATGGATGTCCTGCCCCGCCCCCGGGCGGGACGGCGCCGCGACACCCGCGCCGGGATCACCGACGGGCGGGTGCGGATCGTGCGAGTGCACCCCACCCACCAGCCCACCTCGGACGCCGCGCAGCGCGACCGGGCCGGTTCCACCGGGCGTGACGCACCGATGTGGACCCACCGGTGGCCGGTCGCGCCGTATCGGCGCAACACCTGCCTCAATCCCCGCGCGCACGCCGACGGCGGCTGCGAACACGCCGAGCAGATCATCCCCGCCCACCTCAAGGGCCCGGCCGATCTGCCGCTGCGGACCCGCCCCACCGTCCACCTCTGGGACGCCCCACCCCAGGGCGGCGACCGCACGGCCGCGGTGCGCTGACAGGCGACCTACGGCGGTACGGGGGTCAGCGCACCGCACCGCTGCGAAATTTTTCCTCGGCGTGTGTCGCGTCGCGCGATCGCGGTGTGCCTTCCCCAGGAGAGACGACCTGCCCACCGCGAGGAGAAGCCCGTGCCCGGATCGCGCAGGAGTACCGGTGACCACCTTCGTTGACCTCGACGGCGCCGATCCAGCCGAGCCTGTGTCCACGCCGGGCCCGCTCCCTGCGGGCCCGGCGCCGCTGTTGATCCGTGCCGGTGAGCGTCTCGCCGCTCCCGGGGAGGACCTGCACACCGCCCGCGCTGAGCTCACCCTCGGTCTCGACGACGCGCTGCCGCTACGCACCCTGGGTTTCGATCCTGATCCGCTCACCCCGTTCGCCCGGGCCTACGCCCAGCTGCRCCCGGACCTGGGGGAAACCGCGGAGATCTGCCTGGACCTGCTGCCCGTCACCCCCGCCCAACGCCGCGCCCGCGTCCACCGCGCGGTGCGCGCCGAAGGCACCGGCGGCCCGCCGGGACGTGCAGGGCAGCTGCTCCATCTCGCCGACACCGCGATCGGAGCGACGATCAGCCTGACCGATCAGCTGCTCGCCGAGACCTTCGGAGGCCCCCGCCCCGGCGGCGGCCGGGCCGGACCGGGCGGGCAGGGGGCGCGTCAACCGGGGCCGTTGGAGACCGCGCAGGCCCGCGCGCAGACCCGGGCGGTGTCCGCCAAACTGCTCTCGACCGATCCTGGCTATGTCGGCCGCAATGAGCACCAACTGTTGACGGCGATGGGCACCAG
>NZ_MAXA01000143.1 GCF_001854695.1 Parafrankia soli
GGCTACGACGAGGGAGGACCATCATGTCCGTCGAGGGTGAGCTCACAGAACTTCGCCGTGAGCTCCGGTACGTCACGGACCGCATCGCGATTCTCGACTGCGTCATGAAGCAGTCGCGCGGTCACGACCGCCACGACATCGAGCTGATGGCGAGCGTTTACCACGACGATGGAGTCGACGAGCACGGACCCGTGGTCAAACTTGGCCCCGACTACGGCGAGTACGCTAACCGTGCTCATTCATCAGTCTTCGTCGATCACTTGCACAACATCACTACCCACACCTGCGAAATCGACGGCGACGAGGCTCACTGCGAAAGCTACGTCATCGGTGCCATGCGTTCCCGCGACGGCAAGACCGTGCACATCTTCGGAGGAAGATACCTCGATCGCGTCGAGCGGCGGGACGGCACGTGGAAGATCGCGCTACGCCGATGCACCCTCGAGTGGACGATGAACGGCGACACGTCGCTCCTCTCCTCCGGGGCATTCGCCGGCTTCATCAAGGGCACGTGGGATAAAAGCGATCCGTCATACGCGCGGCCCCTGGACCTGGAGAAGACCCCGGTCGAGAAGTGGTGAGGATGACAGGCCCGATGCATCATCGCCGGAAGGACTGATGAACATGGCACGAATCGAGCCGCTCCCCGCCAAGAAATGGCCGGCTGAGATGCGGGAAGCTTTTGCCGCCCTGATACCGCCCGCGCCCCGCCACACCCGGTCCATTCAAGAGGGCGCACCGAAGGCCCGCAACGCCCTTGGGACGTTCGCACACCATCCAGACCTGGCGCGGGCGTTCTTCATCCTCAACGGTCATGTGCTGCTGGCGACCACCCTCGCCCAGCGGCAGACGGAACTGCTGGTCCTGCGAGTCGCGGCGCTCCGCAAATGCGACTACGTGTGGGCGCAGCATGTCCTCGTCGGTCGCGACGCCGGGCTGACCGACGAGGAGATCGGAAAGGTCACCCGGGGGTCAGCCGATCCATCTTGGAGCCCGCTCGACGCAGCGCTGCTGTGCGCCGTTGACGAGCTGCTCGACGACGGCGCGATCGGTGACGAGACGTGGGCCGCACTGACCACTGAACTCGACACCCAGCAGCTTATGGACCTCATCTTCACAGTCGGAGCCTTTGAGGCATCCGCCTTCCTGATGAACTCCTTCGCGTTTGACCTCGACGACGACCTACGACCCACCTGATCATGCGACAGGTGGGTCTCTTGCGTCGAAGGAAGCCGTAGCCTCGCTTCCACAGTGGGGAGTCAGAAGCTTGCCTGACCTTGTGACCTTGGCGCGATGCGCCGAGGCGGGGCCGGCCATTGGCCAGCTATGTCCCTACATCTGCTTGATCCGATCTTCGTTGGGGGTGTGGCTGGCTGATCCTGCTCGGCCGTTTGTCATCGTCCAAGGACCTCGAGTTGCTGGTCTTGCGCACAAGGTCGCCGGGCATTGTTGCCTCGGTGAAGGCCACCATCGCGGCTACCGATCAGTCATGATCGAGTGATGCGTCGACGTCGTGTCCGTCCACCGGTTCCGACGTCGGAGTTCGCGGGGTTCCGTTCCCACCCGAGGTGATCGTCTTGGCGGTCCGCTGGTACCTCCGGTTCGTGCTGTCGTACCGGGACGTCGAGGAGCTGCTCGCCGAACGTGGCCTCGAGGTTGATCACGTGACCGTGTATCGGTGGGTGCAGCGCTTTACGCCCCTGCTGGTCGAGGCCGCGCGGCCGTGTCGGCACCGTCCTGGGGATAGGTGGTTTGTGGATGAGACGTATGTGAAGGTCGCAGGCCGGTGGACCTATGTGTACAGGGCGGTTGACCAGCACGGACAGGTCATCGACGTCCTGGCCAGCACCCGCCGCGACCAGGCTGCGGCACGCCGCTTCTTCGTCCGTGCGCTGTCCCATGGGCATCGGCCGGTCGAGGTCACCACCGACAAAGCACCCGTC
>NZ_MAXA01000144.1 GCF_001854695.1 Parafrankia soli
GCCAGCCTGGCGCGCAGGCGGCGGGGCACCCGGTCGGCGGCCATTGCCAGTCCTGTGGGCAGCACGGTGAGGGAGAAGAAGACCAGGCCGATCCACTGCCACTTCATGGTGCGGGGTTCCTCTGGTGTGGGAGGTCAGACATGGCGCTCGCGACCCGTTCCTGGTCCGGTGCCTCGTGGTGGCGTTGTACGCCGCCGCCTCGTTCAACGTCGTCGCGCATTGTGTCCTGGGTGTCGCAGGCAAGGGGCGGGGCGCCGGGCGACGAGGAGACCGTGCGATCGGAGAAATTGTCGCGGCCGACACCAGCGCCCTGGACGTCGAGAGGCGACAGAAGCGGGTCCCAACGGAACCCGGCCGGACGCACAATGATGTCCTTTCGACGTGGCTCCAGCTCCCGGGAAGTGCCTCATTCTCGAGTGTCGGACCGACAGCTGCTGGTTCCGGTCCGCGTGGCGGCCTGTGACGGTTTGTGGTCGGGGTGGCAGGGTGTGCGGTTATGAGTGTGGGAACGGGGATCCCACCGGTCGGCCGGGACGATGCGGCTGCGGGTGGCGGAGCTCCTTCGCGGCGGGTGGATTTTTTCGTGTCGTACACGGCGGCGGACCGGGGCTGGGCGGAGTGGGTCGCCTGGCAGTTGGAAGCGGCCGGTCACGTGGTGGTGCTACAGGGGTGGGACTTCACCGCGGGCGCGAACTTCGTGTATGAGATGCACCGGGCGGCGATGGTGGCGGCGCGGACGGTGGCGGTGGTGTCGCGGCCTACTTGACCTCGGCGTATGCGGAGGCGGAGTGGCAGGCGGCGTGGGCTGCGGATCCCTCAGGGGTCGAGCGGCGGTTGGTGCCGGTGCGGGTGGAGGACTGCCCACAGCCGGGGTTGTCGAGGCAGCGGGTCGGGGTGGACCTGTTCGGGGTGGACGAGCGGGTCGCGTGCGGGCGGTTGCTGGCGGCGGCGAGCGGAGAACGACAGCTCTGTCACGGACGCTGACCCTTTCCGTGACTCGTGTGGGGACCGGCGGCCAGCCTGCTGACCATCACCGTTTCCTTGGCACTCCCGAAATCGGGGCAGCTTCAGTTCTGGGAGTTGGTGGTGGTTTTCGGGTAGTGGTTGGGGGTGCGAGGACGAGTCGGGCCGCCTTCGCCGTCCGGCCGCCATACCTGCGTCTATCGCATGTACGGTGTCGACACTCGGATTGGTCGCCATTCAGCGTGCTGCCGGGCGGCCGATCTGGTCGAGGAGTCCGGTGTCCGGGTCGGTCCAGACGAAGCTGTCACGCTCGCGCGCGGAGTCGCTGGTCATGCCTGTAGCGGCTCCGCGCTGGGGTGGTGGCTGCGCAGGGCGTGTAGCGCCGGGGCGAGCTCGCTGATCTCCGGGGCGTATTCCAGCTGCTGCGCCCAGCGGGCGGGCACGGCCGCGGCGCCGTCGCGGGCGCCGAGGAGGCCGCCGGTGATGGCACCGGTGGTGTCGGCGTCGTCGCCGCGGTTGACCACCGCGACGAGAAGCTCCTCCAACGAGTCGGGCTGCTGGAGCGCCCAGACGGCCACGGCGAGGGAGTGCACGACGTATCCCGTGGTGGGCAGGTCGGTCAACGATGTCGCGGCGGAGGTGGCGAGGGCGGCGTCGACCTCGGGGGCGGGGACGGTGGGGGTGGTGTCGCGTCCCGCCTGGAGGGCTTCGGGGACCGGTGTKCCCTCGACGAGGGCGGAGACGATCGCGGTGTAGGCGACGCAGGCGTGCACGCAGCGGGGATCGGCGTGGGTGACGGCGCTGATCTCGGCGGCTTCGCGGGCGCACCGGTCCGGGTGGGAGCGGGCGAGGCCGGTGGGCAGGGCGCGCATGAGGCTGCCGTTGCCGGCGCCGCCGCCGCGCGCCGCGGCGGTCGCGGCGGCGCCGGCGGCCAGCGGCTCCTCGCCGTCGGCGATGCGACC
>NZ_MAXA01000145.1 GCF_001854695.1 Parafrankia soli
CCACCCTCTTCCCCAGCACCCCCGACGGGCAGCGCAGCTGCGACAGCGGCCTGGACGAGAACATCACCATCAAGAAGGGCGACATGCCCTTCATCCAGGAGCAGTTCGCCCTCGTGGACAGCATCGCGCGCGAAGCCGCCGCCTCATGGGGGCACACCTTCGTCGACGTCGCCGAATCCAGCCGGGACCACCACGTGTGCCGCGAAGGCAACGACAAGTGGATGTTCGGCCTCTACGCCAACTACCCGTTCGACGACACCCTGACCGGCTACAAGCCCGCCCGCTTCCCGGCCGGCGCGCAGATGCCGCCATTCTCCCCCGGCTGGACGGCATGGATGCAGGGCCTCCTCGCCAACGGCGGCGGCATCTTCCGCGGCAACGAGACCCTGACCACCTTCCACCCCAACAAGCGCGGAGCCGACAACCAGACCGCCCAGGTCACCAACGCCCTGCGCGCCGCCGGCATCGTGTAACCAGCTGGCACCCGAACCACCCGGAGGCCCGGGCCCGCACCGAGCGGGCCCGGGCCTCCGCACATGCTCGACGAAAGTCCTCCCACAGCCAGACCTTGCCGTCGCCGCCGGCGACGGCAAGAGCGCGGCCGTCTGGGGAGAACACCGCCGAATACACGTAGTCGCCGGGTCCGGCGAGGAGTTGACCGAGGGGAGTCGCCGATGTGATGCGGGGACTCGCGCTGGATGCTGGTGTCACCGACTGGCTGGTGGCGGTGTGGCCGGTTTGGGCGCCATCGCTGCCGTGGTCGTGGGTGAAGACGGTGGCGGCCAGGACGGTCGCCGTGATGGCGGCCCGCAGCCGGCCCAGCGCGCAGAACTGCCATCCGAACCTGGCAAGTCAGCACTGCACTAGCTTGATCTTTAACCTCGGGCTTCCCGCGAGCTGTCGTCTGTGGTCGCCCGGCTCGGTAGCCACTGTTCATGAAGGTGACCTTCGGCTGATCATGTGTTCCGACCAAGGCACACACGCTCAGCACGAAGGCCGTGAGGATGAGTCTGCTGCGTCACGCTGTTCAGCAGGAGCCGTTCGCGGAACTGTCTCGTTTCCGGTGCGAGTTCTACTCCTGCCTGACCAGGCGAGCCGATGCGTTGTTCGAGCTGGCTGACGCCGTCCTGTGCGCGGACGGCCCTGTGCGCTCGTTGGTGGAACTGTCGTCGGCACCGACAGTTCAGGATGCGGTCGTCCAGACGCCGTGAGTCGAGCTTCTTCGTCGGCGCGGGGCCGGCCAGCCAGGGATTGGTCGCGGGCATGGTCGAGCTTCCCACCGAACCCGGGGCACGCCACCAGCACACCCATCGTGACCGAGACAACCGGACCGTCGAGGCGCCGGCCCACGCATTCGTCGAGGTTGCCCCGCTCGACCCGGGCCGGCTATCCCTCAGGAGGCGAAGCCGACCGCGGCCAGCATCCCGGCAAGCATCGCGGGACCGAATGGCAGTGGCTGACCGCGCCGTCGCAGTTTCGTGACACGCAGCAGTAGCCCGGCGGCGGCGTGTACGAGGAAGGGCAGCAGTGCGGCGACGTACCAGCTGAGCGGCCCGTGCCAGCCCCCGACGGCGCCGAGCAGGCCCGCGAGCCGCACATCGCCGCGAGCCATCCCGCCCGTGAGTGCGACCACCCAGTACAGCGTCCACAGCGCCGCCGCGCCGGCGGCCGCGTTGGCGATCTGGCCGAGGTTGCCGCAGGCGAGGGCGGAGACCACGAAGAGTGCCGCGGTCGCCGAGGTTGCCGCGTAGACCTGCGCCGCGGGCAAGCGGTGCACGCGCAGGTCGACGATCGCGAGCCAGAGGCCGGCGAGCGTGGCCACGAGCAGGGCCGGTGAGGCGGCCGTCCACCCGTGCAGTGTCACGACCGCGCCGATCCCGGCCCCGGCGGTCCCGATGGTGAGCACAGCCCCGCGGCTGGGCC
>NZ_MAXA01000146.1 GCF_001854695.1 Parafrankia soli
CCAGCACAGCCGGCAGTAGCCCCGTTTCACAGGGAGAAGGCGGGCGCAGCCGGCGCACGTGCTGCGGGGAAACCGCTGTCGGAAGTTGGCGCAGGCCGGGCAGTACCGGCCCCCGAAGACGCCCCAGGCCAGGCAGTCGCCGCAGCTGGTCGGCGGCTTACCGTCACGGATCCAGGTCATCGTCACATCGGCGGTAGGGAGCGTCCGTCCCGGCGTCTGGGGGTCACCGGCCGGGCCGCGGCCTGCGCCACTGCGGGCTGGTCGGCGCTGTCGGGTCGGGTGACCTTGTCGGGCTCGGGGATCAGTAGTTCGCCGATCGGGCAGCCGAGAACCGCGCAGATGACATCGAGGTCGTCGAGCTTGATGCTGGCCGGCTGCCCGGACCACAGGCCCGACATCTTCCCGGCGCTGATGACCAAGCCATGCTCGGCGAGCAGCTGCTGCATCTCGCTGGCCTTCCAAATGCCCCGGTTGGCAGCGGCCAGCCGCAGGTTCCACCGCACAGTGCCATGCCCCCTTTCAGTCGTTCGGCAGCCTGACGGCGACCTCGGCGGTGAGCGGATCGCGGGTGGGCACAGCGCGGCGGGGAGTTCTCTGCTCATGGCAGCCGTCCCTTCAGCCGGTCGGCGGCCCGTTGCTGACCGGCCACCCACGCGTCTTCGATGTGACCGCGATGCACGTGGACGTAATGCATCGTGGTTGCGACCCAGCGATGACCAAGGACCTCCTGGATAGCGATCAGGTCCATTCCCGTCAGGTAGAACTGGGAGGCGGCGAAGTGCCGCAGCACGTGCGGCGTGAGTGCGTTTTGCCATTCCGGCAGATGACGGGATGCGGCCTCGACGAGACCGTTGCGCAGGGCGTCGTCGCCGACGCGTACGCATGTTCCGTCGCCGTTGCGGCGTTCCGAGGGGAACAGCGGGTTGCCGGGCCGGGTATGATCATTGTCGAAGTGGCCCCACACGTCCTCGACGAACCAGCGCAGTGTGCGGTCCGCGCCCCGGATGAGAGGAACCATCCGCTCCCGCGGCCCGCTTCCGCGCGAGCCCTTACCGCACCGGACGTGCAGCTTGCCGAACCGGCCGAGGTCCCACTTGATGTCGTCCAGGTCGAGGTTGCACACCTCGTTGACGCGCAGGCCCACCTCGGACATCAGCCGCGCCGCCGCGTAGTTACGCGCGGCGGTGGCGAACTTGCGGCAGGTAGCCAACTCGGCACGCCACCCGGTAAACAACGCATCAATCTGGGCCTGGCTCGGCGGTATACGCAACGAGGCACCGGTCTGCCCGCGCGGCCGGTTCATCTCGTCGATCGGGCACGCCACGATGTGGCCGGTCATGTTGTGGATCTCGACTTTGTGGCGCAGTTCCAGGAACAGGAAGTAGGTTTTCAGTGCCTGCGCTCGGGACGACCGGGTTGCCTGCGCCGCGCGGCGCAGGACCTGCCCAAAATAGACATCCCCATCGGAAGGCGCCATCTCCCATAATGGACAGCCGAACCAGGACCGGATCTGCTCCAGGTGTCCGACGTCGGAGCGGATCGTCTTGTCGGCCAGACCCGCCGCGGCCCGCGCCAGCACGAACCCGGCCAGCACATCCGTCTCGAACTCCGTGACCTCGTCCGGGCTCGCGGGCGCACGCGCCTCGCGGAGATCCCGCACCACTGCCAGGCCCAACCCGCGTCCCTCACCTTCACGACGACAACCGGACGATCGGCAGCGACGGTAGGACTTCAGGAAGCCTGAAGCGTCTTCAACACGCGACCTCGGCCGCGAAGGACACAGGGAGGCCCTGTCCCCGTGAGGATCGCCTGCCAGTACGATCTCAGCAGCAATGCAGAACTCAAGGGTTATTTAATAGT
>NZ_MAXA01000147.1 GCF_001854695.1 Parafrankia soli
GGGATGCTCGTCACCCGACGTCCACGCCCGGGAGTTGGCGGCGAAGGGTCTTCAGGTCCCGTTTCGACAGCATCGCGTCCTGGACGCCCAGGCGGCACAGCCGTTCAAGACGCCGGGCGAAGGCGAAACCAGCCAGGGTGAGGGTTGCTTCTTCGAGGTAGAGGTGGTCGAGCTCCTCCAGTGCGACGAGTTGCTGCACCCCGGCGTCGCTGAAATGGTTGCCGAAACTCTGCCACCAGGCCAGGTGCCGCAACATGGCCAGGTGCGGCAGCGCCTCGTCGGTCAGATCGGTCCAGGCCAGCGTCAGCCTGCGCAGGCCCGGGGCCAGGTGAGCGAGCGCGGCCAGCGACCCGGGCTGAACCGCGTACGTGATCGACAGCCCGGTGATGCTGTCGGAGGGCAGCTGATCGAGAAAGCGCACGTCGACCGGAGACCAGCTGACCGAGGCCGATTCGACGGTTCTGCCGCCGTGGCCATCCAGCTCCGCGGCGGGGTGGATCTCCAGGGCCACCTCCCCGCCGTCCGGTACTTCCACGTCACCGCGTGCCGGCAGCGGCCCCAGGTGGTCGTAGGAGGAGCCAATCCAATCGATCGTGCCCACAGTGCGGTTCTCGGGGAACGGGAGGACGACCACGAGCACAGACTGCCCGGTCCGATCGCAGGCGGCCAACGATTTCCGTCGGCCGCGACCGGAGGCTCCACCATCGCGATCATCCAGCGATTTGCGCATCGGCCTCCGCTACGCCGGAGCCGACCCCTGAGCCGACCGCGAGCGCGGCGGAGCCCACCCAGGTGGGTGGCCTCACCGCGGCGCAGCAGGCGCCCGTCGACAAGCTCCGCCCCAACGCGCTCTCGGACTGCGCGGGATACCCGGACGGCGAGGGCGACGACGTGACGGCTGCGGTGGTATGCAGCGCCGGCAACGAGCATTCGGTCCAGCGTTCGCCTTCCCGGACCAGGCCGCGAGGTCGCGCGACGCCCAAGCGCGCGGAGCGGGGCTCTCCCGCGCCGGCAGGTGCGCCATCTACTGGACGCACAACAGCGACCTGATCGGGTTCCGGATCGACGACGCGGCCGACGGCACCAGCCTTTACAGCTTTTGGCTGGGTTTCGAGCCGATCTGACAGGCCGACGACCGCGCCGGAAGCGTTCCCGCCGGCGTGGTCGTCGACGTCCCGCCCCTCGCGGACCGCCCCCGAGAGGGGCCCGAACCGCTCGCTCGTCGGCGACGCCGAGTACCTCGGGTCGGTCCTCGCGGCGATCGACGGTCCCGTCGTCCTCGTCGGCCACTCGTACGGCTGCGCGGTGGCCACCGTGGCCGGTGTCGCCGAGAACGTGAAGGCCCTGGTCTACCTCGCCGGCTTCGTCCTCGAGGAGGGCGAGGCCCTGGGCGAGCTCCAGGGGCGGTTCCCCGACTCCGACCTGGGCGCGGCGCTGGTCGCCACACCGTTCCCGGGCGGTGTCGATCTCTCGGTCGACGTCCAGAAGTTTCGGGCGGTCTTCGCCCACGACGTCGACCCGGCCGTCACCGCGGTGCTCGCCGTGTCGCAGCGGCCGTTGTCCGCGGCGGCGTTCGGTGAGAAGGCACCCGCCGCGGCGTGGCGGACCAGGCCGGCCTGGGGCATCGTCGCCACGTCGGATCACGCCATCAATCCTGAGGTCGAGCGCTTCGGCTACCAGCGCGCGGGCGTCGACACGGTCGAGGTGGACTCGTCGCACCTGGTGATGTTCTCCCAGCCGACCGTGGTGGCGGACCTGATCAGGACGGCCGTCAAGTCGGTGACCGCCTGACCTGACGACGAGTCACGCCCCGGAAGCCTCCCTCCGGGCCCGATCCTCCCCGAGAGTGCTTGACGCGATGTCCGCGTGTCCCGTGGCGGGCCGGCGGCCTTCTGGCCGGCCCGTGAACTGTGTACCCACGGGGCCTGAGTGAGACGAGACAGTCTGTTGGGTCCGGAGAACGGGACACCGCGGGACGACTTTCCGGTTCGCGTGCGCGACCTGCTGCGCCAACGCGCGGTGTGGGTGCTGCCGCTGGTCCTGGCCTCGGTTGTCGTCGCGTCGATGACCGCGCTGTACCTCGCGTCGGCGGTGAACCCGCTGGCTCATGTGCGCGACCTGCCGGTCGAGGCGGTGAACAGCGACCGCGGGGCCACGCTGGGAACAGAACACCTCGACATCGGCAGGCGGATCGAGACCGGCCTGCGGGCGAGTCCCGCGGTGTCCGGCCGGCTGCGGCTGGAGCCGGTGACCCGGTCCGAGGCCGAACGAGCCATGAACCGTGGGCGCGCGTACGCGACCGTCGTGATCCCGCCCGACTTCACCGCCTCGCTCCTGGCACAGGCCGGTCTGCCGCCAGCCGGCTCGTCGGCAGCCGGTCCGTCGTCGGCCGGTCCGTCGTCGGCCGGGACAGCGGGTGCCGGGGCGATCCAGCTGCTGACCAACCCGCGGGCCGGCACGCTGGGGGTGAGCCTGGCCACCGGCATCCTGCAGCCCGCTGTCGCCGCCGCCTCGCGGACGGTCAGCGGCCAGCTCACGGCGGTGGCCGGCGCGGGGCCCCACGACGCCGCGACGAAGGCGTTCCTGGCGAACCCGGTGACGGTCACGACCAGCCAGTTCCATCCCCCGCCCGCGAGCAGCGCGCTCGGCCTCAGCGCCTTCTACCTGGCCCTGCTGACCCTCATGTGCGGGTTCCTGGCCGGGACCATCCTGCATTCCACGGTGGACGCGGCACTCGGCTACGGGACCTCCGAGGTCGGCCCCCGATGGACCCAGCTCCAGCCCAAGGCGATCAGCCGGTGGCGGACCCTGCTGATCAAATGGGCGATGGCGGCGGTGCTGACCGCGGTGGTGACCGGCCTGATGCTCGCGGTCGCGGCCGGCGCGGTGGGCATGGACGCGCCGCATCCGCTGCTGCTGTGGCTGTACGCGTGGCTGTGCGCGGCGAGCGTCGCCGCCGGGACGATTGTGCTCTTCGCGGTGCTCGGCACCCCCGGGCAGCTGGTCGCCATCCTGCTGTTCGTCTACGCCGGCCTGGCCTCGGCCGGCGGGACCGTCCCCGTGGAGGCACTACCCGGCTTCTTCCGGCTGCTCAGCGAGGCTGAGCCGCTGCGGCAGATCCTCGCCGGCGACCGGGCGATCCTGTACTTCGGCGCCCAGGCTGACGCGGGTCTKACCCGTGGCGTCGTGGCGGCCGCGATCGGCCTGCTCTGCTGGCTCGCCGTGGGCACCCTTGTCGTCCGCTGGTACGACCGACGGGCGCTGCACCGGCTGACTCCGGAGCTGCTGGCGTACGTCGATCGTTCCGTCCAGGACTACCGGGCCCAGGAACGGGCCGAATGAGAGCACGGACCGTCGTGGTCGTCCTCTTTGGATCTCGAATAACCGGTCGGAAAAGAAGAAACTATTCCTCGTCCGGAAGGTGGACTTGTTCGGGATCTTCCGGGGCATGGGTGACGTCGACGAGGACCTTTCCGACGGTGCCTGCCTCGACTGCGTCATGCGCTGCGGCGGTCTGTTCCAGCCGGAACCGGTGTAGCGGGAGACCGGCGTCCGTGCCGACGCGCAGCGCGCCGACTGCTGCCGCTGCTGTTATGTCCTTGACAGCTTGGAGTTTGGCCGTGTCCGGCATGGTGTAGACGAGGATGAACTGCAGCCGGGTGTTCGACATCATGGACGGCAAAATCGGGATGGGCAGATGCGTCCCGCCGCCGTCGGCGTAGATCACCACTACTCCGTTGGTAGTCAGGACCTGCTGGTTGAGCTCGGCGTTCGCGCCTGGGTTCACCTCGACGACGATGTGGACGCCGTCCGGCGCAGCCTTGCCGATCGCCTCCGCGGCGTCGGGTTCGCGGTAGTTGACCACATGGTGGGCACCTGCGGCGGCGGCCAGCGCCGCTTTCCCGGGTGAGCTGACGGTGGTCACGACGTTCGCGCCGGACCAGCGCGCAAGCTCGATCGCCGCGTGTCCGACCGCGCCAGCGCCACCCGCGACAAGCACGGTCCGGCCGGCCAGCGCCGACGGTCCGAGCGCGGCCGGGCCCTCCGGATGGACGGTGAGGGTCCGGTGCGCGGTCATCGCCGGGATGCCCAGGCTGGCTCCGAGATCGAAGGATGCACCGGCTGGCAGCGGGACCGCCTGGCGGGCGGGCAGCACGATCTCCTCCTGCGCGGTGCCGTCGGGCCGTCGCCAGGCCGCCTCCCAGATCCACACCCGTTCCCCGACCCGGGCGGGATCGACTCCGGCGCCGACGGCGTCCACGACACCGGCGCCGTCCTGGTTCGGGACCAGCCCGCCCGGTGGGACCGGTCCGTGCGCGCCACTGCGGGCCTTCCAGTCCGTCGGGTTCACTCCCGACACCGCGACCCGTACTCGGACCTGGCCCGGCCCGGGATCCGTACGGGGACGCTCCACCAGCCGGAGCACCTCCGAATCACCGGTGCGTTCGTACACGATCGCCCTCATTGATCTTGTCCCCTCATCGTTCCTCAGACCCAGATCAGTTCCTGGTGCGCTCACGCGTCGTGAGGTCAGGATGCCCCGGCCGGGGCGTGGACAGGAGTGGCTTGATAGTCACTGTTCGATAGGATCTGGCCATGCATCGCGTCGCCGTTCTCGCGCTTGACGGCGTCATCCCGTTCGAGCTGGGCATACCCGCCCGTGTCTTCGGGGCGGCGGTCGGGCCGGCCGGCGATCCGCTCTACGACGTCGTCGTCTGCACCGTCGATGGCGAGCCCGTACGCACGGCCGCCGGGTTCACCGTCGCCGTCGATCACACGGCCGACATGCTGGGGACGGCGAACACCGTGGTTCTCGCGCCGGTCCATCCGCAGGAGGCCGGCCCGTCCGGCCCGTCCCGCTGGCCCGGATCGGACGAGCCGGACGAACGGAGCAGGTTGGTCGACCCCCGGTCAGTCGCCCTGGTGGCCTCGGCCCTCGCCAGGGTCGCGGCGGGCACCCGGGTCGTCTCGATCTGCACGGCGTCGTTCCTGCTCGCAGCCACCGGGCTGCTTGACGGACGCCGGGCCACCACCCACTGGTTCGAGGCCGAGCGCCTGGCCCGGATGTTTCCCCGGGTGACGGTCGACCCCGACGTCCTGTTCGTCGATGACGGGGACGTGCTGACCTCTGCGGGCGCCGCGTCCGGCATTGATCTGTGCCTGCACCTCGTTCGCCGCGATCATGGCAGCGAGGTCGCGAACCGCGCGGCCCGCCGCTGTGTCGTGCCGCCCTGGCGCGACGGCGGCCAGGCGCAGTACATCGAGCGCCCGGTACCGCCGCCCTCCGGGACGARCACGGCCAGTACCCGGGAGTGGATGCTTCGTCGCCTGGGCGAGCCGACCAGCCTCTCCGAGCTCGCCGCCCACGCGCGCATGAGTGTGCGGACATTCAGCCGCAGGTTCCGGGACGAGGTGGGCCTCCCACCCGGGCAGTGGCTGACCGGGCAACGGGTCGAGCGGGCCAGGTATCTGCTCGAGAGCAGCGACCTGCCGATCGACCAGGTCGCCCGGCACACGGGCTTCGCGACCGGGATCTCGCTGCGCCAGCACTTCCGAGCCGCGACGGGTGTCTCACCAACTGCCTACCGGCAGACCTTCCGTGATCGCGGCGGTACGATCATCACACCTCGTTCGGGGTCCAGCAGCGCTGTACTCAATCCACTGGATCGTTGGTAGTCGGGTCTGTCGCAGGTCAGCATGGGTGTGGTGCCCCTGGTAGTGCCCTGGCTCAGGACATGCGAATAGCGTGTCTCGGGACATCGGCTCCTTGGCCGGCGCGGTGGGCATTCATCACGTGATGACTTCGCCTGCTACCTTCGGTGGTCGCTCACGCGGAAACCATCTGATCCCCTGGCTCGGCCAGCCGCTCGGCACARGGGGGCTGCAAGGCCGGTATTGCCCGTTTTACATGGGCGCTTACGCAAGTACCTATGCCGCTTTCGGCAAGCGCCGGCAGACCGGCCCCGACGCCGCCTCACCCGTCACTGTCCGCCAGGCKGGAGGGAATGTGTGACACTGTCACCCGAAGCGGTCCGGTGACGAGGGCGGAGGCCAACCCGGAGGGCGGAATGCTCGTGGCAGTAGGCCGCACACCGTGGGGCGCAACCGTGTTCCGTCCCGAGCACTTGGCCGTGGTCGCTGGCGAGACACTGTGCTCGACCGTCATCTGGGTGGCTGACCCGGACGATACCCACCTCGTCTCCTACGCCTTGTCCGGCGGCCCCTGAAACCCCGGATGGGCCACATTCGGATCAGGGCCTGCGGGAGTGCCGGTGCGGCGTCCCGGTCTGAGGGCACCGGGCCGCGTGCTTCAAGATCGGTCGGCATGTGCTRTTCGAGGAATCGGACGTGCGGGCCTGGATCAAGGCGCACGGCATACCTGYCGGGCGTCGCAAGGACGCTGACCGCAGGACGCCGGTGGTGACCGATGCGCCGGGCGAGGCGGTCGACGAGTACGAAGCTGGGTGCCGTCGCAGCGATGAGTCTGCCGGTGCCCACAGGTCTACCTCCCGACGGAGACAACCAACTCATCGGGAGTAAGGCATGGGCCTCATCCACATCGAGCTGTTCGCGACCCTCGACCTCGTCGGGCAGTCGCCCGGCGGCCCCGAGGAGGACCCGGTGGGGTTCCCGTTCGGCGGCTGGCAGGCGCCCCTGCTGGACGAGGTCGCCGGGGCGCAGGTCGGTGCCGCGTACGAGGGCACGGACGCCCTCCTGCTCGGCCGGCGGACGTATGACATCTTCGCCGCCTACTGGCCGTACCAGGAGGGCGGCGAGGACAACGAGATCGCCACGCTCTTCAACAGCGTCCCGAAGTACGTGGCCTCCCGCGGCAGGCCCGACCTCTCGTGGGCCGGGTCCACGCGGCTCGGCCCGGATCTGGCCGGCGCGGTACGCGAGATCCGTGACCGGCACGAGCACGTGAAGGTCGTCGGGAGCCTGAACCTGGTGCAGACCCTCCTGCGCGAGAAGCTCTTCGACCGTCTCGACCTCTGGGTGCACCCGATCGTGCTCGGTGTCGGGAAGAAGGTGTTCGACGGGGGCGCGGTGCCCACGAACGTCACACTCCTCGAACCGCCGGTAGCCGGTCCGAAGGGCACCGTGTACCTGCGCTACGGGCTCGCCGAGGGCACGCCCGGGACGGGGGACATGAGCGCACCCGACCGCGGTGCCGGGCGCGACGACTGAAGCCGCCCCGCGCCAGGTGGGTCCGTGTCGTCGGCGGTGAATCCGTCAGGCCGGCATTCCGTCACGGCGTCGGATCAGGCCCCTGCCTGCCTGTGGCATTGAGGCCGTTAACCACCACGGAAATTGTTGTTCTGGGTGACTATTTTGGTCGGAGGAACGCCAGACACGTGAACGGCCCCCCATCCGCGGAAGGGATGAGGGGCCACTCTGTGCCCGACTGCGCGGTGTGTAGTGGCGAGACGGGGTTAGCCTCGTCCGCCTGCGATCCGGGCCGGAATGATCTGGTACGTCGTGATGCCGCGAGGTGGGTCCCGTTCTTCGGACTGTGATCCTATCTTGAAGACCTGTATGGGCCGATGTACGACGATTGCCCAACATCGCCGTGTCGCCGTGTTCTTGTCCTGTGTGGACATCGAGCGCTATGCGGAAACTGGACCTGAGAGGACGCTGTGACGGGGTGCTCAGGTGGCGTAGTGCTCGGCGATGGTCGCGAAGGYGGCCTTGGGTTCCCAGGCCATGTCGGGATAGGTGTCTCCGCGGCGGTCCTCGAGGACCTTGACTATGCCGGGGCTGGCCAGGTCGAGGTCGTCGCGGGGATCACCATCGGGACGGTGCGGATGGCTCTCGAGCGCGAAGAGGAAGACGAAGGCGCTGTCGACCCCCTCGGTGTCGAAGATCTCTAGTAGTTCGGCCAGATAGGTGGCCTGGCCGGCCTCGTCGCGGACGTAGGTCCCGTTCAGCCGGAGGGGGGCGCCGGTTTCCGGGTCGGACTCGACGATCTCCATGCTGCGGGGTGCTCTGTCGCCGGCGCCGCGCCAGGTGGCCGTGCCGAATCCGGTGATCGCGACTGGCTTTCCCTGCGCGACGAGGGTGCGTACGCCTTCCCGGTACCGGTCGGCGACCTCGGCGGATCGGATGAGTTCGAGCGACATGATGTCGAAGGGCGTCCAGTCGACCCGCTCGAACGGTATGGCAGCGTAGGTGACCTTCCCGTTGAAGTGCTGGTGGACCACGGCGACTGCGTCGTTGAGGAAGTCGTTGAGACGGGCACTTATCTCGGCGAGCCGTTCGAGTCGGCCGTTGGGCTCGCCCAGCAGCAGGCCGAGTCGCTCCGCGAGGGTGTCGCCGGGTGTGAATCCCCGGTTCATGAGGGTCAGCTCCACGCCGGTGACGAACACGACCGCGGCTCCTTGCTGCCGGAGGCGTTCCGCGCGGTGGGCGCAGTCGGCGAACAGCGTCAGGATCTCGTCGCTCGTCAGCTCCAGCGGGTAGGGCGAGAACCAGACCTCCAGCCCGAGTTCCGCGGCGTGGCTCGCGGCCAGTTCCAGCCGCTCCGGGTCACCGCCGGTGATCTGGACAGCATTGCAGTGCAGGTCGTCTCGGATGATGGCCAGCTCCCGCCTGACCACGTCGGAGTGGAAGCGCTGGCGGGAGATCTCGCCCTTGTGGACGAAGCCGGTGTCGTACGTGATGCCCTTGGCGCGCATGCGTCTGGTCCTTCCTGGCGAGGGAGACGATCCGACGCTAGCAGAAAGATGCGCGCACGCAAATTTGCGCGTACGCATGCGGCCGTGGGATGCTGGCCTGGTGACGACGCCACCGCCTGGCCTACGGGAGAGGAAGAAGGAAGCCACCCGGAAGGCTCTACGGGAGGCCGCCCTGCGGCTGGCCCTGGAGCGTGGGCCCGACGGCGTGCGGGTCGACGACATTGCCGAGGCCGCCGGGGTCTCGCCACGGACCTACAACAACTACTTCTCCAGTCGCGAACAGGCGATCGTCGCCGCCGTCACCGCGGAACGGGAAGCACGGGTCGCGGCGGCAGTGGCTGCCCAGGCCGCTAGCACCCCACTCGCCACCGCCATCATCGAGGCGATCGTGGCGCAGTACACCGACCCGGGCAGCCACGATCCCAGCGCACTACTGCTCATCACGACTCGCCCCACGCTTCGCGATGCCTTCCTCGGCACCGTCAACGAGATCGAGCAGCCCCTCACCGCCGTGATCGCCGAGCGCCTGGGYGACAGCGACCAGCTCACCGCCCACGTACTCGCAGCGAGCGTCGCCACCGCAGWGCGAATCGCGCTCACACGCTGGCTGACCACCGCGACCTCCCCCGCAGCCGGGGGACTCGTCCTACTGTCCGGCTCGCTGCCTGAACTGCTACGAGCAGCGCTCGCGCCACTCGGGCCCGCGTTCGAAGCAGCCGAGAGACGCCCACAGACCGCCGACAACGGCCAGGCACACCACACCCGCGACCAGCCTCACCGCCCGGTTCCGAACGGCATCCGAGGACCATAGCGAGGTCTTCGCACAATCCCGAGTCACGAGCCCTGGCGTCCCGTCATCCGGCCGGATGACGGGGAAGCCCGCGGGCACGCCTCCCCGACCGGCACAGAAGGGCGTGGTGTTATCGAGTTCTACGTCGCCGACTCGCCCTGGCCGTCGAGCGCGACATGGACATCACTGCGCAGCTGTGCGACCAGTCGGCGGGCGGTGGCAGCGCCGACGCGTAGTCGTTTCCGCAGGGTCTCTCAGGTCACCGTCGAACGACGGGCCAAAAGTTAGTACGTGCAGGTTAGTACGTGCGTACGTACGTGCAGGGTGGTAACCCTCGAACCACCGTGGAGGCCGGCACGGATCGCTCRGGATCGGACCAGCCGCCCCACAGGACCGCCTCAACCCGCCCCTGGAACGTAAACATTCAGCCGTGGTGCTGAGCTGCGGTTTTGCTGCGTGATGGCGCGGCGAAGAACCCGCCGGCATGTGCGCGGTGGGTGGTGCTGGTATCCGGTGTGATAGGTCAGGCTGGGGCGGGGTCGGGTGGCATCCAGGGGTGGCCCAGGACGGCGTCGCGGAGGGCGTCGATCATGTTGTGGCCGTGCTTTGCGGCGGTGGAGAGGTATCCGCGGATGCGGTAGCGGTCGGTGGTGCGCTGCTCGCTGGTGAGGCGTCCGGAGATCTTCTGCTGGATCTTGCTTGGTCGCAGGTCACGTTCGGCCTGGTTGGAGGTGGGCGGCACGCGCAGGTCGTGGGCGAAGCGCAGGACGTCGGCTTCGCGGTCGCGCAGCACTTCCAGCAGTAGACGGGCCTTGCGTTCGCCGGGACGGCCGCCGTTGCTGGTGGTGTCGGACAGCCCGACCAGCACCCCGTCTCGGAACTGCTTGACCAGAGGGTGCCGCAGCCGCACCGCACCTGATGCTGGTCGTACTGCGTCACCGTCACCGACATCGGGGGGACCTCGTTCTGCTGGTAGCGGTCCACAACCCCCAGATCCGCCGCCGCGGCCAGATCGTGGCCGCACTCGCACCGCCCCTGCGGAAACCGGTCGACCCGGCTGGTCGGGCCGTCGGTCCAGGCCAGGTTCGCCCCCGGCGCACCGGGCTGCTTGCCCCGGGCACGCGTAGGACCACCGCCGGCACGTGGCTTCGCCTTCTCCGACGGCGGCGTCCTACCCGGGTCGTCGTCCCTGGACGGCGGCGTCGACGAGTTCGACGAGTTGCGCGAGAGCAGGTGCTCCAGCCTGGCCAGCTTCCCCGCCAACCGCTCGTTGGCCTCCACCAGGTCCGCGACCTGCGTGGACAGCGTCATGATCTGCCCGTCCTGGGCCGTGATCCGCGCATCCCGTAACACGAGGAGCGCGATCAACCCCTCGCGTGACATCTCCTCCGACGCGGCCACCCGACGATCACACTACGACCACGCCACCGCATCCGCGACCAACACGCCGAGACCGTCACATCGTCTCGACAACCGGCCGGTTCCCGCTGTCATCCACGGCCCGTTCGCGAGCCGACACCGACCGACTCGGTCGTCGCGGCGGCCAGAGCGGCCTCGCTGACCCGCCAGCTTTCATACCCCCGCTCGTCATCGACCAGGACCTCGAGCAGACCGGCCCGTTTCAGACGCGCGGCCGCCGCCTCGACCACGTCCCGCGACAGCGACGTCGCTCTCATCAAGCCGAACGGCGTCACGTACGGCGTTGACCGCACCTGGTCCGACGCGCTCACCCCAGCCCTCGACGTCCTCACCGCAAGCACCCCGAACACCAGCAACGTCTCCGGCTCAGCCAACGCGTCGATCACAGCACGAGCATCGTCAATGGCCACATCGATCACCCTAGCCGCGACCCGACACCCGCTACCGGCCAACCGTCACCCGCAGACCACGCATCAACCAGCCCCCCGAATGGCTGAATGTTTACAGTTCCAGCCTGAGGTCGTCGCGAAGGAACTGTCGGACCATTTCGGTKATCTCCTGTGTTTCGGCTTTCGGTCCACTGAACCCGAACAGGATATCGTCCGCGTACCTTACGTACCGTAGCCGCCGATAGCTGGGATCCTGGGGATCCTGGCTGGGTAGCTGGCGGCGTTGCCGGCGAAGCCGGCGTAATGCTGGCCGGTCGCCGTGCCGTCGGGCACGCGCGATCGCATATTCGACTTTCTGGTAGGCAGGGTTGGGTACCCTGCGTTCGCCCCGGTTGTAGTTCGGGAGTAGGTGTGTCGCGACGAAGCTGTCCAGCCGGTCGAGATAAATATTGGACAGGATCGGGGACGCCGGACCGCCTTGTGGCGTTCCGGAGAGTGTCGCTCCCCATTTCCAGTCCTCCAGATACCCCGCGCTCAGCATGGCCTTCAGGAGTCGCAGGAACCGGTTGTCGTGGATTCTCTCGCCCACCGTGTCGAGCATGACCTGATGGTCAAGCTCGTCGAAACAGCGGGCGATGTCGCCCTCGATGAACCAGTGCGTGCCCTTCCAGACATCGACCACCTCACCGAGTGCGGTGTGGCAGCCCCTGCCTGGGCGGAACCCGTGGGAGCGGCCGGAGAAGGTCGGCTCGTAGTACGCCTCCAACAGCAGGCGCACCACCTCGCCGACCAGCTTGTCCGACTAGGTCGGCAGGCCCAGCGGGCGTTTCTTCCCGTTCTTCTTCGGGATGTGCACCCGCTTCACCGGTTTCCATCGGTAGCGCTCGTGGCGCATCGCATCGATGATGCGGTCGATGGTAGCCAGCGACATGCCGTCCACGGTCTCCCCGGTCAACCCGGGTGTCATCGCCCCCTTGTTGGAGTAGAGGAGCCTGTCGCAAAATGGGGGTGTCGCTGCCCGGCTGATCACTATTCGGGTGGAATGATCTCCTTGTGGCGCGTGACTACCGGCCGGTGCGTCGGGACCAGCCTTTCCTGCTGCCCCCGGACATGCGGGAGTGGCTGCCCGACGAGCACCTGGTGTGGTTCGTGCTCGACACGGTCGCGGTGTTGGACACCTCGGTGCTGCACGCCCGCTACCGCACCGGCGGGGTGGGCCGGGCCGCCTACGACCCGGACATGCTGCTCGGTCTGGTGGTCTACGCCTGGGCGCGGGGAGTGCGCTCGTCGCGGCAGGTCGAGCGGCTGTGCGCGGTCGACGTGGCGTTCCGGGTGGCCTGCGCCGGCGACGTCCCGGACCACTGCACGGTCTCCCGGTTCGTGGTGGCTTGCCAGGAGGCGGTGACGGACCTGTTCACCCAGGTCCTGAGACTGTGCGTCCGGCACGGACTGGGCCGGCTGGGACAGGTCGCGGTCGACGGCACGAAGATCGAGGCGAACGCGTCGTTGGGCGCGAACCGGACCCGCGCCCACGTCCGCGACGAGTACGACCGGCGCACCGAGCCCGGGCCGGAGGAGGCCGAACGTGCGGCGGCCGAACAGGTCGTCGCCGAGCCTCGGCCGGGAACGGACGCCTCCTCCCACCGAACCGGGCTGGGTCCAGGGCTACAACGCCCAGCTCGTGGTCACCGACGACTACCTCGTCCTGGCCCACACCGTCACCCAGGACACCAACGACACCGCCTGGTTCGTGCCCATGACCGAAGCCGCTCTCGCCACCGCCGCCACCGCCGCCACCGTCGCCCCGGTCAGGGACCCTGCTGGCTAATTCGGCCTTATGCGGCGTGGGTGAGTTCGAGGCGTGCGAGGTGGCTGGTGCGGGTGCGGTCGAGGGGGTGGCCGTTCCACCATGCGTCGAGGCGGATCAGGTTGAGGGCGACCGCGGAGAACACGTGTTGCAGGTGGGTCTTGGCCAGGCCGTGGTAGCGGGTGTGGCGTAGGTCGGTGACGGCGACGCCCTGGCGGATGGTGCCCTCGACCCCTGCCCGCAGCGCGTATTTCGCCTGCCAGTCGGTGGTGTCCTGCCGGGCGCGGGCGTCGGCTTGGGCGTGGTAGGCGTCGCGGGGGTGCACGGTGAGCTGCCGGCGGTGTTTCTTCGAGGTGGTGCACTGGTCGCGGGCGGGACACGGTGTGCAGGTCGCCGCCGCAAATTTGATCACGATGGTGTCGGTGCCGCGTTGGCGGGCCGGGGTCCAGGAG
>NZ_MAXA01000148.1 GCF_001854695.1 Parafrankia soli
GATGCCGAGCGCGCGGACGAACGTCCGCCGCGGCGGGCCACCCCAGCCCGGGCGGGAGGCGTTGACCACCCCGTCGATGTCGAGCAGCCAGACGGCGGGTCGGCTCGTCATCGGGCGCGGGCGCCTTCGGGCACGAGCGCCAGCAGCGCCTCGTGGGCGGTGTAGAGCTGCCCGCCGTCGGCGGTCACCGCGACGCGCAGCGTGTCGAGGTCGGGGAACGGCCACCAGCGGGCGTCGGTGGCGTCGCTGCCCGCCCTCGGCTTCGTCTCGTGCATTTGGATCAGGGCCACGGTCGAGGCGACCCAGGCCCAGTCGGTGTTACGGGGATCCTCGACGACCCGCCGGTCGAGGATCTGTGCGGCGAACGTGCCGTAGCTGAGGCTGGTCTCCTCGCCGAACTCGCGTGCGAGGGCGACGCTGGCGGTCTCTCCGGGGTCGACCATCCCGCCGGGGATCGCCCAGTGCCCGCAGTCGCCGCGGYGGATGAGCAGCACCCTCCGGTCGGCGCCGGCGCCAGCGACCGCGATGGGGTCCACCGCGGCGTTCTCTCCCCAGACGCCGAKGTCGCGGCCGATGCGTCCAGTGGGACCGGCGGGGTTGACCGGGCGGCCGTCAACGACGTCGAACGGGACGACGGCGCGAGCCTGCCGGGCGGGCCAGTCGGTGATCTCGCGGGGGTCGAGCACGGTGTCGTGGACCCAGCCATCGCGGACGCTGGCCGCGATGCCGTCGGCGCGTAGTTCGGGTGGGGTGATGTCGATGGCGGCGTAGCTGTGGGGCATGAAGTCTCTCCGCTGGTTCACGGCGTTCCGGTTCATGTGGCGGGCCCACCACCGGAGCAGGGTTGGCCGTTGCGGCGGTGGGCCGCGGGATGTCCGTCGGCACGCTGGACGTGGCTGGTGTGGCAGGTGCTGCACTCGACGCGCGGCAGGCGCATCCGGCCGTTACGGGTCGCGCCGGTGGACTCCCGCATCCACGCCGTCGCCCCCGCAGCGAACCCGCCGGTACGGGCCGCCTCGGCGCCCACCCGGCGGGCGCGGGCCGCCTGCTCGTCGTGAGCGGCGTCCATCTCCAGCTGGCGGGCGAGCCAGTCGACCAGGCCCATCAGATCTCGCCGGCCTCGGCGAACGCGGCGACCGCGAGTCTCGCCAGGACGCAGCCCCGAACCTGACCCACGACGATGGGACCCCCGCCAGGGTCCTGACTGGTCAGCAGCCAGTAGACCTCGGTGACGAGGCCGGGTTCGGCTTGGACGGCGGCGTAGACGGTGCCGTCCTCGCTGGTCTGCGGTGGCACGTGCATCGACCTTCCTCCGATCGGTACAGGTGGGCCTTACTCGTCTCCGTTGACCTGGACGCGCACTGCGGCGGCGATCTGGTCGACGAGGGCGGTCAGCTCATCCGGGGACCCCTCGACAACCAGGGCGGTGGYGTACTCGTTGCCGATCACCAGGGCGTGGTCCGCGACGACGTCGTCGCCGAGTTCGGTGCCGGGGCCGACGAGAGCGACCGGGGTGAACGGGGCCGGGATGTGCTCGTAGCGCGCACTCATCAGTCCTCGATCTCCTGGGTGAAATCGGGGTCGACCCAGCGGTACCCACGCCCCGACAGGGGCTGGATCTGGACCTGGGTGCGGCCGTAGCTGACGCGGGCGTCGGTGATCCTGACGCCGACGAGGAGCTTGCCGGTGACGGGGGCGAGCCAGAGCCGGTCGGTGCCGACGAGCTCGCGGGCCTCGGTGAGGGTCACGGGCGGTCCCGACCCGTCGTGTCGGCCGCGGCGAGCAGGGTGTCGCGCTCGTCGTCTGTCAGCAGCCGTGCGGGGCCGTCGACCTCCACGAACTGGCGGGGCCAGGCCAT
>NZ_MAXA01000149.1 GCF_001854695.1 Parafrankia soli
GTCCGGGAAGGACACCTCCCGGCCGAAGCTCGACGAGATGATCGCGTTCGTCCGCGACGGCGACACCGTGCTCGTGCACTCCATGGACCGCCTCGCCCGCAACCTCGACGACCTACGCCGCCTCGTACGGACCCTCACCGGCAAAGGCGTGCGGGTGGAGTTCGTCAAGGAGAACCTCACCTTCACCGGCGAAGACTCACCCATGGCGACACTGCTGCTCTCCGTCATGGGCGCGTTCGCCGAGTTCGAACGCGCACTCATCCTCGAACGCCAACGCGAAGGCATCGCCGCCGCCCGCCAGCGCGGCGTCTACACCGGCCGCAAACCCGCCCTCACCCCCCAGCAGGCCGACCAGCTCCGTGAGCGTGCTGCCACCGGCGAGCGGAAGTCCGACCTCGCCCGCGAGTTCGGCATCAGCCGCGAGACCGTGTACAGCTACCTGCGGGCCGCGGCCGCCGCAGGTGTCACCAGCTGACCGGCACGGAACAGCTGGCGGCCCACCCGCACGATCACGGCCGAGGCCGGCCGTCACGCAGGCGAGTTCGACGCATCCCGCGGGCCCGGACTCCTCTGCACGTCAGCACGAACGCCCAGCTCGGCCGCGCCAGCGACTTCGGACATCGACAGCGACGGCCACGCCTGATCTTGTTCGGGAAACGTTCGATTCCCAACAAGATCAGATGCGGCTGTCTGGCGCGTTCCCGTCTAGCTGAGGATCTTGTAGAAGCGGAAGCCGCCGTAGGCGATCGCGAAGAACAGGATCGCGAGAAGGTCACCGCGGGCGATCAGCTGGAACCCGTGGTCCTGGCAGCGGCTGAGCAGCCCCCGGCGCCGGCGGTAGCACAGGCGGCCGGTCGTACGGGTCGCCGCGCCACAGCGAGACAGCCAGTACAGACCCGCCACGAACGGCACGGCCACGATGCACACGAACAGCACGATCATCGCGAGGCATCTCCGGAGGTAGGCGAGACATCGACAGGGCTGCGCCGCGGCGCCGGGATACCGGGCAGGATCCGCTCGCCGGCCATCCACCGCGCCAGCAGCTCCCGGTCGACCATCTGGATCCGATGACGCTGCCCGAAGTCCGCGGCCGCAGCGGTGAACCGGCCCGAGGTGACCATCAGCGCGATATCGGCACGGTGATCCGTCCACGCGCAGCCGTTGAAGTCCCGCACCTCGGACGGACCCACAGGACGACTGCGGTAGTGCTTGCACTGCACCGCAATCCGGGCCCCGCGCGGCGTGAGGGCGAGCACGTCCACACCCCCGTCCCCACGGCCCCCGACCACCCGCACCCGCCGGCAGCCGTCACGAGTCAGTAGATCCGCGACGTGATGCTCGAACCCGGCCGGGCTCAGAGTGTCGAGGACGGCGACCGCCGCCCTCCGCCCAATCTCGCGGATCCGGCTGGCGCGAATCGTGAGCAGGACCCCGACGGCTGCCAGCGCCACGAGCAGCCCGAGCGGCAGCGTCCACCAGCCCAGCAGCTCCACAAGCACCTGGACCATCACGACGAGAACCACGCCACCGAACGCCACCCGAGGAACCACCCGCTCCCCCACCGGCGGCCGCGACGATGGACGCCCCCGCGCCCGGCGAGCCTGAGACGGACGAGTACGGCGAGCACTCGGACGACGCCGCGAAGCCGAAGAACCCCGACGAACCACCTATCCACTATTCGCACACAACACGTCACATGAGGGCGTTTCGGCGACGTAGCGAGGACATCCCGTCACGCAAACAGCACGAGAACCGGCCTGCCCCCCTACCACAAGACGAAAACGCGCGTTTTCAATCCCGCGCGCCAGGAAGGTCCGG
>NZ_MAXA01000150.1 GCF_001854695.1 Parafrankia soli
CCTCGCTCCTGAAGCGAGGAGGCGTCCGTTGACGAAGCAGGAACCCGGATCGCGAGGTACGGGAATCCCCGGCGTTCACGCCGGGGAGGATGTCAACGCCCGTAGATGAGCGCGCCAAGCCCGCCCGTCGGGCCGGCACACCCGCGGGTGAACCGCCCCGGGTTCTGTGGAGACACTCCGCTTCGTGGCCAGGAGGAATTCGTCGGAGGCGTACCGCACGCACAGCCCGGGCTCCCCTACCTGCACTGGTGAGCGTGTTCGGTGGCAGGGGTGGCATCCACAGGGCCGCGCGGACTGGTACTCGGTGTGCTCCGGGATCTGTGGGAGCCCGGGGTGCGATCCCCGCGGGCTACCCGACCGACTTCTTGGCACTCCCAGCGGATCAACTCCCGACCACCGGCAACAAGATCAATTTACTGTGTGGATGTTTACCCGGCGGCCGGCGTCATGCTGGGGGTGTGCATCGTGTGGCGGCAGTCGGGGTCGCAGCCTGCTGGGATCGTTTACCACTCTGGCTCAGGGCGCTCTGCGTCAAGTCTTCATGTGGTCGGTGTCCATGTGCCATTGCTCCACGTGCTCCCGGATACCTGTCCGAGGATCGCCGGGTCCGCAAGGTCACAGCAGACCTCGACAAGATCGTGGAAATCGGCGGGCGTCGTGCCGTCCAGTCGTTGTTTGCGTCGCCATGCTCTCCATTTCGGTTGGGCGTTGCGGGCGAAGTCCTTCAGCAGAGGCCGTAGTGGTGTGAGGGGCACACGGCGGTGGGCCGCCACGACGCACAGTGCCTGTCGCAGGTCGTCGCCGGTGACGGTGGTGTGTGTGCCGATCGAGACGATGCCGACGAAGTCGCGCCAGCGGGTGTTGACGGTTCCTCGTTCGACGGCGGTCGCGATCTTCTCGGCCAGGATCATGTGCGCGGGGTATCCGAGGAGGCTCGTCTGGCCGCCGAGCAGAAGGGGCAGTTCGATCCTGACGGGTTCGGGCCAGATGGGATCACCGAAGTTGACGTCGACGTGGAAGACAATCAAGGCTGTCGCGAGTTGTGCTGTGATCGACACCCGTACGCCGGCGTACGGGTCCTCGTCGCGGATGTCGCATCCGGTGATGGAGTCGGGGTCGAAGACGAGGCCGTCATCCCGCCGTAGCGCGACGATCTCGCGGGTGAGAGCGACGACCTCGTCGACCTCGTTGGACAGGCCGGTGGCCTGCAGGTCGATGTCGCGGGTGGGGCGCCGAGTGGCGTAGGCAACAAGCAGCACTCCACCCTTGAGGACGAGGAGGTGTGCGAACCGTGACTGGCTGAGGCGGGTGAGGAAACCTTCCAGCGCGTAGAGGGCGAGGTATTCGGAGGTGTCGCGTCCAGCGCGGCGGGCGGCGTTCTGAAGATCGAGATAGGCGCGTCCGTCGAGGGAGTCGCGGGTGGGGCGTCTGGGCGTCACAGCAGGATTTCCAGGATCCTGGAGAGTCGGGGCAGGGTGGTGGGGAAGTATCCGGCGACGGTGAGTAGACCGGAGGGGGTGTGGCCCGGCTGGCGGAGCCATCGGCGGAGTGCGTCGACGGCGGCCTGCTCGCCTTCGTGGTGGCTGAGCCGGAACATGTCGACGATCGTCCGTTCGGCCGAGTAGATCGCCGTGTCGACACCGCCGATGGAGAGCGGGACACGTCCGACGTCGAAGGTGTCAGACGCGAAGCGGTGCCAGGACACGTGGCTGAACCCGGCCGGTGGGCGGGTGTGCCGGGGCAGGGCGATGTCGTGTAGGGGTGGGATCTCATCGCTGAGCTGGTGGCGGACCAACGCGCTGGTCAGACAGA
>NZ_MAXA01000151.1 GCF_001854695.1 Parafrankia soli
GGCCTCGTGTCGATCATGGGCGACGAGGATGCCCGCGCCGCCGGATTCGGCTCCGGCATCGACCGGGAGATCGTGACCGTCGCGACCAGCCGGCCGGACGCCCGCCTGTGGGGGCAGTCCAATCTGCTCCGCTACTGGGAGCGTGGGGAGCCCTTGGAGCGCGAGGATGTCGCCACCCTCGACGAGGACGATCCGGACCGCGGTCTGGTCGGCGCCCGCCACTTCTACACGATGCACGTGCCCAGGATGGGCTTCCTCGACGGAGACCCCGTCCAGGCGGACGCGGTCGATTCGCGCCCGCCGCGACGGCACCGGCTGCGCATCAGGTTCGGTCGCTGACATGGCCACCGAGAACACCCGCCTGACCGCCGACGTGGTGGCCCTGTCCGAGCAGTACGGCGTCCCGCACGTGCTGCTCATCCGCCGCGCGAAGGACCCACACAAGGGCCGCTGGGCGTTGCCTGGCGGCCATGTCGACCCGGGCGAGGACGTCGAGCACGCCGCTCGCCGGGAGCTGGTCGAGGAGACCGGCATCGACCCGGGCCACCTGGACCCAGTGGGCGTGTACTCCGCACCCGGACGGGACCCGCGGGGCCGCTACGTCAGCTTCGCCTACACCACCCGCATGACCCGGCTCGTCACGCCCGCGGCCGGCAGCGACGCCGCGGCGGCCGAGTGGGTGCCAGTTCATGCCGCCCTCGCTGAGGGGCTGGCGTTCGACCACACCCGGATCGTCAGTGAGGCGCTGGCGACCGGGTCTACCCGGAGGAGGAAGCCCATGAACTACAACATCCACAACAGGGTGGACGGCGGGACCGTCGGCGCCCAGGTCGGAATGCATTTCGGCCGCGGGTCGGACCTGCCGGACGACGCGCAGGTCGGCCATGTCGTCGGCCCGGACGACGCCGGTTTCGAGGATCTGCGCGCGTTCGCCGACCGCATCAAGCGGGCGGCGAGGGCGGCGGCGGCGGGCGGCACCTTCTCGGTCACGAACACAAACTCGAACGATGGCGACTCCCAGGTCGGCTTCCAGGCCGACGTCATCAGGGGCGATGTCGGGGTCCAGATGGGCGGCACCGGCGGGACGTCGGTCGTCATCAACGGGCAGGTCTGGCAGCGGTACACGAAGGACGACCTGTGAGCCCTCGGGTCGGCCGCTGATGGACCCCGCCGGGCCCCACGGCCCGGCGCATCTGCGGGTGGAGCCGCTGTCGGGCCGTGGGGCCCGGCGGGTGGATGCGGATTCGACAACAGACGTGGAGGGCTGAAATGGAGCACATCGACACCGACGAGGCGTACGCCGAGGTCTTCGGCATGCACCCGACGCCCGGCCTGGTCAACTACGAGCTCCAGGGAGGCGGCTCCGACGGTGAGTCGCTGACCCTCGTCGTCGGGAACGACGGCCCGGGCGAGGGGTACGAGGGCCTGCCCGGGTTCGTTCAGCACTGGACCGGCACCCCTGCGCCTCGCGCCTCTGAGGGCGGCCCGTTCCCGCCGGACTCCGAGGAAGACGACTGGGCTCCGGCCGACAACTTCTACCAGTACCGGGTCGGCCGCCGATGAGCGGCGACCTGACCCCCGAGGACCTGCTGGCCCGCTGGGACATGCAGGACCGGGCGCTCGGCGACGCGGGCACGGTCGGGATGGTCTCCATGGACTTCGAGGTCGAGGACGGCCGCGACGTGTGCGTGGTCGGCACGAACCAGCCGAACCCCTGGCTTGGTCACCGGTCGAACTGCCTTGGCGTCATCCGTCAGCGTCCGTTCGAGATCGAGCCGTGGGAGCTCGACGAG
>NZ_MAXA01000152.1 GCF_001854695.1 Parafrankia soli
CGACCGGCTACGACGTCCCGAAGAACACCCTTGACCCGCGCTACGCCGCCTGCGCCGACCACCACGTGGCCTGCGACTGCCGGGAGGCCGAGTTCTCCGAGCTGCGCGCGGAGCTGCTTGACGAACTCAGGCTCGAACGCGAGGCGCACGCCGAGGACGTCGCCGAGTTGCAGGCGGAACTCCGGGAGTACCGCCAGGTCATCGAGTCGCTCTGGCGGACCGCCCCCCACGAGGTGACCCGGCGGGCCCGCATCGCCTGGACGGTGGCGCAGCACGGCATGTACCCCCATCGCCAGGAGGAGGCCGTTGGGCCCGACGCCCGGCAGAAGGGCCTGCTGCGCATCGCCAACGACAAGAACCTCACCCTCGAAAAGGTCCGCGAACTCGCGCACACCGCGCTCGGGTTCGAGGACGGCGAGGCCGGCGCCCCACGGGTCGGGATCCTGGAGGAGATCGATGGGGAGCCTCCGTTCTGATGACCCGGCGCAACGACGAACGCTGGTACCGGGCGTTCTGGGATCAGGAGCTTCTCCTGCCCTCGGTCACCACGATCCTGGGCTGCACCTGGGCCAAGGGCGGGATTCCGTACTGGAGCGCATTGGAGGCCGCGCGGTACGCGGTCGAGAACCACGACGAGATAGCCGAACTCATCGCGCAGGACGACGAGAAGCGCGCCGTCGCCCTAGCCGCCGGCGCCCCGCGGCGCATCACGAACGAGGCGGCCGAGCTCGGGAAGCTGTTCCACCGGGTAGCCGACGCGCAGATCCGTCACCAGGTGCTCCCGCTCACTGAGGAGGAACGAGAAGCTGTCGCCCCGTTCATGGCCACGCTCGACCAGTTCATCGAGGAGATGAAGCCGGCCTATCGGTGGACCGAGGCCAAGGTCTATCACCAGCGCCTTCTCTACGCGGGCACCGCCGACTGCGGGATCGAGTTCGGCGTACCGCTACCGGTTGTGGTTCGCCGCAAGCTGGTGCACACCTTCCCGGCCGGAACTCTTCTGGTCGGCGATTACAAGAGCGGAAAGGCCGTGTACGACGAGGCCGGAATGCAGATGACCGGCTACGCCTCCTGCACGCACATGGACCTGCGCGATGAGACGCACACCATCGTCGAGATGCCGAAGGTCGAAGGCGGCGCCGTCATCCACATCCGCCCGGACGGCTACCGCGTTCACGGCGTGATGATCACACCCGAGATGCGCGCCGGGTGGGTGCACGCCCGGCGTTGGTTCGAGGCGCTGTATCACCGGGCGCCAGCGTCCATCGGCATCGGGGTCCGCGCGGGTGGGCTGCGTGTGGACGACTTCACCGGCATTGACATCCGGGTGCGCAACGCCCTGGCGACGCGGGGGATCTCGACCCTCGCCGACCTGGAGGAGTTCGGTCGGGACAAGTTCCTGGCCATCAGGTACGCCGGGCCCGACGGAGTGAAGAAGGCGCGGGAGATCCTCGCCATCGAGGACCGCTCGTGGCCCCTGGGACCGGACGAGATCACGGAAGAGGAAGCGGAAAGGGGGGCCGCGTAATGGCGATCCTGTTGCCGGACATCCTGCGCATGCAGCAGAGGGGTGTGCTCGACGGCCAGCTACGCATCGGCACGTCCAAGCCCGGGAGGAACGGCGGCAAGCAGCCGGTCAAGCTCAAGACCTGGCGCATCACCTCCCCTTCCAAGCGCGCCATCGAGTCCGCCGCCGAGAAGTTCAAGGGCGAGGTCAACCGGTGGGATTCCGACCGCGGCGTTCAGTGGGAGGTGATCACCCCGCTGGCGGAGCTGCCGGTGGACTT
>NZ_MAXA01000153.1 GCF_001854695.1 Parafrankia soli
GAGCCCTGGGGGGCGAGGTCAGGCGCGGCGGCCGGGGCGGAGGTCCGGATGCCAGTTGTCGGCGAGGAGCTGGCGGCCGAACGTCTCCCACGCGGCCTCGTGCGCGGCCTCACCGGTCCACCCGTCCGCCGCGGTCGCCTCCGCCTGCAGGTAGGCCAGGGCCGCGTGCTCACTGCCGTGGTGTCGAAACACCGCGGTGCGCCAGGACCAGCGGTAGCCGGGGGAGTTCTCCCGCAGGCTCAGGGTCCACCGGTAGTCGCGGTTGCCGGCCCTCCGGGCGCCCCCATCGTCCAGGGGAACCACCCCGGGCCGGTCGTACCACTTGCGGTCTATGGCGAGCCGTCCGGCGTTCATCGCCGCGCAGTCCAGAGCCGCGTAGCGCGCCCCATCCGCGGAGCCGTCGTAGCCGAAGGTGATGGTGTACGGCCGGTGGCCGTGGGGGATGTGGGTGTCGCGGATCTCGTGGTCGCCGCAGGGAAGGCGCGCCACCTGGAACCGGACGTGGCTCATGGCCTGGGTCCTCTCGGGGTGGGGTGGATCAGGCTGGGACGCCGAGCAGGGTCGACCCGTCGTGCTCGTACGACTCCCAGGTCGGGTCGCCGTACAGGCCGTTACGGCTGGTCGTGGCGATCATCCAGAAGCCTTCGGAGTGCTCGTCGCGGAAGTGGCGTCCGATGTTCCATCCGGGGAGGCGGGCCAGCTCCGCCCATGTCCAGGGGAGCGACGTGGAGCCCCATCCCTGGTCGGGGCGGTCCATGAGGTGTAGCTCGCGGGGACGGCCGGGTCGTTCGAGGATGCGCACGAGGGCCGTGGGATGGCCGAACATGAGGGTCCGGCGAGGTTTCTCCTGGTAGGCGCTGAGGGTCGGGCAGCCGTCGCACTCTCCGCGGCGGGTGCAGGGCCCGCAGTAGCCGTAGCCGGCGAACCGGGCTGTGTTCCGGGAGGCGCGTAGGGACGCCCACGACATCGGCTTGAGCGCGCACTGGTCACCGGGCGAGCCCCAGACTGACAACCGGTTCCAGCCCTGGCCGTCGGGGCCGCCGGCGCGGTGGGCAGGCGCGGGGAGGTAGATGCCGCCGTTCATCCGCTGTCCTTTCTGCTGGTCGGTGGCGCCCCACGGCGCCGCGGGCGGACTCGTTGGATTCGAGGCGGGCGGATCGTTTGCGCCGGGTCTCTCCCTCAGCTGGTCGCGGGATCGGCGGTGAGGGCGGCCGTGACCCACTCGCACGCGTCCGGGTTGAGCTGGTAGAGCTGGGCCATCACCGCGGCCGCCGCCGGGTCGACAAGGTCGGTGACGGGGCGGCCTGACTGGCTGGCCGCGCGGATGGCCACCGTGGTGATGGTGCGGGTGACGACCTCAACGAGGGCCGCGGCCTGGTCGGGGCGGAGGCCGGCGACCCGGCGGGCGAGGCGCCTGTTGGTGTCCCAACCGATCGAGGTGCCGGCTTCGACGGCGCACAGTTCGACCAACGTCAGCGCGGTGTGCTCGATGCTGCTTTCGACGGTGTCGCTGACACCTGCCGGGATCTTGGTCAGCTCGATGAGGCTTGCGCGCATCTCCGCGCAGCATTCGGCGATCAGTTCTGGGTTCACCTTCGTGCCTTCGGTTCGGCCGCGGCAGGTTGTACTGAGGCGGGTCGGACGTGGCCGACGCGGTGTTCCTCCCAGGCCGCCGCGCGGCGGGTAACAGCGATGTCGGCGATCTCGTCCGGGAGGATGGGGAGCTGGTAGTCCGCCCCCTCCTCGCTGCCCGGCAGATGCTCGCGGGCGTACAG
>NZ_MAXA01000154.1 GCF_001854695.1 Parafrankia soli
CACGGCGGCCTGCACGGTGTTGATGCCCAGCCCACCGACGCCGTAGATCACCGTCGTGTCGCCGACCCGAACGTTGCCCGAGTACGCGGCCGTACCCCACCCCGTCGGCACGCCGCAACCGACCAGCACCGCGGTCTCCAGCGGGATGCTGTCGTCGACCTTGACAACCGAGTGCTGCGAGATAGTGGAATACTGGGAGAAGGTCCCGAGCATACACATCGCGCCGAAGTCCTCGCCGCCGTGGTGGAAGCGGAACGAGCCGTCGGGCATGTGGCCGTCGAGAATTGTGGCGCCCATATCGCAGAGGTTCTGCCTGCCAGTGGCACAGTAACGGCAATGTCCGCAGTTGGGGATGAAGCTGCAGACGACGTGATCTCCCGGCTTGACCTTGGTGACGCCGGGGCCAACATCCTCGATGATGCCCGCGCCTTCGTGGCCACCCACGATCGGGAACCGCGGCGGCAGATCGCCGTCGGACAGGTGCAGATCGGAGTGGCATAAGCCGGCGGCCACGTACCTGATCAGCACCTCGCCGTCACGTGGGCCGTCCAGGTCGAGCTCGATGATCTCGAACGGCTTATTGCTGCCGGTGAGTACAGCTGCTTTCGTTCTCATGCTTGGAACTCCTTGCAGTATCCGCGGGTCGAGGTTAAAGAAGGACGTTGACGGCCTTGGTCTGGGTGTAGAGATCCAAGGCAGCCGCCCCGAGCTCGCGGCCCCAGCCGGACTGCTTGTACCCACCGAACGGCAGCGCCGTGTCGAAGCCGTTGTAGCAGTTGATCCACACGCTGCCTGCCTTGATTTTCCTGGCCAGCCGATGTGCCTTGGAGATGTCGCGAGTCCAGATGCCTGCGGCGAGGCCGAACTCGGAGTTGTTCGCCACGCCCGCCGGACCCTCCTCGGCGCGGAACGGCATGGCGGCCACCACCGGGCCGAAGATCTCCTCGCGGACCACACTCATTCCTTCGTGCACGTCCACCAGCACGGTGGGCTCCACGTAGTAGCCGGAGTCACCGATACGCGACCCACCGGTCAGTACCCGCGCACCATCGGCCCTGCCTTGGTCGAGGTAGCCGGTCACACGGTCCAGCTGCTCCCGCGAGACCAGCGGCCCGAGCTGCGAGGACGGATCCATGCCCGGCCCGACCTTCACGCCGGCGGCGAACTCGGCGACCCCCGCCGTGAACTCGGCGAAGATCGAGTCCTCGACAAAGAGCCTGGTGCCCGCTACACAGCACTGGCCATGGTTGAACAGCCAGGCGTTGGCCGAACCGGCGATAGCCGACTCGATGTCGGCGTCGGCGTACACGATGTTCGGGCTCTTGCCGCCGAGCTCGAGCGAGATCTTCTTCAGATTTCCCCGCGCCACGTCGACGATCTTCTTGCCGACCTCGGTCGAGCCGGTGAAGGCGACCTTGTCCACGTCGTCGTGCGCGGCCAGCGCGGCGCCGGCGTCACCGAAACCGGTGACGATGTTGACCACGCCTGGTGGGAAGTCCAGCTCGGTGAAGACCTCGCCGAGCAGCAACGCGGTCAGCGGGGTCTGCTCGGCAGGCTTGAGCACCACGGTGTTGCCTGCCGCCAGCGCGGGTGCGATCTTCCACGAGGCCATCAGCAGCGGGAAGTTCCACGGGATGATCTGGCCGCACACGCCGATCGGCTCACGCAGCGTGTAAGCGTGCCATTCGGTGCCCGGCATCCACGGCACCGAAGGCGTCACCGTGCTTCCCTC
>NZ_MAXA01000155.1 GCF_001854695.1 Parafrankia soli
CCCAACCAACCAGCGGCTACGGACACGCTGCGCAACCACCCGCCGAGCCCGCGGATGTCTCAACCCCGCTTAACTTCGAAGACCCGTGAACCTCTGACCAGGGCGTGATGTACGGCTCTGTTGCGTCCGGCCAGGGCAGGCCTTCGCGCTGATTGTCGGGCGTGATCAAGTGATGGGTCGAGGTGCGGTCGTTMCGCAACATCCGCCGCGGCCACTACGAGCTCGCCGTCGACATCGACCCGAGGCTGCGGCTGGCCGCCGCGTTCACCGAACTCGCTGCTGCTGTCTGACCGAAGGTCACCATGGCCGCTGGCATGCCTCGCCTCCTCAGAACGCAACACCGTCACGTCGCGTACCCGCCATCTGGCGCACAGCGACGCAGCGTCCCAGTCTGACTCGGCTAGGCCGTCGAGCAGGTCGGCCAGGTCGGGGGCGTTCCATCCAGCGGAGCTGACGCGTATCCCTGCCTTCCCGGGCCGGTGCCGGCGATGCCTGGCACGATCGGCCGCTGCAGGGTAGCTACCTCCTCGATTCCGGAAAATCTACTCCCGCTGCAGTAGACATCGAGCGCTTCCCTGGGTAGAGTTCCTGTCGTAACCAAGGAAGTCACATGGTCGCGGCAGACATGAACTGGCGCGAGCAGGGCGGTGGCCAGGGCAGGCCGCCGAGCACCACGACAGAAGTTCAGCAGTACCCGACCAGACGACGAGCAGAGGAGTAGATGCCATCAGGATCGCCCGAGCGATGGTCTAGCTCGCTCGGCTACCGCAGGCCCCAGATTGGAAGGTGGTCCCCGGTCACGCATCGCGATCTCCGCACGCCCGCCCTCCGGGGCCGGCTACGCGGACTCAGGGAACTTGACGTACCTAGCTAGCTAGTAGATGGTGTTGAATTTGCGGGGCCCTGGTGCCATTGACACCAGGGCCCTTCGACGTGCCCCGGTTCTGGGGCGACCCCCACGTAGCCGTCCAGCGGAGGCGATCAACGGTCCCGCGGCCCGGCTCCTGGTGGCCTACAGATAGAAGCGACGCGCCGAACGAGCGACCGGTCCGACGCGCCTGGGGTGTCAATGGCCTCGGGGGCGCGGCGGCTCGGGGCGGGGTCCTGTGCGGCGCGGTGTGTGGCGCCCTGCGCTCGCCGGGCTGGGTTCCTGACAGTGTTCGACCTGCCAGTCGTGGGTGCTGGTCGGCGGCATCTATCTGACCCTGCTCGTCGACCCGAAGGTCCGCGGCGCCCACCAGGAACAGCCGCTGGCCGACGCCCGCGCCGACCGCCCCTTCGACAGGACCGGGCCCACATCGTGGAGTACGACGTGCCCCGCGGCTTGTGCGCATGCCCGTCCCCTGTCTGTCTGGATCGGCCGCACATCCCCTGTGTGCCCGCCGTCGCAGTCACACCATCCCGCGACCCGGCCGCGATCTGGCTGCGACAGGGGATCGCGGCTGCTTCCTGGTCGTGCAGGCCGAGTGTGTTCCTCCACCGGAGCCGACGCCCTGCCCTGTCCTGCCTTTCCGAGCAGGCGCCGCCGCCGACGGGCCCCATCGTGCGCGGCAGGGTAGCTGTCTCCTGGGAGCCAAAAATCTGTCCCCGCCGTAGTAGACATCTGGGCGCGGCTGTGGGTAGAGTTCCTGTCGTAGCGAAGGAAGTCACATGGTCGCGGCAGACATGAACTGGCGCGAGCAGGGCGGTGGCCAGGGCGGGCCGCCGAGTACCAC
>NZ_MAXA01000156.1 GCF_001854695.1 Parafrankia soli
GCACACCTCGGCGGGCGGGACTGGTCAGTCGCAGTCCAGCGTTCCGGCCACCTGAAAATCTTGTCGACGCTGGTACCCCCGGTTAGCCTTCCCGTGAGCTGCGCACGCTGCTCACCTGGCTGACGCCGGGGCTGCATGCGCTACCGTTCTGGACCGCCGCCGGCACCGGCGTCCCTGCGGCTACCAGCAGTGCAACGTCTTGCCCCCGCAACACCGCAGGCGGCTAACAACCACCCCTGTGGCCAAGGGCGCTACTTGGCGGCTGGCGACACGGACCCGAGTCCCGGGCCTACTACTGGTCGGCGGTCCGGTGGCAGTCCGACCACGTCGAACGGTCCCGCCCGCTCAGCGAGCCGCCGTCGGACCCCCTTGTCGTGGTCGAGGCGGAACGGATCGTCTACACCGAGCACTGGCTGCGCCGCGAGGGGTTCGCGCCCCGCCAGCACTGGACGAGGACGGCCGCGTAGCCCGAGGCGCCTTCTGCGGCGCGGCCGTCCTCGGGCGCCAGCTCATCCGGTACGCCCCCGAGGCTGCCCGTCGCAAGAACTCTGATCATCGCTAGCGCCGACGGCTGCCCAGACCCTCCCTGACCGTCCCCGCTGTGGCAGACGCGGAGGTGAGGCCCGCGGCCAGGGCGTCAACGCTGATCGTCTGTCCGATCCCGAGCAGGTCCAGCCCGAGCGGCAGGGTGCTGACCCAGCCTGGCGTCGGCCGGATCCGGCGCGGGTGGATCGAAAACCCGACGGAATCCGCGTGGCAGGTGACGGCGTCCTGCGCCTCGGCGAGCAGGTTGGGGGTGGGCGCGTAGACCGTCAGGTACAGGCCGACACGCAGCCATCCGGGTTTCACTGGGGTCAGGTGCAACGCGAGGTCGAACCTGTCCGGATAGGCCAGCAGTCCTTCCATGCGGACCGCCCACAGGTCGCCGTCGGAAGGGTGGTCGGTGATCGCGATGGTGGTTGCGTACACGTCGCCGACCTCGATCAGCCCTCCGTCCACGAACCCACCCGGCCGTCGCTCGTGGTCGATGTCCGCGGCTGGTGGGAGCGTGTCATCCGGGTCGGCGGGAACGCCAAGCAGGCAGGAGAGGGCGGCGGTGTCGAGAACCTGGGCCGGCAGGGCGGCGGTGTCGAGCAGGCGCACAGCCTGCTCGAGTCGGTGGCAGACCGCCGTCGCGGCGCGCGCTCGGCTACCTGGCCACAGGCGGCTGGGCTCGTAGCAGGTGAGGAACACCCGTCGATCGGCCGGGAAGCTGTGGTGCAGGTAGCGCGGCCGTGCTGGCCGGCGGACGGTGAGTTGCAGCCGTCCTGGCAGGGTGCGCAGTACCTCCGCCCACGCCGCGCAGGCGTGCACGTCCGTCGTCTCCGCTGCGGCCATCGGGTCGAACGCGGCGACGACGGAGACCGCACCCCGCAGATTGATCACCCCGGTGGTGTTCACCGCGGTGCGGCATACCGGCTCCTGGCGGTGGAGCCGGCGGACGGCGGCGATGTCGGGAGCCCACGGCTCGCGGACGCTCTGTGGGCTCATCGCAGCGCCCGCCGGCTCGGCTCGCTGCCCGCCCCGCAGTCGGGTGGTGCGATGAACGGGTGGGGCTGGCCCGTGCGGGTGGCGGTGATCAGGACCAGCATGCCGACGATCGCCCCTCCGACGAAAGGTG
>NZ_MAXA01000157.1 GCF_001854695.1 Parafrankia soli
CCGGTGGCCGGGAAGGGCTCAGCGGGTACGTCGTCGCAGGACAACAGCACATACCAGCGGCGGCCTTCCCGCCTCAGGCTGATCGTCTTGACCGTTGCCTTGTCGAGCCGGCGCAGGGTGGCCTGCTGCGAGGAGAACGACCAGCGGCCCTGGTCCGGATCACAGGCGCGGATCTCCTTCAACTGGGCGGACTGGTCGCCGTAGCGGATCATGGTCTTCGACGGGTGACGCCAGGCGTCGCGGCGTTCCTGCAACGCGGCGTTGTACAGCGCCCGATGGTCGCCGAGCATCACACTCAGCGCCGCGGCCTGCCGGGCGGTCGGGCGGAGCAGGAACTTGAAAGCCCGCCTCACCAGGCGTACTCCGTGCCCCACGGCCGCTCGTACCGGGTGTCGACATATCGACGGACCGTGTCCACGGACACCACACCGACAGCGGCCACGACATACGACCGTGACCACAGGATGGGAAGCCCGGACCGCAGGTGCCCGAACCCCGCACGCAGCACATACGAGGAGAAACCCTTGAGCTGGTTGGCGACATACGACAGGGAGTGCTTCGAGTGAGYCCTGACGGACAGGTACACATGGTCGGGCATGACGTCCAACGTGATGACCGACCCGGCAAGCACGCGACGGCGGTACTTCGAGCACCACACGACGTGGTACCCGAGGTCATAGACTCCACCCGCGCCCACCATCACCCACCGAACCATGATCCAAGTATGCCAGTGCCGCACTATCAGGGCTGTGGTCCGTACCCGACCCCCCTGACACCTGAAAGCACCAGCCCCCTCCGGAGCGCCTGATGGACGGCCAGGGAGAGCACCCCGCAACCGAGACCCCACCCGCCGGGGACGCGGCCCAGGCCCGGCCCGGCGGCCCGGAGCCGGAGCCCGCCGGCGCCGGGGCGGTCTCCCCGCCCCGCGACCGGGAGACTCCCCCGCTGGCGGGGCGGCTGCACTACCTGATCGGCGGGACGCTCCCGCCCCGCTACAACGACTGGGTCTCGAACGACCTGACCGGCCCGGGCTGGCGGGTCCGCCAGGCGCTGCGCCCGTTCCTGCTCATGGTGCCGTTCGCGATCGTGTTCGCGCTGCTGCCCGGCCAGGTGAGCGTGCGGCTCACCCTCGTCGTGTTCCTCCTGCTCTCGGGGATCGGCCTCGGCTTCGCCACCAGCGGCTTCTTCCGCAACCGCCGCCTGGAGCAACACGGCTTCCCGCCCGTCTTCACCGTCTCCGAGGACTAGTGTCCCGGTCCGGAGATTCGCGCGCAGTAGTGTCCGATCGCGTCGATGATCTGGTCGGCGGTCCTGGTCCACTTGAAGGGCCTGGCGTTCTCGTTCCAGTGACTGATCCATTTTTCGAGGGCGTGGGTCAGCTCGTCGACGGAGCAGAAGACGCCCCGGGCCAGGCAGCGGCGTTGCAGCTCGGCGAACCACCGCTCTACCTGGTTCAGCCAGGACGAGTAGGTGGGGGTGAAGTGCAGGGCGAACCTCGGATGCTCCACCAGCCACCTGCGCACCGTTGGTGCCTTGTGCACGGAGAGGTTGTCGCAGATCAGGTGGATCGCCAGATTCGGCTCGACCTGACGGTCGATCTCGGCGAGGAAGCCGATGAAGTCCCTGGCGGTGTGCTGGGCGGAGACCGCGCTGAGG